>NZ_JAZEVV010000002.1:0-676348 GCF_036668715.1 Pseudomonas sp. ESBL9 | reverse complement strand
TGACTCCACAAGCACCCACACGAATTGCTTGATTCAGTTGTTAAAGAGCGGTTGGTTAAGCTTTCGCTCAACCGAGGCGCGCATTCTACAGCAGCCTCTGTTGCTGTCAAGCGGTTATTTTAAGATGTTTTCAAAGTTTCCTCTGTAACATCAACCACTTGCGCTTTCGATCTCTCGTCAGCGGGAGGCGAATTCTACAGCGTTACACGCTGCTGTCAACACCTCATTTCCTGCTTCGATGAATTGAAGCTGGTATCGTCAAAACCGTCTAACTCATTGAAACTCAAGGAGTTTTCCGTTTCGACTGCGCCGGAAGTGGGCGCATTATAGGCCAACAAAATGCGCCGTCCAGCATTATTTTCAAGTTTATTCAGATTTCAACGTAATTCGCGCAAACGCCTTCTTACCCGCCTGACAAACATGAGTGGAGCCCAATGCATATATATAGGAGCGATCAACCACCTCTCCATCAATACGCACACCGCCCGAACCCAACAAATCACGCGCAACCGCAGAGTTCTTCACCAGCCCAGCTTTATTCAGCACTGCAGCAATCGGCATGTCTTCAGTAGCGCTCAGCTCAATCTCAGGCAAGTCATCCGGCAGCTCACCCTCTTTCATGCGGTTACCCGCACCACGGTGCGCATTAGCTGCAGCCTCTGCACCGTGAAAACGCGCCACAATCTCTTCAGCCAGCTTGATTTTGATATCTCGCGGATTGGCCCCAGCCTCAACCTCTGCCTTAAAGGCATTGATCTCATCCATCGAGCGGAAGCTGAGCAATTCAAAGTAACGCCACATCAAAGCATCCGGGATCGACACCAGCTTGCTATACATCACACCAGGCGCTTCCTGAATACCAACGTAATTACCCAGGGATTTGGACATCTTCTTGACGCCATCCAACCCCTCAAGCAAAGGCATCGTGACGATGCACTGCGCCTCCTGCCCATAACCACGCTGCAACTCACGACCCATCAGCAAATTAAACTTCTGATCAGTGCCACCTAACTCGACATCCGCTCGCAAGGCAACCGAGTCATAGCCCTGTACCAACGGATACAAAAACTCGTGGATAGCAATAGGCTGATTCGTGGTGTAGCGCTTATCAAAGTCGTCGCGCTCAAGCATGCGCGCTACAGTGTATTGGGACGTCAGACGAATAAAATCCGCAGGCCCCATCTGATCCATCCAGGTTGAGTTGAACGCCACTTCGGTTTTCGATGGATCCAGAATCTTGAAGACCTGTGTCTTATAGGTCTCGGCGTTGTCGAGCACTTGCTCGCGCGTCAGCGGAGGACGCGTCGCACTCTTGCCACTTGGATCACCAATCATCCCGGTAAAGTCACCGATCAGAAAGATGACGTGATGACCGAGCTCCTGAAACTGGCGCAGCTTATTGATCAGTACGGTGTGACCCAAATGCAGATCGGGTGCAGTAGGGTCAAATCCCGCCTTAATACGCAGCGGCTGGCCACGCTTCAACTTCTCGACCAGTTCAGACTCGACCAGTACCTCTTCGGCACCACGCTTGATTAGCGCTAGCTGCTCTTCAACCGACTTCATATCAGACCCGTAAGGCTCAATTTCAAAGGGAACCAACCATACAAGATCACCCACTAATTACAAGTTCTGGCGGGCGCACGGGAGGCTATCTGTCAGTTTATGTGTGGTCAACTTGCTTCAAGGGCGTTTTGGTTATATTTTATACAGTTATTTCATCTTCACAGTGTCAGTCATCTTTTCCAATTCATCCTTTATCTCAAAGTCAAATTACCTATGACCAGTCAACCGCCTAAAGCGCCACCGCTTTATCCGAAGACCCACCTGCTCGCCGCAAGCGGGATCGCAGCATTATTGAGTTTGGCACTGCTGGTATTTCCATCCAGCGAAGTCGAGGCCAAACGCACAACGCTAAACCTGGAACTGGAAACCCCCGCAGAACAACTGACACAAGATCAAGACGCCGCAGACCTCGTTCAGGCCACAAATGAAGCGACACCTGCTCCGTTTACCCAAATAGACCCGCAAGACAGCGCGCCCGCTGCGACTGCCAAAGCTGAAGACAAAAAAGCGCCTAGCCACCGCGAAGTCATTGTCGCGAAGGGCGATACCCTCTCTACCCTGTTTGAGAAAGTGGGCCTGCCCGCTGCGTCCGTACACGAGGTTCTGGCCAGCGACAAACAGGCCAAGCAGTTCAGCCAGCTGAAACACGGGCAGAAGCTCGAGTTTGAAATGGGCACAGACGGTCAGCTCAATAACCTGCACAGCCGCATCAGCGATCTCGAAACCATCACCTTGAGCAAAACAGCCAAGGGCTATTCGTTTCGCCGTGTGACAGCTCAACCGACACTGCGCACCGCCTATGTTCACGGTGTAATCAGCAGCTCCTTGTCTGCTTCCGGCCAGCGCGCCGGCCTGCCTCACAGCATGACGATGGATATGGCCAAAGTATTCGGCTATGACATCGACTTTGCACAAGACATACGGCCCGGCGATCAGTTCGAGGTTGTCTACGAGCAAAAAGTGGTCAACGGCAAAACGGTTGGCACGGGCAACATCTTGTCTGCTCGCTTCACCAACCGAGGCAAAACCTATACGGCAGTGCGTTACACCAACAAGCAGGGCATCAGCAATTACTACACCGCTGACGGCAATAGCATGCGCAAAGCCTTCATCCGCACCCCAGTAGATTTCGCCCGCATCAGTTCACGCTTCTCTTCGGGACGCAAACACCCGATCCTGAACAAGATCCGTGCCCACAAAGGCGTGGATTACGCGGCACCACGTGGAACACCGATCAAGGCTGCCGGTGATGGCAAAGTATTACTTGCAGGCCGTCGTGGCGGCTACGGCAACACCGTCATCATTCAACATGGCAACACGTACCGCACGCTTTACGGCCACATGCAGGGCTTCGCCAAGGGCGTCAAAACGGGCGGCGCCGTCAAGCAAGGGCAAGTCATTGGTTACATTGGCACGACCGGCCTGTCGACCGGCCCACACCTGCATTACGAGTTTCAAGTCAATGGCGTCCATGTAGATCCGCTGGGGCAAAAGCTCCCGATGGCTGATCCGATTGCCAAAAACGAGCGTGCCCGGTTCATGCAACAAAGCCAGCCATTGATGGCTCGCATGAATCAGGAAAAAGCCACCCTGCTGGCTTCGAGCAAGCGCTAAGTCATGGCGCTCTACATAGGAGTGATGTCCGGCACAAGCCTCGATGGCATGGACATCGCTCTGATCGAGTTAGGGGCGAGCATCAAGCTTCTCGCCTCTCACTACACCCCCATGCCATCCTCATTACGCGCCGAATTACTCAGCCTGTGCGCCAGCGGCCCTGACGAAGTTGCCCGCTGTGCCATTGCTGAAAATCACTGGGTTGAACTGGCCGCACAAGGCGTAAACGCACTTCTCACACAACAACAGCTCTCCCCACAAGACATCCGGGCGATAGGCAGCCACGGCCAGACCATCCGGCACGAACCCGCTCTTGGCTATACCGTTCAAATCGGTAACCCTGCTTTATTGGCCGAGTTGACAGGGATTTGCGTGGTGGGCGATTTCCGTCGGCGGGATGTCGCAGCTGGCGGCCAGGGCGCGCCGCTCGTGCCGGCATTTCACGAAGCCTTGTTCACTCACGAGAGTGGCTATCGAGCCGTTTTAAATGTTGGCGGATTCAGCAACCTAAGTTTGATAACACCTGCCGAGCCTGTAGCCGGATTCGATTGCGGGCCCGGAAACGTCTTGCTGGATGCCTGGATACAAGACACACGCGGCGACCTGTATGACCGTAGTGGCCAATGGGCTGCCAGTGGCAGAGTAGAACCAGTTTTGCTGAACACGTTGCTCAGCGACCCATTCTTCAAGACACAAGGCCCAAAAAGCACCGGGCGCGAAGTCTTTAACCTGAATTGGCTGAAGCACCATCTCTTCAGCCTGCCCGCCTTCCCCGCTGAAGACATTCAGGCAACCCTGCTCGAACTCACAGCCCTAACGATCGTGGACTCACTGCAAAGCGCTCAACCGCACACCGACGAGCTTCTGGTATGCGGTGGCGGCGCGCACAACACCGCACTGATGACGCGGCTCGCTTCACTCCTCCCCCAAACCCGGGTCAATAGCACCCAGGTTAAAGGCGTGGATCCAGACTGGGTGGAGGCCATGGCTTTTGCGTGGTTGGCCCATTGCTGCCTGGAAAACATTCCTACCAACCGCCCCAGCGTCACTGGCGCTCGCGGCTTGCGCATCCTTGGCGCTATCTATCCCGCCTGAACACCCGTTCAATAAACGGCAGACAGCAAAACGCCGCGTATCGACGCGGCGTTGAGGGTCAAACGTGTGTGCGGACAATCAAATCGAGAAGGACGAACCGCAACCACAGGTCGTGGTGGCATTCGGGTTTTTGATCACAAAACGCGACCCTTCGAGACCTTCCTGATAGTCCACTTCAGCGCCAGCCAGGTACTGGAAGCTCATCGGATCAACCACTAGGCTCACGCCCTCGCGCTCAACGATAGTGTCATCGTCTGCGACTTCTTCATCAAAAGTGAAACCGTACTGAAAACCCGAACAACCGCCGCCCGTCACAAATACGCGCAGCTTCAAACGATCATTACCCTCTTCATCGACCAGGCTCTTCACCTTGTGCGCAGCACCTTCGGTGAATTGCAAAGCCATGGGGGTGAAGGATTCGACGCTCATGCTGACTATCTCCCGGCGCTATGCCGCCATAATGCGTGATGACGCGCATTATCCGCTTCTCCTAGAAAAGCGGTCAACTATTCATAAGTAGCAGCGGTAAGCTGAACGCGTACCGCTTGAGGATATCTGCAAGGTTTACGGCAGCATTCCGGCATGGGACAGGCCCAGACGCTCATCCAGACCAAACAGGATATTCATATTCTGCACGGCCTGACCTGACGCCCCCTTGACCAAGTTGTCGATAACCGACAAAACGACCACCAGATCGCCATCCTGCGGGCGGTGAATGGCTATGCGGCACACATTGGCGCCGCGCACACTACGTGTTTCGGGATGGCTGCCAGCAGGCATTACATCCACAAAAGGCTCGTTTGCATAACGCTTTTCAAACAGCGCCTGCAGATCCACAGAGCGATCAGTAACCGTCGCGTACAACGTGGAATGAATCCCACGAATCATTGGCGTTAAATGCGGGACGAATGTCAGCCCTACCTCTTTCCCGGCGGCACGGCGTAAACCCTGACGAATTTCCGGCAGGTGACGATGCCCTTTGACGGCATAAGCCTTCATGCTTTCAGACGCTTCGGCATATAGAGAGCCAACACTCGCCCCCCGACCAGCTCCGCTGACACCGGATTTACAGTCAGCAATCAAAACCGACGTATCGGCAAGACCTGCTTCGAGCAAAGGAAGAAAACCCAGTTGGGTAGCAGTCGGGTAGCAACCCGGCACTGCAATCAATCGCGCTTGCCTTATTTGTTCGCGATTGACTTCCGGCAGGCCATAAACCGCCTCTTCTAGCAGTTCAGGCGCACCATGCGGCTGGCCGTACCACTTGGCCCACTCCTCTGCATCTTGCAGACGGAAATCGGCCGACAGGTCGATCACCTTGGTTCCGGCCGCAAGCAATTCACCTGCCAAGGCATGAGCCACGCCATGGGGCGTCGCGAAAAACACCACATCACACGCCGCCAATGTCTGAGTATCAGGCACGCTGAAGGCAAGGCCATCGTAATGACCGCGCAGGTTGGGATACATATCAGCAACAGGCAGGCCTGCTTCGGATCGAGAAGTGATCACTACCACTTCTGCCTGCGGATGCTGCGCCAGCAAACGCAGCAATTCGACACCGGTGTAACCCGTGCCGCCGACAATACCGACCTTGACCATAACCTGCCCCTCAACGAACCCACTGGAAAGCCCTCGATAATAGGGACAGCGCGCCCCTGCGACAACCGCCAAGGTGACTCCCGGACGCTCTACTACTACTATTTGATCTACCGTGAACCTGGGAATAACTAAAAATGCTTTATCTATGGCTCAAAGCCTTCCACATCATCAGCATCGTCTGCTGGTTTGCTGGCCTGTTTTACCTGCCTCGCCTGTTCGTTTACCACGCCCAAAGCGAAGATTCCGTCAGCAAAGAGCGCTTCAGCGTCATGGAGCGCAAGCTGTATCGCGGCATCATGGGCCCCGCGATGATCGCCACAATCATTTTTGGCGGCTGGCTGATCAGCCTTAACCCTAGCGGCTATTTTAGCCAGGGCTGGATGCATGCCAAATTGACACTCGTGGTGCTGCTCATCGGCTATCACCACATGTGCGGGGCTCAAGTTAAACGCTTCGCCCGTGGAGAAAATACCCGCAGCCATGTGTACTTCCGCTGGTTCAACGAAGTGCCGGTCCTGTTTCTGATCGCCATCGTAATTCTGGTGGTGGTCAAACCGTTCTAACGGCAACTCATCTTTCAACGAGGTTATCCGATGTCACTGCCCGCTCTGCTTGAACAACGCTTGCGCCTGCCGGTGGTGGCCGCTCCTATGTTTCTGATCTCCAACCCGCAACTGGTGCTTGCCTGCTGCCGTAACGGCGTAGTCGGCAGTTTCCCGGCACTGAACCAGCGCGACAGCCAGGGGTTCAAAGCCTGGCTGGAGGAAATCGAAGCAGGTCTGGCACTACTGGATAACCCGGCGCCCTACGCCGTGAACCTGATCGTGCACAACAGCAACCCACGACTTGAAGCAGACCTCGCCATTTGCATTGAGCACAAAGTGCCCATCGTGATCACCAGCCTGGGCGCCGCTAAAGAGGTGATCGACGCGGTTCACAGCTACGGCGGGCTGGTCTTCCATGATGTCACCACCCGCCGTCACGCCGAAAAAGCCGCACAAGCCGGTGTCGACGGTTTGATCGCTGTTGCTGCTGGCGCAGGCGGGCATGCGGGCACCTGGAGCCCTTTCGCTCTGGCGGCTGAGATACGCCAGTTTTTCGACAAAACGCTGCTGCTCGCAGGCTGCCTGAACCACGGCCACGAGATCTTGGCAGCTCAAACACTTGGCGCCGACTTGGCCTATATGGGCACGCGCTTCATCGCCACCCGCGAAAGCCATGCGCCTGACGCTTATAAGCAGATGCTGCTAGCATCCCGCGCGGCCGATATCATTCACACCCCGGCGGTATCAGGCGTACCTGCCAGCTTCATGCGGCAAAGCCTTGAAAATGCCGGGTACGACTTGGCAGCGTTGCAAAGCAAGGGGGAATCAGGAAACAAACTGAAACCGCTCAACGATGAAGCCAAAGCATGGAAAACCGTGTGGTCGGCCGGTCAGGGCGTAGGCGAAATCTTCGACTTGCCTTCAACGGATGAACTGATCGCACGCCTGGACGAGGAATATCGTCAGGCGTTAAGTCGAATTCAACGGTTATCCAGCCATTGGCCACACCTTTGAAACATCGAAGCCCGCCCAATCAGCGGGCTTCATTTTTTAAATACCTGACAAGGACGCAGTAATGCCGGAAGTAAGCCTGGATAAAAAATCTCACGAATCGTATGGCACGCTGGACCCATTGGGGTTCGACGGTCGAATTGGCCGCATGCGAATGCTGGCCTGGCCACTGGTGCTCACCGCAATCGCGGCTGCACTGCTCATCCCGTGCCTGCTGTTAGCCCAAGTCTCATACACGCTGGGGTTCACCTGTAGCCTGACGTTACTACTGGCCTATTTCGTCATTAGCATCAGGATCAGCGCACAGCGCCTGCATGATCTCAACTGGTCAGCGTGGATGCTCTTGCTGCATTTAGTGCCTGTGGCAACCCTGATCCTGTCCTTTATGTTGGTACTGATGCCCGGTACGACCGGTACGAACCAGTATGGCCCGCCACCGCCGCCTAACAGTCCGGCAGTCAAAGTACTGGCTTGGGTTGCGATCACGCTGATGATTGTTTCGTTAATCGTGACGGTCCTCGCCTTTGCACTGGGCCTTGCAACCTCGTTCATCAACGCAGCCGGCACCAACAGCCTGTAGACTGCGCACTTTATTAAACGCGCTAACGCCAGGGACATCATTGTCACCGGACTGAACCGTTGCGATGGAGAACAGCATGACCCGTTACGCTTTGATCACTGGCGCCTCAAGCGGCATTGGCCTGGCCCTGGCAGAAGCCCTTGCCCGTCGCGGGCGCAGTTTGATTCTGGTTGCCCGCCAACGGGACGCACTGGAGGCCATAGCCCTCGAATTCACCCAGCGCTTTGGCGTAGAAGTGCTGATTCGCGCCTGCGATCTGGGCGAGCCGCTGCGGTTGTCCGGCTTCCTGCTGGAGCTGGAAGAAGGTGACAGGCAGATTGATTTGCTGATCAATTGCGCAGGGATCGGAACCTGCGGCCCCTTCCTGGCGCACGACTGGAGCGCAGAGCAAGATTTGATCGAGCTCAATGTGCTGGCCCTCACGCGGCTGTGCCATGCCATCGGCAATATGATGGCGGTCCAGGGCGGCGGGCAGATCCTCAACGTTTCCTCGATCGCGGCGTATCAGCCGGGCCCTTGGCTGAGCACCTACTTCGCCAGTAAAGCCTACGTGCTGCACTTTTCAGAGGGCCTGCGCGAAGAGGTCAAGAAAACCGGGATCAACGTGTCAGTGCTCTGCCCCGGCATCACCCGCACCGGTTTTTTTGAGGCGGCGAACATGAATGCCGACACGGTCAAACACAATCGCCATGCACTGAGCCCTGAAGAAGTCGCGCTTTACACCGTACGCGCACTTGAAAAGAACAAGGCGATTATCATGCCGGGCTGGCGAAACCGCTGGATGACCCGCGTCCCCCGGCTGCTTTCACGCTGGATGACACGCAAGATTGCCGCCTCGGTTAACAAGTCGTACTGCCCACGTTAAGGTGGCTGGTCGCCAAACGATCCCCTGCGTACACTCAGATCGGACTTCACTTACGGAGATACAGCTTTGGATACTCTGTTCACCAAGATCATCAACCGTGAAATACCCGCAAAGATCATTTATGAAGATGATCAGGTTCTGGCGTTTCACGACATTGCGCCACAAGCGCCGGTGCACTTTCTGGTCATCCCGAAAAAACCGATCCGCACCCTCAATGACCTGACCGAAGAAGACAAAGCGCTGGCCGGTCATATTTTGTTCACCGCGCAGCGTCTGGCGGTCGAACAAGGCTGCGAGAAGGGCTTTCGTGTCGTGATGAACTGCAATGAAGAGGGCGGCCAAACGGTTTACCACATTCACATGCACGTGCTGGGTCAGCGCCAAATGAACTGGCCGCCGGGCTGATTCATCGATCGGTTTGCGCGGGAGTGCCAAAACCTCCTGCGCTGACCCATGATCCAACGCAAACCCTGCCCGTCCGATTGGGGTAAACTGGCCGCCGTGATTTTTTCCGGAGGTAAGCATGACTACCCAACGTCACTACTCGCCGATTGACCGTCTTCTGTTACAAGCTGATACCGCAATGCGCACTTTGCTGCCTTTCAGCGGCCAGCCGTATCGCCCCTCACCTGCCATCGTCAAACCTGAAAACCCGCTGGGGGAACAGACCACGCGTCATGTGGCGGGTCTGATGCGCATCAACCATACCGGCGAAGTCTGCGCCCAGGCCTTGTATCAGGGCCAAGCCCTGACCGCTAAGCTGCCGCAGGTGCGCGAAGCCATGGAACATGCCGCTGAAGAAGAAATCGATCATCTGGCCTGGTGCGAACAACGCATTCGTCAATTGGGTAGCCACCCGAGCGTACTGAACCCGCTGTTTTACGGCATGTCTTTCGGGATTGGCGCTGTGGCCGGCCTGATCAGCGACAAAGTCAGCCTGGGGTTTGTCGCCGCCACCGAAGATCAAGTGTGCAAGCACTTGAACGAACACCTGGCGCAACTGCCGCCCGAAGACGAAAAGTCGCGCGCCATTCTCGAACAAATGCGCATCGATGAAGAACACCATGCTGAGTCCGCACTGGAGGCGGGCGGTTACCGTTTCCCGGCACCCGTAAAATTCGGGATGAGCCTGATGGCAAAAGTCATGACCAAAAGTACCTATCGCATTTAATCGCCCCTGCGCAAAATGCACACAAAAAAGGCGGCTCACCTCACGGTAGCCGCCTTTTTTGGTTGCTCGTTGCTTACGACATATTGCGTGCGTAAAAGATTTCGAGCATTTCGTGCTTCACACGCTCAGTGACCTGAGCGCGCTGCTCGGTCGACAGATTGCTCGTGGCATCGCCGAACAGGTAGTTATCCAGTTCGAAGTCCTTGAGCAGCATCTTGGTGTGAAACAGGTTCTCTTGATACACATTCACGTCGGTCATTTGATAACCGTCGCGGGTGTCTTCGGAGAGGTAGTTCTGGATCGAATTGATCTCGTGATCGATAAAGTGCTTTTTACCTTCCACGTCGCGGGTAAAGCCGCGCACGCGATAGTCGACCGTCACGATGTCCGAATCAAATTGATGGATCAGATAGTTGAGAGCTTTAAGCGGTGAAATAACGCCGCACGTCGACACGTCGATGTCCACACGGAAAGTCGCGATTCCGTCCACCGGATGAATCTCCGGATAGGTGTGTACCGTGATATGACTTTTGTCGAGGTGACCCAAAATGGTCTCTGGCAGCGGGCCTGGGGATTCTTCGATCTGGCTTTCGGTAGGTGTTACCGGCTGCTCGGAAATCAGAATAGTCACGCTGGCGCCTTGGGGATCGTAATCCTGACGGGCGATGTTCAGGATGTTGGCACCAATGATATCAACCACATCTGTAAGGATCTGCGTCAGGCGTTCTGCGTCGTACTCTTGATTGATGTACTCAACGTATGCCTGCTGGTCTTGCGGGGTTTCCGCATAGCAGATGTCATAGATGTTGAAGCTCAAGGTCTTTGTCAGGTTATTGAACCCGTGGAGCTTGAGTTTGCTTTTCACCGTAATAAAACTCTCTATGTCGATGCGGCTCGGCCGCGTGATCCAGCATGCCCGTCAAGTGCGTGGGACGCACCTGCGTAGGACGGTTAACACCTCTTCGCGATGGCGATTTTGGTTATCTGTTCGGACCCGCCGCCGGGATGATGCCCCGCCACGACCCTTAAAAAAGTGGCGCATTATGCAGACGTCAGCGACTGATCGCCAGAGTCTGCAATGCTTTTATGAAAATTGAATGTCCACTCAGCCCAGTTCGATTATTTCGTAGTCATGGCTGATGGCAACGCCGGCCGCGCCCAGCATGATCGACGCCGAGCAATACTTCTCGGCCGACAGTTCGATCGCACGCTTAACTTGTGCTTCTTTTAGCCCACGTCCCTTGACCACGAAGTGCAGGTGAATCTTGGTAAACACTTTCGGGTCCTCAGTGGCGCGCTCCGCCTCCAGGAACGCCTCGCAGCTTTCGACTGCCTGACGCGACTTCTTGAGGATGCTGACCACATCAAAATTGCTGCAACCGCCAAGGCCCAGCAGCAGCATCTCCATAGGACGCACACCCAGGTTCCGGCCGCCGCTTTCTGGAGGTCCGTCCATGACGACGACGTGGCCACTGCCCGACTCGCCCAAAAACATGGCTTCGCCCGCCCATTGAATGCGTGCCTTCATCGCTCAGACTCCACTGTCTTAAAAGGGGCGCCAGCTTATCACAGGGCCAAAATTCAATGACTGGCAGGCCCGAAGCCTTTCCCTGACGCAGCATGAGGAAATTTCTGCGTTAGGTGAAGAATTCGTCTGTTAAGCTGGCGCCAATTCGCTGGCGCCATGCCGGCAAGCGCTCTACATAAAAATAGATCAACCCCCTTACCGTGCAGGCTTTACGGGACACAACCATGGTTGCCCTTACTCCCATACCCAAGATCAAGAACCTCGACAAATTTCTGACTCATTGCCAACGCAGGCGTTATCAAGCCAAAAGCAACATCATCTGCGCCGGTGAACGTTCACAGACGCTGTTCTTCATCGTCAAAGGCTCCGTGACCATCGTGATCGAAGACGACGACGGTCGTGAAATGATCATCGCCTACCTCAATGCCGGGGATTTTATTGGCGAATTGGGGTTGTTCGAACAGCCGGGCCTGGAACAGGCGCGCAGTGCGTGGGTCAGGGCCAAGACCGAATGCGAAGTTGCAGAAATCACTTACGCCAAATTCAGGGAGTACGCGCATCAAGAACCTGAAATCCTCTACGCGCTTAGCGGGCAAATCGCACAACGATTGCGCAATACCACACGCAAGGTAGGTGATCTGGCGTTCTTCGACGTGACCGGCCGCGTAGCCCGTTGCTTGTTGGAACTGTGCAAGCAGCCTGACGCAATGACTCACCCCGACGGCATGCAAATCAAAGTGACGCGTCAGGAAATCGGCAGGATCGTCGGGTGTTCGCGGGAGATGGTGGGACGCGTGCTCAAGGATCTGGAAGAACAGAACCTGGTCAGCGTTAAAGGCAAGACCATGGTGGTGTACGGCACACGTTAAGGCTTGAGCAACGGCGCCAGAAGGTCTTGATAGCGGGAAGCCAGCTGTTCAAAAAAGTCGGGCGCCGCAAACACCTCGTGCAACGCAATGTGACTCTGCGCACGACAACGCTGCTCCAGTGAACACAGCCCATTGAATCGGTTGACCGACGCCACCATCGATTCGCGCTCGTTATCCAGCAGCAGAGCACCGTGAACCAGCCCCACCGGCCGTTGCCCCCCCTGACTCTGGCGCCAGCGCTGAGCGGTACCCACCAACTTGCGTCCATTGAGGTTGACGTTGAAACGGCCATCACAGAAAGCCCCTTCAATTTCCCCCAATGAAGCAACGCCGCCCAGTTCGGTCAAAAGATCACAGATAGGTTGGCACAGTCGCTGATAGGCAGTTTCGATACGCCCCTGATCCCCCTCGCTGCGAAGCGGGGCGTAAACCAGCGCGATGTTGACCGTAGATGCGGATTGAGGAACCGGCTCGCCGCCTGTTTCCCGCAACAGGATCGGCCAACCGTGGGTCGCCAGTCCAACACGCGCACTCTCAAAACCGGGCAGTCGAGCCAGGCGTTTAGGCATGACCAACGCCCGGTCGGTAGGCTGCCAAAACAGCACCCCGGCTTCACGCTCACCCGCGCAGACCGATGCCAGCAAATCCTGTTCGGCTTTGAGCCCGGCTTCGACACAGAGACGCTGAATACGGGTCATGGCAGTCCTTGCTAAACGCTGGCCGGGTTTAATCCGCTGTTGAGCCCGAAATGGGTGTACCGCGTTCCGGGAAGAACAACCGCTGCAATTCTGCGCCCGGACTTTCAGCGCGCATGAATGCTTCACCGACCAGGAACGAATACACCTCGCTGATTTCCATCAGCTCAACATCGGCGCGGTTCAAAATTCCGCTTTCGGTAATCACCAGTCGATCACGCGGCACACGGGGCAACAGGTCCAGTGTGGTTTCCAAACTCACCTCAAAGGTGTGCAGGTTGCGGTTGTTGATACCTATCAGGGGCGTATCAAGGGTTTTCAGCGCTCGCTCAAGCTCATCGCCGTCATGCACTTCAACCAGCACGTCAAGCCCCACGCTTTTGGCAACACTGGCCAGTTCGGCCATCTTGACGTCATCCAGCGCCGAAACAATCAACAGCACGCAGTCCGCACCCAGTGCGCGGGCTTCAACGATCTGATACGGATCGATCATGAAATCCTTGCGGATTACCGGCAGCTTGCACGCCGCGCGCGCCTGCTGCAGGTACGCATCTGCGCCCTGAAAAAAATCGATGTCCGTCAGCACTGAAAGGCAGGTTGCGCCGCCTTTTTCATAACTTTGTGCAATGTCAGCAGGCACAAAGTGCTCGCGGATCACACCTTTGCTCGGTGATGCTTTCTTGATTTCGGCAATCACCGCCGGCTGCTTCAACTTGGCCTGCGCCAGCAATGCTTTGGCAAAGCCACGGACCGGATCGGCCTGAGCGACCTGACGTTCAAGTTCAGCCAAACTGATGCGCGCGCTACGCTCGGCCACTTCCTGAACCTTGCGCGCCAGAATATTTTCCAGAACGGTTGGCACACTCATGCTTCATTCTCCTGCTTGAAAATCGCGGTAAACGCGCCCAGTTCTTCCAGCTTCTCCCGGGCCAGCCCGGTGTGCAGCGCATCGTGCGCCAGCGCCACACCCTCTTTCAGAGTGTAGGCAAGATCAGCAGCGTATAACGCAGCACCCGCATTCAGCACGATCATCTCGGCGGCCTTCTGCCCGGCCTCGGTCTTACGGCGCCCCAGCGCATCGCGAATCAGCTCCAGCGATTGCTCGGGGCTGTCGACCACCAGGCCAAACAGGCTTTGGCTCTTGATGCCCAGGTCTTCAGGCTGAACCCAATATTCCGTGATCTCGCCTTTGCGCAGCTCAGCGACATACGTCGGCGCGGCCAGGCTGAACTCGTCCAGGCCGTCCTGCGAATGAACCACCAGCACATGCTTGCTGCCCAGACGCTGTAACACTTCGGCCAAAGGACGGCACAACGCCTGGCTGAACACGCCGACCACCTGGTGCAACACACCGGCTGGATTGGTAAGCGGGCCAAGCATGTTGAACAGGGTACGCAGGCCCAGATCACGACGCGGGATGGCCGCGTGCTTCATGGCGCCATGATGGGATTGGGCAAACATGAAACCAATGCCCACGCTGTCAATGCAGCGAGCCACTTGCACCGGGGTCAGGTTCAGGTAAACGCCTGCCGCCTCCAGTAGGTCAGCACTGCCGCTTTTGCCAGAGACAGCGCGATTGCCGTGTTTGGCAACCGTGCAACCGGCCGCTGCGATCACCAGGGCGGACGCTGTGGAAACGTTGAAAATATTCGCACCGTCGCCGCCGGTGCCCACAATGTCGACCACGCCATCAAGTGTGTTGAGTTCGACTTTGTCCGCCAGCTCACGCATTACTGTGACCGCACCGACGATTTCGTCGATGCTTTCACTCTTCATGCGCATGCCCATCATGAAGGCGCCAATCTGCGCCTCAGTGCATTCGCCGGTCATGATGTCGCGCATCACATCGCGCATTTCCTCGGTGCTCAGGTCGAGGTGACCGACGATACGGTTCAGGGCAGTCTTGATATCCATATGAAGTCCTTAGCGCGTGCCGCCGGTTTGTTTAAGAAAGTTGGCGAACAGTTCATGACCTTGCTCGGTCAGGATCGATTCAGGGTGAAACTGCACCCCTTCGATGTGGAGGGTTTTGTGACGCACGCCCATGATCTCGTCGACCGAGCCATCGGCATGTTGCGTCCAGGCCGTCAGCTCAAGGCAGTCCGGCAGGGTCTCGCGCTTGACCACCAGCGAGTGATAACGGGTGACGGTCAACGGGTTGTTCAATCCCTCGAACACCCCCGTGTCGCGGTGATAAACCGGGCTGGTCTTGCCGTGCATCACGTGGCGCGCACGCACCACATCGCCGCCAAAGGCCTGCCCGATGGATTGATGCCCCAGGCACACGCCCAGAATCGGCAATTTGCCCGCGAAGTGTTTAATCGCTTCAAGTGAGATGCCCGCCTCATTCGGCGTGCACGGGCCGGGCGAAACCACAATGCGCTCGGGGTTGAGCGCTTCGATCTCGGCCACAGTCAGCTCATCGTTGCGCACCACCTTGACCTCTGCACCCAGCTCGCCGAGGTACTGCACAACGTTGTACGTAAAAGAGTCGTAATTATCGATCATCAGCAACATGGCTAAGCTCCTCAGGCGTCGGACGCGGGGGTTTGTTCGGCGAGCGCTACGGCACGAAACATCGCGCGGCGTTTATTCAGCGTCTCTTCCCACTCCAGGGCCGGTACCGAGTCGGCAACAATCCCGCCGCCCGCTTGCACATGCAACTCACCGTTCTTGATCACCGCTGTACGAATGGCGATAGCCGTGTCCATATTGCCGTTCCACGCAAAATAACCGACCGCGCCGCCGTACACGCCGCGCTTGACCGGTTCCAGTTCGTCGATGATCTCCATCGCACGGATTTTCGGCGCACCCGACAACGTGCCTGCCGGCAATATCGCACGCAAGGCGTCCATCGCCGTCAGACCGTTCTTCAACTGGCCGGTGACATTGGACACGATGTGCATCACGTTGGAGTAACGCTCGATCACCATTTTTTCGGTGAGTTTGACCGAACCAATTTCAGAGACCCGCCCCGTGTCATTGCGCCCCAGGTCGATCAGCATCAAGTGTTCAGCAATTTCCTTGTCATCACCGAGCAAGTCCTGCTCCAGCGCCAGATCCGCCTCTTCGGTCGCACCCCGCGGACGCGTCCCGGCAATCGGGCGCACGGTGATCAAATTATCTTCAACCCGCACCAGCACTTCAGGCGAGCTGCCCACCACGTGGAAGTCGCCAAAGTTGAAGAAGTACATATACGGCGTCGGGTTGAAGCAGCGCAGCGCGCGATACAGATCGATCGGCGCGGCCTTGAAATCGATGGACATCCGCTGCGACGGCACAACCTGCATGCAATCGCCCGCGAGAATGTAATCCTTGATGGTATCGACGGCTTTCTCGTAGTCGCTCTGGGTAAAACTGGAACGGAATACCGGGTCGGCTGCCTGTTGGGCCGTGAAGTCCAGGCCGCGGCGCGGCGCAATCGGCTGACGCAATTGCTCAAGCAATGCTTCAAGTCGCGCCAGCCCCTCTTCGTACGCACCTGGCTGTGCAGGATCGACCAGCACAATCGCGTGCATCTTGCCTGCGAGGTTGTCGAACACCACCACGGCATCGGACACCATCAGCAGGATATCCGGCACGCCCAGCGGATCCGGGTTCGGGCATTGGCCCAAACGTTTTTCCACGTACCGCACACAGTCATAACCGAAGTAGCCCACCAAACCACCGTTGAAACGCGGCAACCCGGCAATGGTCGGCACGTTGTAACGGGCCTTGAAGGCTTCGACAAACGCCAGCGGATCTTCGGCCTCGCAGGACTCGATCTCGACACCGTCGTGGGTCACACGCACCTGATGGTCGTGCACGCGCAGTACCGTGCGGCACGGCAAACCGATGATCGAATAACGCCCCCACTTCTCGCCGCCCTGCACCGACTCCAGCAAATAGGAGTTGGGCTGGTCGGCCAGTTTCAGGTAGATGGACAGCGGCGTGTCAAAGTCGGCAAGGGTTTCGCGGGCAAGCGGGATACGGTTATAGCCGGCAGCGGCCAAACGCAGGAATTCTTCACGGATCATGAGGTGCCTCGTGGTCTGAGGGTCAAACAGTCAGGTATGCAAACGTGCCGGATCTCCGGCCAGATTCAAGTCAGGCGCGCCAACGCCAACGGGCCAGGGCCTTGATAACTTTCATCCAGAGTTTGCGAGTGACCACCACGATGGAATCTCTACGAGAGGGGTGAACAGAAGAGCCCAACGGTATCTCAGCCGCCGAATCTAAGCAACCGGCTATCAGCTCCTGCAAATTGCCAATCACCATGTCCGGCGACTCTTCTTCAATCGGGCGACCGTGGTTGTAACCGTAGTTCAGGGCCACACAGCGCACGCCAGCCGCCTTGGCGGCCAGCACGTCATTGCGCGAATCACCGATAAACATCGATTGCTGCGGGGTGACGCCAGCCATTTTCATCACAAACTGCAGCGCAGCGGGATCGGGTTTTTTCTGCGGCAAGGTGTCGCCGCCGATGATCCAGCGGAAAAACCGGCCCAGCTTCAATTCATCCAGCAGCGGCGCCACGAAACGCTCGGGTTTGTTGGTGATCAGCGCCATTTCGACGCCCTGCTTTTGCAGCCACTTGAGGCTTTCGCGTACGCCGGGGTAAACCTTGGTGTGCTCATGGCCGCCGTCGTAGGCCTCCATGAAAATCTCCAGGGCCCGCTCAGCCTCGGCATCATCGACGCCCGACGCATCAAGATTGCCGGCCAGCGCACGACGCACCAGCATCGGCGCACCGTTGCCAATCCACATCTTGACGTTTTCGAGCCCGGCCGGCGGTCGGCCCAGCGTCTGCAGCATGGTTTCCACGGCAGCCGCCAGGTCCGGCACCGAATCAATCAGCGTGCCGTCCAGGTCGAACATCACCAGTTTTGGCAGCTGCCCTTGAAGGAGCTGCTCAAAACGGCTCATGGGCGAGCCAACGCAAGCTCGGCGCGCATTTGCTGAATGACGTGCTCGTAATTCGGCGTGTTGAAAATGGCCGAGCCCGCGACAAATGTGTCGGCGCCAGCTTCAGCGATTTCACGGATGTTGCCGACGTTGACGCCGCCATCGATTTCGAGACGGATGTCGCGACCCGACGCATCGATCAGTGCACGGGCTTCACGCAGTTTGTCGAGGGTGCCGGGAATGAACTTCTGACCGCCGAAACCGGGGTTCACGCTCATCAGCAAGACCATGTCGACCTTGTCCATCACGTACTTGAGCACGTCCAGCGGAGTGGCCGGGTTAAACACCAGGCCCGCCTTGCAGCCGCCTTCGCGGATCAATTGCAGGGAACGGTCGATGTGCTGCGTGGCTTCGGGGTGGAACGTGATATAGGTCGCGCCCGCCTCAATGAAGTCGCCGATGATGCGATCCACAGGGCTGACCATCAAATGCGCATCGATAGGCGCCGTGATCCCGTACTTGCGCAAGGCCGCGCACACCATCGGGCCGATGGTCAGGTTGGGCACGTAATGATTGTCCATGACATCGAAGTGAACGATGTCAGCACCCGCTGCGAGAACGTTGTCCACCTCTTCGCCAAGACGGGCGAAATCGGCAGAAAGAATCGATGGGGCAATAGCGAAGGGCTGCATGACGCACCTTTTAGTGAGCTAAACACGGTGGCGCGCATTGTATACCGCCGACCGCGACCCGCACACCGCCTCGCAGACGCTACGCGACCGATCGCAGCCTCCGGCGGCGAGGGAGCCCCTGGGAGCTCCCGGCAATATCTTGCGAACAAAGGCACAAGGCATGCCTTCACAACCCGTCTAGGTTTAAACAACGATCACCACGAGGAAGGCAACGGAATGCCGAAGTCCTACAGCAGCGGGCAACTCTTGAAAGGCCGTTACACCGAGCCCGGCCGTGTTTATTTACTCACCACCGTTACCGAACAACGCCGCCCGATCTTCAGCGACTTTCACTTGGGACGTCTCGTGGTCAATCAACTCAAGCAGGCGCACGACGATGGCATCGTCCAGTCAATCGCATGGGTTGTGATGCCTGATCATTGCCACTGGCTTGTCGAGTTGCGTCACAAAACGCTGGGAGAAGTGATGTGCAGAGTTAAATCGCGCAGCAGCCTGACCATCAACGAAATGACCTGCGCCAGTGAGCGTATCTGGCAAAAAGGTTTTTACGACCGCGTCCTGCACAAGGAAGAAGACCTCAAAGCCACCGCCCGCTACCTGATCAAAAACCCGATTCGCGCGCAACTGACCACACGAATCGGGGATTACCCCTTATGGGACGCCTGTTGGGTCTAGCCCTGAACCTGCGCTGTACGCATTTTCTCGCTGCGCCCGCGCAACCACTCAAGGGTCAGCAGCAGTACCACAGAGAACGCGATCAATAACGTGGCCGCCGCCGCAATGGTCGGGCTCAGGTTTTCGCGAATGCCGCTGAACATCTGGCGTGGCAAGGTCGCTTGCTCAGGCCCGGCCAGAAACAGCGTCACCACCACTTCATCAAATGACGTGGCGAAGGCGAACAAGGCACCAGAAATGACGCCCGGCGCAATCAGCGGCAAAGTCACCCGACGGAACGCCGTCAAGGGCGACGCCCCCAGGCTGGCTGCCGCACGCACCAGGTTGTGATTGAACCCCTGCAAGGTCGCGGACACCGTGATGATGACAAATGGCACACCTAACACCGCATGCACCACGATCAACGAGAAGAAGCTGTTGCCCAGCCCCAGCGGTGCGAAAAACAAGTAACTGGCCACACCGATGATCACCACCGGCACCACCATGGGCGAAATCACCAGCGCCATGACCAGCGCTTTACCCGGGAAGTCGCCACGGGTCAGGCCAATCGCCGCCAACGTGCCGAACACCATGGCCAATACGGTGGCCGCCGGCGCCACGATGACGCTGTTTTTCAGCGCGCGCATCCACTCGGCAGAGGCGAAGAAGTCCTGATACCAATGCAAGGAAAACCCTTGCAGCGGGTACACCAGAAAGCTGCCCGAGTTGAAGGACAACGGAATGATCACCAGCACAGGCAAGATCAGGAACAACAGGATCAGCCCGCAAAGAATGCGCAAGCTGTAGAACCAAATCCGCTCAATGGGGGACATGTAAGGGCTCAGCATGGCGATCTCCTTAACTCAAACGCAGGCGGGTAGCACCCACCAGCCAGTTGTAAATCAGGTACAGCACGACGGTTGCCAGCAGCAGCAAACCGCCCAGCGCCGTGGCCATGCCCCAGTTGATACTGGTGTTGGTATAGAACGCCACGAAGTAACTGACCATTTGATCGTTCGGGCTGCCGAGCAACGCCGGGGTGATGTAGTAGCCAATCGCAATGATGAATACCAACAAGCAACCGGCGCCCACACCCGCGTAGGTCTGTGGGAAGTACACACGCCAGAAGCTGGTAAACGGATGGCACCCTAGTGAGATGGCGGCACGCATATAGGTCGGAGAAATACCCTTCATCACGCTGTAAATCGGCAGGATCATGAACGGCAGCAAGATGTGCACCATGGCGATGTACACCCCGGTGCGGTTGAACACCAGCTCCAGCGGTTTGTCGATCAGCCCCATGCTCATCAGCGCGCTGTTGATCAACCCGCCCGATTGCAGCAACACGATCCAGGCCGCGACCCGCACCAGCACGGACGTCCAGAACGGCAGCAGCACCAGAATCATCAACAGGTTGCTCTGGCGTGCAGGCAAATTGGCCAGCAGGTAGGCCAAGGGATACGCCAGCACCAGACAGATGCAGGTGATGACCAGCCCCATCCAGAAGGTACGGGCGAAGATATCCAGATAAATCGCCTGGTCCGGTGTGGCCGGGGCCACTTCACCCAGGTCATCAATACGGTGATCGACGGCCGCCAACAGGTAAAACGGGGTCACGCTTGAGCTGTTGCGCTTGATCGCCTGCCAATACGCCGGATCTCCCCAACGCTCGTCGAGGGCTTCCAGTGCATCTTTATAAGAGTCAGGCGCCACCTTGAACGGCAGCGCTTTGGCGGTTTTCATCAGCAGGCTGCGATAGCCGGCCAATTCCATGTTCAGACGCTTCGACAAATCGCCCAGCACCTGATTCTTGCGTGCTTCGGCCAAGTCTTCGCTAAGCGCCAGATACACCGGTTCGGCCGGTAAGCCTTTGCCATCCCACCCGTGCACGGCCACCACAGTGCGCGGCAGGCCTTCGACCACTTCCGGGTTGCCGACACTTTTATAAAGCAGCGCCGCTATCGGCACCAGAAACACCAACAGCAAGAAAATCACCAGCGGCGCAATCAACGCCTGCGCTTTCCAGCGATTCACGCGCTCGGCATGCGCCAGACGCTTCTTCAAACTGGGGCTGGCGACTTCGTTCAGGGGGATGGCGATGGCCATGGCGAACTCCGCAAATCTTTAAACGGGGGCGGCGCGACCAGGTCGGGCGCGCCGCGTGTCAGCGCTGCTTACTTGGCAGCCCAGGCGTTGAAGCGTTGTTCCAGTTGCTCGCCGTTATCAGCCCAGAAGCTGACGTCGATCTGTACTTGATCCTTGAGGTTCTCCTGCGCAGTCGGCATGTCAGCTTTCACGGCCGAGGGCAGCAAAGTCATTGCCTCTAGGTTGGCCGGGCCATAGGCGATGTTTTGCGAGTAGACGCTTTGCTGCTTTGGTTCAAGCGTGAACTGCATGAACCTCTTCGCCGCGTCGGCCTTGTCTTTGCTCAAGCCTTTAGGGATGGCCCAGGCGTCAAAGTCGTAAATCCCGCCGTTCCAGACAATTTTCAGGTTGCTTTCTTTCTGCACGGCAGCAATTCGACCGTTGTACGCAGAGCTCATGACCACATCACCCGAGACCAGATACTGTGGCGGCTGTGCACCGGCTTCCCACCATTGAATGCTGGGTTTCAACTCATCGAGTTTCTTGAAGGCGCGGTTCTGGCCGTCTTTGCTCGCCAGCACCTTGTACACGTCCTTGGGCGCAACGCCGTCTGCCATCAAGGCAAATTCCAGCGTGTATTTAGCGCCCTTGCGCAACCCGCGCTTGCCAGGGAAGGTTTTGGTGTCCCAGAAATCCGCCCAACTGGTCGGCGCCGTTTTCAGCTTGTCGGCGTTGTAGGCCATCACGGTCGACCACACGAAGAAGCCAGCCCCGCACGCCTGGATTGCACCGGAGACGTACTGATCGGGATTGCCAAACAGCGCCGGGTCCAGTTGCTCAAACATGTCTTCGTCACAGCCACGGGACAATTCAGGAGACTCCACTTCGACCAAGTCCCACGAAATGCTTTTGGTGTCGACCATGGCCTTGATCTTGGCCATTTCGCCGTTGTATTCCCCGGCGATGATTTTGCCGTCGCCCTTGGCTTCCCAAGGCGCGTAGAAGGCTTTGACCTGAGCGGCCTTGTTCGCCCCGCCAAACGAGATCACGGTCAGATCGGTGGCGGCCAACGCATTGGCGGCGCACATCAGGCCCAAGCTCAGGGCCGTGAATTTCAGAGTGTTATGCATTTTTATTCTCCACAGGGTTGGTGAAGCCGGGGCGATTAATTCGCCTCTAAGAGAGGGTCCAGCGCACGTACGTGTTCAACCTGCCAACCGAGTGGCACCACGTCACCGACGGCCAGCGTCGGGTCCAGTTCGGCAATCGGCTGTTTCACAAAAAAATCGTTCTTGCCGCAGACTTCCAGCCGCACCCGCACGTGGTCGCCCAGATAGATGAACTCTTCAACGCGCCCCGAGAACCGGTTCACGCACGCCTCGCTGGCGCCGTTAAGGCTGATACGTTCGGGGCGGATCGACAGGGTCACGGGTTCGCCGGGGCGACCGACATTCACCGCCAGTGCCTGAACCTTCTCGCCACGCCCCAGCTCAACCACGCAGCGCTCGCCATCCTGGCTGTGCAGGCGACCATTGAGGCGATTGTTCTCGCCGATGAAGTTGGCGACAAAGGTGTTTTTCGGCTCTTCGTACAAGCAACGCGGCGGGGCGATCTGCTGAATTTCCCCTTGATGGAACACCGCCACCCGGTCCGACATGGTCAGGGCTTCGCCCTGATCGTGGGTCACGTAGACCACGGTCACGCCGAGGCGCTGGTGCAGGTGCTTGATCTCCATCTGCATGTGTTCGCGCAGTTGTTTGTCCAGGGCCCCCAACGGTTCGTCCATCAGCACCAGTTGCGGCTCGAACACCAGCGCCCGTGCCAGGGCCACCCGCTGTTGCTGGCCGCCGGACAACTGCGCCGGGTAACGCTGGGCGAAGGCATCGAGCTGTACCATGCTCAGCACGCGTTTGACCCGCTCGCTGATGTCGGTGCGATTGAGGCCACGCACCGACAACGGAAAACCCAGGTTTTCAGCCACGGTCATGTGCGGGAACAACGCGTAGTTCTGAAACACCATGCCGATGTCGCGCTTGTGCGGCGGCACGTTGTTGATAGCGCGGCCCGCGAGCTGGATCTCGCCCGCGGTCGGGGTTTCAAACCCCGCCAGCATCATCAGGCTGGTGGTTTTGCCCGACCCGGAAGGCCCGAGCAAGGTCAGGAACTCGCCTTTGCGAATGTCCAGGTTGAGGTCTTTCACAATCAGGTTTTCGCCATCGTAGCTTTTCTGCACGCCACGAAAGCTGACCAAAATGTCATTCGACCCAGCGCTTGCACCGACCTCACTCATAGCCACACCTTTTTGTTTTGGACTGCTGTAGTCCAAGACTAAAGAAGGCGTCAGCCCCCAGAAATCGGGGCGCAGGAGAGATTCACATCAGCAGGCTGGAAGATTGTGGGTAGGGCACGCCCTACAGGGATGTCGCGAATAGAACACTGGGTATCGCAAGACACAGCGCGCGGCTGAAGCACCACTCAAAAAGCGTCGCAAACAGGCATGCCCTGTCGCCGCGGCTCTAATGCTCGCGGCGCGTCAGCCCTTACACCAGCTTATGTTCCATGGCGTATTTCACCAGTTCGGCCAACGAGGTGACGTGAAGTTTTTGCATCAGCCGCGCTTTATGGGTGCTGATGGTTTTGCTGCTCAGGGCCAACTGCTGGGCGATGTCATTCACGTTCACCCCTTGCGCCAGCCGTTCAAACACCGAGAATTCCCGTTCTGACAGCAGCGCATGCAGCGGACGCGCGTCAGTCAGGCCTACTTCAAAGACCATGCGGTCCGCCAGCTCGGGGTCGATGTAGCGCCCGCCTGCCGCCACTTTACGAATGGCCATGAGCAAGAGTGCCGGGTCGCTGTCCTTGGTCGCGTATCCGGCCGCGCCGAACTTCAACGCCCGCGCCGCCATCTGCGCCTCGTCGTGCATCGACAGCACCAGGATCGCCGGCGGGTTATTCAAGGCGCGGATGCGCGGGATCGCTTCCAGCCCGTTAACGCCGGGCATGGAGATGTCCAGCAGCACCACCTCGCACGGCACATGGCGCAGGGTTTCCAGCAATTGCTCGCCGTTGCTCGCCTCCCCCACCACCCGCAGGTCTTTGGCCAGGCCGATCAATTGCTTGATCCCCTCCCGCACAATGGTGTGGTCTTCAGCTACCAGTACACGGATCACAGACAACGCCTCCTCAAAGTCACAACGGCACCCGCACACTCAGGATCGTGCCTTCGCCCGGCACACTGTGCACCGACAGCGTCCCGCCCATCATCAATACCCGCTCACGCATGCCCACCAGTCCGAAGGATGTCGGCCTGCCGGTGGCGGGAATAAACCCCTGGCCATCATCGCTGATGCTCAGGCACAGCGCATGCGCTTCAACACTCAGGGTTAACTCTACGGTTTGCGCCTGAGCATGACGCATCACGTTGGTCAGCGCCTCCTGCAAAATTCGGAACAGCCCGACTTCCTTGGCCGCACTCAGCGGTGGCAGATGCTCAGGAACCTGCACCAGACACGGAATGTGCGTACGCGCTTCAAAGCGCTGTGCCTGCCATTCGATGGCCGAACTGATGCCCGCATCCAAAATGGGCGGCCGCAGTGCTGTGGCCACATCGCGCACCAACTGGAACAACTGCGCGATGAGTTTTTTCATGCTGTTCAAGCGCTCACGCAGACCGGGGTCCAGATCCGCGTAGGCCAACTCGCACATGGACGTTTCAAGTTTGAGCACGGTCAACATCTGCCCCAGCTCATCGTGCACTTCTCGGGCAATGCGCGCCTTTTCTTCTTCGCGCACGCTTTCAAGGTGCGCGGACAGTTCGCGCAGCTGGCCGCGAGAGCTGTCCAGCTCCAGCTCGATTCGCTTGCTTTCGCTGATGTCCCACACGATGCCGTCCCAGACCACGGTGCCATCTTGCAGGCGACGGGTGATGGCCTTGATCTCGGCCCAGCGCTGCTCGCCTTCACGCGTGACAATCCGGCCCTGCCAAGACCAATCGCTGTCGCTGTCGAGCGCCTGGTCCTGCACACGGTGGTAATCCGCTTTGTCGTCCGGGTGCACAAGGCTGCGCAGACCGACTTCACGTTTACGCAACGTCGCGGGCGAGAACCCGGCCAAGCTTTCACTGCCTTCGCTGATGTAGGGGAAGTCCAACTCGCCCGTGAGCAACGAACGTTCCAGACGAAACACCAGCCCGGGGACGTTGGCCGCAATGCCTTGCAGGCGTGCATCACTTTCTTGTAGCGCGGCCTGCACGCGGCGGCGCTCGGTGATGTCATTGAGGTACACCACCAGGTATTCCGCCGCCTGAAAGCGCAAAAAACTGAGCGTGACGTCGGCCGGAAAGGTGCTGCCATCCGCCCGCACGCACTGCGTTTCAAACCGTTGCGCGCCCTCTTCACCGGCCCGCGCACGCTTCCACAACCCCAGCCAGCGGTCCATGCTCAGCCCCGGTTCGAAATCACTCAATGGCCGCTCGAGCACAGCACCCGGCGCGCACCCGAGCATGCGCTCGGCGGCCAGGTTGGCGTAGCGCACATGGCTGTCCCAATTGACCCACAAGATGCCAACCGGGCTGCGATCAATTGAAAACTGAGTCAGGCGCAAGGCTTCGGCACTGGCGGCGCGCAGGGCAATGTCTTCGCGCGCGCTAAGCAGGGCACGCTCCAGCGAGGTTTGCTGCCCCCGCTGCCAGAACACAATCGCCATGCTCGCCAGCAGCAAGGCACCGATCAACAGGCTGACATTCTGCCAAAAACCGGGGGACGGCCCGGCGTGGGGATACTTGGGCTGCAACCAGCGCGCGTGCAATTGCTCCATGTCCCGCGCCGGGATGGCGTGCAAACCGCGCTCGACGATGCTGGCCAACTCCGGCCAGTCACGCCGGGTCGCCACGCGCAGCAACAGCGGCAAACCAATATCACCCACCACGGTCAACCCGGAGAACTCAGGTTCAATGGACAAACGACTGAGCTGCGCTTCATCAATCACGGCGTAAGTGGCTTGCTGGCTCAGCAACAATTGCAGGGCCTGACGCTCCAACGGCACGCCCTGCACATTCAGGCCCGGATAGCTGGTGCGCAAGAACTCTGCCGTGCTGCCAGGCATGCGCACAGCCACACGGGTCTGGCTGTCGAGCCGTTCCAGATCGACGGAGCCGCTGCCGTCGCGCACGCCCACAATCAACTGCGGGACGCGCATGTAAGGGTCAGAAAATTGCCACAACCTCAACCCTGCGGGGGTTTGCAAAAGGCCCGGCACCAGGTCGATTTCCCCGGCTTGGGCGGCTTTTTCCAGTTGCGTCAGGTCCGGGTAATTGCGCCACCGCAACTCAACGTTAAGTGCCTGCGCCAGCCATTTCATCAGCTCCACATTGGCCCCGGACAACTGCTGCAAGCGCTGGTCGAAGCGCGCGTAAGGGGCTTGCAACACCAGCCCCACGCGCAATTCCCGATGCTGCGACAGCCACTGCTGTTGCCCGGCACTCAATTGCGCCGCCGGCACAGGCGCTGCATGGCTCATCAAGGGCAGCCAGAACCAGCCGATAACTAACAGATAGCAAAAACGTGTCATCTGAACGCTCACACCCTGACAAATACGGATCAACCCTTTAGGCTGCCGGGATTACTTCTGGCCTGGAAAAAACGATGTCTTCTTACCGTCTGGCACTGCCAGCCCTGTGCCTGTCGTTGTTATTGCCCCTGGCGTTACCTGTTCAGGCGGACGACCCGGCGCCCGCCGCAGAACCCGCCCAACCCCAGCCCGTGGTGCGCGAGCCGCTGCCCGAGCGCAGCCAGGAAGACGCGGCCGCGCTGGAGCGACAACTCCCGCCCCATGAGCAGCAACAGCTACAGGCCGGGGAAGTCAGCTTTCTCGCCCTCTGGAAGCCCGCCAATAACAGCGACCCCAGCGGAGCGGTGATTATCGTCCCCGGCGCAGGCGAAACCGCCGACTGGCCCATCGTTGTCGGCCCGCTGCGCAACAAGCTGCCCGACGCCCGCTGGGCAAGCCTGAGCCTCAGTTTGCCGGACATGCAAAGCGAAGCCAGTCAGGCACGCACCGTCGAGCCAGAGAAATTGCCTACACAGCAAGCGCCAGACAGTAGCAGTAAAGACGCCAGCACCACAGCCAAACCTATCGAACAAGCCGCCAGTGTCGGCACCGAAAACCCGGCACCGGACCTGACGCCGGTGGCGTCGCAGGAAGACATGAATAAAGCGGATGCCGAGCGGATTTTCGCCCGTATCGAGGCGGGCATTGCCTTCGCGCAGCAACAGAATGTGCGCAGCATTGTGCTGCTGGGGCACGGCACAGGCGCGTACTGGGCAGCACGCTATACCGCCGAGAAACAACCGGCGCAAGTGGGCAAACTGATCATGGTCGCCGCGCAGACACCGGCTCAGGAACAGGCGGACTTGAGCCAGATGACACCCAACCTGAAGGTGGCGTTGCTGGACGTGTTTTACAAAGACAATGCGCTACCGCGCAAAGCCGCCCTGGAACGGCTGCAAGCCAGCAAGCGGGTCAATGGCGGGAATTTCACTCAGGTCGGGTTGTCCGCGATGCCGGGCAATCGCGATGCCAGTCAAGAACAGTTGTATCGCCGTATTCGCGGTTGGCTCAGCCCGCAGCCTGTGGATAAGTAACGGTCAAAAACCGCGACGCTGCCGGATTAACGCGTAAGCGTGATGCAGCTCGCGGGTTTTCTCCGTGGCGTCGAGCACCTGAGCCGGACCGGCGCCTGAACCGGCCACCTTGTCGGGATGATGACGACTGAGCAAACGTCGGTAAGCCCGTTTGATGTAGGCCGGGTCGCTCTGATGGGTGACACCGAGTAGCGTGAGTGACTCCTGATAGGTGCCACCTCGCGTGGCCAGCGGCTTTTTGTGCGGCTCATAATCGGCCCCCAGCGCCTGAATCTGTTGCGGGGTCCAGCCCAGCCATTTGCCCCACAGCCCTATCAAGGCTCGCTCTTGAGCATCTACCCGCCCGTCCGCCACGATCATCCGCCAGCAAGCGCGCAACACGCCTTCGGCCGCATGGGGCTGGGCCTTGAGCCGCCGCAAATAACCGCGCAACGAGTCGTTGCCAGACTTGCCCCGATTAAACGCAGCAATCGCCCGCTGCTGCGCGGGCGCGCTCATGTCGAGCAGGCGCATCTCTTGGCGTGCCTGCTCGATGTGCTTATCCACCACGCGCCCGCCGCTTTTGGCCAGACGGCCGAGCAACACAAACAACAGTTCGTCATTGCGCAGCGCAGCGCGACCGCCCAGGCGTTCGCGCAGATGGGCCCAGCTTTGCAGGTTCAGGCGCCGATCCAGCGCCTGCCCCAACAACGCACCCAACATGGCCCCCGGAATGCTGGCAATCACAAACCCGCCTCCGGCTCCGATCAGCGTCCCTGGCCACAGCATCCTACTGAGCGCCCTTGATCAGGCCTTCGGCCTCAGCCAAACGCTCGTGTGTGCCTACATCCACCCAATGCCCTTGCAAATGCTCTCCTGTGACATGGCCTGCGGCCATGGCTGTACGTAATAACGGCGCCAGCTTGAACGCGCCGGGCTCACACCCGCGGAACAACGCCGGGCTCAACACGGCAATGCCGCTGTAAGTCAGCGCGGGGCCATCAGGTTGCGCATCCTGAACCTGCGATCCCATCAGGCAAAAATCACCCGTGGGGTGATGAGGCGGGTTATCGACCAGCACCAGATGCGCCAGACCGGCGCAAGGTTTGCGCAAAGCAGCAAAATCGTAGTCGGTCCAGATATCACCGTTCACCACCACGAACGGGTTATCGCCCAACAAGGGCAATGCTTTAAAAATCCCCCCGCCGGTTTCCAGTGGCTCGCCCTCGGCGGAGTACTGAATGCTCAACCCGAAGCGCGACCCGTCGCCCAGGTAATCTTCAATTTGCTGACCGAGCCAAGCGTGATTGATCACGATCTCGGTAAATCCTGCGGCCGCGAGCGCCCGCAGGTGGTACTCGATCAAAGGCACGCCGCCCGCACGGATCAAGGGCTTGGGCGTATGCAGGGTCAAAGGCCGCAGGCGTTCACCTTTGCCGGCGGCCAGAATCATCGCCTTCATGCCTGAGCCTCGACCGGTTCACGCAGACTGACAAATAGCTCACCCAGCTCTGACAGTTCCGGGCGACGGGCCAACACGGCTTCTATATAAGAGAAGAAGCGCGGCACATCGGCCAGATAACGTGGTTTGCCGTCGCGATGGCAAATCCGGGCAAAAATGCCGATCACTTTCAAATGCCGCTGCACACCCATCAGGTCACTGGCGCGCAGGAAGTCCTGCAGCACGGGCTGCACCGGGATCGCCAGATGGCGCGCATTTTCCCAGTACTGGGCCAGCCATTGCAGCACCCGCTCTTCGGGCCAACTGAGGAAGGCATCCTTGAACAGGCACGTGATGTCATAGGTCACCGGCCCGTACACCGCATCCTGGAAATCCAGCACACCGGGGTTGGGGATGCTCAGCATCAGGTTGCGCGGCATAAAGTCGCGGTGCACCAGCACTTTGGGCTGCGCCAGCGCGCTGTCGATCAGCACATCGCTGACCCGTTGCCACTGCGCCTGCTGTTGCGCGTCCAGTTGGATTCCCAGGTGACGGCGGACATACCACTCAGGGAACAATTCCAGTTCGCGGCGCAGCAACGCCACGTCATAGCTGGGCAACGGGGCGGTCATGGGCAATTGCTGAAAAGCCAGCAAGGCTTCGATGGCATCGTCGAACAGTTCATCGGCGTTATCGTCATTAATAACGTCAAGAAAGGTTTTATTGCCCAGGTCATTGAGCAAAAGAAACCCTCGATCGAGGTCCTGAGCAAAAATTTCCGGCACATTTATCTCGCTGATACGCAGCAATTGGGCGATATCGACGAAGGGTTTGCAGTTTTCCTGGGGCGGCGGCGCGTCCATCACGATAAAACTGCGCCCCTCTCCTTCCCAGCGAAAATACCGCCGAAAACTTGCGTCACTGCTGGCCGAAGTCAACGTGGCCGGGGGCACGGCGCCCCATCCGTTGTTTAAATACAGGGCTGACAATTGCTCATCGAGCCAAACTTTAAGGTGTTGCAAGCGTACATCTTGGTCAGGCATTACGTGGGTCTCCGACGGCCCTAGCCGTCAAGCGGGTCATGCTTTATTATCCAGCATCTTTTCCAGACCATCGAGAGGCGTGCGGCCCCCACCGCGGGCTGATGGCACGCAGGAAGCCCGGACTAATAAGATGGCATTGAAATCCCCCGCGTTTCGTAAAAAATTTCCGTTGCTGGTAACCGGCAGTTTGCTGGCCATGCAACCTCTAGCCACGCCTTTCGCTGTTGCCGAGGAGCAGTATGACTGTTCCGTGTCGGCATCGGGCGGCTGGGACTGCGCACCGAAAGCGACCACGGCTCAATTGCCGCCGCGCCCGGTTCACAACGCCAACTCGGTGGGCGCCAATGGCGAACCCGTCGAGGAGGTCGCCCAGACCCCTTTGGTGACAGAAGCCAAGGGCCGTGGTCTCAAAGCGCGCAGTGCCGACTACAGTCACCTCGACTGGGTTCCGCGAGACAAGCTGACCCCCGCACAACTGGCCGAGACCGGCCCGTATTGCGCAGGCGCGTATGTCGAGCCGATCCGTCCGGGCATGAACGACCCGACCAGCAAAAGCGATGCACCGACCTTTATCGGCGCCAAGGCTTCCCGCTACCAGCAGGAAGAACAGATCGCAACGCTGGCCGGTGACGTTGTCATGCGTCAGGGCAGCATGCAGATCGAGGCTGACGAAGCCAGCCTGTATCAGGCTGAAAACCGCGGCGAGCTCAATGGCAAAGTCCGTCTGCGCGACAACGGTGCACTGATCGTCGGCGACCACGCCGATGTGCAGCTCGACACCGGCGCGGCCAAGGTCGACAACGCTGAATACATCCTGCACAAGTCGCGCATTCGCGGCAGTGCGCTGTACGCCAAGCGCGGCGAAAACGCGATCATCCGCCTCAAGGATGGTACGTACACCACGTGCGAACCGAACAGCAACGCCTGGCAACTCAAGGGCAACAACATCACGTTGAACCCGGCCACCGGTTTCGGTACAGCGACCAACGTGACGTTGCGGGTCAAAGACATTCCGGTCTTCTACACCCCGTACATCTACTTCCCGATCGACGATCGCCGTCAGTCCGGTTTCCTGCCGCCGTCGTTCAGCAGCAGCACCGACACCGGCTTTATGCTCGTGACCCCGTACTACTTCAACCTGGCGCCCAACTACGACGCCACGTTGTACCCGCGCTACATGACCAAACGCGGCTTGTTGATGGAAGGCGAATTCCGCTACCTCACCGAGTCCAGCGAAGGCCAGTTCGGTGCTGCTTACCTGAACGACAAGGACGACAAGCGCAAAGACCAGACTGACTACAAAGACACCCGCTACATGCTCAACTGGCAGCACAAGGGTGGCCTGGACTCCCGCGTCCTGACCGAGGTCGACTACACCAAGATCAGCGATCCGTATTACTTCCAGGATCTTGAAACCGAACAGATCGGTATTGAAAGTCAGGACTACGTGAACCAGCAGGGTTCGGTGACGTACCGTGGCGACACGTTTAACGCGAAGTTGAATGCGCAGGCCTATCAAATGGCCACCGTGACCCAAATCACCCCTTACAACAAACTGCCGCAAATCACCTTCAATGGTGCGCTGCCGTATCATCCGGGTGGTGTGAACTTTAACTACAACACCGAACTGGTACGGTTTGATCGTGACCTTGAAAACGGTGATTTCATCAACGAAGACGGTACTCCAGCTAAAAGACTCGACACCAACGTCACCGGTTTGGCTAGAGCAAACGGTACGCGTCTGAATCTTGCGCCGAGCATGAGCTTGCCGATGACGGCGAGCTATGGCTATGTCACGCCAAAGCTCAAGTACATCTACACCCAGTACGATCTTGATCTGGACGGCACTGGGAAAAGCGACATCGTAAATGCCCAAGCCACTGCTGCAAAAAATGGAAAGATTTACAATGGAGGCGTTTACAAAAGCTCCCAAAACCGCAGCGTGCCAATTGCCAGTATCGACAGCGGCCTTTATTTCGATCGCAACACTCAATGGTTCGGCACCAACTACCGCCAGACCCTGGAGCCGCGTGCGTTCTACCTGTATGTGCCTGAGCGCAATCAGCAAGACATCCCGGTCTTCGACACAGGCGAAAGCACCTTCAGCTACGGCTCCCTGTGGCGGGACAACCGCTTCTCGGGCAGTGACCGTGTGGGCGACGAGAACAAACTGTCGCTGGGCCTGACCAGTCGCTGGATTGAAGAAAACGGCTTCGAGCGCCAACGCATCAGCGTGGGCCAGGCCTATTACTTCAAAGATCGCAAAGTGCAAATGCCAGGTATTGAGGAGAACCGCGACGATTCCACCTCCAGCGTTTCGCCGTATGCACTTGAGTACGCCTACCGTTTCAACCGTGACTGGCGCGCAACCGCTGACTACAACTGGGATCCGGAAACCCGTAGCCCACGTTCTGGCAGCGCGATGATGCATTACCAGCCGGAAGACAATCCGAACAAAGTCGTCAACATTGGCTATCGCTATCGCAATGACCAGGTGCGCTACAACCAGTACACCGGTAAGTGGGAAATCGGCGGCGGTGACTTCGGTGTGAAAGGTCAACCTGGCTACATCAAGGACTACTACAAGATCCAGCAGCATGATTTCTCGGTTATCTGGCCGATCGTGCCGCAGTGGAACGTCATCAGCCGCTGGCAGTACGACTACAACCGTAACCGCACGCTGGAAGCCTTCGGTGGTTTCGAATACGACAACTGCTGCTGGAAACTTCGTCTGATCAACCGTTACTGGGTCGACAACGATGAGTACACCCAAGAAGCCCCGACCAACGAAAAGGGCGACCATGGTCTCTTCCTTCAAATTGTGCTGAAAGGTCTCGGTGGCGTTGTTGGCACCAAAGTAGAGAGCTTCCTCGACAAAGGCATCCAAGGTTATCGTGAACGTGAAGATCAAGCTTTCTGAGTGTTTGCGCCCGCTAGTGCTGGGCGCGTTGTTCCTGGGTACCGCGGCTCACGCCGCGGTTGAACCTCTCGACCAAATCGTGGCCATCGTCGACAACGACGTGATCATGCAGAGCCAACTGGACCAGCGTGTTCATGAAGTTCAGCAAACCATCGCCAAACGCGGTCAGGGCGTACCGCCTACCAGCGTGTTGGATCAGCAAGTGCTGGAGCGCCTGATCGTCGAGAACCTGCAATTGCAGCTCGGCGAGCGCATGGGCATTCGTATCACCGATGAAGAGCTGAACGATGCCGTGGCCACCATTGCCCAGCGCAATGGCATGACCATCGATCAGTTCCGCAGGGCCCTGGCACACGACGGTCTGTCTTATGAAGACGCCCGCGAGCAGATTCGCCGCGAAATGACGATCAGCCGTGTGCGCCAGCGTCGTGTGGCCGAGCGCATTCAGGTCACCGATCAGGAAGTGCAAAACTTCCTGAAATCGGACCTGGGCAAGATGCAGATGTCCGAAGAGTTCCAGTTGGCCAATATCCTGATTCCAACGCCTGAAAGCGCGAATTCGCAAGCCATCCAGAACGCCTACAAGCAAGCGGTTGATGTCTACAACCAACTGAAGAAAGGCGCCGACTTCGGCCAGATGGCGATTGCCCGTTCGGGCAGCGACACTGCTCTGGAAGGTGGCGACATGGGCTGGCGTAAAGCAGCTCAACTGCCACCTCCATTTGACAGCCTGCTCAGCAAAATGCCGGTTGGCGAAATCACCGAGCCTATTCGTACACCGGGCGGCTTCATCATCCTTAAGCTCAATGCCAAGCGCGGCGGCCAGTCTGTGGTAGTGGACGAAGTACATGTTCGTCACATCCTGATCAAGCCAAGCGAAATCCGCACTGAAGCGCAGACCGAAGCCCTGATCAACAAAATCCACGACCGCATCGAAGCGGGCGAAGATTTTGCCACCCTGGCAAAAACCTACTCCGAAGACCCGGGCTCGGCACTTAACGGCGGCGATTTGAATTGGGTCAACCCCAACTCACTGGTTCCCGAGTTCCGTGCTGCCATGTCCGACACGCCTCAAGGTGTATTGTCCAAACCGTTCAAGACTCAATACGGCTGGCATGTGCTGGAAGTACTCGGTCGCCGCGCCACGGACAGCACCTCTCAAGCGCGTGAGCAACAGGCCATGAACGCCTTGCGCAACCGTAAGTACGACGAAGAGCTGCAAAGCTGGTTGCGTCAGATCCGTGACGAAGCCTACGTAGAGATCAAACTGCCCGGCGCGAACTCGGACGAGAGCGCAAGCCAGGCGGCTCAGTGAACACCCAGCGGTTTGCACTGACACCCGGCGAACCGGCAGGCATAGGTCCAGACCTGTGCCTGCTGCTCGCTTCGCAACACCAGCCCCATCCCCTGATTGCCATCACCAGCTGCGACCTGCTCTCTGAGCGGGCCGCCCAGCTGGGGGTGGACGTCAACCTGCTGCCCGTCGTGCCGGGGCAATGGCCCGAACAACCGGCGCCCGCAGGCAGCTTGTATGTGTGGGATACCCCGCTGAGCACTGCGGTGACGCCCGGCGTACTGGACAAGGCCAATGCCGCCTTTGTGCTGCACACGTTGACCCGCGCCGCCCAAGGCTGTGTGGACGGCGACTTCGCAGGCATGATTACCGCCCCTGTTCACAAGGGCGTTATCAATGAAGCCGGCATCCCGTTTTCCGGTCATACCGAATTCCTCGCCGACCTGACCCGCACCGAACAGGTTGTGATGATGCTCGCCACCCGCGGCCTTCGCGTGGCGCTTGTCACCACACACTTGCCACTGCGTCAGGTCGCGGATGCAATCACCCCCGAACGCCTGATGCGGGTGACGCGCATTCTGCACGCCGACCTGCAACAAAAATTCGGCATTGCCCAACCGCGAATCCTGGTGTGCGGGCTCAACCCCCATGCGGGCGAAGGCGGACATTTGGGCCATGAAGAAATCGACATTATCGAACCCACCCTGGAGCTTCTGCGCAGCGAGGGCATGGACCTGCGTGGCCCGCTGCCTGCCGACACTCTGTTTACCCCCAAATATCTGGAGCACTGTGACGCAGTGCTGGCGATGTACCACGACCAAGGCCTGCCCGTGCTGAAGTACAAGGGGTTTGGCGCCGCCGTCAACATTACCCTGGGCTTGCCGATCATCCGCACCTCTGTTGACCATGGCACCGCCCTGGATCTGGCGGGCAGCGGCAAGATCGACACCGGCAGCCTGCAAGTCGCCCTGGAAACCGCCTACCAGATGGCCGAGACCCGTTTATGAACGAGCAATACCAACACAAGGCGCGCAAGCGCTTTGGTCAAAACTTCCTGCACGATGCTGGTGTAATCGATCGCATCCTGCGCGCCATCAATGCCAAGGCAGGCGATCGCCTGCTGGAGATCGGCCCGGGCCAGGGCGCATTGACTGAAGGCATCCTCCACAGTGGCGGCCAACTTGACGTGGTCGAACTGGACAAAGACCTGATCCCGATCCTGAACCAACAGTTCGCAGGCATGAGCAACTTCAACCTGCATCAGGGCGACGCCCTCAAGTTCGACTTCAACACACTGGGCGCGGCACCCCGCACCCTGCGTGTGGTCGGCAACCTGCCGTACAACATCTCCACGCCGCTGATTTTTCACCTGTTGAAAAACGCCGAATTGATCCGCGACATGCACTTCATGCTGCAAAAAGAAGTGGTTGAGCGTATGGCCGCAGGTCCGGGCGGTGGCGACTGGGGCCGTCTGTCGATCATGGTTCAGTACCATTGCCGCGTGGAACACCTGTTCAACGTCGGGCCGGGCGCCTTCAACCCGCCGCCCAAAGTCGACTCGGCCATTGTGCGTCTGGTGCCACACGAGACCCTGCCGCACCCGGCCAAGGATCATCGTTTGCTGGAGCGCGTCGTGCGCGAGGCCTTCAACCAGCGTCGCAAAACGTTGCGCAACACCCTCAAAGCCTTGCTGAGCAACGCTGAAATCGAAGCCGCTGGCGTCGATGGCAGCAAGCGTCCCGAGCAACTCGACCTGGCGGCATTTGTGCGTCTGGCCGACAAACTGAGCGAGCAAGCCGTCGCAGCGCCCGCTGCCGACTGACCGTCCTTACAAATCGGGTACTGGCCGCATCTGGCCTAGTACCCGTGACTTGGCCTAGACTCAGGCATCAGTTTTATCCCGAGCTGTGTCTCTGCTTTCAAGTAAGGCCTACCGCATGTCCGAACCCCGCTATCAGGTTGACGTCAGCGTCGTCACCCGTTACTTGCCAGAACAATCTCAACCCGAGCACGACCGCTTCGCCTTCGCCTACACCATCACGGTGAAGAACAACGGCTCAATCCCCGCAAAACTGCTGTCGCGTCACTGGATCATCACCGATGGCGACGGGCACACCGAAGAAGTACGCGGTGCCGGTGTGGTCGGGCAACAACCGTTGATCAAGCCGGGCCAGGCACACACCTACAGCAGCGGCTCCGTGATCACCACACAGGTCGGCACCATGCAGGGCAGCTACCTGATGCACGCCCAAGACGATCATGAATTCAAGGCCATCATTGCGCCCTTTCGCCTCGCCGTCCCCGGAGCACTGCACTGATGGCGGTCTATGCCGTTGGTGACCTCCAAGGCTGCCTCCAACCCCTCAAATGCTTGCTGGAGCGGGTCGCCTTTGATCCGACCAAAGACACCCTGTGGCTGGTAGGCGACCTCGTAAACCGGGGACCTGAGTCGCTGGAGACGCTACGTTTTCTGTATGGCCTGCGTGAATCACTGGTCTGCGTGCTGGGCAACCACGACCTGCACCTGCTTGCGGTGGGCAACAACATTGAGCGCCTGAAAAAGGGTGACACGCTTCGCGAGATCCTTGAGGCACCGGATTGCGACCAACTGCTGGACTGGCTGCGCCAGCAACCACTGTTGCATTACGACCTCGAGCGAAATACCGCCCTGGTCCACGCAGGCATTCCCCCGCAATGGAGCCTGAAAAAAGCCCTCAAATATGCTGGCGAAGTGGAGCACGCATTGCGCGATGACAGCCTCTTGGGCCCATTCCTTGATGGCATGTACGGCAACGAGCCTGCCAAATGGGACAGCGACCTCACGGGCATTGCACGCCTGCGGGTCATTACCAACTACTTCACCCGCATGCGGTTTTGCACCCGCGACGGCAAACTCGACCTTAAAAGCAAAGAAGGCGTGGGCAGCGCTCCACCCGGCTATGCACCGTGGTTCAGTTATAAAGAACGCAAAACCCAAGACCTCAAGATTATCTTCGGTCACTGGGCCGCACTTGAAGGCAACTGCAAGGAGCCCGGCATCTACGCCCTCGACACCGGCTGCGTCTGGGGCGGCGCCATGACCCTGCTCAACGTCGACAGCGGCCAGCGTTTGAGCTGCGACTGCGATGATCTGCACCTTAAAGCCCCCGCCAGCGTCCAACCCCCTTCCCAACCTTTGGGCGTAACGACTCCACGCCCGTAGTCAGGCCACAGGAATTTCCCATGACCGATTTCAAACGTATCCCTCCCGAACAGGCCCAAGCACTGCGCGATCAAGGCGCCGTGGTGGTCGACATTCGCGACCCGCAAGCCTATGCCGCCGGGCATATCAAAAACGCGACACACTTGGACAACCACTCGCTGCACGACTTCATTGCCAAGGCCGATCTGGATGCGCCGCTGATCGTCGCTTGCTACCACGGCAATTCAAGTCAGAGCGCGGCGGCCTACCTGGCAGGTCAGGGATTCAGCGAGGTGTACAGCCTCGACGGTGGTTTCGAGTTGTGGCGTGCGACTTATCCGGGCGAAATCGCCCAAAGCCCGGAGGAATAATTTTTTAAAACACGCCAAGCCCACGTATTCAGTGGGCTGGCGCCCTGCCTGACCAACGGTCGCGCACAACAATTCGCGCATCTCACCTTGACCTCTCCCAGAACCAACTATCCTTTAGCTCAGGCCATCCGAATCTGGGGAGAGCCGGTACACCGGCGTGAGGATCATCAGTAGTAACTTCAAAGGGTTAGCCCCTTTGATGGTGTCCTGGGGGGTACACAGCAACAGCAACGTTGCCGCATGCCAGCACTCGAACTGACCGATCAATCGCCGGCTCCACGTATCGAGCGAGGTGACGTCATGAGTATTTTTAGCCACTTCCAACAGCGCTTTGAATCCACGCGCCAGGAAGAACTTACACTCCAGGAATACCTTGAGCTGTGCAAAAACGATAAAAGCGCTTACGCCTCGGCCGCCGAACGGCTGTTGATGGCCATTGGTGAACCGCAACTGCTGGACACCTCGACAGACTCTCGCCTCTCGCGAATCTTCTCCAACAAAGTGATTCGCCGGTATCCGGCCTTTGCCGACTTCCACGGAATGGAAGAGTGCATTGAACAGATCGTTTCCTACTTCCGCCATGCAGCCCAAGGGCTGGAAGAGAAGAAGCAAATCCTTTACCTCCTCGGCCCGGTGGGTGGCGGTAAGTCGTCCCTGGCTGAAAAACTCAAGCAATTGATCGAGAAAGTCCCGTTCTACGCCATTAAAGGCTCGCCGGTATTCGAATCGCCACTGGGCCTGTTCAACGCCACGGAAGATGGCGCGATTCTTGAGGAAGACTTCGGGATCTCCAAGCGCTACCTGAGCACCATCATGTCGCCCTGGGCCACCAAGCGGCTGGCTGAATTTGGCGGCGACATCAGCCAGTTCAGGGTGGTCAAACTCTACCCGTCGATCCTTAACCAGATTGCAGTGGCGAAAACCGAACCCGGTGATGAAAACAACCAGGACATTTCGGCATTGGTGGGCAAGGTCGATATCCGCAAGCTCGAAGAATTCCCGCAAAACGACGCCGACGCCTACAGCTATTCCGGCGCTTTGTGCCGCGCCAACCAGGGTCTGATGGAGTTCGTCGAGATGTTCAAGGCACCGATCAAGGTGCTGCACCCATTGCTCACGGCCACTCAGGAAGGTAACTACAACAGCACCGAAGGACTGGGGGCGATTCCGTTTACCGGGGTTTTGCTGGCGCACTCCAACGAATCGGAATGGCACACCTTCCGTAACAACAAAAACAACGAAGCGTTCATCGACCGGATTTACATCGTCAAAGTGCCGTACTGCCTGCGGGTCAGTGACGAAGTCAAAATCTACGACAAGCTGCTGTATAACAGCTCGCTGGCCAAGGCCCATTGCGCACCTGACACCCTGAAGATGCTGGCGCAGTTCACAGTACTGTCACGCCTCAAAGAACCGGAAAACTCCAACATCTACTCCAAAATGCGGGTCTACGACGGCGAAAACCTCAAGGACACCGATCCAAAGGCCAAATCCATTCAGGAGTACCGCGACAGCGCCGGTGTAGACGAAGGCATGAACGGTCTCTCGACCCGCTTTGCTTTCAAGATTTTGTCCAAAGTCTTTAACTTCGACCCGCACGAAATCGCCGCGAACCCGGTGCACTTGCTCTACGTGCTTGAACAACAGATCGAACAAGAGCAGTTCCAGCCCGAAACCCGCGAGCGTTATCTGCGCTTTTTGAAAGAGTACCTGGCGCCCCGGTATATCGAGTTCATCGGCAAGGAAATCCAGACCGCTTACCTGGAGTCCTACAGCGAATACGGGCAGAACATTTTCGACCGCTACGTGCTGTACGCCGATTTCTGGATTCAGGACCAGGAATACCGCGACCCCGAAACCGGAGAAATCCTCAACCGCATTGCCCTTAATGAGGAATTGGAAAAAATCGAAAAACCTGCGGGCATCAGCAATCCGAAAGATTTCCGCAACGAAATCGTCAATTTCGTTCTGCGTGCCCGCGCCAACAACAATGGCAAGAACCCGACGTGGCTCAGCTATGAAAAACTGCGGGTGGTCATCGAGAAGAAAATGTTCTCCAACACTGAAGACCTGTTGCCGGTCATCAGCTTCAACGCCAAGGCGAGCAAAGAGGATCAACAGAAGCACAACGACTTTGTGACCCGAATGGTTGAACGCGGCTACACCGACAAACAAGTACGACTGCTCTCTGAGTGGTACCTGCGGGTCAGAAAATCGCAGTGAGGCAGCGGCAAGCGCCCGGCTACACGCTGCTCGCACCTGACGAACACTCCCGATCCCGGGAGCTCGCAGTGGCTTGCGGCGTGCAGCTCACCTCTTGAAGCGGCCCGGAGGGCTTATGAGCTATGTGATCGATCGACGCCTCAATGGCAAGAACAAGAGCACGGTAAACCGCCAGCGTTTTCTGCGGCGCTATCGCGACCACATCAAAAAGGCCGTCGAAGAAGCCGTGGGCCGGCGTTCCATCACTGACATGGAGCATGGCGAACAGATCAGCATTCCCGGTCGCGACATTGATGAGCCGGTGTTGCACCACGGTCGCGGCGGTAAACAGACCGTCGTACACCCGGGCAACAAGGAGTTCACCAGCGGCGAACACATTCAGCGCCCCCAAGGCGGGTCCGGGGGTGGGGGCGGCCCGGGCAAGGCAGGCAATTCCGGCGAGGGCATGGATGAGTTCGTGTTCCAGATCACCCAAGAAGAGTTCCTCGAATTCATGTTCGAAGACCTCGAGTTGCCGAACCTGGTCAAACGCCACCTGACCGGCACCGACACCTTTAAAACCGTACGTGCCGGTATCAGTAACGAGGGCAATCCCTCACGCATCAACATCATTCGGACGTTGCGTTCAGCCCATGCCCGGCGCATCGCACTGACCGGCAGCAGCCGCGCACGGCTCAAAGAAGCCAAAACTGAACTGGAGCGCTTGAAGCGCGAAGAACCGGACAATTTCGGCGATATCAAAGACATCGAAGCTGAAATCGAGAAACTCAGCGCCCGAATTCATCGCGTGCCGTTCCTCGACACCTTCGACCTGAAATACAACTTGCTGGTCAAACACCCCAACCCGAGTTCAAAGGCGGTGATGTTCTGCCTGATGGACGTTTCAGGCTCCATGACACAAGCCACCAAGGACATCGCCAAGCGGTTCTTTATCCTGCTGTACCTGTTCCTGAAGCGAAATTACGACAAGATCGAGGTGGTCTTTATTCGCCACCACACCAGCGCACGGGAAGTGGACGAAGAGGAGTTTTTCTATTCACGGGAAACCGGCGGCACCATCGTGTCCAGCGCCCTCAAGTTGATGCAGGAGATCATGGCCGAGCGCTATCCCACGAATGAATGGAACATTTACGCCGCCCAGGCTTCCGACGGTGACAACTGGAACGACGACTCACCCATTTGCCGTGACATTCTGATCAACCAGATCATGCCGTTCGTGCAGTACTACACTTACGTGGAAATTACCCCACGCGAACATCAGGCACTCTGGTACGAATATGAGCGTATCAACGAGGCTTTTCCCGACACCTTCGCTCAGCAACAACTGGTCTCGGCCGGCGATATTTACCCGGTCTTCCGTGAACTCTTCCAGCGCAGGTTAGTGACATGACCGCCAAAGAGAATAAGCGCCACCCTATCTCCACTGGCTCCGAGTGGACCTTTGAACTGATCCAGGCCTACGACCGGGAAATCGGTCGCTTGGCAGAACGGTATGCACTGGACACCTACCCCAACCAGATTGAGGTGATTACCGCCGAGCAAATGATGGACGCCTATGCCTCTGTCGGGATGCCGTTGGGGTATCACCATTGGTCCTACGGCAAACATTTCTTAAGTACCGAGAAATCCTACAGCCGTGGGCAAATGGGGCTGGCGTACGAAATCGTCATCAACTCAGACCCGTGCATCGCTTACCTGATGGAAGAAAACACCATTTGCATGCAAGCCCTGGTGGTTGCCCATGCCTGCTATGGCCACAACAGTTTCTTCAAGGGCAATTACCTGTTCCGGACTTGGACTGATGCCAGTTCGATCATTGATTACCTGGTGTTCGCCAAGCAATACATCATGCAATGCGAAGAGCGCCACGGTATCGATGCCGTGGAAGACCTGCTGGACTCTTGCCATGCACTCATGAACTACGGCGTAGACCGCTACAAACGGCCTTACCCGATTTCGGCCGAAGAAGAGCGGCGGCGTCAGAAGGAGCGCGAAGAGCACCTGCAAAAACAGATCAATGACCTGTGGCGCACCATTCCCAAGAACGCTGACAAATTCAACGAAAAGGACAATGCGCGTTTCCCCGACGAGCCACAGGAAAACATCCTGTATTTCATCGAGAAACACGCGCCGCTGCTGGAACCCTGGCAGCGGGAAGTGGTGCGTATCGTACGTAAAATCGCGCAGTACTTTTACCCGCAGCGCCAGACACAAGTCATGAACGAAGGCTGGGCAACTTTCTGGCACTACACCCTGATGAACGACCTTTACGATGAAGGGCTGGTAACGGAAGGCTTCATGATGGAGTTCCTGACCTCGCACACCAGCGTGGTGTTTCAGCCGGGTTTTGACAGCCCTTATTACAGCGGTATCAACCCGTATGCACTGGGGTTTGCGATGTACCGCGATATCCGGCGCATGTGTGAAGACCCCACCGAGGAAGACCGCCGCTGGTTCCCGGAACTGGCCGGTAGCGATTGGTTATCCAGCATCAAGTTCGCCATGAGCAGCTTCAAGGACGAAAGTTTCATCCTGCAATACCTGTCTCCCAAGGTGATGCGCGACCTCAAGTTGTTCAGCATCATGGATGACGATCAGAAAGACGATTTACTCGTTCCCGCCATCCATGACGAAAACGGCTACAGGATCATTCGTGAAACCCTGGCAGCGCAGTACAACTTGGGTAATCGCGAGCCCAACGTACAGATCTGGAGCATTGACCGCCGCGGCGACCGCTCCCTCACCCTGCGCCATCAACAACATGACCGTAAACCGCTGGGCGATTCCACCGACGAGGTCCTTAAACACCTGCACCGCCTGTGGGGCTTCGATATTCATCTGGAGACGCTGCAAGGAGATCAAGTGATGAAAGTCCATCATGTTCCGCCTAAAGGCGAACATGGGGACGCTGACTATGGGCGCCTGGATTTGAGCGCCATTCACCTGTGACGCACGTGAACCTCCGTTTGCGCGACGCAGCGGTTATCCTGTCGCGCTAACGGAGGTTTTTTATGAAGATTTATAAAGTCGGCGGCGCAGTCCGAGACCGCTTGCTGGGCAAGCCTGTCACTGACATCGACTGGGTCGTGGTAGGCGCAAGCGCAGAACAAATGCTGGCCAAGGGCTTTCGTCCCGTGGGTTCCGACTTCCCGGTCTTTCTGCACCCCAAAACCGGTGAGGAATACGCCCTCGCCCGCACCGAGCGTAAAAGCGGACGCGGCTATGGGGGCTTTGTATTTCATGCCAGCCCTGACGTGACCCTTGAAGAAGATTTGATCCGCCGCGATCTGACCATTAACGCGATGGCCGAAGATGATGCGGGCACTATCACCGATCCCTACCACGGCCAACGGGACCTGGAAGCGCGCATACTGCGCCATGTTTCCCCGGCATTCGCCGAAGATCCGCTACGGGTGCTGCGCGTTGCACGTTTTGCAGCACGTTATGCGGGCCTGGGTTTCAAGGTTGCAGACGAAACACTTGAACTGATGCGTCAACTGTCGGCCTCGGGCGAACTGCAGGCGCTGACACCGGAACGCTGCTGGAAGGAAATTTCCCGCGCGCTGATGGAAGATCATCCCCACATCTTTATCGACGTGCTCAGACAGTGCGGCGCCCTTGAGGTGCTGTTACCGGAAGTTCAAGCATTGTTCGGTGTACCGCAGCCGCCGGCTCATCACCCGGAAATCGACAGCGGCATTCACACCCTCAGCGTGCTTGAACAAGCTGCGCGACATCATCAGCCTTTGACCGTCCGCTGGGCGTGCCTACTGCATGACGTGGGCAAAGGCCTAACACCTGAAGATAAATGGCCTCGCCACATTGCCCATGAACACAAAGGGCTGCGGCTGATCAAGGCGGTGAACGAGCGTTTCAAGGCGCCCCGCGATTGCCAGGAACTTGCATTGCTGGTCGGTGAATATCACACCCACGGGCATCGTGCCTTTGAGCTGAAGGCCTCGACCTTACTGGATTTGCTGCAACGGTTTGACGTATACCGCCGGCCTCAGCGCTTTGAGGAGTTTATCGTCGCGTGCGAGATGGACGCCAAGGGCCGCCTTGGACTTGAAGAGCGGCCTTACCCGCAGGCTGATTACCTGCGCGGCGCCGCAAAAGCGGCACAGGCCGTTGCCGTTCAGCCGCTGCTGGAACAGGGCTTCAAGGGGCCGGAATTGGGAGAAGCCCTCAAGCGCGAACGGCTCAGGGCTATACACACGTACAAAGAGACCCGCAAACACCCGGGGCCTGCTTCGTAGCCGCTGTCCAACAGGTTAGAGCGGCAGCGCCTTACAGGTGCCTCAGCATCTCTTTAGGTGTTAAGGGTTCGCCCCGCCATTCAAACGCAGCCGGGGCGAGCACTTGGTCAATCTGCGCATCAGCCCACATCTGACTCAGCGTGATGCCCACAATCGGGTGCAATTTGTCAGGGGCGATGAGCGAAAGCGGCCACAGCACAAAGGCATTCTTGAGAATCTCGGCGCGCGGCAGGACCAAACCGTCAAAGTTGCCCACCAGATCGCCGTAAAACAAAACGTCAATGTCCAGCGGCAGACCCTTGCGATCCTGAGCATATCGTCCGTTATCGGCTTCGATCAGCTTCAAACGTCGGCTCAACTCAGCTAAAGGAAGATCCGTGTTGGCCACCACCACCAGGTTGAAAAAAGGCCCACTCTTGATGCCTACAGGCTGGCTTTCGAAGACCGCCGAGCACTGCATGCCGTGCAGGAAGCCAGCCAGCGCATCGAGCCCCGCCTGTAAATGCTTTTCGCGCTCGACATTACTGCCCAACCCGAGAAAAACCTGAGTTAGCGACATCCGCGCTCAATCTCCACGCCCACCCCTGTGGCGGCCGCGACGGCGCCCGGCTTGGTCAGCTTGAGGTGCATCCAGGGAATATTGAATTCACGCATCAACACTTCCGTCAGACGCTCGGCAAAGGTTTCTACCAATTGGTAGTGGGCTTGCTCGGCAAAGTCCTGAATTCTGGTCGAGACGCTGGCGTAATCCAGCGCAAGGGTCAGATCATCCCCCGCTGCGGCCGGGCGGTTATCCCACGCAAAATTCAGATCAAGGCGCAAACACTGACGGATGCCACGCTCCCAGTCATAGGCACCGATCACGGTGTCAACTTCCAGGCCTTCGATAAACACTCTGTCCAAGCACTTTTCTCCGCAGCACGACAAGGGCGCAATGCGCCGTTAGAATCAGGGCGTCCTCGCCCGGAATAGTTAGCATGTTTTGGTTACTGGCGATTATCGCCTACCTGCTTGGCTCGCTGTCCTTCGCCATTTTGCTCAGCCGCCTGACGGGTAATCCCGACCCGCGAATGAGTGGCTCAGGCAATGCTGGCGCGACCAATATGTTACGCCTGGCCGGTAAAAAACTGGCCGTCCTGACCTTGCTCGGTGATCTGTGCAAAGGCCTGCTGCCCGTCCTGCTCGCCAACCAACTCAACCTGCCACTCCAGCAACAAGCCTGGATTGGCGTGTGCGCCGTCATCGGGCACATGTATCCCCTGTACTTCCGCTTCAGGGGCGGCAAAGGCGTCGCCACGGCTGCCGGCATGCTGCTGGGGCTTTATCCTCCCGCCGCCTTGCTGGCCGTTCTGGCCTGGCTGCTGACCTTCCAGCTGACCCGCACCAGCTCACTCGCCGCACTGATCGCCACCCCCTTGACCCTGCCACTCCTGGCCTGGCAAGAGCCTGCCGCGCTGCTGCCCATGTGTGGATTAACCGCACTGATTGTCTGGCGCCACCGCGGCAATTTACGCGACCTGATGGCCGGGCGCGAACGGCATTTCTGATTTACCCGCATGAAAATACCTCATGCTGGCCAGTAAACGCCTGAACACCACCGTCACAAAGGCTTCAACTGCTCCATCGGCCAGCGCGCCTGCACACTGATTGCCAAACTTTCGTGCTGGCCCGCCTGCAAGCGCTGACACCCGGCGAATGCGATCATCGCGCCATTGTCCGTACAAAACTCAGGCCGCGCATAAAACACCTGACCGTTCATGCCACCGAGCATGGTCTCCAGCGAAGCCCGCAACGCCTTGTTTGCGCTCACACCGCCGGCTATCACCAGACGCTTCATGCCTGCCTGCTTCAGGGCGCGCTTGCACTTGATGGTGAGCGTCTCCACCACGGCCTGCTGAAACGCCAGCGCGATGTCGCAACGGGCCTGTTCGTTATCATCACCCGCCGCCACGCAGCGCTGCCAAGTGTTCAAGGCAAAGGTCTTGAGGCCGCTGAAACTGAAATCGAGGCCAGGGCGATCGGTCATGGGCCGCGGGAACACAAAGCGTCCCGCCACACCTTGGGCGGCAAGGCGGGCAATTTCAGGCCCCCCCGGATAGTTGAGTCCCATCATCTTCGCCGTTTTGTCGAAAGCCTCGCCTGCGGCATCGTCCAGCGTTTCGCCCAGCAGCGCGTATTGACCGATGCCATCCACCTGAACCAGCTGCGTATGGCCACCTGACACCAACAATGCGACGAACGGGAACTCTGGGGGCCGATCTTCCAGCATGGGGGCCAGCAAATGGCCTTCCATGTGGTGTACGCCCAAGGCAGGAATGCCCCATGCGAAGGCCAGTGCCTGGGCGCAGGAAGCCCCGACCAGCAAGGCCCCGACCAAGCCTGGACCCGCCGTGTAGGCAATTGCATCGATTTCGGTCGGCACGCAGTCTGCCTCGGCCAACACCTGACGAATCAAGGGCAGCATGCGTTTGACGTGATCCCGTGATGCCAGCTCAGGCACCACGCCTCCATAGGCACGGTGCAAATCGATCTGACTGAACAGTGCATCGGCCAAAAGCCCGCGTTCACTGTCGTATAGCGCGACGCCGGTTTCGTCGCAGGAGGTTTCTAATCCCAGTACTAGCATGGGTTTGCGCCTTGTAGAGGCTAAATTCGAAGGCGCGCATAATAGTCGCCACTACCGCCCCCGGCCAGCGGTTTTCGATCAGAGGCTTTGCATTCCGGGCGATGAGGGGTTAACATCCGCAACCCTTAAAAACCGACGTCTTCCAACGCGATTTTGCCTTGAGACGTTGACCCCGGTAATGAATGAAGGTAGCTCTGGATGCCAGCCGTCAAAGTAAAAGAGAACGAACCCTTCGACGTAGCTCTGCGTCGTTTCAAGCGCTCCTGCGAAAAAGCCGGTGTACTGGCTGAAGTTCGCAGCCGCGAATTTTACGAGAAGCCGACTTCCGAGCGTAAGCGCAAAGCAGCAGCCGCTGTTAAGCGTCACGCGAAGAAAGTTCAGCGCGAGCAGCGCCGCGCCGTCCGTCTGTACTAATACACAGACGTTCGTTGCACGCTTCTGCCAAGCCCGGCCTAAAGCCGGGCCGTAGGCAGTTGCAGCAAGTTACACGCTTTACCGTCAAGGCCGCAGATGCGACCGCGACAAACTGCTACACCACGTCAGACCTGGCCTTTAAGCCAGCGGTGCACGTCTTTACTGACGAGCCTTCAAGGCTACCGACGAGCACACACCTCTGATTCTCCTCAAAGACGATCAGCCCAAGGCATCTCTCCCATGCCTGCTTATGAGCTATCCGAGACCAGCCATTGGTCAGCGCCGGACTCAGAGCGTGATATTTCGAACCCATTTACTCTGTTTTAAATACGAGTCTGCGGAGCTTCGACAGATACACTTCCCGACATGATTGAGCAGACGTCACACGTACGAGCAGCGTTTTCGCCTGCACGCCGCCATGACCAAACCTTTCTATACGGCTTTTTTTGCGCTGAGATGACGAGAACGCCATGGCCGGGTTAATCCCCCAGAGCTTTATTGACGACCTTCTGAACCGCACCGATATCGTCGATGTCGTCAGCTCGCGCGTGCAAATGAAGAAAGCAGGCAAAAACTACACCGCCTGCTGCCCCTTCCATAAAGAAAAAACACCGTCGTTCAGTGTCAGCCCGGATAAACAGTTTTATTACTGTTTTGGTTGTGGCGCAGGCGGCAATGCCCTCGGCTTCATCATGGACCACGACAACCTGGACTTCCCCCAGGCCGTCGAAGAACTGGCCAAAGCCGCAGGCATGGAGATTCCCAGAGAGGAAAGCGGTCGCTCGCACAAACCGCGACAGCCGACCGACTCGCCGCTCTACCCGCTGCTGACCGCAGCCGCCGATTTTTATCGACAGGCCCTGAAAAGCCACCCGGCGCGCAGAGCCGCCGTGGACTACTTGAAAGGCCGGGGCCTGACCGGCGAAATCGCCCGGGATTTCGGCCTGGGCTTTGCTCCGCCCGGCTGGGACAACCTCTACAAGCACTTGAGCAGCGACACCCTGCAGCAAAAAGCCATGATCGATGCGGGCTTATTGGTTGAGAACGCTGAAACCGGCAAACGCTACGACCGCTTTCGCGATCGCGTAATGTTCCCGATTCGCGACAGCCGTGGCCGCATCATTGCGTTTGGCGGTCGCGTGCTCGGTGATGACAAGCCCAAATACCTGAACTCCCCTGAAACACCTGTCTTCCACAAAGGACAGGAATTGTACGGGCTGTTCGAAGCGCGCAAGTTCAATCGCAGCCTCGACGAAATCATCGTGGTTGAAGGTTATATGGACGTCATTGCCTTGGCCCAACAGGGCTTGCGCAATGCCGTAGCCACGCTAGGCACCGCGACCAGCGAAGAGCACATGAAGCGCCTGTTTCGGGTCGTACCGAGCGTATTGTTTTGCTTTGACGGTGATCAGGCCGGCCGCAATGCCGCCTGGCGCGCGCTTGAGGCCACACTGCCCTGCCTGCAAGATGGCCGCCGCGCCCGCTTCCTGTTTCTGCCAGAAGGCGAGGATCCGGACACACTGGTGCGCTCCGAAGGCACTGATGCGTTCAAGGCGCGCATTAACCAGCACGCGCAGCCGCTGGCAGATTATTTTTTCCAGCAACTGACTGAAGAAACCGATCCGCGCTCGCTCGAAGGCAGGGCCCACATGGCCACGCTGGCAGCACCGCTCATCGACAAAGTGCCGGGCGCCAACCTGCGCAACCTGATGCGCCAACGCTTGAGCGAAATTACGGGCCTCAACAGCGAAGCGGTCAGCCAACTGGCGCAAAGCGCACCACCCCCTTCGCAACCCGCCTACGACCCCGGCATCGATTACGATGCCATGCCGGACTACAGCGACTTTCAGCAGCCGGAAACGTACGTTCCCCAACAGGAATGGACGCCGAAAAAGTCGGGGGCGGGCGGTAAAAAGTGGGAAAACAAACCATGGGACAAAAAAGGCAAGCGCGGCGGCGAACGCGAGCAGGCCTGGATCCCGGTCGGCGTTGAACCGCCGACATTAACCGCCCTGCGCACCTTGCTGCATCACCCGCAACTGGCCAAAAAAGTAGAAGACGCGGGCCACTTTGCGGCCGAAGACCAGACGAATAACCAGCTCTTGATCGCGCTGGTCGAGGCCGTACAGAAGAATCCTAAGCTAAGCTCTATTCAGTTGTTGTCCCGCTGGCACGGCACTGAACAGGGCCGCTTGCTGCAAAGACTGCTCGAAAAGGAATGGCTAATTGACGCCGACAACCTTGAACAACAGTTTTTCGACACCATAACTAGCTTGTCAGCTCGCCAACGCGAGCGAAATCTGGAACAACTTCTTCGAAAAGCACGTCAAGGCGAGCTAAGTAGCGAGGAGAAAAATCAGTTACGCGACCTTCTGAGTCGCAATAATCCCGCATCAAACCCGACCTCAACTGGCGCGTGAGGTCATAGCTAAGGTATAATCCTCGGCTTGTTTTTTGCCCGCCAAGACCTTCAGTGGATAGGGTGTTATGTCCGGAAAAGCGCAACAGCAGTCTCGTATCAAAGAGTTGATCACCCTCGGCCGTGAGCAGAAGTATCTGACTTACGCAGAGGTCAACGACCACCTGCCCGAAGATATTTCAGATCCGGAGCAAGTGGAAGACATCATCCGCATGATTAATGACATGGGGATCCCCGTACACGAGAGTGCTCCGGATGCGGACGCCCTTATGTTGGCCGATGCTGACACCGACGAAGCCGCTGCTGAAGAAGCAGCTGCAGCGTTGGCGGCAGTAGAAACCGATATTGGTCGCACTACCGACCCAGTACGCATGTATATGCGTGAAATGGGCACGGTAGAACTGCTGACACGCGAAGGCGAAATTGAAATCGCCAAGCGTATCGAAGAAGGCATCCGCGAAGTGATGGGCGCAATCGCGCACTTCCCTGGCACGGTTGACCATATTCTCTCCGAGTACACTCGCGTCACCACCGAAGGTGGTCGCCTTTCTGACGTCCTGAGCGGTTATATCGACCCGGACGATGGAATTACGCCGCCTGCAGCCGAGGTTCCGCCTCCTGTCGATCCTAAAACGGCCAAGGCCGAAGGTGATGACGAAGAGGAAGAGAAGGACGACGCTACCGATGAAGAGGAAGAGGTCGAAAGCGGCCCCGATCCAATCATCGCGGCACAGCGCTTCGGCGCCGTTTCCGATCAGATGGAAATCACTCGCAAGGCACTGAAGAAGCACGGTCGCGACAGCAAGCAGGCGATTGCCGAGCTGGTTGCCCTGGCTGAGCTGTTCATGCCGATCAAGCTGGTGCCCAAGCAGTTCGAAGGCCTGGTTGAACGTGTTCGCAGCGCTCTGGAGCGTCTGCGTGCACAAGAGCGGGCCATCATGCAGCTGTGCGTCCGTGATGCACGCATGCCGCGTACTGATTTCCTTCGCCTGTTCCCGGGCAATGAAGTCGACGAAAGCTGGAGCGACGCGCTGGCCAAAGGCAAAAGCAAATACGCTGAAGCCATTGCCCGCTTGCAACCGGACATCATCCGTTGCCAGCAAAAGCTGTCTGCTCTAGAAGCAGAAACCGGCTTGAAGATTGCCGAGATCAAGGACATCAACCGTCGCATGTCGATCGGTGAGGCCAAGGCCCGCCGCGCGAAGAAAGAGATGGTTGAAGCCAACTTGCGTCTGGTGATCTCCATCGCCAAGAAGTACACCAACCGTGGCTTGCAGTTCCTCGACCTGATCCAGGAAGGCAACATCGGCTTGATGAAAGCGGTAGACAAGTTTGAATACCGCCGCGGCTACAAATTCTCGACTTATGCCACCTGGTGGATCCGTCAGGCGATCACTCGCTCGATTGCCGACCAGGCACGCACCATCCGTATTCCGGTGCACATGATCGAGACGATCAACAAGCTCAACCGTATTTCCCGCCAAATGCTGCAGGAAATGGGTCGCGAACCGACCCCGGAAGAGCTGGGCGAACGCATGGAAATGCCTGAGGACAAAATCCGCAAGGTATTGAAGATCGCTAAAGAGCCGATCTCCATGGAAACCCCGATCGGTGATGACGAAGACTCCCATCTGGGTGATTTCATCGAAGACTCGACCATGCAGTCGCCAATCGATGTTGCCACCGTTGAGAGCCTTAAAGAAGCGACACGCGATGTACTCGGCGGCCTTACAGCTCGTGAAGCCAAAGTACTGCGCATGCGCTTCGGTATCGACATGAATACCGACCACACCCTTGAGGAGGTTGGTAAGCAGTTCGACGTTACCCGTGAGCGGATTCGTCAGATCGAAGCCAAAGCGTTGCGCAAGCTGCGCCACCCGACGAGAAGCGAGCACCTGCGCTCCTTCCTCGACGAGTGATACCAAAACCCCCGGCCCTGCCGGGGGTTTTGCTTTGTACCCGCCAAACCTTTCCAGCGCCTCACGTCCATATCCCACAGCCCGTCTACACTCGTCACATTCGCGAGTAGAACGAGCCCCGCATGCCACGACTGCCAGCCACCCTCCTCTTGCTGCTAATCGCCTTTTCCACAGCGGCCAACGCCTTGACGTTGACCGATGAAGAGCGACAGTGGCTCGACAAGCATCCCGAGCTACGCCTTGGGGTGGATGCGTCATGGCCACCCTTTGAGTTCCGCGACGAAAAGGGCCTCTATACCGGCCTGGCCGCGGACTACGTGGAACTGATCAAAAACCGTTTGGGTGTGAGCATCAAACCCGTGGAGCCCTACGACTGGAGCAGCGTCCTTGAGCTCGCCAAAGAAGGCAGTCTCGACTGGCTACCCGGCATCATGTCGACCCCTGAGCGTCAGAAAACCCTGGCCTTTACGCGCCCCTACCTCGACTTCCCGATTGTCATCCTCGCGCACAAAGGCGGCCCCGCCCCAAAAAACATTGATGAGCTGTATGGGCTGAAAATCGCCGTGGTCGAAAACTACGCCCCGCACGAGCTGTTGCATGCCCAACACCCCGACCTGAATCTCGTCGCCCTGCCCAATGTCAGCTCCGCGCTACAAGCATTGGCTACCGATCAAGTCGACGCCATGGTGGGCGACCTGGCGTCCAGCGTCTGGAGCCTGCGCCAGCTCAAGCTGGACGGGTTGTACGTCAGTGGCGAAACCCCGTATCGCTATCAACTGGCAATGGCCGTACCCAAAGACCAAACCATCCTGTTGCGCCTGCTGGATAAAGTCATGGCCGACATGACACCCCGTGAAATCGAAGCCATTCAAGCGCGCTGGATCGGCAATACCGGCGATTATCAGGCGTTGTGGCGCGGGTTACTGCTGTATGTACTGCCGGGCATCTTGTTGCTCGTCACCGTATTGATCGTGGTCGTGCGCATCAACAGGCGCTTGAGCTCCGAAATAGCCCGCCGCGTTGCCCTCGAACAGGAACTGCGCAGTAGCGAATACCGCTACAGAGGCTTGGTCGAAAGTCTGTCTGCCATCGCATGGGAGGCCCAACGGGATGACTACACCTACACCTATGTTTCCCCTCAGGCCGAAACACTCATCGGCTACCCCTTGGCCGACTGGCTGACCCCTGGGTTCTGGGAGCGAATCATCCATCCCGATGACCTGCCCCGAACCAAAATGTACTGCGAAAGTGAAATCAAGGCCGGGCGCGACCACAGCATCGACTATCGCGTGATAACCGCCGATGGCAGAACCCTGTGGCTACGGGACATCATCACGCTTTCCACGCACAATCAGACGCCCGTACTGCGCGGATTGATGATCAACATCAGCGAAACCAAACAAACCGAAGAAGCGCTGCGCCTTTCTGAGGAAAAATTTGCCAAAGCCTTCCATGCATCGCCAGACGGATTGCTGTTGAGTCGGCAAAGTGATGGCTTGCTGATCGAAATCAACGAAGGCTTCAGCCGCTTGACGGGCTACGACAGCGCCAGCGCACTGAATCGATCCTCTCTGGACCTCAACATCTGGGCCGATGTTCACCAACGCCAAGAGTTACTCACACGCCTGAGTGAGGACGGGTTTGTACGGGATTTCAGGTGCAAATTGCGCCACAAAAGCGGGCGCATACGCATCTGTGAAGTCTCTAGCCGACCGCTGAAAATCGGTGATGAAGACTGCATGTTGACCATCACGCGGGACATCACCGAACGCCAACAGATGCAGGAAAAACTCCTGCAAACCGCCACCGTGTTCGAAAGCACGGCTGAAGGCATCTTGTTCACCGACCCGGCGCAAACCATCACCGCCGTGAACCGCGCCTTCACCGAGATCACGGGCTACAGCGAGGCCGAAGTACTCGGCCAGACACCGCGGATTTTGGCCTCCAATCAGCACGACAGCGCCTTCTTTGCCGCCATGTGGCATCAGTTGTCAGGCGAGGGACACTGGCAAGGGGAGATTTATAACAAGCGCAAAAACGGGGAAGTCTATCCTTGCTGGATAACGATCAGCGCAGTACACAACTCCGAAAATATCGTCACTCACTTTGTGGCCGTCTTTGCCGACATTTCCAGCCTCAAGCACGCACAGGCGCGTCTGGATCATCAGGTCCATCACGACCCGCTGACTGGCTTGCCTAACCGTTTGCTGTTCGAGAGCCGACTGGACCAGATCCTCAATCAGCAAAATGCGCAAGACCAACACGCGGCAGTACTGTTTCTGGACCTTGATCGCTTTAAAAACATCAACGACAGCCTGGGCCACCCGGTGGGCGATCTGTTGCTCAAAGGCATCACCGCACGCCTCAAGGTGCAGCTGCGCGACATTGATACCGTCGCCCGCCTCGGCGGCGATGAATTCATTATCCTGCTGCCCGGCCTTCAGCAACCCCGTGATGCCGAGGTGATTGCCAACAAGTTACTGGCCTGTTTCAGCGCACCGTTCCCAGCGGGCGAACACGAACTGTTTATCAGCGCCAGCATTGGCATCAGCGTGTACCCGCATGACGGCACGGACGTGGCCACACTGGTAAAAAACGCCGACGCCGCCATGTACCGCTCCAAGCTCAAAGGCCGCAACCGGGTTGAGCGCTACACCCATGACCTCACCTCACAAGCGAGCGAACGGGTGATCCTCGAACAGGAACTGCGACGTGCGCTGGAGCGCAACGAGTTATCACTGTTCTATCAACCCAAAATCAGCTTGCACGACCTGAGTCTGGTCGGCGCTGAAGCCCTGATTCGCTGGACCCACCCCACGCTGGGCGTCATTGCCCCTGAGCGCTTCATTCATCTGGCGGAAGAAAACGGCATGATCATCCAGGTGGGTGACTGGGTGCTGGAGCGTGCATGCATGCAATTGAATGAGTGGAATCAGACATACGCACCTTTTGGCCCGGTTTCCGTAAACCTGGCCGGCGCCCAATTACACCAACCCCGACTGGTCGGCCGCATCCGCCAACTTCTGAAAAAATACAACCTCCAGCCGGGTTGCCTGCAACTTGAGATCACTGAAAACTTCATCATGAACCAGACCGAAGAAGCACTGGACGTCCTGCATCAGCTCAAGCGATTAGGCGTACAACTGGCGATAGATGACTTTGGCACCGGATATTCCTCACTCAGCTACCTCAAACGCCTGCCCCTGGACACCTTGAAAATTGACCAGTCATTCGTGCGCGGCTTACCCCACGACCCCAATGACGAAGCCATCGTACGGGCCATCATTGCCCTGGGTCGCAGCATGCAATTCACCGTCATTGCCGAAGGTGTGGAAAACCAGGCCCAGCAAGACTTCTTGGCCAACGCCGGCTGCGAACAGATTCAGGGGTACATCGTCAGCGTGCCTTTATCGGCTGAAGAATTCGCGACGACCTTCCTTCGTATCTCTATTTCAGACTTTTCGGATAGCACTGCCGAGAAACCATCGTTATAATCCGCGACCTACTGAGGGCCTATAGCTCAGTTGGTTAGAGCAGGGGACTCATAATCCCTTGGTCGTAGGTTCGAGTCCTACTGGGCCCACCATACTCAAAGCCGCGCACTGCGCGGCTTTTGTGTTTCTGGCGTTTGCAGGGTTGTGCTGCGAAAAGTCGTGATCGTCCATATCCCGTCCAACACTGGACGTCCCGCCCCTCAAGCGCTGTACCATGAGCGCCCACTTCGATGACGCCACTGGAGCCTCTCTTGCCTGACTCTCGCCCACCCGTGCTGGATGAAATCGATCGTCAGTTGATTGCCGCCTTGCAGCTCAATGCACGCGAAAGCGTCGCCATGCTGGCGCGTCAGTTGGGGATTGCGCGCACCACGGTGACGTCACGGCTGTCACGTCTGGAGAAAAACAACGTCATCACCGGTTATGGCGTTCGACTGGGGCAGCGCCTGATTGATGGCGGGCTGCAAGCGTATGTCGGGATTACCGTGCAGCCACGCTCGGGCAAGGAGGTGGTCAGGCGGTTGAGTGCCATGGCGCAGGTGCAGCAACTGTGCGCCGTCAGCGGTGAATTTGATTACGTCGCGTGGCTGCGCAGCGATTCCCCCGAGCAACTTGATCAATTGCTGGACCAGATCGGCAGTGTCGAGGGCGTTGAAAAAACCACGACCTCCATCATTCTCAGCAGCAAAGTCGACCGCGGCTAGGCCGACGCGAACAACACTTTGCACAGCACTTTCGTCACACTGCGCAAAGACAATGCAAAACGACGACACTTTGCGTCTTAATAACGTGTTCTGTGCTCCCTATCATGGTGCCTGTCTTTTCCTATACTCAGCGTTAAGCGCGGGTCGCCAGCAAGGTCAGCCATGAATAAGAACAATCGCCACCCGAATGACGGCAAGAAACCGATCACCATTTTCGGCCCCGATTTCCCTTTCGCCTTCGACGACTGGATCGAACACCCGGCCGGTTTGGGCAGTATTCCCGAACATAAACTGGGCGCAGAGGTCGCGATTGTCGGTGCTGGCATGGCCGGAATGGTCGCCGCGTATGAGTTGATGAAGCTCGGCCTCAAGCCTGTGGTGTACGAGGCCTCGAAAATGGGCGGACGTTTGCGCTCGCAAGCGTTTGAAGGCAGTGAAGGCGTCATCGCCGAGCTGGGCGGGATGCGCTTTCCGGTGTCCTCTACCGCCTTCTACCACTATGTCGACAAACTCGGGCTTGAGACCAAACCGTTCCCCAACCCGCTGACACCCGCCTCTGGCAGCACCGTGATTGACCTCGAAGGTCAAACCTTCTACGCGCAAAAACTGTCGGACCTGCCTGCACTGTTCCAGGAAGTGGCTGACGCGTGGGCGGATGCACTGGAAGCAGGGTCGCAATTTGGCGATATCCAGCAGGCCATTCGCGATCGCGATGTCCCGCGTTTGAAAGCGTTGTGGAACACCCTGGTCCCACTGTGGGACGACCGCACGTTTTATGACTTTGTCGCCACCTCCAAAGCCTTTGCCAAACTCTCGTTCCAACACCGCGAAGTGTTCGGCCAGGTCGGCTTCGGGACGGGCGGATGGGACTCAGACTTCCCCAATTCAATGCTCGAAATCTTCCGCGTGGTCATGACCAACTGCGATGACCATCAGCACCTGGTGGTGGGCGGGGTTGAGCAGGTGCCGCTGGGAATCTGGCGCCACGCGCCGCAGCGCTGTGCTCACTGGCCTGAAGGCACCAGCCTCAGTTCGTTGCACCATGGCGCACCGCGAACCGGGGTCAAGGCGATTTCCCGCACAGACGACGGTTTGTTTTCTGTCACCGACAACCTCGGTGTGACCCGCCCGTTCGAGGCTGTGTTGGTGACGTGCCAAAGCTGGCTGCTGACCACCCAGATCGAGTGCGAAGAAGCGCTGTTCTCGCAAAAGATGTGGATGGCGCTCGACCGCACGCGCTACATGCAATCGTCCAAAACTTTCGTCATGGTCGACCGCCCGTTCTGGAAAGACAAAGACCCGCAAACCGGCCGCGACCTGATGAGCATGACCCTCACCGACCGCCTGACCCGTGGCACTTATTTGTTCGATAACGGCGACGACAAACCAGGCGTTATTTGCCTGTCGTACTCATGGATGAGCGATGCGCTGAAAATGCTGCCGCACCCCGTCGAAAAACGCGTGAAGCTGGCCTTGGACGCGTTGAAAAAGATCTACCCCAACGTCGACATCGCCAGCCGGATTATTGGCGACCCGATCACCGTTTCGTGGGAAGCCGATCCGCACTTCCTGGGCGCTTTTAAAGGCGCGCTGCCCGGTCATTACCGCTACAACCAGCGTATGTACGCGCACTTTATGCAGCAGGAGATACCAGCAGAACAACGCGGAATTTTCATCGCTGGCGACGATGTGTCGTGGACACCCGCGTGGGTGGAAGGAGCGGTACAGACCTCCTTGAACGCCGTGTGGGGCATCATGACCCACTTTGGCGGGCGCACCCACGCCGACAATCCCGGGCCGGGCGATGTGTTTAACGACATCGGCCCAATCGCCCTGCCGGATTGAACCGCGCGCCAACCCACCCGGAACAGGAGAACCCCATGCGCGTCGCCCTTTACCAATGCCCGCCCCTGCAACTGGACATCGCGGGCAACTTGAAACGCCTGAGCCTCGTTGCCCAGCACAACCCCGGGGTTGATCTGCTGGTGCTGCCCGAAATGTTCCTGACGGGGTACAGCATTGGTCAGCCTGCCGTGGCGCAATTGGCTCAACCCCACGACGGCGACGCGGCCCGAGCAATCGCCCAAATAGCCAAGGCCTGCAACATGGCCATTGCTTACGGTTACCCGGAGCTGGGCGCGGACGGCCGCCTCTACAACAGCGCGCAACTGATCGATTGCCACGGCCAACGCCTGCTCAACTACCGCAAAACCCACTTGTTCGGGACGCTTGACCACGCCCAGTTCAGCCCCGGCGAAGAAGCGTACCCCGTGGTCGAGCTCAACGGCTGGCAGGTCGGCATGCTGATTTGCTATGACCTGGAGTTTCCGGAGAACACGCGGCGTCTGGCACTGGCCGGCGCGCAATTGATCGTTGTGCCCACCGCCAACATGCAACCCTACGACTTCATTGCCGATGTCACGGTGCGCAGCCGTGCGTTTGAAAATCAGTGTTACGTGGCCTACGCCAATTACTGTGGCCACGAAGACACGCTTCATTATTGCGGCCAAAGCAGCATCGCAGCGCCAGATGGCCAGCAAGTAGCACTGGCTCAACGGGATGAAACGGTGATCGCCGCCGAGCTTGATCCACAAAAACTGACGGACGCGAAGGCTGGAAACAACTACTTGGCCGACCGCCGTCCGGAACTTTACGGTGCGCTGAGCGCGCGCTGATTGCCAGTAATCCGCTAGCATGAGCGCTTCTCTGTAACGGAAGTGCCCATGCCCGCGTTGAACACCCCAGACGTCCTACGCCTGACCACCCGCAATGGTCTGACGCTGACCGTGCGCCATGTCCCACGGCTCACCCGCAGCGCGGCTTGCATCCGAGTGGCCGTAGGCAGTCATGACGTACCCGCCGACTGGCCGGGGCTGGCGCATTTTCTGGAGCATTTGTTGTTCCTCGGCACCGAGCGCTTCCCCGCGGCGCAGGGCCTGATGGCCTATGTGCAACAGCATGGCGGGCACCTCAACGCGCGCACCAGCGAACGCCATACCGACTTCTTTTTTGAATTGCCGCCCGAAGCCTTTGCGGGCGGGCTGGATCGCCTGTGCGACATGCTGGCTCATCCGCGTCTGGATCCGGACGACCAGCGGCGCGAACGCGAAGTGCTGCACGCGGAATTCATTGCCTGGGCCCGCGAGCCTTCGGCGCAACGCGACCTGCAAAGGCTTCAACCGCTCAACGCCACACACCCGCTGCGGGGCTTCCACGCGGGCAATCGCTACAGCTTGCCCGTGCCACGCGCAGCCTTTCAGCGCGCCTTGACGCATTTCCATGAGCAGTTTTACCGAACCGGGCACATGACCTTGAGCCTGGTGGGCCCGCAATCGCAGGACACGCTGATCGCACTCGCCGAGCGTTACAGCCTTGAGCTTCAACCGGGGACGACCGCCACGCCACAGCCCCCGCCGCCTCTGATGAGCAAGGGTTCGTCACAGTACCTGCAGGTCGAGGGTTCACACGTGGACCTGATGTTTACCTTGGAGCAGCTACCCACTGCATCAGAAGAAGCGCTGGCATTCCTGTGTCACTGGATCAACGCCGATAAACCGGGCGGACTTCTCGCTCACTTACGTCAGCAGCAACTGACCGACAGCCTGCGTGCCACACCGGTGTACCAGTTTCGGGACCAGGCCCTGCTCGGCCTGACGTTCACAGGGTCGACGGACATGAGGGCCAAGGCTCAACCGATTCGCGACGCCGTCGACGACTGGTTGTGCTTTTTCAGCGCTCAGCAACCCTGGACCGGCCTGCGCAACGAATACCGACGCGTACAGGAGCGTCAACAACAGGTCAGCAGCGCCTTGGAATTGGCCCGCCGCGATGTTCAGCACCACCCGACAGGGCTGTCAGGCCACGGTGTTGAAGCACTGGCGGTGATCCTGAAACACCTGCAAACCGAGCCCCGCCCGAGCGGGCAGCACGCCTGGCAATTACCCACACCCAATCCCTTCCTCATATCGGAGAAACACCCCGTGACCGCTGGCCTTATTCGTGGACAAACCAGTGCCCATCGCGGCTTGCGCACGTTTGCCCAGGACCGCTTGCGCAGCCGCCGCGAAGTATCGGCCATGACGTTCAGCCCTGCTCTCGCGCCCCCTAATGGCGAAGCCGCTGTGTACTTGCGCTGGCACTTGGGCGTGACCCCTGCCCCCTCGCTGTTACCGGCGCTGCAACACCGCCTGCTGAGACTGCAACACGATGCCCGCGAAGCGGGCGTTGAAATGTCGCTCATCGCGCAGGGCAATGACTGGTTGCTGACGTTGCATGGCCTGCAAGAGCCGATGCCTGCCATTCTCGAACACGCGCTGCCATTGCTCACCCCGCTGACGGATGATGCGCCGGGAGCGACGCCGCAAACGCCACTGATGCCCATCCGCCAGCTACTCAAACGCCTGCCGGAACTGCATTCCCGCTTCGCACTGCCTGCGGCTGACTCCGTGCAGCACGTCTGGCCATCCGCCCGATGGCACGGTCTGGCGGTGGGCGTTTCCCCGGCCAGTCAACCCATGATCAGCAGCGCGCTCAGCAAAGCCCCCGGCACCCCGGACCCGCACCTGACGCACGTCGTCGAAGCCCCCTCAGCACGCCACTGGCACACCGAACCGTGCGAGTCGAGCGAACAGGCGTTGCTGCTGTTCTGCCCGGCACCGCGGGCTGACGTCACGCAAGAAGCCGCCTGGCGACTGCTGGCCCACCTGGCGCAAACCCCGTTCTATCAGCGTCTGCGGGTGGAGCTGCAAATGGGTTACGCCGTGTTCAGCGGCGTGCGCCAGCTTGGCGACAGAACCGGCCTGCTGCTGGGGGTGCAATCGCCTCAAGCCACGACGGCAGACATCTTCGAGCAGGTCCGCACTTTCCTCGGGCAATTGCCGCAGCAGATTGCCGCACTGGATGAAGCGTCTTTCATCGAGGCACGCACCGCACTGGCTCAACAGTTCTCAGCCGAGGCCCTCAGCCTGGCTCAAGCCGCCGACCTGCTCTGGCACGCTCAACAGGCGGGCCACTCGTCGGATTACCTCAAGGTGCTCTACAACGCACTTATGACGCTGGACCGAGCCACTACACTCAAGGCAGCTGAGTGCCTCAATGACCCGGACAGCGACTGGCTGTGCGTGGCCACCGAGCCGCAAACTGAATCGTTTTATCAACGTAGAAGCTGATTTTTACCATCCACGTAATGAGCTTTCTTCGACTTTGGTCGTTCATGCTCAGTCAAATTTAGTAACATAGCCACCTAAGCATCTGAACATCTCCTTCGGGAGCTGGACTAAGTTAAAGACACCCCACCCACCCCCACTGCTAAGGAGTCACCTCATGGCTTGGACTAAACCGGCTTACACCGATCTGCGCATTGGCTTTGAAGTCACCATGTACTTCGCAAGCCGTTGATCTGCCGCTTTTATTGAGCAGAGCAACCCAACGCCTCGGTTCGCCGGGGCGTTTTTATTTTCAGATTTGCAAGAGAACAGCCTCCCATGTTCGTCCAGATTCTAGGTTCCGCCGCTGGCGGCGGGTTCCCGCAGTGGAACTGCAACTGCGTCAATTGTGCCGGTTTTCGCGAGGGCACCTTGCGCGCCACGGCCCGTACCCAGTCTTCCATTGCGATCTCCGATGACGGCGTGAACTGGGTGCTGTGCAACACCTCGCCCGACATCCGCGCCCAGCTCCAGAGCTTCGCCCCCATGCAGCCCGGCCGCACCCTGCGTGACACCGGGATCAGCGCCATCATCCTGATGGACAGCCAGATCGACCACACCACCGGCCTGTTGAGCCTGCGCGAAGGTTGCCCGCACGATGTCTGGTGCACCGACATGGTCCACGAGGACCTGAGCACCGGTTTCCCGCTGTTCACCATGCTCAAGCACTGGAACGGCGGCCTGAACTGGCACCGCATCGAACTCGAAGGGTCGTTCACCATCCCGGCCTGCCCGAACCTGCGCTTCAGCCCGTTGCCGCTACGTAGCGCTGCGCCGCCGTATTCGCCGCACCGCTTCGACCCGCACCCAGGCGACAACATCGGCCTGATCGTCGAAGACCTGCGCACCGGCGGCAAACTGTTCTATGCACCAGGGTTGGGCAAAGTGGATGCGCCCTTGCTCGACATCATGGCCAGCAGCGATTGCCTGCTGGTGGACGGCACGATGTGGGATGACGACGAAATGCAGCGCCGCGGTGTCGGCACGCGCACCGGCCGTGAAATGGGCCACCTTGCACAAAATGGCCCCGGCGGCATGCTCGAAGTGCTGGAGCAATTGCCCGAGCAACGCAAAGTGCTGATACACATTAACAACACCAACCCGATCCTCGACGAAGACTCCGCCGAACGTGCCGAACTGGCCCGCCGTGGCGTAGAAGTCGCCTTTGATGGCATGAGCATCGAGCTGTAAGCCACACCCTGTCGCTGCCACACGCTGCGTTCACGGACGCAGCGCTCAGGTCGGCGTCACCCCCTGCGGCTGCAACGACACACCGTCTTTTCTGGAGGCACCCGATGACCCAAGCCCCACTGTCCAAAACTGAGTTCGAAGCCGCATTGCGAGCCAAGGGCGCGTATTACCACATCTACCACCCGTATCAGGTGGCGATGTACGAAGGCCGCGCCACGCGCGAACAGATCCAGGGCTGGGTCGCCAACCGCTTCTACTATCAAGTCAACATCCCGCTCAAGGACGCCGCGATTCTGGCCAACTGCCCTGACCGCGAAGTACGCCGCGAGTGGATTCAGCGCTTGCTCGATCACGATGGCGCCCCCGGCGAAGACGGCGGTATCGAAGCCTGGTTGCGCCTGGGGCAGGCCGTCGGCCTTGACCCGGATCAACTGCGCTCCCAAGAGCTGGTGCTACCCGGCGTCCGGTTTGCCGTGGATGCCTACGTCAACTTTGCCCGCCGCGCCACTTGGGAAGAAGCCGCCAGCAGCTCGCTGACCGAAATGTTTGCCCCGCAGATCCATCAGTCGCGTCTCGACAGCTGGCCGCAGCATTACCCGTGGATCGACCCGGCGGGCTACGAATACTTCCGCACGCGTCTGGGCCAGGCACGCCGCGACGTCGAGCACGGGCTGGCTATCACGTTGCAGCACTACACCACGTGGGAAGGCCAGCAGCGCATGCTGGAAATTCTCCAGTTCAAACTGGACATCCTTTGGAGCATGCTCGACGCCATGACCATGGCTTACGAGCTGGACCGCCCGCCGTACCACAGCGTGACCGACCAACGCGTCTGGCATAAAGGAATCACCCTATGAGCTTCGATCGCAGCAAAATCCCGACCTGGCGCCCCGGCTATCGTTTCCAGTACGAGCCCGCGCAAAAAGGCCACGTGCTGCTCTACCCCGAAGGCATGATCAAACTCAATGACAGCGCCGCGCTGATCGGCGGCCTGATCAATGGCCAGCGCGACGTCGCGGCCATCATTGGCGAACTGGATGCACAGTTCCCCGACGTTCCCGAGCTCGGTCAAGACATCGAGCAATTTATGGAGGTCGCTCGTGCAGAGCACTGGATCGAACTGGCCTGACAGCCGGGTGCCACCCACGCCAGAAGTTGGCTTGCCGCTATGGTTATTGGCGGAGCTGACCTACCGCTGCCCGCTGCAATGCCCGTACTGCTCCAACCCGCTGGACTTCGCCCAGCAAGGCAAAGAGCTGACCACCGAACAGTGGATCAAGGTGTTTCGCGAAGCGCGCGAAATGGGCGCCGCACAACTGGGCTTCTCGGGCGGCGAACCATTGGTGCGTCAGGATTTGGCCGAACTGATAGGTGAGGCGCGCACGCTGGGGTTCTACACCAACCTCATCACCTCCGGCATTGGCCTGACCGAGCAAAAAATCAGCGACTTCAAAAAAGCCGGTCTGGACCATATCCAAATCAGTTTTCAGGCCAGCGACGAGCAAGTGAACAACCTGCTCGCCGGGTCGAAAAAAGCCTTCGCACAAAAGCTGGAGATGGCCCGCGCCGTCAAGGCTCACGGCTATCCGATGGTGCTCAACTTTGTGACCCATCGACACAACATCGACAAAATCGACCGCATCATCGAACTGTGCATCGCGCTGGAGGCCGACTTCGTCGAACTCGCCACCTGCCAGTTCTACGGCTGGGCGCAGCTCAACCGCGTGGGTTTGCTGCCCACCCGCGAGCAATTGGTGCGGGCCGAACGCATCACCAACGAATACCGCGCCAAACTTGAGGCCCAAGGTCATCCCTGCAAGCTGATATTCGTCACCCCGGACTATTACGAGGAACGCCCCAAAGCCTGCATGAATGGCTGGGGCAGCATCTTTTTGACCGTCACCCCGGACGGCACCGCGTTGCCCTGCCATGGTGCGCGGCAGATGCCGGTTCAGTTCCCCAACGTGCGCGAGCACAGCATGCAACACATCTGGTACGACTCGTTTGGCTTCAACCGTTTCCGCGGGTATGACTGGATGCCCGAACCCTGCCGCTCCTGCGACGAGAAGGAAAAGGACTTCGGCGGCTGTCGCTGCCAGGCGTTCATGCTGACGGGCGACGCCAGCAACGCCGACCCGGTGTGCAGCAAGTCACCGCACCACGACCTGATCCTCAAGGCGCGCGAAGAAGCCGAGCACGCCACCCAAACCATTGAGCAACTGGCCTTCAGAAATGACCGAAACTCACGACTCATCGCCAAAGGCTGAACCGTTCAGCGCCGCCCTCGCCGTGGCCGCCGGGGTGGATTTTGCCGAATTGAAACTCGGCCGCCACGGCCTGTTCTGGAACGAATATCGCCCCCAGGACGCGGCCTGCCGCCTCTGGCACTGGCGCGACGGTCAGGCGCACTGCCTGACACCCAACGGCTTCAGCGTGCGCAGTCGGGTGTATGAGTACGGCGGCGGGTCGTTTTGCCTGAGCGGTGACGGCGTGGTGTTCGTCAACGAGGCCGATCAACAGGTGTATGTGCAAACCCTGGAGGGCACTGCGCCTCACGCCCTGACCCAAGGCAACTGCCGCTATGGCGATGTGCAGTTTGCCCATGGGCAGGTGCTGGCGGTCGAAGAAGACAACGACCGGCATCGTTTGGTCAGCCTTGACACCGCTTCGCGGGCGCGCCACGTACTGGCCGAAGGCGCCGATTTTTATGCGGCGCCGACGCTCAGCCCGGACGGCCAGCGCCTGGCGTGGATCGAGTGGTATCGCCCACATCAGCCGTGGACCTCAACCCGCTTGATGGTCGCCCGGCGCAGTCACGAAAACCGTTGGCAAGCGCCGCAGTGCATCGCGGGCGAGGCGGGCGAGGAGTCGCTGCAACAACCGCGTTTCGATGAGCACAACCGCCTGTACTGCCTGACAGATCGCGAAGGTTTCTGGCAACCGTGGGTCGAATCGTCCGGGGGCTTGAAGCGCTTGCCGTGCGAGCGCGCCGACCATGCGCCTGCGCCCTGGCAGCTAGGTGGCAACACCTGGCAACCGCTGAGTGACAACGCGTATGTCGCCAGTTGGACGCAAGACGGTTTCGGACGCTTGGGCATACGCGCATCCGACGCCAGCCTTGAGGATTTCACAGGCCAATACAGCCGTTTCCGCAGTCTGGCGCTGGATGACGATGCCCTTTATTGCATCGCGGCCTCACCGGTAAGCCCGTCGGCCATCCTTCGCATTGCCCGCAACAGCCGGCAGGTGACGGTGTTGGCCGGTGGGGTGGCGCCATTGCCGGCTGATCGCGTCAGCCGCCCGCAAACGCTGCGCTACCCCACGGCCGGTGGCGAGGCTCATGGATTTTTCTACCCGGCGATGCACGGCGAAAAACAGCCGCCGCTGGTGGTGTTTATCCATGGTGGCCCGACCTCGGCGTGTTATCCGATGCTCGACCCGCGCATTCAATACTGGACGCAACGCGGCTTTGCCGTCGCGGACCTCAACTACCGGGGCAGCACCGGCTATGGCCGCGAGTACCGGCAGGCGCTGCACCTGAAATGGGGTGACGTGGATGTGGAGGATGCCTGTGCAGTGGTCAGCTATCTGGCCGATCAGGGGTTGATTGATCGCCAACATGCCTTCATTCGAGGCGGCAGCGCAGGCGGTTACACCACGCTGTGCGCGCTGGCATTCAAGGACGTGTTTCGGGCAGGCGCCAGTCTGTACGGGGTCAGCGACCCGGTGGCGCTGGCACGCGATACCCATAAGTTCGAAGGCGATTACATGGAGTGGCTGATTGGCGATCCCGACCGGGATGCCGAGCGTTATGCCGCGCGCACGCCCTTGTTGCACGCCGCCAACATCCGCGTGCCGGTTATTTTCTTTCAAGGTGAGCTGGATGCGGTCGTGGTGCCGCAGCAAACCCGCGACATGCTGAGCGCCTTGCAGGCAAACGGTATCCCTGCCAAAGCGTATTACTACCCCGACGAACGCCACGGGTTCCGCAAGGCCAGCAATCAGGCCCACGCCCTGGAGCAGGAGTGGATGTTTTATCGGGAAGTGATGCAATCAACCCCTGAATAAGTCGGGCGAATCGCTGCCGGGCAACGAAGCTGCGTGGGGCGCAGCTTCGTGCGGATCGGCAACAGTGACCGATCAGGGCGAAAGGAAAGTTATCGCTTGGCGATGATGTACACCGCGTGGATCACGCCCGGGAAATACCCCAACAGCGTCAACAGAATATTGAGCCAGAAAGCACCGCCGAAACCGACTTGTAAAAACACACCCAGCGGCGGCAGCAGGATGGCGATGATGATTCGAATAATGTCCATGTGTTCAGTCCCCAATCAATGGTGGGCTCAATCAAGCCCTATGGTTAATCGACTCTGAGCACTGTCAAAAGGTTCAGTCGGTACTTTTCCACAGGCAAAAAAACGCCCCGTGCCGAACGAAACAGGCACGGGGCGATGCGTTATACCGCGAGACGGTTCTTTAAATTCTGTGTGCGCCGGTGTGTCAGCGATTACACCAACACGGCACGGCGACACTGCAACTGCGCGGTTCTGACCCGGGAAAACGCGCGGGCCAAACGCAGCAACATTTCATCGATATTGCCTTTGCTGACGCACAGCGCCGGGGTAAAGCGCAGGCAGTCGGGTTGCGGCGCGGTAATCAGCAAGCCTTCATAAAGCGCTGCTTTTACGAGCTCCTCTGCCGAGTCATCCGACAGTGTCAGGCCCCACATCAGGCCCTGACCGCGTAATTCCCCCTGTGCATAACGGCTGGCCAAACGCCCCAGGCCCTCGCGCAAGTGTTGCCCTGCGTCGCGAACCTGCTGCAAAAAGCCTTTTTCAACAAGCGTTTCCAGCACGGCACTGCCCGCTGCCGTCATCAGGGCATTGCCGTGATGCGTGCCGCCCAGCTCGTCCGCTTCCAGGCAACACGCTTTGCCGCGCGCCAGCAGCGCAGCCAGTGGCACACCACCGCCCAAGCCTTTGCCCAGGGTGATGACATCGGCACGAATGCCGTAATTCTGTTCCGCCAGCAGGGTGCCGCAGCGCCCCATACCGGTGTGGACTTCATCGAGAATCAGCAAAATGCCCAACTCCCGGCACAGGCGCTCGACCCCTTTGAGGTAATGCTCGGTCGCGGGAATCACCCCCGCTTCGCTCTGCACCGGTTCCAGCATGATGGCCACGGTTTGCGCATCGACTGCGGCGTGCAACGCGGGAAGATCGTTGAACGGCACATTGATGAACCCCGGCAGTTGCGGCTCGAAACGGTTATCGAACGTGCCGCTGCCCGACGCCGACATCGCGCCAAAGCTGCGACCGTGACAACTGCCGGTCGCCGTGATGATCCGGTGAGCGCCGCCGCGATGCAGTTGGCCCCATTTGCGCGCCAGCTTGATCGCGCCTTCGTTAGCCTCGGCCCCGGTGTTCAAAAAATGCACCTGATCGCTGCCCGTGCTGTGGCACAGGCGTTCAGCCAGGTCCAGCATGCCGCGATTGAAAAACCCGGAGCCAGGGTTGATCAATGACTGCGCCTGTTCTGCGATCGCCCGGGTCAGCACGGCCGGGCTGTGGCCCAGACAATTGGCGGCCCCGCCCTGGGTGAAATCCAGGTAAGCCCGACTGTCGCTGTCCCACATCCAGGACCCCTGACCGCGCACGAAAACCTGCGCTGGCCGCTCTACGCTGGGCATCAAACACGCTCTGGATACGGCGTTATTCATAGGCAATGACTGAGGCTCAATCGCCAGTTCATCAAGGCTGGGGGATTGGCGACGCAGGTTAAACAGGTTCATGCACGCTGACCTTGTGACCATAAGCCGTTTCGATTTGCAATCGGGGGCGGGGCATATTCAGGGTGAATCCCTCTGCGGGGTTTTCTGCCTTGCCTATGCAAAATTGCGCTACGCCCATGCACTTCATTGGGCTCTGTGACGCTATGAGCCCTGTGGAATGGGCGTAGACTAGGCGCCTGACGGCGTTTGAGCCATTTCGTTTTTTAAGCATTTTCGATAAGTATTACTTATGGATTTCAAGCAACTGCGTTATTTCGTCGCGGTGTACGAAGAAGGTCATGTGGGACGCGCTGCCGAACGGCTTTCCATCTCGCAACCGGCCCTTTCGCAACAGATCCGCCATCTCGAACACAACCTTGATGTCAGCCTGTTCGAGCGCAGCAGCAAACGCTTGCTGCCCACACTGGCCGCGCACACGTTGTATAACCACGCATTGCCACTGCTTGACGGGTTGCAGCGGGCGAAAGAAGCCTTGCGTAACTTTCAGGGCCAAGCCTTGCGCACCATTGCCATTGGCGTGCTGCAAACGGTCCACACCAGCTTGGTGCCGCAAATGCTGGAGCGAGTGCGTCAGGCGCAACCGCACCTGGTGGTGCAGATTTACGAGCTGACAGGCCTTGAGATTGAACGTCGCCTGCTCAATGGCTCACTCGACATCGGCATCAGCTACCTACCGCCGCGCCAGCCGGGGTTACACGGCATGCTGCTGTACGAAGATGAGCTGCAACTGGTCATCCCGGCAGATCACCCACTGCGGGAATTCAAGAAGGTCTCGCTGACGCAGGCGGCAGAGTTGCCGATGCTGCTGTTGGGGGAAGAGTTTCAGGTGCGCCAGATCTGGCAGAGCCAATTGGCCAATCTGGGCCGTCGTCCACAGGTCCAGGCGGAGCTCAACAACATGGCCGGGATTCTCGACAGTTTGCCGCACACCAAATTGGCCACGGTGCTGCCGGGGCGTTCGCGTCACGAACACGACGACAAGGCGCTGCTCTGGAAACCGCTCAGCGAGCCGAGGGTGCCATTGAAAGTGGGATTGGTGTGTCGAGATGTACAACGCCAGCAAGCCACATTGGGGTTACTGCGCACGCTGCTTGAGGATGTGATCCAGCAGGAAGAAACCCCGCTCTAACGTTTACGCCCCATGAGAAGGCTTGCTCCTACACGTCGTAAACATCTTTCTGCGCCACAAAAAGAAAACCCCGCCGAAGCGGGGTTTTGCAGACTGTTTCCCTGACATCCTTTTCACTCCGCCTTCCTGGCAGAATCCTACGTGTCCCTGTTGTTGCTTTGAGCTTCCTGCTCGACGTCCATGTGAAGTAGATTACCGCTGGATCCAATTCTGCGATATGGACGATTGGCAGCGCGTTGTGTAAGCAAATGCTTACATATGCCTAAACAGGTTAAAAATGTGCTTCATCGAGCAAATACAACGACTCGCTGCCCGCCTTGACCGACGCACTCAGAGAATGAATACGGGGCAGCAAACGCTCGAAATAGAAGCGTGCAGTGCCCATTTTGCTGACATAGAACGCGTCTTCCGCCTCCTTGCCCTTAGCGGCTTTGGCCATCATTGCCCACATGTAGGCATACGTTATGTAACCAAAAACGTGCAGGTACTCGACCGAGGCAGCGCCGATCTCGTTAGGGTTGGATTTCGCACGCTCCAGAACCCAGGCCGTCAACGCATCAAGTGTGTCCAAAGCTGAGGCCAAAGGCGCCGTGAACTCATGCAGGTCGCCGCAAGCCGACGCGATGAACTGACGGATTTCATCGGCGTACAAACGGTAATACGCGCCGTTATTACCCACGATCTTGCGCCCGACCAAGTCCAGCGCCTGAATACCGTTAGTGCCTTCGTAGATTTGCGTGATACGCACATCACGCACCAGTTGCTCCTGGCCCCACTCACGGATGTAACCGTGACCGCCAAACACCTGCTGGCCGTGGACGGTTGTTTCGAGGCCCAGGTCGGTGATGAACGCCTTCGCCACCGGTGTCAGCAATGCCACCAGGGCATCGGCCCGCTCGCGGGCGCCTGGTTCATCGCTGAACTTGGCAATGTCCAGCTGATTGGCCACGTAGGTGGAAAAGGCCCGTCCGCCTTCGTTCGACGCTTTCATGGTCAGCAGCATGCGACGCACGTCAGCGTGGACGATGATCGGGTCGGCGGCTTTGTCTTTGGCTTGAGCGCCAGTGGCTGCCCGGCCTTGCAGGCGATCACGCGCGTATTCCACCGCGTTCTGGTACGAGCGTTCGCCCGATGCCAGCCCCTGAATGCCTACCCCCAGACGCTCATAGTTCATCATGGTGAACATGGCCGCTAGGCCACGGTTGGGCTCGCCCACCAGGTAGCCGACAGCCTCGTCGAAGTTCATCACGCACGTGGCCGAGGCCTGAATGCCCATTTTGTGTTCGATAGAGCCGCAGGTGACCGGGTTGCGCTGGCCGAGGCTGCCATCGGCATTGACCATGAACTTGGGCACCAGAAACAGCGAAATGCCTTTAGGCCCCGCCGGGGCGTCCGGCAGTTTGGCCAGCACCAAATGGATGATGTTTTCCGTCAGGTCGTGCTCACCACCGGTGATGAAAATCTTGGTGCCGCTGACCCGGTATGAGCCATCGGCCTGAGGCTCGGCCTTGGTCCGGATAATGCCCAGATCGGTGCCAGCGTGTGGCTCGGTCAAGCACATGGAACCGGCCCACACCCCGGCGTACATATTCGGCAAATAGGTGGCTTTCAGCGCGTCGCTGGCATGGGCGTTGATCGACACGCAGGCACCGGCCGTGAGCATCGGGTACAGGCCGAACGCGAGGCTGGAGGAGTTGATCATCTCTTCAACTTGAGCCGACACTGCCTTGGGCATACCCATGCCGCCGAACTCGGGATCACCGCCGACGCCGACCCAGCCGCCCTCGGCGTACGTTTTATAAGCCTCGACAAAACCGGCGGGGGTGGTCACGACCGTATCGTTCCAATGGCAACCCTCTTCATCACCGCTACGGCTCAACGGCGCGATGCTTTTGGCTGTCACTTTGCCCGCTTCTTCAAGAATGGCCTCAACCGTTTCGGCGTCCACGGTCTCGGCCAGTGCCGGCAGTGTTGCCCAAAGGGAGGCGACCTCGAACACTTCATTGAGGACGAAGCGCATATCGCGCAGGGGCGCTTTGTAATCAGCCATAGCAAACCTCGTAATCGCTAACGGTCAAAGCCCGGACGGGCCACGGATAGAAGTGGCACACTCTAACTTAACAACGAGAGCGATACATAGGGTCGCCTAGTGACTGAATAGACAGATACAGTCATCTCAGGCTGGGGCTTCAGTGGTCCGCACGGCGCCCCGTCGGGTTTGGCCATAGGCAATGACGCAATTGCGGCCTGCACTCTTCGCACTGTAGAGCGCCTTGTCCGCCGCCTTGAGCACCTCTTCGGCCGTGCGCTGCTCCGGCATCCGCTCGGCGACGCCGATACTCACCGTGACCGATACACTGCTGGCCCGCGTGCCTGCACGGCGCTGTCGACCTTGTTGGTCATCTTGCGGGCGGCTTTCCTGATTACGTAACTGGATGTTGTAAATGGCAATGGACTCACGCAACTCATCAAGATGCTGCATGCATTCGTCCAGGGTTTTGCCTGCGAAAACCAGCGCGAACTCCTCGCCGCCGTAGCGATAGGCCCGGCCGCCGCCACCGACTTTGGACAGCTTGCTGGCAACCAGACGCAAGACCTGATCGCCGACATCGTGACCGTGGGTGTCGTTGAATTTCTTGAAATGATCGACGTCGCTCATGGCCAGGACGTAATTACGCCCCAACCGCTGCAAGCGTTCGTTCAATGCGCGACGCCCCGGCAAACCGGTCAGCTCGTCACGGAAAGCCATTTGATAGGCCTCGTGCGCCACAGCGGCGGCGATCATCAACATCACCTGGCTGCACATGATGTTGAGCGTGAACGGCAGGATGAACGTTTGCGGCAACATCCAGAACAGCCCCAGCAACCCCACCAATTGGGCCGCATGCAGCGGCCGGGGGTTGCGCCAGTACTGCCAGCCGAGCAGTACAAAACCGATACAAAACACCGGGTAAGACAATTGAATCAGGCTCATCCAGGCGCCATGCAAGGCGGGCCAGCGAATTTCTGCCAGCCAGTTCAGCAGCACCTGTGGGTAACTTTGCTCCAGCCCCAGCGCGACACTGCCGACCGCCAACAGCACAGCAAAGCGCGCCACCAAATCCTGAAACAGGTGAGTGCGCTCCTCCCAGGCCGCGTAGAGGCTGTACAGCAGCGGCAATAACAGTGAACACAAATGGAAAACCACGGCGGCATCGGTGCGCACTTGTCCGTTGTCACGGTAGTAATCGGTCTGGGTATCGAGCAGAAAGTAGGCGATGTACACCGTCAGCATCAAAAACAGTTCGCGCTGACGCCGGTAGACCGCGCAGTAAGCACCGCCCAACAACAGCACCAGAGTGGGGAGCACATTGAACAATGAGGTAAAAAACACATTGAGGTCTTTGACATACGCAGCCGCCAGGCCCGCTGTCAGCAGCACAATAGACGGCAAAAAGTGAGTGAAACGTGCAGCAGAAGGACGCGACAAAAGTAAGGCTCCAACCTGAACAACCAAGTAGTGGCATTGTGCCTGCTTTTTCCGCAGTTAAGCACACTAGGCGACGTCCCGTTCGCCTCGGCCATAGGATTTAACGGCCGAAAAGGCGAAAGTCTTAGAGGATTTGTCGGGTTTAGATGTTGCAGATCGAGACAGCCAGGGCGCAGCGCGCGGCGTAAACGGCGAATCACTTCGCCCACAACTAAAAAAGCCGCTTCCCCCGAAGGAGAAGCGGCTTTTGGAAGGGGACAGCGGCGGGGCTTAGTAGCCCAGGTCGAAGTCTTCTTCTTTCATGTCCATCAGGTTGGCGGCACCCGACAGCATGGCAGCCACGTGAGTGCGAGTGCGTGGCAGGATGCGCTGGAAGTAGAAGCGGGCGGTCTGCAATTTCGCTTTGTAGAACGCTTCTTCCGAGGTGCCAGCAGCCAGTTTCTCAGCCGCCAGACGCGCCATGTCAGCCCAGAAGTACGCCAGGCAGGCATAACCCGAATACATCAGGTAGTCGACCGAAGCCGCGCCCACTTCTTCACGGTCCTTCATGGCGGCCATGCCGACCTTCATGGTCAGTTCGCCCCATTCTTTGTTCAGCGCCGCCAAGGGTGCGATGAACTCCTGAACGCCTTCGTTGCCTTCGTTGTTCTGGCAGAACTTGTGCACGATCTTGGTGAAGCCTTTGAGGGCTTCGCCCTGGGTCATCAACACTTTGCGGCCCAGCAGGTCGAGCGCCTGAATGCCGGTGGTGCCTTCGTACAGCATCGAAATACGGCTGTCGCGAACGTTTTGTTCCATGCCCCATTCAGAGATGAAACCGTGACCGCCGTAGATTTGAACGCCATGGTTGGCGGCTTCAAAACCGACTTCGGTCATGAACGCTTTCGCGATCGGCGTCATGAACGCCAGCAGTGCGTCGGCCTTTTTCTTCTCTTCTTCATCAACGCCGTATTTCACGATGTCGACTTGCTTGGCAGTGAAGTAGACCATCGCACGGTTGCCTTCGGCGAAGGCCTTCATGGTCAACAGCATGCGACGCACGTCCGGGTGGACGATGATCGGGTCAGCGGCTTTTTCCGGGAATTTAGGGCCGGTCAGCGAACGCATTTGCAGGCGATCGCGGGCGTATTTCAGGCCGCCCTGGAAGCTGATTTCGGCGTGGGCCAGACCTTGCAGCGCAGTGCCCAGACGGGCGGTGTTCATGAAGGTGAACATGCAGTTCAGGCCTTTGTTCGGCGGGCCGATCAGGAAACCGGTCGCGCCGTCAAAGTTCATCACGCACGTGGCATTACCGTGAATGCCCATTTTGTGCTCAAGGGAGCCACAGCTCACTGCGTTACGCTCACCGATGGTGCCATCGGCAGCGGGCATGAACTTGGGCACGATGAACAGCGAAATGCCCTTGGTGCCAGCCGGTGCATCCGGCAGACGCGCCAGAACGATGTGGACGATGTTGTCGGCCATGTCGTGTTCACCGGCCGAGATGAAGATCTTGGTGCCGGAAACTTTGTACGAACCATCAGCCTGAGGCTCGGCCTTGGTGCGCAGCATGCCCAGGTCGGTGCCGCAGTGCGGCTCGGTCAGGCACATAGTGCCGGTCCACTCGCCCGTGACCAGTTTGCTCAGGTACGTCTCTTGCTGCTCGGGAGTGCCGTGCTCGGAGATGGTGTTCATCGCACCATGAGACAGGCCGGGGTACATGCCCCACGACCAGTTGGCTTCGCCCACCATTTCACTGACCGCCAGACCCAGCGACTCAGGCAAACCCTGACCACCGTGCGCGACGTCGTGAGCCAGGCTTGGCCAGCCGCCTTCAACGAATTGTTTGTAGGCTTCTTTGAAGCCGGTCGGGGTTTTAACGCCAGACTCGCTCCAGGTGCAGCCTTCGGTGTCACCCACACGGTTCAGAGGTGCCAGCACCTGTTCACAAAACTTGGCGCCTTCTTCAAGAATGGCGTCAACCATATCTGGAGTAGCGTCCTGGCAAGCCGGCAGGCTCTGATAGTGCGCTTCGTAACCGAGCAGTTCGTCACGTACGAAGCGAATATCACGCAAGGGGGCCTTGTAATCAGGCATAGCGATAAACCTCTGCTGATGAATCCGGGAATGAACAACCGCGTAGAATTTGTTATTGCGGTCAAACAGGTGTTTGAAACATACGTTTACGCCCTTTTATTGTCAAGCAGCTGCAATACGCCGTTCGTCCCGACGGACACACGGCGACCTGCCTGTGAAAAAGCGTTGAAAACAGTTAAGCGCGACAGTGCCGGGGTGGCGTCAGGCTGCGCCGGGCAGCCTTTGGGAAGATCCAGAGTGGACATCGACCCGGCCTGAAGCCGCGTCGAGGTCAACACCCGCAGATCAGGCGTAGGTATCGATCAACGTTCCGACCATTTCGTCAGCCGTGCGTACCACTTTGGCGCCGAGTTCGACTTGTGCTTTGCCTACGCTTAAATCAGCCACATCACTGGCAACATCAGAAAGCTGGCTACGGTCAACGGCACGCATGCGGTTGACTTGAGTGTCGGAGGATTGGCTACCCACCGCGCGATCAAGCGTCGCACCGGCGATCTGCCCCGCGGCTTGGTCGACCCGGTTCTGCCCGGCCTGAACGGTGCTCAGACCCGCGTAAAACGCAGTGCTTCCTGAGATTTCCATGGCGGCATCATCCTTTGAAGAGGGAATCGACCTTCATTCAAGCAGACCTGATGGCAAAAGGCCCGTCAAAAAAGCTCATGGCTGTTGGCCAGTCGATAGGCCCCGGCAATAGCGTCAGGTTCAGTCCAGCAGGTCCAATTCAAGGTACTGCGCGACGGCCTCGGGGGTCGGTAACTTGAGTTTGGGCACTCGCCCCAAACACGGTGCAGGCAAGCGTTCGGCCAGGGTGGCGAGGTTTTCCTCAAGGCGCGAGGTCTTCGGGTCAATGATATTGGCCACCCAGCCAGCCAGTTGCAGGCCATCCTGAGCAATCGCTTCAGCCGTGAGCAAGGCATGGCTGATGCACCCCAGCCTCACCCCCACCACCAGGATCACCGGCAAATCCAGACCCTGAGCCACATCCGACAAACTGTCCTGCCCCGACAACGGCACGCGCCAACCGCCTGCGCCTTCTATAAGGGTGAAATCGGCGCGCTGACTCAGGATGCGCTGCATCGGTGTGAGTAATGCCTGCACCGTCAGGGCCACGCCTGCCTCACGGGCCGCGATGTGCGGCGCGATGGCGGGTTCAAACGCGACCGGGTTAACCTCTCCATAGCTCAATGCAAGGGTGCATTGAGCCATCAATGCCAGCGCGTCTGCGTTACGCAGCCCCTCGGGCGTCACCTCGCACCCGGAGGCCACCGGTTTACCCGCCGCCGTGCTCAAGCCCGCCGCACGCGCGGCCTGTAACAGACCCGCCGCGACCGTGGTTTTGCCGACATCGGTGTCCGTACCGGTAATGAAATAAGCAGGACTCATCGCGGGTTCTCCAAAATGCCGTAGACCACCTGATACGTCGCCGGTAACCCTTGGGGTTGACGGAAGTGTTCATAAGCGGCCATCAACCCCTGAAGCCGCGCCCTGCCGGTCAAGCCTTCGGGCCGTCCCGGATTAAGGTTATGCGCGCCCAGGGCTTTGAGTTCATGGGTCAAGTGGCGCACCTGAGGGTAGTGCAGCACATGGGGCTGAGTCTGCAAGCTGAGCACCTGAAAACCACTGTCGGCACAGCGTTGCTGATACGCGGCGAACGACCGGAAACGGTTGACATGGACTTGCCCGTCAACCGCCTGCCAACTGTCGCGCAACTCGCTCAGCGTGCCGACGCACAGGCTGGCAAACGCCAACACCCCGCCCGGCCTGAGCACGCGCTGGGCTTCTTTGAGCACCCCGTCAAAATGCTCGCACCACTGCAACGCCAGGCTGGAAAAGATCAGGTCACAGCGGTTGTCTTGCAGCGGCAAGCACTCAGCGTCCCCGGCAATAAAGTGCTGCGCGCCCCCCAGCGGCCGCGCATAGGTGAGCATACCCTGCGCGATATCCAGCGCCACGCCTTCACTGCCCGCAAATTGCTGACCCAGCACGCGACTGAAATAGCCGGTGCCACTGCCCACATCCAGCCAGCGTCGGGGGCTCACATCAGGCGGTAATCGCCCGATCAATTCATGACCGACTGCACGTTGCAATTCAGCCACGCTGTCATAACTGGCAGCCGCACGCGAAAACGACACCGCCACCAGACGCTTGTCCGGCAGGTTGCCCACACTCAGATCAGTCATCACCCAACTCGTTTAAAAAACTCTGGATCGCCGCCGCCAGTTCGTGGGGTGCTTGCAGAAGAAACGCGTGACAGGCCTGTTCCATCAGGCCCACTTGAACATCGGGCAATAACGCCAGCAAATCGCTGGCGGCCTGCGCGGGCACCAGCCCGTCTTGCCCGGCGAAAACGTGAAATTGCGGCCCGTTAAACGCTTTGAGCGCCCCACGGGTGTCCAGCGTAGCGAGCAGCTCAAGCCCCGCCAGCAAGGTATCCGGCTGCGCGTGCGGTGCGCCGTTAAGCAGCCGACTGGCCATGGCCTTGCCGTCACTGCACAACAAAGAAAAACGCTTCAACGTTGTGTTAGGCGCCTCCCGAAACCCGTTGATAAACGCGTCAAACGTGGCGCCCGGCATGGCGCCCGGCCAGTCGTCGGTGCGGACAAAACGCGGGTTACTGGCCAGCGTCACCAACCCACAGCAGCGCTCTGCCCGACGCGCAGCCAGCTCACTGGCGAGCATGCCGCCCAAAGACCAACCGCCCAGCCAGACGTCTTGAGGCACCGCAGCCTCCAGTTCATCCAGCCAGTCGTCCAACTGCGCCGATGCAAGCACCGGCAACGGTTCGATCTCAACCCGCAAGTGCTCGTTCAGCCCTCGCAAGGCGGCCGCCAAAGGCTCCAACGGCGACACGCCAAGCCCCCAGCCCGGCAACAGAATCAAGCGGTCACGCATGGTTCGACTCCACGGTTGGCCAGCAGTCGTTTAATGCGTTTAACAGTAGCTGCACCTGGGCCTCGGTGTGCGCGGCCGACAAGGTGACGCGTAAACGCGCACCGCCAGCCGGCACCGTCGGCGGGCGGATGGCGGTCACCAGCAGGCCGCGCGCACGCAATTGCTGCGATAAACGCACCGCTTGCGCGCTGTCACCCACGAGGATGGGTTGAATCGGCGTGAAGCTGTCCATCAGTTGCAGGCCCATCTGCTCGGCCCCTTGACGGAACTGACCAATCAACCGGTTCAAGTGCTCACGTCGCCAGTGTTCACTGCGCAGCAGCTCAAGGCTCTTTAACGTCGCGCACGCCAAGGCCGGGGGCTGGCTGGTGGTGTAGATGTAAGGGCGGGCGAACTGGATCAGGCTTTCGATCAACGCCTCACTGCCCGCCACAAACGCACCGCTGGTGCCGAAGGCTTTGCCGAGGGTTCCGATCAGCACGGGAACATCGTCCAGCCCCAAGCCGAAATGCTCGACAATCCCGCCGCCCGTGGCACCCAGCGCCCCAAAACCATGGGCATCATCGACCATCAGCCAGGCCCCTTTGGCCTTGGCTTCGCGGGCCAGCGCGGGCACGTCGGCCACATTGCCGTCCATGCTGAACACGCCGTCCGTGACCACCAGCGTATTGCCGACGGCTTTCTGCAGACGCTTGGCCAAACTGGCGGCATCGTTGTGCAGATAACGATTGAACCGCGCCCCGCTCAACAAGCCCGCATCCAGCAGTGACGCATGGTTGAGGCGATCTTCGAGCACCGTATCGCCCTGCCCCACCAGCGCCGTGACGGCCCCCAGGTTGGCCATGTAGCCATTGCTGAATAAGAGTGCGCGCGGGCGACCGGTGAATTCGGCCAGTGCTTCTTCCAGTGCGTGGTGCGGGCGGCTGTGACCGATCACCAAATGCGATGCACCGCCCCCGACACCCCAGCGCGAAGCGCCCTGCTGCCAGGCTTCAATAACTTGCGGGTGATTGGCCAGGCCCAGGTAGTCGTTGTTGCAAAACGCCAATAACAGCTGCCCGTCGACCACCACTTGAGGGCCTTGCGGGCTTTCAAGCAAAGGGCGATGGCGATAGAGATTGTCCGCCCGGCGCGCAGCCAGACGGGCACTTAAATCAAAAGACATGCTAGGCGAGCCCTCTTGTAGCCACCGGCGCACGCTGCGACAGGCCGCACGGCGGGCAAAGCCGAGCCGTTACAGACCTGAGCGCAGCGTGCGCCCGCGCCTACCTGTGCGGTGGGTAGCGTTAAACCGCAGCGTTGTAGAACTGCTCGCTGGATTTTTGATCCATCAGCGCGTGCTCGATGGCCGCCTGATGCACTTCGTCAGCATGATCTTCGCGGGCCTCGGGGAGGATGCCCAGGCGACTGAACAACTGCATGTCCTTGTCCGCCTGCGGGTTGGACGTGGTGAGCAGTTTGTCGCCGTAAAAAATCGAATTGGCCCCGGCCATGAAGGCCAGCGCCTGCATTTGTTCGTTCATGGCTTCACGGCCGGCCGACAGCCGTACATGGCTCTTGGGCATCATGATGCGCGCCACGGCCAGCATGCGAATGAAGTCAAACGGGTCCACATCGTCAGCGTTTTCCAGCGGCGTCCCCGCCACTTTCACCAGCATGTTGATCGGCACGGATTCCGGGTGTTCCGGCAGGTTGGCCAGTTGAATCAGCAAATTGGCGCGGTCATCGAGCGACTCACCCATGCCCAGAATGCCGCCCGAACAAATCTTCATGCCTGCATCACGCACATAACTCAGGGTTTGCAAGCGCTCGCTGTAAGTGCGGGTGGTGATGATGGTGGTGTAGAACTCTGGCGATGTATCGAGGTTGTGGTTGTAGTAGTCGAGCCCCGCCTGGGCCAGCGCGGCGCTTTGCTCCTGATCGAGCTTGCCCAGTGTCATGCAGGTTTCCAGCCCCAGCGCTTTCACGCCTTCAACCATTTTCAGCACATAGGGCATGTCTTTGGCCGACGGGTGCTTCCACGCGGCCCCCATGCAAAAGCGCGTTGCGCCGATGGCCTTGGCTTTCGCCGCTTCCTCCAGCACCGCCTGTACCTGCATCAACTTTTCTTTCGCCAACCCGGTGTTGTAGTGGCCCGACTGCGGACAATATTTGCAATCTTCCGGGCAGGCGCCGGTTTTGATTGAAAGCAGCGTCGAGACCTGCACCCGGTTAGCGTCGAAATGCGCGCGATGAACCTGTTGCGCCGCAAACATCAGGTCGTTGAAGGGCTGGGTGAACAACGCCCGCACTTCGACTAAAGACCAATCATGACGCATGGTGTTAAAGGTGCTGGCGCTCATCGGCGTCTCTCTTGTTTATGCTTTGGTTTAAACCTGAATGGGGTATTTCAGGCAGGGGCACGGATGACCGGTATGTTTAAGGATGTTACCCACGCTGTCAACCCAGAACAAAATGGAGGTTTACATCTGGTTATTTAATGTACAGAACTGCTTACTATGCGATGAGCCATCCGCCACCCGGCAACCGGTATGCGGGCCCTGCAAACACGAACTGCCATGGCTGCAAACCCCCTGTCAGCGCTGCGCCCTGCCGTTGTCCATGCCGGGCCTGACCTGCGGGAGCTGCCTTAAACACCCGCCCGCCTTTGAGGGGGTGCATGCGCCGTGGCTGTATGACTTCCCGGTGGACAGCCTGATCCTGCGGTTCAAACACAACAGCCGCTGGCCTTTTGGCCGCTTGTTGACAGCACTTCTCAGTCAATCGCTGCTCGATCGCTACCAGCAGGCTCAACCCCGGCCGGATGTGCTGCTGCCCGTCCCACTGTCCGCCGCCCGGCAACGTCAACGCGGTTACAACCAGTGCGTCATGCTGGGTCAGTGGCTCAGTGACCACCTTGATATTCCCTGCCAGGCACACTGGCTATTACGCACCCAGGACACCCCGGCACAACAGGCGCTCGACGCCAAAGCCCGCAAACGCAACTTGCTCAACGCCTTCGCGCTGGGGCCCGACGCTCAAGTCCGGGGGCTGCATGTGGCGTTGGTGGATGACGTATTGACCACCGGCGCTACGGCACAAAGCCTCGCCCTGCTGTTGCTCAAGGCCGGGGCGAAACGGGTGGATGTGTACTGCCTGGCGCGCACGCCAAAACCGGACGGCCCGGCTTGACGACGCCCCGGCAAGTGGGCACTTTGCCAAGCCCCCTGCCAAACGAATCAATCGACATGCATTTGCCGACCTTGCTGACGCAGCACATCGTCCGCCGCCCACAGCGAATAGCGCTGTTGCAGCACATCGCCGAGCAAGGTTCGATCACCCGAGCCGCCAAAAGCGCCGGCATCAGTTACAAAGCCGCGTGGGAGGCCATTGATGAACTGAACAATCTGGCACAAACCCCCTTGGTAGAACGCAGCGTGGGGGGCAAGGGCGGTGGCGGTGCCCGGTTGTCGGTAGCGGGCGAGCGTGTGCTGCGTCTTTATCAACGGCTGCAAGTGCTGCAAAGCCAGGTACTGGACGCCGCCGAAGAAGCCCAAGACCTTGAGCTGCTGGGCCGCCTGATGCTGCGCACCAGCGCCCGCAACCAGTTGCACGGCACCGTCGCGCGCATTCACGGCCACGGCCATTACGACTTGATCGATCTGCAATTGGCAGGTGGGCTGACCCTGCAAGCGCACATCACCCGCGACAGCACGCAGCGCCTGGAGCTTGAACCCGGCACGCCGGTGGTGGCGTTAATCAAGGCCGGTTGGTTGCAGTTGATTAAGCCCGAAGCTGCGGTGGCGGGTCACAACCGGTTACACGGCAAGATCGAGCAGATTTTCCACGCGCACGACGGCCCGAGCGAAGTGCGCATCGGCCTGCCCAATGGCCAGACCCTGTGTGCGCTGAGCGAAGCGCAACACCTCGAAACACTCGCGTTGGTGGAGGGCAGTGAAGCCCTGGTGCAGTTCGCGCCGACCTTGGTGCTGTTGGGTACGCCGCTTTAACACGTCGCCCGCCACCCTCTGAAACATCCCTGTCACACCCTCTGATTAAGGTGGCTGCCAAAACCGTTGCGAGGGGCAGCCTGACATGAACCTATTACAAGAAGACCAAACCACCGATCTTGAACAGATCATCGGCCTCAGCCGTCGGGGCTTCATCAGCGCGGGCGCCTTGTGCGGCGCGGCGATGTTTCTGGGCGGCAGCCTGCTGAGCCGCAGTGTGCTGGCCGACGGGGTGCGCGCAGCGTCCAGCCCGTTACTGGGTTTTAACAGCATCGACGCCGCCACCACCGACACCCTCACCCTGCCGCCCGGCTACCGCGCCTCGGTGCTCATCAGCTGGGGCCAACCGCTGCACGCGCACGGCCCGGCCTTCATGCCCGACGGCAGCGGCACGGCGGCGCAACAGGAAGTGCAATTCGGCGATAACAACGACGGCATGAGCCTGTTTGCATTCCCCGACGACCCCGACCGCGCTCTGATGGCCATCAACAACGAATACACCAACTACCGCTACCTCTACCCCCACGGTGGACAGCCGACCTCGGCCCAAGACGCGCACAAGGCGCAGGCCAGTGAAGGCGTGTCGGTGATTGAAATTCAGCGCAAGGGCGACCACTGGCAGTTTGTCCAAGGATCGCCCTTCAACCGGCGCATTCACGGCAATACGCCGATTCGCCTGAGCGGCCCCGCCGCCGGCCATGCGTTGCTGCGCACCCAGGCCGACAGCACCGGCACCCGGGCGCTGGGCACGTTTCAAAACTGCGCCAACGGTAAAACCCCGTGGGGCACGTACCTGACATGCGAAGAAAACTTCACTGACTGCTTTGGCAGCACCGACCCGAATCAAACCTTTGATGCCGCGCAAAAGCGTTACGGCGTGGTCGCCGCCAGTAAAGACATCAACTGGCACCTGCACGACCCGCGTTTCGACCTGGCGCACACCCCCAACGAATTGAACCGTCACGGCTGGGTGGTGGAAATCGACCCGTTCGACCCGCAATCAACGCCGGTCAAACGCACGGCACTGGGCCGCTTCAAACACGAAAACGCCGCACTGGCTGAAACCCGCGACGGTCATGCCGTGGTGTACATGGGCGACGACGAGCGCGGGGAGTTCATTTACAAGTTCATCAGCCGCGACAAGATCGACCACCAAACCCCCAAGGCAAACCGCGACCTGCTGGATCAGGGCACCTTGTATGTCGCACGCTTTGATAACGGCGACAGCCACCCCGACCGGCCCAAGGGCAAAGGCCAATGGATCGAACTGACCCACGGCAAAAACGGCATCAACGCGGGCAGCGGCTTCGCCAATCAGGCTGAAGTGCTGATCCACGCCCGCCTGGCCGCCAGCACGGTCGGTGCCACACGCATGGATCGCCCGGAGTGGATCGTCGTCAGCCCCAAGGACGGCCAGGTGTATTGCACCCTGACCAACAACGTTAAACGCGGTGAAGACGGTCAGCCCGTCGGCGGCCCCAACCCGCGCGAGAAAAATGTGTACGGGCAAATCCTGCGCTGGAGCGAGCAAGGCAATGACCCTGGCGCTGCCACGTTTGACTGGGACCTGTTCGTCGTCGCGGGCAACCCGGCCGTGCATCCCAAACAGCCCAAGGGCGGGTCGGCCAATATCACCCCGCAAAACATGTTCAACAGCCCGGACGGCATGGGCTTTGACGAGGCGGGAAGGCTCTGGATCCTGACCGACGGCGATGTCAGCAACACCGGCGACTTTGCCGGCATGGGCAACAACCAGATGCTTTGCGCCGACCCCAACACGGGTGAAATCCGTCGCTTCATGGTCGGCCCGGTCGGTTGCGAAGTGACGGGGATCAGCTTTGCCCCGGATCAGAAAACCCTGTTCGTGGGCATCCAGCACCCGGGCGAAAACGGCGGTTCGACCTTCCCCGAGCACCTGCCTGGCGGCAAGCCGCGGTCCTCGGTAATGGCCATCAGCCGCGAAGACGGAGGAATCGTCGGCGCCTAAGGCCAACACCCGCAGGGCGATGGATATCTATCGCCCTCTGCTCAGCTGTCTGCGCTAACATGCGGGGCCGGACGCGGCAGCCTGCTGCGCGCAGGAGTCAGCATGTCTCATCCGTTTGCAACACTTACCCCAGATCTGGTGCTCGACGCCGTTGAAAGCATCGGCTTTCTCAGCGACGCCCGCGTGCTCGCGCTCAACAGCTATGAAAACCGCGTGTATCAAGTCGGCATCGAAGGCTCGGAACCGCTGATCGCCAAGTTCTACCGTCCACAGCGCTGGACCAACGCAGCCATTCTCGAAGAACACCGTTTCACCTTTGAACTGGCCGACTGCGACGTGCCGGTGGTCGCACCGTTGATTCACAACGGCGAAAGCCTGTTCGAACACGCCGGTTTCCGCTTCACCCTGTTCCCGCGCCGGGGTGGCCGTGCGCCGGAGCCGGGCAACCTCGATCAACTCTATCGCCTCGGCCAACTGCTCGGCCGTCTGCACGCGGTCGGCGCTACCAAGCCGTTCGAACACCGAGAGGCCCTGGGCGTAAAAAACTTTGGCCATGACTCCCTGACGACCTTGCTTGAAGGCAATTTCATACCCCGCAGCTTGCTCCCGGCCTACGAGTCTGTGGCACGCGATCTGCTCAAGCGCGTCGAAGATGTCTATGCCGCCACCCCGCACACCACGATCCGCATGCACGGCGATTGCCACCCCGGCAACATGATGTGCCGCGACGAGGTGTTCCACATTGTCGACCTGGACGACTGTCGCATGGGGCCTGCGGTGCAGGACTTGTGGATGATGCTCGCCGGGGATCGTCAGGAATGTTTGGGCCAGCTGTCGGAATTGATGGACGGCTACAGCGAGTTCCATGATTTCAACCCGCGTGAACTGGCCTTGATCGAGCCGCTGCGCGCCCTGCGCCTGATGCACTACAGCGCCTGGCTGGCAAGGCGCTGGGACGATCCGGCCTTCCCCCACAGCTTTCCGTGGTTTGGCACCGAACGTTACTGGGGCGACCAAGTGCTGGCGTTGCGCGAGCAACTGTCCGCGTTAAATGAAGAACCGCTGAAGCTGTTCTGAACACCCTGACACCGCGTTGCTGAGGCCCGGGAGCACGTTTTCGCGGCCTCGGGCGTCGGCCGCAAAAATGCTGTCTGCCCCCGCCTTTCACACGACACCTTCGTAAAACCTGCTTACACTCTTGCCCTTCACAGTGTCTGACAGTTGTTCACGCAAGGATTCCGCATGCAAGCCGCCAACCCGCGCCACGGGTACATTCTGGGCCTGAGCGCCTACATCATCTGGGGCCTGTTCCCGATCTACTTCAAGCTGCTGGCCAGCGTCCCCGCCGCAGAAATCATCGTCAACCGCGTGCTCTGGTCTGCACTGTTCGGCTCGTTACTGTTGTTGGTGTGGAAACATCCCGGCTGGTGGCAAGAGTTACGCGACAACCCCAAACGCCTGGCTGTGCTGACCGTAAGCGGCCTGCTGATTGCGGCCAACTGGCTGACCTACGTGTGGGCGGTCAACAACGACCGGATGCTCGAAGCCAGCCTCGGGTACTACATCAACCCGTTGGTTAATGTGCTGCTGGGCATGTTGTTGCTGGGCGAACGTCTGCGTCGATTGCAGTGGGTCGCCGTCGGGCTGGCGGCGGTCGGCGTGGCGCAGCAAGTGTGGCAAGTGGGCAGCCTGCCCTGGGTGTCGCTGGCGTTGGCGCTGACGTTCGGCTTTTATGGACTGATCCGCAAACAGGCGCCGGTCAAGGCATTGCCCGGCCTGGTGGTTGAAACCTGGATTCTGGTGCCGATTGCCATTGGCTGGCTGCTGATGCACCCGGAGGCCAACAGCGCGCACGCCGAATTCTGGGCCAGCTCTGAAGCCTGGTTGCTGGTGGCCGCAGGCCCGGCAACGCTGATCCCGCTGGTGTGCTTCAACGCCGCCGCACGGCATTTGCCCTACACCACACTGGGTTTCATGCAGTACTTGGCGCCCACCATTGTGCTGATTCTGGCCGTCACGCTGTACGGCGAACACTTGTCTGAAAGCACACTGATCGCGTTCATGTTCATTTGGGCGGGGTTGCTGGTCTACAGCATCGATGCGTGGGTCAACCTGCGCCGTCGCGCCTGATCAAAAAACGTACATTCCAATGCAGGCCATACCCCCTGTGGCCTGCAACGATGTTTCCAACGGTTATCCACAGGCAGGTGCAGCGTTTCATGGGATAACCTTTGGCTTTACTCGTCTGTGCGTAACTTCAGTTCCACTAGCATCTCATCGGCGAGTTTTTCCAGCCGCTCTTGCAGCACCTCCAGCGACAGCGTCAGCGGCACGGCCAGAATGGCTTCGGCATGAAACAACGGCTCATTGCTCATGGGCGCGGGCCGCACCTCCGTCACCAGCCGCTCCAGGCTGACCTCATGATCGGTCAGCACCTTGGTGATATCGCGCACGATGCCAGGGCGGTCGTTGCCGACCAGGTCCATGGCAATGGGTTTCCAGGTGCAGGCTTGCTCAATCCCGCTTTCAGCCACCAGCACCCGAATGCCTTCGGTCTCCAGCCTTTTAAGCGCATCCACCAACTCCTCGTAGGTTTCGGCTGACACGCCCACCCGCAAAATGCCAGCGAACTGTCCAGCCATGCGTGACATGCGACTCTCCAGCCAATTGCCGCCATGTTCGGCAATGCATTGGGCGATGCGCTCGACCTGACCGGGTTTGTCCGGGGCAAAAACCGTAATCACGAGATGGTTCATGGCGCCAGCACTCTGAAAAGGGGTCGACTGAGTATAGGCAACCGTGCGCCATCCGCCTGGCCGACTACAGTTGGCTGCGCAGCGGCTGTTTACACGTGCGGAGCGCGAACGACAGTGGCGCGAACACAGGGTTTGCACATTAAATTGTGTACTGTTTTTAGAATTATCTGGAACAACCTGTGTGTTTCTTGAGAACATCCTGTTCTTCTACATGACCAGACCCTTAAAAATGGTCGTGGAACGACGTGATTAGTCTGATTTTCACATCTGCAATTGATCATGTAGTATGCCTCGGCGAGCACTACATAATTCGTAACACGGTTCGCCAAAGCGTCTGCAATACCCCGTACAACCCCGCAAGCATGAGCCACGCGGTGTTTTGAGAAGCGCTCCAGGCTTTAAATAAAAATGAGTGAGGCAAGCAATGACTGAACACGTTCACGTCGGTGGCCTGCAGGTCGCCAAAGTCCTGTTCGACTTCGTAAACAACGAAGCTATCCCCGGTACCGGTCTGAATGCCGACCAGTTCTGGGCCGGTGCCGACAAGGTTATTCACGACCTGGCACCCAAGAACAAAGCACTGCTCGCCAAACGCGATGATTTGCAGGCGCGCATCGACGCCTGGCACCAGGCTCAGGCCGGCAAGGCCCATGACGCCGTGGCTTATAAAGCCTTCCTCCAAGACATTGGGTATCTGCAGCCAGAAGCCGCGGATTTCCAGGCAACGACGCAAAACGTCGATGACGAAATCGCTCGCATGGCCGGCCCGCAGTTGGTGGTGCCCGTGATGAATGCGCGCTTTGCCCTCAACGCGTCGAACGCCCGCTGGGGTTCACTGTATGACGCGCTGTACGGCACCGATGCCATCAGCGAAGCCGATGGCGCCGAAAAGGGCAAAGGCTACAACAAGGTACGTGGCGACAAGGTAATTGCCTTCGCCCGCGCCTTCCTCGACGAAGCCGCACCGCTGGCCAATGGCTCCCACGTGGACTCGCTGGGTTACGCGGTGGTCAATGGCGCACTGCGCGTGGCCCTCAAGGGCGGTGCCAGCAGCGGCCTGCGCGACGCGGCGCAACTGATCGGCTACCACGGCGAAGCCGCCGCACCGACCGCCGTGCTGCTCAAGCACAACGGCCTGCACTTTGAAATCCAGATCGACGCCTCAAGCCCCGTCGGCCAGACCGATGCCGCGGGCGTCAAAGACGTCCTGATGGAAGCCGCGCTGACCACCATCATGGACTGCGAAGACTCCGTGGCCGCCGTCGATGCCGACGACAAAGTGGTGATCTACCGCAACTGGCTGGGCCTGATGAAAGGCGACCTCAGCGAGCAAGTGTCCAAGGGCGGCCAGACCTTCACCCGCACCATGAACCCGGACCGCGAATACACCGCCCCCAACGGCGGCACCGTGAACCTGCATGGCCGCTCGCTGTTGTTCGTGCGCAACGTGGGTCACTTGATGACCATCGACGCGATCCTCGACAAAAACGGCAACGAAGTGCCAGAAGGCATCCTCGACGGCCTGATCACAAGCCTCGCGGCGATCCACAGCCTCAACGGCAACACCTCGCGCAGCAACAGCCGCACCGGTTCGGTTTACATCGTGAAACCCAAAATGCACGGTGCCGAAGAAGCCGCGTTCACCAACGAGCTGTTCGGCCGTATCGAAGAAGTCCTGAACCTGCCGCGCAACACCCTCAAAGTCGGGATCATGGACGAGGAGCGCCGCACCACGGTCAACCTCAAGGCCTGCATCAAGGCTGCCAGCGAGCGCGTGGTGTTCATCAACACCGGCTTCCTGGACCGCACTGGCGACGAAATTCATACCTCGATGGAAGCCGGCCCGGTCGTGCGCAAGGCTGACATGAAAGCCGAGAAGTGGATCTCGGCCTACGAGAACAACAACGTCGATGTCGGCTTGAGCACAGGCCTGCAAGGCCGCGCCCAAATCGGTAAAGGCATGTGGGCCATGCCGGACCTGATGGCCGCCATGCTGGAACAGAAAATCGCTCACCCGCTGGCAGGCGCCAACACCGCCTGGGTGCCGTCGCCGACGGCCGCGGCCCTGCACGCGCTGCACTATCACAAGGTCGACGTGTTCGCCCGCCAGGCCGAACTGGCCAAGCGCGCCAAAGCGTCGGTGGACGACATTCTGACCATCCCGCTGGCCGTGAACCCGCAGTGGACGCCCGAGCAGATCCAGAACGAACTGGACAACAACTCGCAGGGCATCCTGGGTTACGTGGTGCGCTGGATCGACCAGGGCGTGGGGTGTTCGAAGGTGCCGGACATCAATGACATCGGCCTGATGGAAGACCGCGCCACGCTGCGTATTTCAAGCCAGCACATCGCCAACTGGCTGCGTCATGGCATTGTCAACGAAGCGCAAGTGATGGCCAGCCTCAAGCGCATGGCGCCGGTGGTTGACCGTCAGAACGCCAACGACCCGCTGTACCGCCCGCTGGCCCCGGACTTCGACAGCAACATCGCCTTCCAGGCGGCGGTCGAACTGGTGATCGAAGGCACTAAACAGCCGAACGGTTACACCGAGCCGGTGCTGCACCGTCGCCGTCGCGAGTTCAAGGCCAAACAGGGTCTGTGAATCAGCGTTAACGGCGCGTCATCAAAAACCCCGGCCACGTGCCGGGGTTTTTGTGGGCGTTCATTCGATGCGCAACTCGCGCTTGATCAGGTTGAGCAACTGATCGGTATCAATGGGTTTGAGCAGAAAATCCACCACGCTCAAATGCATCGCGGCGATGGTGTCGCGCACCTCGGCATCGCCCGACATGATAATCACCGGCAAATTGGCCCATTGCGACCTGCGCACCTTGCGAACCAAGTGCAAACCGTCGCGCTCGGGCATGCGTAAATCGGTGAGGATCAAGCCAATGGTTTTTTCCGTCATCAACGCGCGAATGGCTTGTCGGGCACTGGCCGCCTTGATGGAGGGGATGCCATGCATCTGCAGTAATTCACTCAGCAGGTCGCGTGCAAACTGATCGTCTTCGACAATCAATACACACTGCTCAGGCTGTACCGGAGCAGGCGCTTTCATCACCTCACTCAGGGCCTCTCGCTCGGCGTCACTCAAGATGTCGTGTTCGGTCATAGGGTTCTCAAACGCGTTGTGAAAGTCGTTTATCCCACCGGTGCAGTCAGCTTTCTCTAAGCTCTGCGCCCAATGTGCACTCGCAGAGCTGTAATTCCAAGTTTTGCAACACAATAAACGGACCTGTTTTCTGTGAGGTGATTCAAAAATATTAATAGGCCATTACCCTGTAAGGCCTGCCATAGACTTACGTCCAATGGGCACGTGAGCGCAGACAACCGAGCATGAAGCGCATCAAGACGACAGGGGGCACGACCCCGCCATAACAACAACGGTCAGACATGCGGTCACGGTCAATGAGTAAATCGGATGCGTTTCTCCAGGCAGGAAAAACCGCGGTGTTGCAGAACATTCACGGCACCATGCAGTTTTTGCAGCGATTCCCGCCCTTCAACCAAATGGAAAACACTCACCTGGCGTTTCTGGTCGAGCAGTGCCAACTGCGCTTCTATGGCCCCGGTGAAAGCATCATTCGACCCGCCGATGGCCCGGTCGAACACTTCTACATTGTCAAGCAGGGCCGCGTGGTGGGCGAACGTACCCATGTGGGGCGTCAGGAGGCCGAGACCACGTTTGAAATCACGGCCGGCGAGTGTTTCCCCCTCGCCGCGTTGCTGGGCGAGCGCGCCACGCGCACCGAGCATCGCGCGGCCGAAGACACGTTTTGTCTTCAATTAAACAAGCCTGCGTTTATCAAGTTATTCGCCCTGTCCGAAGAGTTCCGTGACTTCGCCCTGCGCGGGGTCAGCAGCCTGCTCGACAAGGTCAATCAGCAAGTTCAGCAAAAGGCCGTCGAAACCCTCGGCACGCAATACTCGCTCAACACCCGCCTGGGCGAACTGGCCATGCGCCATCCCGTGACCTGCCTGCCCGGCACAGCCCTGCGCGAAGCCGTGCGGCTGATGCACGAACAACAGGTGGGCAGCATCGTGGTGGTGGACGAGGACAAAGCGCCGCTGGGGATTTTCACCCTGCGCGATTTGCGCCAAGTGGTGGCCGACGGGACGCAGGATTTTGAGCAAGCCATCGAACAGCACATGACGCCCGGCCCGTTCTACTTGTCCCCCGACCACAGCGCGTTCGATGCCGCCATCGCCATGACCGAACGCCACATTGCCCACGTGTGCCTGGTCAAGGAACACCGCTTGTGCGGCGTGGTGTCCGAACGTGACCTGTTCTCCCTGCAACGGGTCGATCTGGTGCATCTGGCGCGCACCATTCGCCATGCCCCGCGACTGGACAACCTGATCAACCTGCGCGGCGAAATCGGTCAACTGGTGGAGCGCATGCTGGCCCACGGTGCGTCATCGACCCAAATCACCCACATCATCACCCTGCTCAACGACCACACCGTGTGCCGTGTCATCGAGCTGGTGCTGGCCGAAAAAGGCGACCCCGGCGTGCCGTTTACCTGGCTGTGCTTCGGCAGCGAAGGGCGACGGGAGCAGACACTGCACACCGATCAGGACAACGGCATCCTGTTCGAAGCGACCGATGCGGCGCAGGCGGCCGAGATTCGTCAGCGCTTGCTGCCCATCGCCCAGCTCATCAACACGCACCTGGCGGCCTGCGGTTTTACCCTGTGCAAAGGCAACATCATGGCCGGCAACCCCGACCTGTGTTTATCCCGAGCCGAATGGGCGCGCCGCTTCGCCGCGTTTATCCGCGAAGCCACGCCCGAAAACCTGCTGGCATCGAGCATCTATTTCGACCTGCGCGCGGTGTGGGGCGACGAAAGCGGTTGCCGGCAACTGCGGCGCGGCATCCTTGAGCAGGTGGCTGACAATCGCCTGTTCCAGCGCATGATGGCCGACAACGCCTTGCGCCATCGCCCGCCCGTGGGGCGCTTCCGCGAATTTGTGTTGGAACGCAAAGGCAGCGACAAGGCCACCCTCGACCTGAAAGTGCAGGGCCTGACGCCCTTTGTGGACGGTGCCCGGCTACTGGCGCTCTCCCATGGCGTCGAGGCCATTAATACGCTGGAGCGTTTGCGCCAGCTGGTGACGCTCGGCGTGATCGAAACGCTGGACGGCGCGGCCTACGAAGAGGCGTATCACTTCATTCAGCAAACGCGTATGCAACAGCACCAATTGCAAACGCGGGAAAACCGCCCGTACTCCAACCGCGTCGACCCGGACAACCTCAACCAGCTTGACCGACGCATCCTGCGCGAAGCGCTGCGTCAGGCCCAGCGTCTGCAAAGCAGCTTGGCCCTGCGGTATCAGCTATGAGCCTGTTCTCCTGGTTGCTGCCACGCAAGACCCCGGTCTTGAGCCTTGAACAGCAACAGCGCCTGCTGCAACTGCCGCCCGCGCCGAGGCTCGGTGAGGCGTCATTGCGCCGCCAGCGTTGGGTGGTGGTGGATCTGGAGACCAGCGGGCTGAACCTCAACCGCGACCAAGTGCTGTCGATTGGCGCCATGGTGATTGAGGATGGCGCGATTGATCTGGGCCAAGCGTTTGAGCGCACTTTGCTGCGCACCCACAACCCGCTGAACCCCAGCGTGTTACTGCATGGCCTGGGCCCCGAAGCGATTGCCGCCGGGTGCGACCCCGCTGATGCCCTGCTCGACTTCATGACGTTTGTGGGCGACAGCCCGCTGCTGGCGTTCCATGCCCCGTTTGACCAGCACATGCTGGGGCGGGCCTTGAAAGACAGCCTGGGGTATCGCTTGCAGCACCCGTTCATGGACGTAGCGGCCCTGGCGCCCCTGTTGTGCCCGCACGCCGACATGCGGGATGCGGGGCTGGACCACTGGGTCCGGCACTTCAACTTGCAGGTTGAAGACCGCCATAACGCCAGTGCCGATGCACTGGCCACCGCCGAGCTGGCGCTGATCCTGTTCAGCCGCGCCCGCGCTCAACACCTCGACAGCCCCTTGGCCCTGCAACAGCGGCTCAATCAGTGGCAGCGGCGCAAGCAGATGCACAGCTTCTAACCCCACTGCCCAAGCCTGATGTCGGGGGCGCTTGCACTGACGCCGCCTCTCTTCTTTCCCGTTGCGCGAAGGTCAGCGTGAGGGCGTTCATCCGATGAGCGTCAATTGCGCATGGCTTTTGGCTCTGACACAATCGCGAATAATTATCGTTAGTTAAAACTTGCATTCGGTGATGCCTTTGTCGTCAGTCCAAAATCCCCACAGTGAGCTGGTTGGATCGCTTTATCGCGACCATCGCGGCTGGCTGCTGGCGTGGTTGCGGCGCAATGTCGCCTGCCCGCAGCGGGCTGAAGACTTGAGCCAGGACACCTTTGTGCGCCTGCTGGGCCGACCCCAATTGCAAGCACCCCGCGAGCCGCGCGCCTTTTTGGCGGCCATCGCCAAAGGCCTGCTGTTCGATTACTTCCGGCGCGCCGCACTGGAACAGGCCTACCTCAACGAATTGAGGCTGATTCCCGAAGCCGAGCAGCCTTCGCCTGAAGAACAGCAATTGATCCTCGAAGACCTCAAGGCCATTGATCGCTTGCTGGGCAAGCTGTCGAGCAAGTCCCGCGCCGCCTTCTTGTACAGCCGCCTCGACGGCCTGACCCACGCCGACATCGCTGAGCGCCTGGGCGTGTCGGTGCCCCGGGTGCGCCAGTACCTGGCCCAAGGCATTCGCCAGTGCTACATCGCGCTGTATGGCGAACCGACATGAGCCAGGCCAACAGCAAACCGGTGTCCGCTCGCGTGCTCGACGCCGCCATTGCCTGGCAGTTATGCCTGGACTGCGGCAACGGCAGTGAGGTTGAACAGGCCGAATTCGCCAAGTGGTACGCCGCCAGTGAAGAACACGCCCGCGCATGGCTGCAGTTGGGCATGCTCGACCACCGTTTCAGCACCGCCAGCGTCCCGGCGCGCAATGCCTTGCTCAAGGCCCGTGACAGCGCCCACCACCGGATGCGCAAAATCGGCAGCGGGCTGGCCAGCCTTGCGCTGGTGATCGGGTTGACCTTACTGGTGGGCAAAAACCACCTGCCGATGGATTACTGGATGGCCGATCAACGCACCGCCACGGGCGAGCAACGCGTGGTAACACTCGCCGACGGCACCCTGCTCAACCTCAACACCCACAGCGCGGTGGACGTGCGGTTTGACGAAACCACGCGCCTGATCGTGCTGTACGAGGGTGAAATCATGGTGCAAACCGGCCACAACGACGCCCGCCCGTTTATCGTCAAAACACGAGATGGCAGCCTGCGCGCCCTGGGCACCCGGTTTATGGTCAAGCGCGAAGACGACGGCACCCGCCTCAGCGTCCTGCAATCGCGAGTGGCTGCGCACCCCGAACACACCGCCGACGAGACTGTCTACGCCGAAGGCCAGCAAGTGGTGATGCACCGCGACGGTCTGGGCCAGCGGCTGGCGCTCAACCCCGGCGCAGACGCCTGGACCCGCGGGATGCTGGTGCTCGACAACGTACGCCTGAGCGACATGGTCAGCGAGCTCAACCGCTACCGGCGCGGCCACCTGGGGGTTGACCCGGACGTCGCTGACCTGCGCATCACCGGCAGCTTCCCGTTAAACAACATTGAACTGGCACTCAATGCACTGCTGCCGACCCTGCCGGTGCAAATCACCCAACGCACCCCGTGGTGGGTCACGGTCAGCGGAAAACCGGAAGCCCGGTGATCGGGTAACGGCTACCGCCCTGGCGCCCCGCGTTCGAGCGTGTTTCGCACCGGGGGCTAAGCGCGTGCGCGCTGTTGCTCACCCTGGACACCGGCACCGCGCTGCCTTACGGGCTCAAATAACTGGCCCGACCCAAAACGCCCTTGACCTGCGGGCCGACCTCGCGCTTAAACCATAGGCACATCCGCTGGCGCAGGTGCTGTACTGCCTGCGCCAGCGTTTACGGCTGCGCACGCCCCCGCCTGCATATTTATTTCACTTAGCCCTATCACTTTTCCAGACTCGTTCGGCATAGAGGCATTGAGAAACATTTCCATTCAGGAATCTGCCGAATGTCCCGTACCCTCGACACGTTGTTGCGCCCCAGCCTGCTAGCCGTCGCCATTGCGTTCAGCGTCCCGTTGACCAGCAGCGTGCTGATGGCCGCCGAACACAGCACGACCGCCCGCAGCTATAACCTGCCCGCCGGCCCACTGGCCTCGACCCTGAACCAGATCGCCAGTCAGGCGGGGATCACGCTGGCCATCGACTCGTCCTTGCTGGCAGGCAAAACCTCGGCGCCGGTCAACGGCCAGTTCGAGCCGACCACGGCGCTGCGCGAGGCGTTACAGGGCAGCGGTTTGCAGTTGGTGCCCGGCATTAACGGCAGTTTTACCCTGATAGAACTCCCCCAAGGTACGTTAGCCCTTGATGCCACTACGATTTCAGGTCAAGGAGGCTACGAAACGGCTTGGGGGCCAACAAGTGGATATCTTGCCCAACGTACGGCCTCAGGAACAAAGACAGACACTGCCCTGCGTGAAGCCCCGCGCTCAATATCGATCGCCACACGCAGTCAGATGCAAGACAGGGCAGTGCAAAACCTTGACGATGCAGTGCGTTACATGCCGGGAGTTACTGCAAGTAGTTATGGTAGCGATAGCCGTGCAGAGTGGTTAAAGGTACGCGGGTTTGAACCGACCCAGTTCCTTGATGGGTTGCCTTTACCAAAAGGCACATATGCCATGCCAAAACTGGAAACCTGGGACTTGGAACGTGTAGCGCTTTTGCGCGGGCCAGCGTCTTCGGTTTATGGCCAGACGCCGGCTGGAGGGCTGCTCGACATGGTCAGCCGTCGTCCTGAAGACGCTCCGGCTCATGAGCTCCAAGTTCAAATCGGCAGCTATCAACGTAAGCAAATCAGTTTTGACACTACGGGTCCAATCGATGATGAAGGCCGTTTTCTGTATCGCGTCAGCGGTGTAGTACGAGACAGCAACACGACCATTGAGCATAACGAAGACAAACGATACAACATCGCGCCCAGCCTGACTTGGAATATCAATGAAGACACAAAGCTGACATTCCTCAGCCAGTTCAATCGTGACGATACCGGTATCACCAGCCAATTCCTGCCATTGCAAGGGACTCAAGTAGCCACACCCGCTGGCCAAGTGAAATATCACAAGAACTTGGGTGATCCGACGTGGGAATTCTATGACAAAACTTATTACGCCTTGGGCTATGCGTTGGAACACAACTTTAATGACGTGTGGCAGTTTCGACAAAATGTGCGCTACACCAAAAGTGATTTAGCTTTTCAGGGCATAACGGCTGGCGGTTTTTATGGTTCTGTGGCGGACGATGGAACATTACAGCGCGGGGCGAATGTGGTTGATGAGGATATTAGCCAATTTGCTGTGGACAACAACTTTCAGGCTGATTTCAATACCGGGCTAATCAAGCACACACTGCTGATCGGGCTGGATCATCAACGCATCAACACTAATTACAAGTGGGATTACGGAACTGCGCCGACCAGCAACATCACTAATCCTATCTACGGGCAAGACTTCAGCAACGTCCAGTTCACGGCTTATAACGATTACAACCAAAAAACCCGTGACACGGGTCTTTATCTGCAAGATCAGATGGCTTTAGATAATTGGCGTTTAACCTTGGGTGGCCGTCAGGACTGGCTGCATACCAACACAATTTTTTATAACTATAGCAATGCCCAAGACAAACGCGATGATAGTGCATTTACGGGCAACGCCGCACTCAGTTACGTGTTCGACTCAGGTTTTACGCCTTATGTGTCATATGCCGAGTCATTTCAGGCTGAAGCAGGGGGATTTCAGGGCAAGGCGTTCAAACCCGGTACCGGCAAACAATATGAGTTAGGCATCAAATATCAGCCTCCCGGCAGCGAAATGCTGTTCACAGCCGCGGTCTATGACCTGACTCGCAAGAATATTGTGCTAAATGACACTCTTGGCGTCAGCCGTCCTCTGGGGGAGGCAAACGTGCGAGGACTGGAGTTAGAAGCTGTAGGTAAAGTGACCGAAAACTTAAAGCTGACGGCTGCTTACACCTATGCCAATAGCAAAATGACCAAAGTAGGCGATCCGATGGACAAAAATCGTCCATTGCCACTTACTCCAGAACATCAAGCCTCCCTTTGGGCCGATTACACGTGGCATAACGGCGTGCTCGAGGGCTTTGGCGTCGGCTTCGGCGCTCGTTACATTGGTGAAACAGACAACATTGCTATAGGGAGCATGGCGTTTGTTCCAGACAAGTCCTACGGCCATAGTAAGGCTTACACTGTCTACGACGCAGCCGTCCATTACGACTTGGGGAAGTTGAACAAAAGCCTCAACGGAGCATCGTTTTCTCTCAATGCTAATAACGTTTTTAATAAGGAATACATCTCTACCTGTGATGGATTCTACTGTTATTACGGTGATCGCCGAAGCATACTCGCCAGCGTTAATTACAAGTGGTAACCACTTGTAATCGCTGCCGCAGGCTGCGAAAGGTTGTTCAGCAATTTTTATATCGGAACCACAACCCATCCCTCGCAGCCTGCGTCATTTTTGGAATGTCATGAAAAGCAAAACCATCCGTCGCTGGTCCTTTATCCACACGTGGACCAGCCTGATTTGCACCGCGTTTTTGCTGTTGCTGGCGCTGACCGGTTTGCCGCTGATTTTTCATCATGAAATCGATCACCTGCTGGGTGACAGCCCGCAGCTTCGAGAGATGCCCGCCGATACACCGCGCCTGAACCTGCAACAACTGGTCAAGGCCGCCGAGGCACATCGGCCCGGCGAGGTCATGCAGTACTTCGGCACTGAAGACGACGAACCCAACGCGGTGATCGCCATCATGGCCGCCACGGCAGGCACCGAGCCCAATGCCTCGCACACCTTCATGCTCGACGCCCGCACCGGCGAAGCCCTGGAAATGCCGTCGGCCAATGGCGGCCTGATGATGGTCATGTTGCGCCTGCACGTGGACATGTTCGCCGGACTGCCGGGCAAGCTGTTGCTGGCCTTCATGGGCATTCTGTTCGTGCTGGCGATTGTCTCGGGCGCGGTGTTGTACCTGCCGTTCATGCGCCGACACACCTTCGCCACCGTGCGCACCGACAAATCCACACGCCTGCGCTGGCTCGATCTGCACAACCTGATTGGCGTCGTGACGCTGACCTGGGCCTTGGTGGTCGGCGTCACAGGCGTGATCAGCGCCTGCGCCGACTTGATCATTGCCGCCTGGCGCACCGACAGCCTCACGGCCATGGTCGAGCCGTACCGCAACGCCCCCCCGTTGACCCAACTGGCACCGGCCACGCACCTGCTGGACATCGCCGCCACCGCCGCCCCCGGCATGCGCCCGGACTTCATCGCCTTCCCCGGCACGCGTTTTTCCAGCGAGCACCATTACGCGGTGTTCATGAAAGGCAGCACGCACCTGACCTCGCACTTGCTCACGCCGGTGTTGATCGACGCCAGCACCCTGCAGGTAACGGCCGTGGGCACGCGACCGTGGTACATGGACGCCATGGGCATGTCCCAGCCTTTGCACTTCGGGGACTACGGCGGCATGCCGATGAAAATCATCTGGGCAGCGCTCGACGTATTGACCCTCATCGTGCTCGGCAGCGGCCTGTATTTATGGTGGGTTCGGCGCACCGCCGCGAAGGAGAACACGTGATGAAACCGCGTCAGTCGAGTTTCTGGAAAGTCTTCTCCATCCCGCTGGCCATCGGCCTGCTCAGCGCCATGGGCCTGTTCAGCGCGTTGCTGGACGACGGCGCGTGGGATGCCCTGAGCTGGATCGGCCTGGGCATACCGGTGTGGATCAGCGCGCGCGGGTTGCTTAAGCGGTGAATAGCGCGCTGTCCGATGAGCGGTCTAAAACCTATTCGTTCTGAGAGTATCCGCCTGCCCGTTAGACCTTTATTAATCACCTGAACCGGTGAAATGAGAAAAGGGTTAACGCCATGTCAAAAAAAAAGAAGACACAGACTCACAGCTATGCGTACGACCCGCTGGACCGCCACGTAATCAGTCAAGGCGCGAACGCAGATAATACCCAGCTGTTCTATTGTCGAGACCGTGTCGCAACTGAGCACCGAGGTAACGTAGGGCTTCGGATCTTCGAATGTGAAGAGGCTGTATTGAGTTATCAGGTACACCAGAACGGCACGCCTAAGGCATTACTTATTGCAGGTGAAGAAAATCGATCAACGCTAACTGTATTGAACAACAGCCAACAACATTTAATCGCCTACACACCCTATGGCCATCATCTGCAAGAAGCTGATACCCCACAGCTGCTCGGCTTTAATGGCGAACGCTTTGACCCGTTCACCGGGTATTACTTACTCGGTAATGGCTACCGGGCGTTTAACCCGGTTCTGATGCGTTTTAACAGCCCCGACAGTTGGAGCCCGTTTGGTGAGGGTGGGATTAATGCGTATGCCTATTGTGCGGGCGATCCGGTGAACCGGGAGGACCCGACCGGGCACATGCCTTGGAAATGGCTAAGACGCCTATTTCACCGCACCCCCCGTACACCGGGGTCGCAAAAAAACTTATCAGTTCTCCCCAACCAGAATAACGTGCAGCCCAAACAATCGGGTCCCTCGCGTTCTCCTCAAACAAATAGCCCCCACTCAAGACAGCCTACGCAACCCACTGAACAGAAGGGCTGGGTTGTGGAACCGTTAGATCCAGGCAGAATAAGCCATGTATCGCCCGCTACCGCCAGAAAAAACTTAGGTGGCCGCGTGGAACTCAAAGAGGGAACCTGGACACTTACCTCGACTCAACCCGTTAATAGAACGGGTTTCGTACCTAACCCCAAAAATAAAGATTGGATAATACGCGTAGGAAAAAGTGAAGCTGAAAACATTTTGCGTGGGCCCGTGACATTGGAAGGAAACTCCTGGGTACTCGCTCCCCGCACCAGCACAGCCCCTAAAGTAGCTGCCGTTATCCGAAAGAATTAGATCAAGAGTGACGCCCCCTTAACACCCCGGCTTGTCCGCCGTATACCGGCGAGCCGGGTTGACCGCCGCGCCGAACTCACGCAGGGCCTTGGCGCCGATCAGCAGCGGGTAGTTGAAACTGCTGCGGTCGGTCAGGTTGACCTCCACGGTGCGCTTGACACTACCCAGGCACATTTCAAGGTCAACCACCGGGCGCTTGGCGCTCGCGGGCTCTTGCTTATCGTCGTCTTCATCGGCGCGGTTTTTGATTTTGCTGATGCGCGCCACTTTGTGCTCGTACACCTTGTCGCTCGCGCCTTTGGTCGCGAGCTGGAAACGCACCCATGACTCGCCATCGCGGGTGAAGGTTTCGATGTTCTTGGCCGACAACGACGCCGTCAGCGCGCCCGTGTCCATCTTGGCCTGCAAGGTTTCACCGATTTCCGGGAGCTTGATGTATTCATAACGCCCGTACAGCGTGGGCTCGGCCGCCATCACCGGCAAAGCCAGAACGGACAACAAAACGAAAACGGATTTCATGGTGGCAGTTTCCTGTAGAGGTTGCGGGTTAGACCCCGGTTTGCGCCTTGGTTCCCGCGGGCAAAGGGCATCCGGTCGTTGGGCGTGGTCGCTGGTGATCGCACGCAGCGCGTTTGGGCGGCACGTGTTCAGGTGTGCGCGCAGCTTATTTCATCGCCTGTGAAACATTTGTCCACACTCCAATTTGGCGTTCTATGGCGTGCTGCTTATCATTGACGACCCTCACATCGTCAAGAGTCGCTTATGCGCCGCCTGCTCACCGGCTGTTTGGTCACGTTATTGCTGCTGTGCAACACCCTGGTTTTATTTGGTCCGCTGATGCTGTTTGCCCTGCTCAAGCTGATCTCGCCGGGGCGTCTGCGCGATTACAACTCGCGGGCGGTCATGTGGATCGCCGAAACGTGGTCCGACATCGACAAGCGCATTTTTGCCCTGTGCCTGCCCACGCACTGGGACATCCGCGGCGCCGAGGGTTTGAGCCGCGACACCTCTTATCTGGTCATCAGCAACCACCAATCGTGGGTCGACATCCCGGCGTTGATGCAGGGCCTGAATCGCCGCACGCCGTTCTTCAAATTCTTTTTAAAGAAGGAACTGATCTGGGTGCCGTTTCTCGGGCTGGCCTGGTGGGCGCTCGATTACCCGTTCATGAAGCGCTATTGCAAAGCGTTCCTGGCCAAGCACCCCGAGCTCAAAGGGCAAGACCTGAAAATCACCCGCGCCGCCTGCAAACTGTTCAAGCGCCAGCCAGTGACGGTGGTCAACTACTTGGAAGGCACGCGCTTCACCCCGGCCAAAAGCGCGCTGCAACACTCGCCCTACACCTACCTGCTCAAGCCCAAGGCGGGCGGCGTGGCGTTTGTGCTGGCGGCGATGGGTGAACAACTGGATGCCGTACTCGACGTGACCGTGGTGTACCCACAGGCCAGAATTCCGGGGTTTTGGGAGTTGATCAGCGGGCAAGTGCCCAAAGTGATTGTCGACATCCAGACCCGTGAGCTGGATCCGGCGTTGTGGCAGGGTGATTACGAAAACGACCCGGTGTTTCGTGAGGTTGTCCAGAGCTGGGTCAACCAGCTCTGGATCAAGAAGGACCAGCGCATCAGCACCTTGCGTGCCGAGCGCAACTGACCTTTAAGCGCCCCACAGCGTACTCAACGTGGTCAACAGCGGGCTGGCTACGCCCTGTTGGCCCAAGTACTGAGTGATCAACGGCGCGAACTCCTGAATCAGGCTGCTGTTCATGCCCAGCGCTTCGAACGCGCTGTTGAGCTGCGACTGATTCGTCACGTTGCTCACTGCCACTTTGGCATCTTTGCTGACCGGGTTGATCTGCCCCACGAGGGCCTGAAGCTGCGGGTTCTTGGCGCTGAACTGGCTCAGTTGGGTCAAGGCACCGGCCCCGGTGACTTTGTTGATGCCCGGCACTTGCTGCGTCAAGGCTGCGTAATCATTGGTGGTGAGCTGGTTTTTGGCCAGGCTCAACATCGCGCCCACGCCACCGGCTGCCTGCTCAGGCTTAACACCCATCTGTTGGGCTTTATTCAGCAGGGCCAAGGCCTGAACGGTCTGGTCGGACTTCGCGCTGTTGCCGCCCTGAACCTGATTCAAAATGCCGGCGGCATCGTTCAGGCTAAAGCCCCCTGCAAACACCGGGCTCGCGGCCACGGTCATCCATGTTGCCAGTGCTACGGCGCTCAACTTCTTCATTGCGTCCACCTCTTAAAAGCCAAAGACCACTCCCGGCGGAGCAGTGAAACCGTGTGTAAGACCTGCCGCCCCGGCCGTTGTTCCCAACGCCCGTCGCCGGTCCAACGGACGGCAAGCTTAATGCAAAAGCGCTACGGCCTACAGCAATTGAGGTTTGCCGGTTGCGGGCCAGCGGCTTATAGTCCGCCGGTCGTCCTCATGACGACCGGGTTTGGCGACCTGACTACCACCATGCGAAAACTCTTGTTTAATTGCAGGACTTTTTGCACCCGCAAAGCTGCTTTATGGCAGCTGCGCGTGGGAGACCTTCGGGTCTGCCGGTGGTGTGTTTCCGGTTCGCCAACCTGCGCGCAGCTGCCACCTATTCGTTTGGCGACGGCTAGGTGGGAGTTTTATCAAACACACAAAGAGCATTGTCCATGAACCACTACATCCCGCTGACCGCCATCGACTGCCTGATCCCCAGCCTGCTGATAGACACCCAAAGCCCGCCCGACGTCCTGCATGCCAACGCGGCGGCGCGCATTCTGGCCGTCACCCAGGCGCTCGAAAGCCTTGACCGGCTCGAACTCAACGACGCTGACAGCGTCGACCTCAAACACCTCACCCACGCCTGCGCCCTCTTGCTGCGCGACGGCTGCGACCTGCTGGACGTACTGGGCCGGCGTTTGCACGTGTCAACCTGAGTCAAGACAGGCCGTGACTCAGGCAGTGCCCGGCAACGGGCGCTGCTGACCTATCACTTCTGCTAGCTATACACCCCCCGAATACGTATGGATGCTTGAATCGTATCCAACCACTGATTCGGCATTCACGATGAAAACATCACCCCCCACGCTTGAAGGCACTTACCAGTACGATGCACTGGACCGCCTGACCACCCGCAACGCCACGCGTCGGTTTTATCAAGATGAGCGCATTGCCACTGAAATTGAAGGCGAACGTAAAACCCGTTTTTTTGAAACCGACTCCCAACCGCTAGCCTTGCAACAGCATGGCAGCGGCGTGAGCACCACGTTGTTGGCGACTGATCAACAAAGCTCAGTACTCAGTGGCGTTAGCCCCGACGGTACTCAGCACGCGCAGGTGTATACGCCCTTTGGATATCACGTCAACGACGCTTTGCTCAGCGTAATGGGTTTTAACGGCGAACGACCCGAACCCGTGACGGGGCATTATTTATTGGGCCAAGGGTATCGAGCGTTTAATCCGGTATTGATGCGCTTTAACAGCCCCGACAGTTTGAGCCCATTTGGCAAGGGAGGGATTAATGCGTATACGTATTGTGATAATGACCCTGCGAATAAAATTGATCCTACAGGACACATTCCGAATTTTATGAAAAGGGCTCTCAGATCACTGGGAATCATAGAGCATTCAACGGTTTCGAAACTGCCGACAACGATTGATGAACAGATAGACAAAAGCAATTGGCTTATAAACGAAATCGCTGGAAAATCCGCCCCATTAGAAAACCCTCCGAAACTTTTCGGTTTATCGGAAAATGAAGCCCTAGATCTCCTAAAACAGGCAGAAATGCGCCAAAAAATAGTTTATAGCGAAAATAAAAAATACATACATAAATTTGACCGCCTAATCGATAAGAGAGATAAGCTTCAAAAAGCTAAGAAAGACGCTTCATCCGTCATTCAAAAAATCTCAAACACAGATGATGCAAGGCATGACTTTCTCATGTTGGAGCAAGAAATTAACACCATAAAAGAATACATAGCGTGGTTTAGATCCCAATAATTCCACGCTCTATCGGACCTACTGGCTATACACACTAAAAAACGGAAAGATCCTTAATCCTTCGTTCACTTCCCCCGGAGTGCAGCATGAGCAAAACGCGCAAAGTCTTAGCCAGCACATACAGATACGACCCGTTGAACCGCCTCACGACGACCAACAGCGTCCAACGCTTTTACAACAACACCCGCATTGCCACTGAAATTGAAGGCGAACGTAAAACCCGTTTTTTTGAAACCGACTCCCAACCGCTAGCCTTGCAACAGCATGGCAGCGGCGTGGGCACCACGTTGTTGGCGACTGATCAACAAAGCTCAGTACTCAGTGGCGTTAGCCCCGACGGTACTCAGCACGCGCAGGTGTATACGCCCTTTGGGTATCACGTCCACGACGCTTTACTGAGCGCTATAGGGTTTAACGGCGAACGCCCCGAACCCGTGACCGGGCATTATTTATTGGGCCAAGGTTATCGAGCGTTTAATCCGGTATTGATGCGCTTTAATAGCCCGGACAGTTGGAGCCCGTTTGGCGAGGGGGGGATTAATGCGTATGCGTATTGTGATAATGAGCCGATGATGAGGCAAGACCCAACCGGGCATATGTGGCAATGGGTGAAAGCGTTTGGAAGGGGGCTAGGGATTATGAAAACGTCAAAACAAACTAATAAAATAATTATCGATCTCCAAAATACAGTGGTTACAACAATGAACAACATAAATAAAAATCACACATTCGATTTAGTAATGGGGAGCAAGGCATTTGATCAAGCAAATAATCTATCCACTGGCCAATTAATTAAGCGTAGCCGCGCCAACCTTGCAAAAGCCGATGATCTAATATCAGAGAGCAGGCAATTCATGCAAAGACAGTACATGTCTCCCAAGAGAAACTTTTTTTCTCCACCGAACCTTAAGAAGGGTAGAGGAACCGCAAAAAATCCACGCATAGATGTCGACCCTATTCAAGAGGCTCGGGGAGCTACTGACCTAAAAACATTATCAAAAGAAAAAAAGTTGCAGGCAGTAGATTTGTTAGAGTCAACCTATAAGGTTTTAAGTATAACGGCGACACATCGCGGCATCAGAACTCAGTAATAGCATTAAAAATAACGCCAATTAAAACCACCTCCAAGGCGTCGATTGAGGCATTGGAGGTGTGTGTCACTCACACGTCACTAAACAACCGATGCGGATCAATCACAAACTTCTTCGGCACGCCCGCATCAAACTCCCCGTAGCCGCGAGGTGCCTCATCGAGGCTGATGACTTCGACCCCGACAATGTCGGCAATTTTGATCCGGTCCCACATGATCGCTTGCATCAATTGGCGGTTGTATTTCATCACCGGGGTTTGCCCGGTATGAAAGCTGTGGGATTTAGCCCAGCCCAGTCCAAAGCGGATGCTCAGGCTGCCCATTTTGGCGGCGGCATCCACAGCGCCGGGGTCTTCGGTCACGTACAACCCCGGAATGCCGATTTTGCCCGCCACCCGCACCACGCCCATCAGTGAGTTCAGCACCGTGGCCGGGGCTTCGTGTTTCACGCCGTCGTGCCCGTGGCCTCGGGCTTCAAAGCCCACGGCATCGACCGCGCAATCCACTTCGGGCTCGCCCAGCAAGTCGGCGATTTGTTCATGCAGCGGGGTGTCTTTGGACAGGTCGGCAATTTCAAAGCCCTGCGCCTTGGCGTGGGCCAAGCGAATCGGGTTCACGTCCCCCACGATCACCACGGCGGCGCCGAGCAAACGCGCGGACGCCGCCGCCGCAAGCCCCACCGGCCCGGCGCCCGCAATGTAGACCGTGCTGCCGGGGCCAACGCCCGCCGTGACGGCGCCGTGGTAACCGGTGGGCAGGATGTCGGAGAGGCAAGTCAGGTCGCGGATTTTCTCCATCGCGGCATCGCGGTTCGGGAGTTTGAGCAGGTTGAAATCCGCATAAGGGACCAATACATATTCCGCCTGACCGCCCACCCAGTCGCCCATGTCCACGTAACCATAAGCACCGCCGGGACGGGCCGGGTTGACGGTCAGGCACACGCCGGTGTTTTGCTCTTTGCAACTGCGGCACCGCCCACAGGCCACGTTGAACGGCACCGATACCAAATCCCCGACCTTCAAATGCTCCACGTCACGCCCGGCCTCGATCACCTCGCCGGTAATTTCGTGCCCCAGTACGAGCCCGGTTTGCGCCGTGGTACGGCCGCGCACCATGTGCTGGTCTGAGCCGCAAATATTGGTCGACACCACGCGCAAGATCACCCCGTGGTGGATGGGCTTGCCTTGAGGGTTTTGCATCTTGGGAAACGGAATGCTCTGCACTTCAACCTGGCCGTTGCCCAGGTACACCACACCGCGATTGTCCGCCATTGAGTTCACCCTTGTTGTTATGGAGCGGGATGACCGGCCAGCCGCCCGCCGATCTGCTTGCAGCTTAGTGGGCGCTGGCGTGTCACAGCACCACGGTACGACCTCCATTTAGGAAAACGCGCCGCTCTATGTGATAACCCACACCCCGGGCCAATGTCTGGGCTTCAATGTCGCGGCCTCTGGCAATCAAGTCTTCGGGGTAGTAACTGTGGTCCACGACCTCGACGCCCTGAGCGATGATCGGCCCTTCGTCGAGGTCGTTGTTGATGTAGTGCGCCGTGGCGCCCACCAGTTTCACGCCTTTCTCGTAGGCCTGGTGATACGGCTTGGCGCCTTTGAAGCCGGGCAGTAACGAGTGATGAATGTTGATCGCCTTGCCATCGAGCTTGCGGCACAGCTGGGGCGAGAGCACTTGCATGTAACGGGCAAGGATCACCAGTTCGGCACCGGTGTCTTCGATCACGCGCCAGACCCGCGCCTCTTGCGCGGGTTTGTCGTTGGGGTCGAGGGCGAAGTGGTGATAGGCGATACCGTGCCACTGCGCCAGCGGCTCTAGGTCCGGGTGATTGGAGACCACGGCCACCACGTCCATCGACAACTGCCCGATGCGCTGGCGATACAGCAAATCGTTCAGGCAGTGGTCGGACTTGGACACCATGATCAGCACTTTGGGCCGGTAATGCGGCGGGGTGAGTTCGAAGGCCATGCCGAAGGATTGACCGCGCTCGCTGAGCCCGCGGCGAAAGGCCGGTTCGTCAAAACCTTGTGGCTGACGAAATTCGACCCGGATAAAGAACCGGCCGGAACGTTGATCGTCGAAGGAGTGATGCTCGGTGACATAGCACTGGTGTTCAAACAGGTGACGCGTCACGGCGTCGACCGTGCCCAGCCTGCTGGGGCAATCGGCGGTGAGAATCCAGGTGTCCGGGGCGCGGCTCATGAAGGGCTCCTTTTAGTGTTCTGATGTGAAAAGCAAAAGCCCCTCACCCTAACCCTTTCCTAACGGGAGAGGCTTAGGGTGAGGGCCAGCCGCGACTCAGGCCTCAACACTCAACCCATATTGCGCCGCAGCATCCTGCAACCAGAGCCACCAATAATCCGAGAAGCTGCGGCGGATCAGCAGTTCCCACGTGTCCTCGGCCGTATGCCGGATCACCAGCTGCGATTTCGCAAACACCGTGCCCACCGCTTTGCCCACCGGGAAGTTGTCAGGGTGGACGTCGTAGCTGGTGGATTTCATCAGCACCTCGCGCACGTTCGGCCCGCGCAGCTCCAGCAGTTGTTGCCCGCCGCTGACGTTCACCACGGCAATGTGCTGACCCGCCAACGCCTCGCGCAACGCCTGTTCCACCTTGAACTCTTCACCGCCCGGCACGATCAGCAGCCATTCGTCCGGGCCCATCCATTGCAAGGACGTTTCGCCGCTGGCCACCAGGCTCAGCGCCACCGGCAGTTCGAGGCCCAGCGCCTGGTGTACGCCTTCGCTGAACGCCGGATCGCGCGCGTCGCCACGCAAGGTCAGGTGGCCCAGCAGTTTTTTCTCACGCACCGTGACGCCGGGGTTTTGCCGACCCTGGCCGATGAGCGCCGATAACCGGGCGTGGTGCAAGGATGACTCAGCTTTAGCGCCCGACTCCGGACGCTGTTGGTATACGTTTGCGCTCGTCATGTGACCACCCATCAAATGTTCTGCCGTTCGCCTTTGGGGTCGAAAAACACCGAAGACACGATTTCCGCTTCGATCACGCTGCCATCGGCCAACGGGGCGAATACCCGTTCACCCATACGCTTGAGACCGTCCTTGACCACGCCCATGGCGAATGAATACCCCAGCGAGCCGCAGGTGTAACTGGAGGTCACGTGGCCGACCATGCTCATGGGGATCGCCTGCGTGGGGTCGAACACCAGTTGCGCCCCTTCCGGCAGCCATTGAGTCGGGTTCACCGGTTTGAGGCCCACCAGTTGTTTACGCGCCTCGCGCACGCAGTCTTCGCGGTTCATGCCGCGCCAGCCAATCCACGAAAAAGGCTTGTTGCGGCCCACGCACCAGCCCATGTTCAGGTCATCCGGGGTCATGGAGCCGTCGGTGTCCTGGCCGACGATGATGAACCCCTTTTCGGCCCGCAACACGTGCATGGTCTCGGTGCCGTAAGGGGTCAGGTTGTAGGCTTTGCCGGCCTCGACGATGGCTTCCAGCACGCCCATGGCGTAGTCGGCCTGGATGTTGACCTCGTACGACAATTCGCCGGTAAACGAGATGCGGAACACCCGCGCCGGCACGCCGGCCACCCGGCCTTCTTTCCAGCTCATGAACGGGAAGGCGTCGCGGTCCAGGTCGATGTCGGTCACTTCGCTCAGCAGTTTGCGGCTGTTAGGGCCGGACAAGGTCAGGGTCGCGTAATGGTCGGTGACCGAGGTGAAGTACACCTTCAGCTCCGGCCATTCGGTCTGCTGGTACAGCTCCAGCCATTGCAGCACCCGCGCCGCGCCGCCCGTGGTAGTGGTCATTACAAAATGGTTGTCGGCCAGGCAGGCGGTCACGCCGTCGTCGAAGACCATGCCGTCTTCTTTGCACATCAGCCCGTAGCGCGCCTTGCCCACGTCCAGTTTGGTCCAGGCGTTGGTGTAGATGCGGTTGAGGAACTCCCGCGCGTCCGGCCCCTGAATGTCGATTTTGCCCAAGGTCGATGCATCCAGCATGCCGACGCTGTCACGCACGGCCTGGCACTCGCGCTTGACCGCCGCGTGCAGGTCTTCGCCGGGACGCGGGAAGTACCACGGCCGCTTCCACTGCCCGACGTCTTCAAACGCTGCGCCCTGTTTGACGTGCCACGCCTGCAACGCGGTGTAGCGCACGGGCTCGAAAATGTGCCCGCAATGACGCCCCGCCACCGCGCCAAAGGTCACGGGCGTGTAGTTGGGGCGGAACATGGTGGTGCCCATTTGCGGGATGCTGACGTTCAACGAACGCGCCGCAATGGCCAGCCCGTTGACGTTGCCGAGCTTGCCCTGATCGGTGCCAAACCCCAGCGCGGTGTAGCGTTTGACGTGTTCGACCGACTCAAACCCTTCGCGGGTGGCCAGTTCGATGGCGGCCGCCGTGACGTCGTTTTGCAGGTCGACAAATTGTTTCGGCGCCCGTGCCGTGCCTTTTTCGTGGGGCACGTGAAACAGCGCCAGCGTGGGTTCCTGGTGATGATTGAGGGCTTTGGGCAACACGCCTTCCACGGCTTTGAACCCGGCTTCACAGGCCGCACGCACGCCGCCTTCAAAGCCGTCCGCCAGGCTGTCGCCCAAGCGATAGACGCCATTGATCCCGCCCACGCACACGCGTTTTTGCGGTGCGTCACCGGGCACAAACCCGAGGATGTCTTCGCGCCAGACCGGTTTGCCGCCCAAGTGCGACGCCAAGTGCACCACCGGGCTGTAGCCCCCCGAGGTGGCAATCAGGTCGCAATCGAGCAGTTCGCCGGGGCTGGTGACGCGGTGGGTGTTGAGGTCGATCGCCGCCACCCGGGCACCGGTCACGTGTTTGCTGCCACGGGCTTCAATCACGGCGCTGCCGGTCAGAATGCGGATGCCCTTGGCGCGGGCTTCTTCCACCAGCGCACCACGCGGGTTGCTGCGGGCATCGGCAATGGCCACCACTGGCAGGCTGGCGTCGAGCCAGTCCAGCGCCACGCGATAGGCATGGTCGTTATTGGTGCTCAGCAGCAACGTGCGCCCCGGCGCCACGCCGTAACGCCGCACATAGGTGGACACGGCACCGGCCAGCATGTTGCCCGGCACGTCGTTGTTGCCATACACCAGTGGCCGTTCGCAGGCGCCCGTGGCCAGCACCACACGTTTGGCCCGCACCCGGTGGATGCGTTGACGCACCAGGCCAATCGGTGCGCGGTCGCCCAGGTGGTCGGTCAGGCGTTCGTGAATCGTCAGAAAGTTGTGGTCGTGATAACCGTTGACGGTGGCCCGTGCCAGCAACACCACGTCCGGCATGCCGCGCAGCTCGGCCACCACGCTGGCGACCCAGTCCATGGCCGGTTTGCCGTCCAGGCTTTCGCGGCTGTCGAGCAGGCTGCCGCCGAACTCTTCCTGTTCATCGGCCACGATCACCCGGGCGCCACTGCGCGCCGCCGCCAGCGCTGCCGCCAGCCCGGCAGGCCCGGCACCGACAATCAGCACGTCACAGTGACGGTTCATGTAGTCATAGGTGTCGGGGTCGTTTTGCGTCGGTGAACGGCCCAGCCCGGCCGCCTTGCGGATGTACTTCTCGTAGGTCATCCAGAACGACTTGGGGTACATGAAGGTTTTGTAGTAAAACCCCGGCGGCATCAGCTTGCCGCCCACCTTGCCCAAGATGCCCATCATGTCGGTGTTGACGTTGGGCCAGCCGTTGGTGCTGGTGGCCACCAGCCCTTGGTACAGCGCTTGTTGTGTGGCGCGCACGTTAGGGATTTGCGTGGCCTCGGTCGCCCCGATTTGCAGCACGGCATTGGGCTCTTCGGCGCCTGCGGCATAAATGCCCCGTGGCCGGGAATATTTGAAACTGCGGCCGATGATGTGTACGCCATTGGCCAACAACGCGGCCGCCAGGCTGTCGCCTTCATAACCGGTGTAGGTGTGCCCGTTAAAGGTGAAGGTCAGCACGCGCGTGCGATCAACACGGCCGCCATGGGCCAAGCGATGGGTCTGGCTCATACCTTTTCTCCCAGCTCGCGGGGGGCCGTTGTCGAGGCTGGCGCAGGCGACTGTTCAGTGAACTGCGGCTGGCTGCCGATGCGGTAGGTCTCAAGGATTTCGTACGTCACGGTGTTGCGGGTCGCGTTGAAAAACTGACGGCACCCGGCCACGTGGTTCCACAACTCGTGGTGCAGGCCGCGCGGGTTGTCGCGAAAGAACAGGTAATCGCCCCACTCGGCATCAGTGCAGCTATTGGGGTCCAGCGGGCGCGGGATGTGTGCTTGCCCTGAGGCGTGGAACTCTTCTTCAGAGCGCAACTCGCCGCAATGGGGACAGAAGATATGCAACATAGGTCTTTCTCCTGTTAGTGAGCGACGGCAGCAGCGCCGTGTTCGTCGATCAGCGCGCCGTTGTGGAAGCGCTCAAGGGAAAACGGGGCGGCCAGCGGGTGCATCTCGCCCTTGGCCAGACTGGCGGCAAACACGTTGCCCGAGCCTGGGGTGGCCTTGAAGCCGCCCGTGCCCCAGCCGCAGTTGAAAAACAGGTTGGGCACCGGGGTTTTGGAGATGATCGGGCACGCGTCGGGCGTGGTGTCGACGATGCCGCCCCACTGGCGGTTCATGCGCACGCGGGACAACACCGGGAACATTTCCACAATCGCCTGGATCGTGTGTTCGATCACCGGGTAGGAGCCGCGCTGGCCGTAGCCGACCCAGCCGTCAATCCCCGCGCCGATCACCAGGTCGCCTTTGTCGGACTGGCTGATGTAGCCGTGGACGGCGTTGGACATGATGACGCTGTCGATGATCGGCTTGATCGGTTCGGACACCAGCGCTTGCAGCGGGTGCGACTCGATGGGCAGGCGGAACCCGGCCTGACGCGCCATGTGCCCCGAATTGCCCGCCGTGACCACGCCCACGCGCTTGGCGCCGATAAAGCCTTTGCTGGTTTCGACGCCGATGCACACACCGTTTTCCTTGCGAAAGCCCAGCACTTCGGTTTGTTGAATCAAGTCCACGCCCAACGCATCGGCTGCCCGGGCAAAGCCCCAGGCCACGGCGTCGTGACGCGCCACGCCGCCGCGACGTTGCACGGTGGCGCCCAGGACCGGGTAGCGGGTGTTTTTTGAGCAATCCAGGTACGGGATTTCATCGGCCACCTGCTGCGTGTTGAGCAGTTCACCGTCCACGCCGTTGAGGCGGTTGGCGCTGACCCGGCGTTCCGAGTCGCGCATGTCTTGCAGGGTATGGCACAGGTTGTAGACGCCGCGCTGGGAGAACATGACGTTGTAGTTGAGGTCCTGGGACAGGCCTTCCCAGAGTTTCATCGCGTGTTCATACAAGTGCGCCGACTCGTCCCACAAATAGTTGGAACGCACGATGGTGGTGTTACGCGCTGTATTGCCGCCCCCCAGCCAGCCTTTCTCGACCACGGCCACATTGGTGATGCCGTGTGCCTTGGCCAGGTAATACGCAGTGGCCAACCCGTGCCCGCCGCCCCCGACGATGACCACGTCGTAGACCTTTTTCGGCGTCGGTGTGCGCCACATCTTCTGCCAGTTTTCGTGGTGGCTGAGGGAGTGCTTGAAGAGGCCGAAGCCTGAATACCGTTGCATAGGATCTACTCCAAAACCGCGCTCAGCGATAAACCGGGAAGTCTTTGCACAGCGCCGTCACTTGCCGCGCCACGTCCGCCTCAATGTCGGCATCGCCGAGATGATCGAGGATGTCGCAGATCCAGCCAGCCAGCTCGGTGCATTGCGCCACTTTGAAACCGCGGGTGGTGACCGCCGGGGTGCCGATGCGCAACCCCGAGGTCACGAACGGCGACTGCGGGTCATTGGGCACTGCGTTCTTGTTGACGGTGATGTGGGCGCGGCCCAGCGCGGCATCGGCGTCTTTGCCGGTCAAGCCCTGACGGATCAGGCTGACCAGAAACAAATGGTTGTCCGTACCACCGGACACCACGTCATAGCCGCGTTTGATAAACACCTCGGCCATCGCCTGAGCGTTGTCGATCACGTGCTGTTGATAAGTGGTGAACGCAGGCTCCAGGGCTTCCTTGAAGCACACGGCCTTGGCCGCAATCACGTGCATCAGCGGCCCGCCCTGCCCGCCGGGGAACACGGCGGCATTGAGTTTTTTCTCCAGAGCTTCATTGCCACGGGCCAAAATCAGCCCGCCCCGTGGCCCGCGCAGGGTTTTGTGGGTGGTGGTGGTCACCACGTCGGCGTACGGCACCGGGTTGGGATATAAGCCTGCGGCCACCAGCCCGGCGACGTGGGCCATGTCGACAAACAGATATGCGCCCACCTTGTCCGCAATCTCCCGAAAGCGTGGGAAATCCAGGGTTTTGGAGTAAGCCGAAAAACCGGCAATGATCATTTTGGGCTGGTGCTCGACGGCCAGCCGCTCCACGTCGTCGTAGTCAATCAACCCGGTCGCGGTGTCGATGCCGTACTGCACGGCGTGATAGAGCTTGCCGGAAAAACTCACACTGGCGCCGTGGGTCAAGTGGCCACCATGGGCCAGACTCATGCCCAGCACGGTGTCACCGGCATTGAGCAAGGCCAGGTAGACCGCCGCGTTGGCCTGGCTGCCCGAGTGTGGCTGGACGTTGGCGTAATCGGCGCCGAACAGTTGCCTGGCGCGGTCGATGGCCAATTGCTCGACTTTATCCACATGCTGGCAGCCGCCGTAATACCGCTTACCCGGGTAGCCCTCGGCATACTTGTTGGTCAGGCCGCTGCCTTGGGCCTGCATGACGCGCTGGCTGGTGTAGTTTTCGGACGCGATGAGCTCGATGTGATCTTCCTGACGCTGATCTTCGGCATTCATGGCCGCTAACAAGGCGTCGTCGTACCCCTGTATCTGATCCTGCTTGCTGAACATCGCGTTCTCCCGGCGCCAGCGCGCCATTGGTCTGGATGAGGGCTTGCCCTGTGAGACCGATGGTAGGGCCGGCGCGGGCCGATCAAATGCCCACGCGCGCCACGCAGTGGTGCGTTTACGACATGCCGGTGGCATTGCCTTGCGAACCCGTGACGCACCGCGCAAGCAGCCCGTGCGGCTACAGGGCTGACAGGTCATTCGCCGGTTATTGCGTAAGAGATTTCCGCGACTTAATCCGTGCCTGTGCACCCGCAGATTTCTTGGCTAAAGTGCACGACAACTTTGACCACGGAACCGGAAAATGACTGACAAGAGCCAACAATTCGCCAGCGACAACTACTCCGGTATCTGCCCCGAAGTCTGGTCGGCCATGGAAAAGGCCAATCACGGCCACCAGCGTTCCTATGGCGATGACCAATGGACCCTGCGTGCGGCGGACGACTTCCGCAAACTGTTCGAAACCGACTGCGAGGTGTACTTCGCCTTCAACGGCACGGCGGCCAACTCGCTGGCGCTGTCGGCGTTGTGCCAAAGTTTCCACAGCGTCATCTGCTCCGAAACGGCCCACGTCGAGACGGACGAATGCGGCGCCCCGGAGTTCTTCTCCAACGGCTCCAAACTGCTGATCGCCCGCACTGAAAACGGCAAGATCACCCCTGAATCAATCCGCGAGATCGCTCTCAAGCGCAAAGACATCCACTACCCCAAGCCCCGCGTGGTGACCATCACCCAGGCCACTGAAGTGGGCAGCGTCTACACCCCGGAAGAAATCCGTGCCATCAGCGCCACCTGCAAAGAACTCGGCCTGTTGCTGCACATGGACGGCGCGCGTTTCTCCAATGCCTGCGCCTACCTGGGCTGCACCCCGGCCGAGCTGTCGTGGAAAGCGGGCGTGGACGTGCTGTGCTTTGGCGGGACCAAAAACGGCATGGCGGTGGGCGAAGCGATCCTGTTTTTCGACCACGCCCTGGCGGTGGACTTCGATTACCGCTGCAAACAGGCCGGGCAACTGGCCTCGAAAATGCGCTTTTTGTCGGCGCCGTGGGTCGGTTTGCTGGAAAACGGCGCCTGGCTCAAACACGCCAAACACGCCAACCACTGCGCGCAATTGCTCAGTGAACTGGTGAGTGACATTGACGGGGTTGAGCTGATGTTCCCGGTGCAGGCCAATGGCGTGTTCCTGCAACTGTCGGAACCGGCCGTAGCGGCACTGACCGCCAAGGGCTGGCGCTTCTATACCTTCATCGGCAAAGGCGGCGCCCGCTTCATGTGCTCGTGGGACACAGAAGAAGCCCGCGTACGGGAGCTGGCGGCGGATATTCGGGAAGTGATGGCGGGATAAGCGCCGCGGCTGCGACGCAATCGATCGCAGCCTCGTGTCTCGGGACGGCTACAGGGTCAGGAATGCCTGTGGTCGTGCACGAGTGCCGCGAGGCTGCGGTCGGCGACGTAACCCTCACCGGCATGCTCAGGGGTTACGAGCGCTGTGCACAGCATGGCGAATCGTCAGGATTGCCCGAGTGTTCGCTCTATCACATCGACCGTGGCGCTGACTTGCTCTTGATAACGGTCGAGCTCCTGTTTGTGGCTCAGTTGCAGTTCGATCTGTTGCGAACACAGATTCAAGGCTGCCAGCACCAACAGTTTGTCCCCGATCAGGCTCGGGTACTTGCGTTTCGTTTCGGCCAGGGCGGCTTTCAACATCACGGTGGCGGCCATCAGGGTTTGTTGCTCCCCTTCAGGTGCCTTGATCGTGTAGTCGTTACCCAGAATCGAGACGACATTTACACCGTCTCTGTCCACGCTCATGCGTTGACAGGGCTCACGCTCGCGCGCTCAACCAGTGCCTGAATGCGTGCTGCGGTGGCGCCTTGCTTCTCTTCGTGTTCCATCAGGCTCAGTTGCAGGCTTTCGTTTTCGTCTTTGGCCTGGGCCAGTTCAGCCGTCAGCTGAGAGTTGGCGTCCAGCAGTTCTTGCTTTTGCTGAACCAGGTCGCTGACCAGTTGTTCAAGTTTGCTAAGGGATGACTCAATCATGGGGAAGGTCTCAAGCAGTTTCAGAGGGCGCGTACGATAAAGAAAAGTCACCCTCTAAGCCAGGGTTATTCAGGCCCAAAGGCCCGATTTAGCTAGGGGCGCCGTTCATTTAGCCCCCTAAAGACTGTGGCAGGCCAACTAGGTTCCCGCCCCCGGTCGGCAAAGCCTGCGGCGCAACAATTTCGCGGACGGCATTCAAGACTTTAGTCTTATGACCGATAGGTCATATACACCCCGCATTGACGTCGCACGGACCGCGCCTCATCCCTCAGGAAACATCATGTCTTTACGCAATATGAATATCGCTCCGCGCGCCTTTTTAGGGTTTGCGCTGATCGGCACACTGATGCTGATTCTGGGGGCTGGCGCACTGCTCCAGATGGGCCAGATCCGCTCGGCGGCCGAGGACATCAGCACCACGAGCGTGCCGAGCATCCAGAACCTGGATGAGTTCACCCAACTGGCGTTGCGCCTGCGCGTGCTGTCGTACCGCTTGCTGATTAACCGTGAGCCCGACGTTCAGCAAAAAACCATGGAACTGCTGGACCTGCGCAACCAAGAGATCCGTACAGCGCAAACCGAGTACGAAAAGTACATCAGTAGCCCGCAAGAGCGGGCGGTGTACGAGCGCTACCAGCAACTGATGGGCAATTACCGTCAATTGGAGGACCGCATGCGCAGCCTGTCGCGCAATGGCGACATTGATCAATTGCGTGCGTTGCTCAATACCGAGCTGCTGGAAAACTCCGAAGCGATCAACAAAGAACTCAACAGCCTGATGCGTATCAACGGTCAGCAAATTGCAGAAGCCAACCAGCGTGCCAGTGACATGTATTCAGCCGCGATCAAGCTGGTGGTGTTCTTGCTGTTACTGGCCACTGCGCTGACCATCGCGTGCGCCCTGCTCCTGACCCGCAGCATCACTCAGCCCATCGCGCAGGCGCTTGAGGCGGCCGAAGCGATTGCCGAAGGCAACCTCACTCGCCCGATCAAGGTCGATGGCAGCGATGAAGCCGGTCGTCTGTTGCAGGCCATGGCCAAGATGCAAGGCAAGCTGCGTGACACCCTGCAACGGATTTCGGGCTCGGCCACGCAATTGGCGTCTGCGGCTGAAGAGCTGAACTGCGTCACGGACGAAAGCGCCAAAGGCCTGACCCAACAGAACAACGAGATCGAGCAAGCCGCAACGGCCGTCAACGAAATGACCAGTGCCGTAGAAGAAGTGGCACGTAACGCCGTCAGCACCTCCGAAGCCTCGAAAAATGCCACCGCCTCGGCCGGTGATGGCCGCGACCTGGTACTGGAAACTGTCAGCGCCATCGAACGCATGAGTGGCGATGTGCAGAGCACCGCGACCCTGATTGGCAACTTGGCCGCTGAGTCGCGGGACATTGGCAAAGTGCTGGATGTGATTCGCGGCCTGGCCGATCAGACCAACCTGCTGGCCTTGAACGCGGCCATCGAAGCGGCGCGTGCCGGTGAAGCGGGCCGCGGGTTTGCGGTCGTGGCGGACGAAGTGCGGGCACTGGCACATCGCACGCAGCAGTCGACCAGCGAAATTGAACGCATGATTGGCAGCATTCAGGGCGGCACCGAACAGGCCGTGGACTCGATGCGCAACAGCACCGAGCGCGCCGAATCGACGCTCAACATAGCCAAAGGCGCGGGCCTGGCGCTGGACACCATCAACACGGCGATTGTGGAAATCAACGAGCGCAACCTGGTGATTGCCAGCGCCGCCGAAGAACAGGCCCAAGTGGCCCGCGAAGTGGATCGTAACCTGGTCAACATCCGCGACTTGTCGGTGCAATCGGCAACGGGTGCCAGCCAGACCAGCTCGGCGAGCAATGAGCTGTCGCGCTTGGCGGTGGACCTGAACAGCATGGTTTCGCGCTTCAGTTTGTAAGCCAGACGTTAAAAGCCCCTCTCCCAAAGGGAGAGGGGCCTAGCCACCCTAAAACTCAATCCGCACATCCCCCTTCGGCACACTGCAACACGACAAGATGTAGCCTTCGGCCACGTCTTCATCGGTGATGCCGCCGTTGTGATCCATCTCCACGTCCCCGCCCAGCTTCAACACTTTGCACGTCCCGCAGATCCCCATCCCGCATGCCTTGGGAATCATCAGCCCCAACTTGGCCGCCGCCGCATGCACGGTTTCCGCCGGGCCCACGCGGATGCTCTTGCCCGACGCCGTGAACTCCACCTGATTAAGCTCGGACGCGTCCAGTTCGGGGGCATCGGCCGCCTGCTCGGCCTGCTCTTGCGCATCGGCCCGCACGCCGGGCGGCGTCGCGCCGAATGACTCTTCGTGGTAACGGCTCATGTCAAACCCGTTGGCTTCGAGCAACCGTTTGACCGCCGTCATGTACGGCGTGGGGCCGCAGCAGAACACTTCACGCTCCAGAAAATCAGGGGCCATCAGTTCCAGCATTTTGTGATTCAAATACCCGCGATACCCCGCCCAGGGTTCGCCCAGGCCGTGCTTTTCGCAGATCAGGTGCAGGCTGAAATTGTCGATGCGCGAGGCCATGTGCTCCAGCTCGCGGTGGTAAATGATGTCTTTGGGGGACCGCGCGCTGTGGATAAACACCATGTCGACATTGGCATTGGTGTCGTAAAACCAGCGCGCCATCGACATCACCGGGGTAATGCCCACCCCGCCACTGAGGTACAGCACTTTGGGGCTCGGCGCATCGATGGCATTGAACAGGCCCACCGGGCCATGCACGGCCAGCTCCTGACCTTCCTGCAAGGTGTCATGCAGCCAGTTGGACACCCGCCCGCCGGGGACGCGCTTGATGGTGACGGAAAAACTGTACGGCACCGAGGGTGAGCTGGAGATGGTGTACGAGCGCATCACTTGCTCGCCGTCGATGTCCAGTTCCAGCGTCACGAACTGCCCCGGCTTGAAAAAGAACAGGATCGGCTGGTCGGCCATAAAACAGAACGTGCGCACGTCCCAGGTTTCCTGAATCACTTTCACGCAGCGAACGGTGTGGCGGCCGTTGGCCCAGGTCTGGGTGGTTACCGGGTTCAGAAAGCTGTTGGACATGCGCTTCTCCACGGCCGACTGCCGGCCTCTTGCTGGCGATTCTGCGCATGCGCCGTGAGCGCCATTTATCTATTCGCGACATTCACATGCTTATCGCGACCAGCCCCTGAAAACGGGCGCTCGGGCGTCGGGAACAGATTGGGCCATGTCGCTCACAGACAGGGCCGCCGCGCGCTTGAAACGCACACTCAGCGCCAATGGCTTGACCTTGCGTCGCACCCTTGACCCGCCACTTGAAGGCCGCCTCCCATGGCCATGAGGACCACACGATGGACGTCACCGCAACCCTGAGCCTGGGCGATCCACTGGAACCCGCACGCAAGGCCACCGCCGAAATGCTGCACACCCGCGAACGGACGTTTTCCCTGCCCCAGCCGTTCTACAACGATGAGCGGTTGTTCGCCATCGACATGCAGGAGATTTTTCAGAAGGAATGGCTGATCGCAGGCATGACCTGCGAGATCCCGAGCAAGGGCAACTTCCTGACCCTGCAAGTGGGCAACAACCCGATCATCGTGATTCGCGGCGCCGAAGGCCAGGTGCATGCCTTTCATAACGTGTGCCGCCACCGGGGGTCCAGGCTGTGTACCAGCGAGAAAGGCAAAGTCGCCAAGCTGGTGTGCCATTACCACCAGTGGACCTACGAACTGGACGGGCGCCTGCTGTTTGCAGGCACTGAAATGGGCGCTGACTTCGACATGAAGCAGTACGGCCTCAAACCGGTGAACGTGAAAACCGCGGGCGGTTACGTCTTTATCAGCCTGGCCGAGCACCCGCCGGCCATTGATGAGTTCCTCGCCACGCTCGATCACTACATGGAACCCTACGACATGGAAAACACCAAAGTGGCGATCCAGACCACGCTGGTGGAGAAAGCCAACTGGAAACTGGTGCTGGAAAACAACCGCGAGTGTTACCACTGCAACGCCTCGCACCCGGAACTGCTCAAAACCTTGCTGGAATGGGACGACGTCACCGACCCGCGCGCCGATCAGGCGTTCAAGGACCACGTTGGCGCCTCGGCCGCTGCGTGGGATGCCGAACACATCCCCTATGCCCACCAAAGTTTTGGCCTGCGCAACCGCATCGTGCGCATGCCCCTGCTCAAGGGCACGGTGTCGATGACGCTGGATGGCAAACAAGGCTGTGCAAAACTCATGGGGCGCATCAAAAACCCGGACTTGGGTTCAATGCGCATCCTGCACCTGCCGCATTCGTGGAACCACTGCATGGGCGACCACATCATCGTGTTCACCGTCTGGCCGATCAGCGCGCAGGAGACCGTGGTCACCACCAAATGGCTGGTGCACAAGGAGGCAGTCGAAGGTGTGGATTACGACGTGCAGCGCATGCGCACCGTGTGGGACGCCACCAACGATCAGGACCGGCGACTGGCCGAAGAAAATCAGCGCGGGATCAACTCCACCGCTTACCAGCCGGGGCCATACTCCAAAACGTACGAATTTGGCGTGATCAACTTCGTGGACTGGTACAGCGAGCGCATGCTCAGCAACCTCGGTGCCGCGCCTGCGCCCTACCTTAAAGAAGTGAGCGCGCCCTGACGCCCGCCGTCGATCGCCTCGGCGCACGTGTCGCTGAGGCGATCGACCCGGCCCAAGCCAGCGTTACCGGGTCACGGGCCTGCTCATCAGATAGGCCTGCCCGGTCACGCGAAACAGCGGATGAGGCGTTATCTGGCAGGTTTTGACAATGCTAAAACCGTGGCGCTCATAAAAGCGTCGAGCCCCGGTATTGGCGGCGTAATCGATCAGGCTCAGGCCTTTGAGCCCCAGCGCCTCACAACGCGCCTGGGCCGCTTGGAGAAAGGTCGCCCCCAACCCCTGATTGCGCCAGCCCTCGTCCAGCGCCAGGCTGGAAATGTAGAGCGTGTCCGGTATTTCCATATCGGCATAGGGCGCCAACACCGGGTCAGTCACCGGCTCGGCGTGCGGGTCGTGGCGCATCACGTAGCTGTGCATCATGCCGATCACGCGCCCTTGGTGCTCCGCGATCAGGCAGTTCTCGTACGAAAAGTTCACCCCCTCACGGGCGTAACGCGCCGCGCCCACCTCCAGTAAGTCCTCACCGGGTTGTGCAATCAGGCTCCAGATGTAATCCGCCCCACCTTCGGAGCTGATCTGGAAAAAACGGGCAATTTCGCGCGCGTCGTCACGTCGAGCCGGTCTGAATAAAACAGTCATGGGTGTCTCTTGCGCCTGGAGTGGACCGTTTTTTTAGCCCACGACGTTTGCTCTCACAACGGCTGCTTGCACGCTATGTATAACGAGATATGTCCACTGAGTGATCATTTTTTGATCAATGGCGCACACCCCGTGCATTCAAAGGCGCGTAGCCAAGCACGAACACGTTATCCACAGGCACACCCACAGCAATTGTGGGGAAGTGGACACATCATCCACCCAACGGCCATTGATCAATTTTTGTACAAAATCCTGCACGTCACGTCCTGCGTGGCCTACAGCGGAAAGCGAACACGTTATCCACACATCCGCCAACAGAGAATGTGCGCAACTTATGCACGGTGCCTGCGGCTGTGGAAAAGCCCTTCAAAGCGCCGATATTCAAGGCTTTAGAGAGCGAGCCGTGGATAAACCTGATATTTGGCTATTTTTTGACCAAAATCCTGCAAGCCACGTTTTGCAAGGCTTGCAGCGGATAGCGAACATGTTATCCACACAAGCGCTAACAGACTTTGTGGGCAAGTCTCACCGCACCACCCCTTCTTCGATCAGCAACGTCAAAATCGCTTGCGCGCCTTCTTCAGCACTCACGCCGCTGAGGACGCGTCCGCTGCCGCCTGCGGCCTTGGCTGTCGCGGCTTTCATGCGGTCGGCGCCGCTCTTGGCCTTGATCACCTTGAGGCGTTTGGGTCGGGGCTTGGCAGGGGATAACGTAGCTGCTGTGGATAACTGATCGTCAACCACCTCAACGTCTTGCGCGTCAATCTCCCCCCGCATGGCCGGGCCATAAGCGCTTTGTCGGCCAGTGGGTGCGGCATTATCCACAGTGGCCATAAAGGGCAAGCGCACGTGCAGGCGTCGACGCTGCCCACGGGGCAAGGCTTGCAACACGCTGGCCACGCCGTCGTGGACAGACTCGATCTGCGCCACCCCTGCCACCAGCGGCCAGCCCAGTTGCTCAGCCAACAGGTACGGGAGCATGCCGGAGCCCTCGCCGGTTTCTGCCTGATTGCCGGTGAGCACCACCTGCACACCCGCCTCACGCAGATAGTCGCGCAGCACGGGCACGGCATCGGCCTGTGGGGGTTGTTCGAGCACCTGCAACTGCGCCAGCCCCATGCCCAGATACGCGCGCAATGCGGGCTCATGGGGGTTGCCCGCGTGCAGCACGTGCAGGTCATCGCCGGCCAGTTGCAGGCCCATTTCTACCGCGCGGGCATCTTGTTCGGCGCGGCGTGGGCGCTGTGAGGCGGGGTGGATACCGATGGATACCAATACGACGGTGGGGATGGTCATGAATCACACTCCAAATCAAAAGCCCTCACCCTGGCCCGCTCGCAGAGGGAGAGGGTTGGGGGTGTGGGCGCGGTTAAGCTGCATCCCGCACGTGGTCTTGCCGCCACTTATCCACAGCCGCCAGCAACGCCTCAAGCACTAACGCCGCATCCCCAATCACCGACAAGTCGGCGCGTTTGATCATGTCGCAAGCCGGGTCGAGGTTGATCGCCACGACTTTGTCGCACGCCCCCATGCCTTGCAGATGCTGAATGGCGCCACTGATCCCGACCGCCACATACACGCGGGCGGTCACCCAAGTGCCGCTGGCGCCAACTTGCCGCTCACGCGCCATAAAGCCTGCGTCCACAGCCACCCGGGATGCACCTTCAGTGGCGCCCAACGCCGCAGCGGTCCTGTGGAAAAGCCCCCAGTCTTTGACCCCATTGCCGCCACTGAGAATGAACGGCGCTTCAGCCATCGGGATCACCGACGGGTCGACTTCAACCGGCCCCAAGTCTTCTATGCGCGGCAAGTTGGCGACAACGGGTGTGGATAACTCAACGACCAACGCTTGGTGGCGGGTCTCGCTCACCGCATCGGCGCATTCGGCCGCCGCCAAAATCAACCGGGGCACGGGTTGTTGCAGGTCTTGCACACCCGCGCCCGCACGGCCGATGCACAGACCGTCCTTGACCTGCCAGACCCGTGTTGCAGGACGCTCACCGATGCGCGCGGCAAACCGCCGACCCCGCTCACCGCCCCCTTCGCGGCTGTCGGGCAACACCCAATGCCGGGGGGAAAATTGGTTATCCACAGCCTGGAGCGCCAACACTAGCTGCTCCGGTGCATAACCTTGATGGTCGAGCATCAGCAATCGATCCACCCCGGCCTCTGCAAAAGCACGCTCCTTATGCTCCCCGAATACCACGGCCAACACCGCGCCTTCGCTGCCTGCCAAGACATGCGCCAAGCCAAGCACGTCGCGATCGTGAGCACTCAACCGGCCTCCAGGCAGGTCGGGCACGACGGCGATGTAGAACGCAGGACTCGGCACCTGATGCAACGGCCGTTGAGCCTGCACACTGACCGCACGCCGGGTCGATCCGCCTTGCTGGCCGCCACTGCGGTCAATGCGCTTGAGCCCCTGCGGGCCGATAAACCCCACGCCGTGGACATTTTTGCGCAGCACGCCGTTGGGCCCCATCCAGCGTTCAGGTCGCGGTTGCAAGGCCGCATGCAGCGGGTGCAGACGATTACGGGCAATCCACTCGGCACGCGGGTCACGACGAAGCACGTCACTCATGCGATCACCTCCTGGGTGTTGTGCTTCGCGAGGCGGGGCGCTGTGGCTCGCTCCACCAATGCATCGGCCACCAGTTCGGCCAGGTCTTTGATCTGCGGGCGCGGCGCGACCACCCCTTCGAGCATGGCCGTGCATTGCGGGCAGCCCACGGCCACCCGTTCGACGCCGGTTTCGCGGATGTCGGCCATGCGCATGTCAGGGATGCGCTGTGTGCCGGGGATGTCGGTAATCGGCGCCCCGCCCCCGCCGCCGCAACAGCGGGAACGGAACCCCGAACGCTGCATGTCCTGAACCTCAAGCCCCAGTGCACGCAGCACCTGACGCGGAGCCTCGTATTCGCCGTTGTAGCGGCCCAGGTAACACGGGTCGTGGTAGGTCACGCGGCCTCCGGTGTCCGGTTTAAGCTCAAGCAGCCCGCCCTCGATCAACTCGGCCATGTAGGTGCTGTGATGCTGCACCCGGTAATCACCGCCCAAGGCGCCGTATTCGTTTTTCAACACGTGAAAGCTGTGGGGGTCGCAGGTGACGATGCGGCTGAAGGCGTACTGCGCCAGGGTCTGGATATTGCGCGTGGCCAACGCTTGAAACGTGGCTTCGTCGCCCAGACGCCGGGCCACGTCGCCACTGTCGCGTTCTTCAAGCCCCAGGACGGCGAAATCAACACCCGCCGCCTTCAGGACGCTGACAAAAGCACGCAGGGTGCGTTGATTGCGCAGGTCAAACGCGCCGTCACCGACCCAAAACAGCACGTGTGCCGAACGCTTGTCGCGCATCAGCGGCAGGTTCAAATCGGCGGCCCAGTTCATGCGCCCGCCCGGTGCGAACCCGCCGGGGTTGTCCGTGGCGATCAGGTTGTCCAGCACCTGCGCACCGGTATTGGGCGTGGCGCCTTTTTCCAACGTGAGAAAGCGCCGCATGTCGACGATGGCGTCCACGTGCTCGATCATCATCGGGCACTCTTCGACACAGGCTCGGCAGGTGGTGCAGGACCACAACGTGTCAGCGTCCACCAAGCCGTTGACGATGGGCTGATGCGCAGTGCCCCCGTGCTCACCGAGGGGCTTGCCGGGGTAAGGGCTGCCTGCAAAGTGAGCATCGGTGCCCCCCGCCATGCCCACCACCATGTCTTGAATCAACTTCTTCGGGTTCAGCGGCTGGCCTGCAGCAAAGGCCGGGCACGCGGCTTCGCACTTGCCGCATTGCACACAGGCGTCAAACCCCAGGAGCTGGTTCCAGGTGAAGTCTTCAGGTTTTTCTACGCCCAAAGGGGCGCGGCGATCGGACAGGTCCAGGGCTTTCAAACCGGTGGAGCGCCCGCCGCCAAACCGCTCGGGGCGTCGGTGCCAGGCCAGGTGCAAGGCCCCGGCAAACGCATGCTTCATCGGCCCGCCCCAGGTCATGCCGAAGAACAATTCGCCCAGGCCCCAGACCACGCCCACGCCCAACAGCGCCGCCAGCGACCACCCCCCGAAGCCTTCAGGCAATACACCCGCCACGGGCAGGGTCAGGATGAAAAAGCTCGCGGCAAACACCAGCAGGCTTTTCGGCAGGCGCATCCACGGGCCTTTGGACAGACGGCTCGGCGGGTTGAGGCGACGTTTGAAGACAAACAGCGCCCCCACACCCATCAGCGCCGTGGCACACAGCAAGGCGTAGGCAAGGACGCGCTGATGCACGCCCACCCCATGAACCAGAATCGCCAGCACCGCCGCCAGCACAAAGCCGCCCGCCGTGGCCACGTGGGTGTTGGCCATGTAGCGGTCGCGGGCCACGACGTGGTGCAGGTCGTTCATGTAGCGCTTGGGCATGGCCAGCAGGCCGCCCAACAGATCGACGCGGGACGGGCGGCCCTGACGCCAGAGGTGGATTCGCCGAAACGCGCCGATGAGGGTCAGGCCCAGTGCCGCGAAGATCAGGAGGGGAAGAAGGATGTTCAGCATGGGTGGCTCCCATCAAGATTCGGTTTGAGCACATGCCCTCACCCCCGACCTCTCCCTCCGGGGGAGGTGGAGGCCCGGGGGTTTACCTCAGAAGTCCTTGCACAACCTGAGCGCGTCATAGATCGCCGCATGCACATTGCGTTGCGCCACGCAGTCGCCAATGCGGAACAACAAGTACCCATCACCCGCCTCGCTCAGGCACGGCTGCGGCTGGATCGCGAACAACGCTTCAACGTCTATCTGCCCTTTATTGCGCGAACCGGGCTTGAGCGCGTAGTACAACGCTTCGTCCGGGCGCACGCCGTTTTCCACCACCACCTGGTCCAGCACGCGCTCTTCCCGGGCCCCGGTGTATTCGTTTTCCAGCACGGCAATCAGCGTGTCGCCTTCGCGGTACACCTGCTCCAGCATCATGTCGCCGGTCATGATGACTTCTTTGGGGTACAGGCTGCGGTAGTAGGTGGGGAACGAGGTGCCGCCAATCGCCACGCCGGGTTTGATGTCGTCGGTGACGATCTCGACCTGCGCGCCTTTCTCGGCCAAAAAGTCGGCTACCGACATGCCCGTGAATTCGCAAATGGTGTCGTACACCAGCACGTTTTTACCCGGCGCCACCTTGCCGTCCAGGACGTCCCAACTGCTGACCACCAACCCTTGGGCGGCGCCCCAGTGTTCGTTCTGTTCCACATACGCGTGCCCGCCCACGGCCAGCACCACGATGTCAGGGCGCAGGTCTAAAATCGTGGCCTCATCGGCCGCCGTTCCGAGCCGCACGTCTACGTTCAGGCGCGCCAGTTCCAGCTGAAACCAACGCGTGATGCCGGCCATCTGGTCACGCTGCGGGGCTTTGGCGGCCAGGCTGATTTGCCCGCCCATGGCCTCGCGTTTTTCAAACAGGGTCACGTGGTGCCCGCGTTCGGCCGCCACCCGCGCCGCTTCCATGCCCGCAGGGCCAGCGCCCACAATCACCACGCTGCGTTTGGGGCCGGTGGACTTCTGGATGAGGTGCGGCACGCCCATGTATTCACGGGAGGTGGCGGCGTTCTGGATGCACAGCACGTCCAGCCCCTGGTACTGACGGTCGATGCAGTAGTTGGCACCCACGCATTGTTTGATCTGATCGACCTGGCCCATTTTGATTTTGGCGATCAGGTGCGGGTCAGCGATGTGGGCACGGGTCATGCCGACCATGTCCACATAACCGCCTTCCAGGATGCGCGTGGCCTGGGTCGGGTCTTTGATGTTTTGTGCGTGCAGCACCGGCGCCTTGACCACCTCCTTGATGCCCGCCGCCAGGTGCAGGAACGGCTCCGGCGGGTAGCTCATGTTCGGGATGACGTTGGCCAGCGTGTTGTGGGTGTCGCAGCCCGAGCCAACCACGCCGATGAAGTCCAGCATGCCGGTGTCGTCGTAATATTGTGCAATCTGCTTCATGTCCTCGTGGCTCAGGCCATCGGGGTGAAACTCGTCGCCGCACAGGCGAATGCCCACACAAAAATCCGGGCCGACTTCGGCACGCACCGCTTTGAGCACTTCAAGGCCAAAACGCATGCGGTTTTCAAAACTGCCGCCCCATTCGTCGGTGCGTTTGTTGACGCGCGGGCTCCAGAACTGGTCGATCATGTGCTGGTGCACCGCCGACAGTTCCACGCCGTCCAGCCCACCTGCCTTGGCCCGGCCCGCGGCGCTGGCGTAGTTGCCGATGATGCGCCAGATTTCTTCGGGTTCGATGGTTTTGCAGGTGGCGCGGTGCACCGGTTCGCGCACGCCTGACGGCGACATCAGGGTCGGCCAGTTAAAACCGTCCCACCGCGAGCGACGGCCCATGTGGGTTATCTGGATCATGATTTTGGCGCCGTGCTTGTGCATCGCATCGGCCAGGTTCTGAAAGTGCGGGATGATGCGGTCGGTGCTCAGGTTGACCGAACTCCACCACGCTTGCGGGCTGTCGATGGCCACCACCGATGAACCGCCACAAATGGCCAGCCCGATGCCGCCCTTGGCCTTTTCTTCGTAGTACTGCACGTAGCGCTCGGTGGTCATGCCGCCGTCGGTGGCATACACCTCGGCATGGGCCGTGCTGAGCACACGGTTACGGATGGTCAACTTGCCGATTTGAATCGGCTCAAACATCGCTTCGAACGCCATATCCCGATCCTCGACTTACAACGGCTTGACGGTAAACAGGCCGTGGTCATGGCCTTCTTGCGATCCGCTGTAGACCTGCTCGGCCACGGTGCGTAACTGACTGCCCCGCGCGTGCAGAATCTGGTCCATCGCCCCGGCAAACCAACCGGTGAACATGTAGTCGACCTTGCGCCCGACCTTGCCGTACACGTACACGAAGCACGAGTGTTGGAGCGCGACCGTGGCCGTCCCCGTGTCGAGGTCAATGGCCTGGATGTTGAACAGCCCCCAGCCGCGCTGCGACAGGCGTTTCATGTAGTGCTCGAACACCGCGACGCCTTCAAGGCCGTGGCATTCGGCTTCTTTTTCGCACCAATGCCAGGCGGATGTGTAACCGGCCTTGTAGAGAATATCGGCGTACGCCTCGGCCCCCAGCACGTCCTCAATGCCCCGGTGGTTGTTGACGAAAAAATGGCGCGGCACGTACAGCATCGGCAAGGCGTCGGAGGTCCAGACGCCGGTTTCGCTGTCGACTTCGATGGGCAGTTGCGGGGCGATTTTAGCCATGGGTACCACTCCAGAAATTGATTCACAGTGTTGCGTGGCGCTGGCGCCTTTACCGGTGAGCGCAGCAGGTGTGAGCGCGCGTCACTCGCCCCACACGTCCTTGAGCACGTTGACCCAGTTTTCCCCCATGATCTTGCGCACCAGGCGTTCGCTGTGGCCGCGCTTGAGCAGTGTTTCGGTGAGGTTGGGGAACTCGCCCACGGTGCGGATGCCCAGCGGGTTGATGATTTCGCCGAAGCGGGTCAGGCGCCGGGCGTAGCCTTTGTCGTGGGTCAGCATTTCGAAAAAATCCTGCCCATGGCCCTGGGTAAAGTCGGTGCCAATCCCGATGGCGTCTTCGCCCACGAGGTTGAGGGTGTATTCGATGGCCTCAGCGTAATCGTCGATGGTCGAATCGATGCCCTTGGCCAAAAACGGCGCGAACATGGTCACGCCGACAAAGCCGCCATGGTCGGCAATGAACTTGAGTTCTGCGTCGGCTTTATTGCGCGGGTGTTCTTTAAGACCGGACGGCAAGCAGTGCGAATAGCAGACCGGTTTGGTGGAGGCCAGGATCACCTCTTCAGAGGTTTTGGCGCCCACATGGGACAGGTCGCACAGGATGCCGGCGCGGTTCATTTCGGCCACCACTTCATGCCCGAACCCCGACAGCCCGCCATCGCGTTCGTAGCAACCAGTGCCCACCAGGTTCTGCGTGTTGTAGCACAGCTGCACCACGCCGACGCCGAGCTGCTTGAAGATCTCGATATAGCCCAGTTGGTCTTCGAACGCATGGGCGTTCTGGAAGCCGAAAATGATCCCGGTCTTGCCCTGTTCCTTGGCGCGGCGGATGTCGGCCGTGGTCTTGACCGGGATGACCAGGTCACTGTTCTCGCGGATCAGCGTCTGGCTGGCGACGATGTTATTGATCGTCGCCTGAAACCCTTCCCACACTGACACGGTGCAGTTGGCCGCCGTCAGGCCGCCCTTGCGCATGTCTTCGAACAGGTCGCGGCTCCATTTGGCAATGATCAGCCCGTCGATAACGATGCTGTCGGCGTGCAACTCGGCTGGGCTCATCAGGCGTCCCCTTGGTGGCGATTGCGGCGCCGAATCGTCTGCCGGCGCTGTGGGGCCAGCATAGGCCGGGGGTTGAAAGCGGCCGGGTGCAAAAGCGACAGCGCGATTGCCGAAAGCGTCAATCCACGACAAAGCGCATCGCCGCCGCTTGATGGCCTATGCTGCCTGACTGTTATTTAGGGGGCGGTTCAGCCAGAATCGGTCCCAACTCTGGATTAGGAAGGCGCAATGAAATCGATTCTCCTGGCCTTGGCGTTGATCACAAGCGGCGCCTACGCGGCCGATGATGCCGACTTCAACCCCTGTGACGCGGTCGAAAACGACCAGCAAACCCTGGCGTGTTCGGTCTACAGCCGCAACGCTGCCGAGCAGTTGCTGACCGATAACTACGAAGCCCTGCAAGCTCGCATGACCAACTTGTATGGCGGCAACCCGACCCAACTCAACAACATCACCAGCAAAATCAAAACCGCCCAGTCATTGTGGTTGCACCAGCGTGACGCCGATTGCGCGGTTGCCGTGTTCCCGGCCACGGCAGGCACCGAGGCGTTCAACATTGCGCAGAACGACTGCATTGCCCGCGTCAGCGATGACCGGTCGGAGTTTTTGGAATCGATTGGGCAGGAGTGAACAACGACAGCCAACCCCTTGGCCGCAGCGCAAAGGGCAGGCTGTTGCGAGCGCCTTAATCAACAATCTTGATGTTCAGTTCAGCCGATTTTTCTTGACCGACCGTGTACATCACCGTTGCCGTTTTGCCTGAAAACTCGCTGTACCAGCCTGACTCCAGACGTAGCCTCAGTGGCGTAGTGCCGCTCGTCGTGCCTTTAACAGACCGATCATGCCCTTCTACCAGAAAGTGGGCGGTCAGCTCGGTTTTGTCGGGCAGACCCGCGATGACCACATTCACATGGGTCCCGTTGCCTTTTATGGAAATTTCCTTCAGTTCAATATTTTGAGAGTTTTGAACGGTGGGCGCTGGCAGATTTTGATTTTTAGAACTCATGTCAATACATCCTTTGTGTTGAGTTAATACATCAGGAAGTTCAACGTGCACGCTGACACTCACGCACTGCTCAGCACTTATCCGTGAATACGGCCCCCTTAAATACTGTCAGAAATAACAGTCTCGACGACTGGTTCACGTCACTCACTCAACACAGGTTTTTTATGACTATTTGCGGCATTGATATCAAAGGCAGTGAAGCCATTTTCGCCGTGGCCACCCAAGGCGCCCACGGTCTGGAGCACGTGGCCATTGCCACTAAAAAGATTGCCCTGGACGACGATGAAAACGCCGCTCATGTCAAAGCGTTTGCTGCCTCGATCGCGGCCTTTGTGAACACCCACGCCATCACGCGCATCGCCATTAAAAAACGCAGTAAAAAAGGCGAGTTTGCCGGTGGCCCGATCACGTTCAAAATCGAAGGCATCATCCAGTTGCTGAACCACTGCGAGGTGCAATTGCTCTCGCCGCAAACCCTGACCGCGCAATTCAAAAAACACGCGTTCGACCTGCCTGCGTCGCTCAACAAATACCAACATGACGCTTACAAAACAGCGTGCGCTGCCTTGTTAAAAGCCTGAAAGCGACCTGCTTTTAGGCAAACCAGACATCCGGTCAACGTGCGCTTGCCCATCGCCACGAGCACGACCAGACTCACTTCACGTTCATGCCCTGCACAAGGATAAAAATATGATGCACGCAGACTTGATTGATGAAGTGGATCTGGTCAACCAGTTGCGCTCGCTGGGGTTTGAGGTGTCGGGCAGCGCGGAACACGCCTGCAGCAGCGCGGTGTGCGGTTTGAGTGAAACCGGCGCGCAGGCACTCAAGCAGATGGTAGAAAAGCTCTACACCGGCAACGCCACACTCTTGCCAGCGGTGCGCCAAGCCATCGACCAACAACTGCTACCGGGGCTGGTGCGTTTCAAACGCACCTGATTGCCCCCGCCCCAGGCGTGCGGTTACAGCCGCACGCTGGCAAACGTCGATTCATTGCGCGCCTGGTTCAACGCCGACAGCGGCCCCGCCAGCGGGCTGAGCAGCAACGACTGCGGGATCGGCACCAACGTGGTCTGTTGCGCGGTGTTGGAGCCTACGCGCTCATCGCGCGGCGGAATGCCAAAATACTCGCGGTAACATTTCGAAAAGTGCGGCGTCGACACAAACCCGCACACCGCCGCCACTTCGATAATCGACATCGGCGTTTGCTTGAGCAGTTGCCGGGCCCGGACCAGCCGCAGCTTGAGGTAATAACGCGACGGCGAACAATGCAGGTATTTCTGGAACAGCCGCTCCAGTTGGCGACGCGACACCGTCACGTACTCGGCCAGCTCGTCAAGGTCGATGGGCTCCTCAAGGTTGGCCTCCATCAACGCCACGATTTCCTGCAACTTGGGCTGATTGGTGCCGAGCATGTGCTTGAGCGGCACGCGCTGATGGTCTTGCTCGTTGCGAATACGCTCGTAGACAAACATCTCGGAAATCGCCGCCGACAACTCGCGGCCATGATCGCGGCTGATCAGGTGCAGCATCATGTCCAGCGGCGCCGTGCCGCCCGAGCTGGTAAACCGGCAACGGTCCAGGGTGAACAAACGGGTGCTCATCGACACCCGCGGGAAGGCTTCCTGCATCGACGCCAGGCACTCCCAATGCACGCTGCAATCAAACCCGTCGAGCAAACCGGCGTACGCCAGCGCCCAACTGCCGGTGCACACCGCGCCCAACCGGCGCGACTGACGCGCTTGACTTTGCAACCATGAAACGTGTTCGCGGGTAACAGTGCGTTGAATACCGATACCGCCGCACACAATCACCATGTCCAGCGCCGGGGCCTTGTGCATGCTGGCATCGGGCGTGACTTGCAGGCCGTCACTGGCCCACACCTGGCTGCCATCGGCGGTGAGCGTGGACCAGCGATACAACTCGCGGCCGGACAACTGATTGGCCATGCGCAAGGGCTCTATCGCGGAGGCCAGGGAAATGAGCGTGAAATTGTCCAGCAGCAAAAAGCCGATGGATTGAGGCGCACGGTTCTGGGGTTGAGCCCCGGAGTTGAACGACGTCATCGCAGTATCTCCTCACACAATGCAGAGAATGGCCCAGGCGCAGGCTCTTGTTATTGCCCACTTGGCTGGGGGCTTGGCGAAGACAACGCAAATGCCATGCCTAAACTTGAATAGCCATTCAATAAAGCCTGAAAACGACGTCGCAATGAGGCTGGGTGGGCGGTGACGCAAACGGGGTGAACAGGCGCGGCGCAACGCGAACTGTGGTCTTGAGCAAATCGGTAGCACTTGCGGGAAACACGAAAGACGAAGCCATGCCAACCAAAATGCAGGTGAGGGATGTGCGCTGAAACAGGGCCGGGTGCCCTTAAACCATGCACACCGCTCCCCTACGGCTCAAGAGTCGCGTATTCGTGAAGAGGCAGATGCTTGGGGAAAGAACACTTCGCGGTGATAATTACGCACACTTTTATAGGCTCTGTACGAAAAGTAATGTCGTAAACATCGCATGGCGCAGGCCAGAGAGACCATCGCGGCATAACTTTTCGCGAGTTTGTCGAAGCGCGTAACGATGCGGCGGTTCTCCTTCAGCTAGCCAAACATACGCTCGATGATATTGCGCTGTCGGTACTTGGGACGATCAAACAGTCTCGGTAACCCCGGCTTAGGTTTGCGCTTCATACTGCGCAGAGGAGTCACCGGCTGCATCCGATACCGGTCGCAGTAGCGACGCAACGCTTCAGCGTCATAGCCTTTGTCCGCCAGCCACCATCGGCAGCGTTTGCGAGGGCGACCGCGCAAGCTGGGTATGTACGCTTCGTCGAGCAACGGCTGAGCGTAAGCAATGTCACTGGTCTGTCCACCGGATAATAGGAACTTCAGCGGGACACCGTTGGCATCGCACAGCATATGGATTTTGGTGGTCAGGCCGCCCCGGCTGCGCCCGAGCGCGTGATCTTGGGGTTCTTCAGGCCCCCTTTTTTCCCAGCTCCAGATGAGGCCCGGGTTGCTCGTACTGCGGTGGAGTCAATCATCCAGGTCTCCAGATCAATTAACCCTTGCTCGTTGAGTTTGATGTGAAGCCGCTTGAGCATCTGGTCAAACGCTCCGCGATTGCGCCAATCACGCAAGCGCTGATAAACCGTCGACCATGGGCCAAAGCGCTCAGGCATATCGCGCCAGGCAGCGCCAGAACAGAGCACCCAGAGGACGCCGTTGAGCATCAAGCGATCATCTGCTCGTGGGCGCCCACTGCGGCGGGGTTCATAGAAGATGTCTGCAACCAAATCCCAGGCGGCGTCGGGGAGTTCGTATCGTTTGACCATCGTGGGCTCCTGCCTTTGATGGTCGCGTACTTTACTGAAACTCGGCGCCTGCGGAATTCAAATTGGTTTCGGCTGATTTCGTACAGAGCCTATGACTGGAGCAGCTTCCATGATCACAAATCATATAACTGGACAACCGAACCGATATACACATGGACACTCAATGCGACCTTCACTCACCACTGATCTTTTAACGATAAGAATCATCACTGTCATAACTTGTATCGCTCTGCACATCTTCCCCATAACGAATTTTCTTTTGCGCAACCTTCAACGTCTTCTTCCTGGCTTCTACACCTCTCAAGAAAAGTAAATTTGCATCTGCGCGTGCCTCTTCAAAATCCATCTGGAGCCTGAAATCGGCGGCCGTGTTGCTCGACCGGCTATAAATGCGACTTACGTATTCAGAATTACTGTTGACTTGAGAGGGTAAAAAACCATGAGCTCTACCTAGCGAAATATCCCTAAGCCGCTCTAAAGAGCTTACACCCCTTAACACAGATTGATTCCCAGAAACTCTGGCGTGCATTGTTTTAGAGGCAATGGAGAGATCAGAGAGTGTTGTTCCGGAGAGCATACTGAGAATTTTTTTCATCGGCACATCAGGTAAATTTTCAAGCGATGGCTTAACTAATTGGCGTACAGGACTCAACCGTCTTCCAAAACGTCCAGCGGCTTTGACCAGCAACACCACAATTTTGAATGACACACGGCCATCTGTATCACGCCGATTAATGGGGTCATTCAAGCAATAAACATAGGCATTAATCCCGCCTCTTCCAAATGGGCTCCAACTGTCCGGACTATTAAACCGCATCAATACCGGATTAAACGCCCGATACCCATTGCCCAATAAATAATGCCCGGTCACGGGGTCAGCACGCTCGCCATTAAACCCCAACACACTGATTAAGCCATTCTCTACCGGACGATGGCCGTAAGCGTTATAAGCCATCGAATGATGTTTATCGGCACCCACTACGTGCAACACCGACTGCTGTAAATCCGTGCCCAATAAGTGGCACTCCTCTTTCGTACGGTCATGTCGCCGTTGACCCAATAACTGACCGCCCTGTTGGAACACGCTATAACGCTGCGTGCCCTCAATCTCCGTCGTTATTCGCGATTGATTGTAGAAGCGTTGAATGCCCGCCGTGTGGATCAGGCGGTCGAGGGGGTCGTAGTGGTAATGGAAAATAGTCATTTTTATTTCCTATTGGCTCTGGCACGAACCTAGCGATTGAACGGTTACATTCAAACTTCCTACGGGTCGATCTGCGACGCCATAACCCTTAAGTTTGGCTTATCCGCATCGTCTCATCGCAGGCATTGTCGCCCCCACTTTCATGCACGCCTGATATCTATATGTTTGGCCTGACGGGTGGGGAAAAAGGTCACAGGATCGTAATTTCGCCGAAGTTCTGGAATCATCTTAAGCATGCCGGTATTACGATAAACAGCCATTTCAACGGTTGGCTGATAAATCTTATTGATCTCCATATTAGGGATTAACGCATTAAGACTGCGTGCTGCCACCGTCCCTCTAAATCCTTTAGTCTTAAGCCCTGTCAAGTTGGCTACTTGTTGAGCAAAATTCCTCTCTGCACTGTGACAGATCATTAATTTTACTGAGTCGTACAATTCAAATTTAACGCCATTTTCACGCGCCAAGTTAACTAACCGCTCAGGATCAACAGGATTTTTTTTTGACCCCAGCACCAACTTACTATTTTCGAAGAAAGAATGAGCATCCAGCACGATTTTACGTTCACCTTTTTTTGTAAATTGGCCATACGCATACATATCAAGGTCAGCCATGATCTTCTTCACGTTAGAAATCGACTTGATATGCCTTCCTAATAGTGCATTTTTATGCCCCCACATCATGTTCGTAACCCCCCTCAACGCAGCCCAAAAAAAATGCCCACTGGGATCTATTCGATTAACGGGGTCCCCGCCAACATACCCATAACTATTTACCCCACCTCGTTCAAATGGGCTCCAACTGTCAGGACTATTAAACCGCATCAATACCGGATTAAAGGCACGGTAGCCATTGCCCAATAAATAATGCCCGGTCACCGGGTCAGCACGCTCGCCATTAAACCCCAACACACTGATTAAGCCATTCTCTACCGGGCGATGGCCGTAAGGGTTATAAGCCATTACGTGCCGTTTATCGGCACTCACTGCGTGCAACACCGACTGCTGTAAATCCGTGCCCAATAAGTGGCACTCCTCTTTCGTACGGTCATGTCGCCGTTGACCCAATAACTGACCGCCCTGTTGGAACACGCTATAACGCTGCGTGCCCTCAATCTCCGTCGTTATTCGCGATTGATTGTAGAAGCGTTGAATACCCGCCGTTTGGATCAGGCGATCAAGGGGGTCGTAGTGGTAATGGTAGGTTGCCATGGGCTTGGGCTCGGCTCAGGGAGACCATCAGATTGCGCTCGCTCGCAGACGTTGACCACTGGCAACGTTGACAGGTTGGCGGGGGTGACTGGCGGGTGAAATCAGGCGATTCGTACGACGCCTCCCTTTCATTCCGAGGAAACTTCCGAGAAAATCCCGCTCGCTTGCGCCGCTCACATTCGGGGTCTAGTCTCGCCCCGTCGCTGCCAAATCAGCGACCGGGTTTAGTAGCCCGTTACAGTGTTCGGCGCACAGCGCCACCTCCGCGAGGCGCTTTTTTTGGCCTCCGCTTTATGGTGGCCGTGCGCAGGGTGCCTTTGGGCACGCCGGGTTCCGAACACTCCGGTCTACTAACCTGCGTACGGCTGCCACCCATTCGTTTAGTAGCGACGGACGGCAGCTCCCTTAATGTGTTCGGAGTTGTTCATGAAAAAAATTGTTCCCGATCCGCCCGCTTTCACCCTGCCGGATGCGGCTGGGTGCACGCCCGAGTCACTGGACCGTGCGGCCGCCAATCGCGCGCTCGACTACTACCTCACCGACCATCGGCCTGTTCGTATTGCGGGCAGTTGCACGTATGCCATCCCCAACAGCGTCAATTTAGAAGCGGCTTTGGCCCAAGCGTCAGACTTGTTGCGCTGCATGGGGGCAACAGCGAACGAGGCGGGGAATGGTTTGCACGGGGCGCAGCGCGATGTGGTGCTGTCGATTGTGCACCTGGCGGAGCTGGCCAGAGCGTATGTCGATAAATCGCTGGATTGTCTGGTGACGCACTAAGCCGCACGCGCCTGCTTGGCGACAGGCGCGTCAAACCGTCCTTGGCCCCGCCGCCGGGGCATTCAGCACTCCACGGCACTCACCGCCAGCCCGCCGCGTGAGGTTTCTTTGTATTTGTCGTGCATGTCGGCGCCGGTGTCGCGCATCGTGCGGATCACCCGGTCCAGTGAAATAAAGTGCTGGCCATCCCCGCGCAAGGCCATTTGCGCCGCATTGATGGCTTTCACCGCCGCGATGGCATTGCGCTCGATGCACGGCACTTGCACCAACCCGCCCACCGGGTCGCAGGTCAGGCCCAGGTTGTGTTCCAGGCCAATTTCTGCGGCATTGCACAGTTGCTCGGGCGTCGCGCCGAGGATCTGCGCCAGCCCCGCCGCCGCCATGGCGCAGGCCGAACCGACCTCTCCCTGGCAGCCCACTTCGGCGCCGGAGATCGAGGCGTTCTTTTTGCACAAAATGCCGATGGCCGCCGCGCTTAATAAATAGTCGACCACGTGGGCCTCGCTGACGTCCTCGCTGAATTTCATGAAGTAGTGCAACACCGCCGGGATGATACCCGCCGCGCCGTTGGTGGGTGCCGTGACCATGCGTCCGCCTGCGGCGTTTTCTTCGTTGACCGCCAGTGCAAACAGGTTGACCCATTCCATCGCGCTGAGGGTTGAGCCGATGACGTTGGGTTTGCCCAGCTCCAGCAGGCTGCGGTGCAACCGCGCGGCGCGGCGGCGCACGTTTAACCCGCCGGGCAGGATGCCTTCGTGGGTGAGGCCCTGTTCGACACAGTCTTGCATGGCGCGCCAGAGGGTCATGAGCCCGCAGCGGATGTCGTCTTCGCTGCGCCATGTGCGTTCGTTGGCCATCATTAGGGCGGCCACGCTCAGGTGGTGCGTGCGGCACAGCTCAAGCAACGCCACGGCGCTGTCAAAGTCATAGGGCAATTGGCTGCGGTCGGCATTGGCCAGGCCGCTGGCGGCTTGCGCTGCGTCCACCACAAAGCCGCCGCCCACCGAGTAATAGGTGTCGCGGTGCAGTTCGCCGTGGTGAGTAGACGCGATCAGGGTCATGGCGTTGGGGTGAAACGGCAGGTTCTGCTCGATCAAGCGCATGTCCCGCGTCCATTCAAAGGCAATGGGTAGGTCGCCGTTGAGCAACAGGGTGTTGCAATCGCGCACGTGCGCGATGCGCGGGGCGATGCAGGTCGGGTCTATGGTGTCCGGCCATTCGCCCATCAGCCCCATGATGACGGCGTTGTCGCTGCCATGGCCCACGCCGGTGGCGGCCAACGAGCCGTACAACTGCACTTCGACGTGTTGCACCTGTTGCAGTTGATCGCGCTCGCGCAACCCTTGCACGAACAACGCCGCCGCCCGCATCGGCCCTACGGTGTGGGAGCTGGAGGGGCCAATGCCAATCTTGAACAGGTCAAACACGCTGATAGCCATGTGCACAAACCTCGGGGGATGAGTGCGCCCATCATCAGCCCTCTTGCGCCGCGCAAAACGTCCACCTGCGACCCACGGTTGCCCGCCAGCGCCTTCGCCGTTTTAAACGCGGGCGCGACGCTAAACACGCGGTTTTCAGGCGATAAATTTCCAGATACGACCTCGCAGGCATCAGATACGACCCTCCCTGTACTGGATGCGACGCTCCCTGTAGGCGTTTGAATTTGACTGTTACATGATCGTTCTTGACTCGATTGCACGATGCCCGGTCAGCCCGGCATTGCCCAACCGCAACTGATACGTACGGTTTCACGCTCGAAACCGCCCCACGAACGCCAGGAGTCGAACCATGAACCACACCCGATCAGTGTTGTTGGCTGCACTGTTGAGTCTGCCGGTCATCACCCACGCCGCCGAACCTGCGCAATGCGCCACGGTGAACTTCTCGGATGTCGGCTGGACAGACATCACCGTCACCACCGCCGTCGCCAGCACGTTGCTGGACGCACTCGGTTACACGACTAAAACCACCATGATTTCGGTGCCGGTCACCTACAAGTCGCTGGCGGACGGTAAGAACATGGACGTGTTTTTGGGCAACTGGATGCCGACCATGGAGAACGACATCAAGCCGTATCGCGACGCCGGGACGGTGGAGACCGTGCGCGCCAACCTGGAGAACGCCAAGTACACGCTTGCCGTCCCTGAAGCGCTCTACAACAAGGGCTTGAAGGACTTTGCCGACTTGCCGAAGTTCAAGCAGGAACTGGGCGCGAAGATCTATGGCATCGAGCCCGGCAATGACGGCAATCGCATGATCCAGACCATGATCGACAAGAACGCGTTCGGCTTGAAAGACGCCGGGTTCAAAGTGGTGGAATCCAGCGAGGCGGGGATGCTGTCGCAGGTCGACCGCGCGCAGCGCCGTGGCACTGACGTGGTGTTTCTGGGCTGGGAACCGCACCCGATGAACACCCGTTTCAAAATGAAATACCTCACCGGCGGTGACGATTTCTTTGGCCCCAATTATGGGCAGGCCACCATCTACACCAATACCCGCAAGGGCTATTCCGAGGAGTGCAGCAACGTGGGTCAGTTGCTGAAAAACCTGGTGTTCAGCCTGGACATGGAAAGCACCTTGATGGGCGAGGTGCTGGATAACAAGATCAAGCCAAACGTGGCCGCCAAGGCGTGGCTCAAACAGAACCCGCAGGTGCTCGACACGTGGTTGGCGGGCGTGACAACGCTGGATGGCAAACCGGGTCTGGAGGCCGTGAAAGCCAGCCTTACGCAGTAACTGCGGGCGCCGGGCAACGGGTTTGCCGGGCGCCGTTTCCATTCCCCCTGCATGCGGACGTTCACTACCATGCTGATCGATCAAAAAATCCCTTTAGGCCAGTACATTGCGGGCTTTGTCGACTGGTTGACGCAACACGGCGCCAGCACGTTCGATGCCATCGCGACGTCGCTGGAAACGATGATCCACGGCGTGACGTTTGCGCTGACCTGGTTCAACCCTTTTGTCTTTATCGGGCTGATCGCCCTGCTGGCGCATGTCATCCAGCGCAAATGGGCGCTGACGGTGTTTGTGGCGCTGTCGTTTCTGCTGATCCTGAACCTGGGCTATTGGCAGGAGACCATGGAGACCCTGGCGCAGGTGCTGTTTGCCACGTTCGTGTGCGTGATTATCGGGGTGCCGCTGGGGATTCTCGCGGCGCACAAACCCATGTTCTACACTTTTATGCGACCGGTACTGGATCTGATGCAGACCGTTCCTACGTTCGTTTACTTGATCCCCACCTTGACCCTGTTTGGGCTCGGGGTAGTGCCGGGGTTGATTTCAACCGTTGTGTTCGCCATTGCGGCGCCGATCCGCCTGACCTATCTGGGCATTCGCGACGTGCCACACGAACTGCTGGATGCGGGCAAGGCGTTTGGCTGCTCGCGACGCCAACTGCTGACCCGCATCGAACTGCCCCATGCCATGCCGAGCATCGCGGCGGGCATCACGCAATGCATCATGTTGTCGTTGTCGATGGTGGTCATCGCCGCGCTGGTCGGGGCTGACGGCCTGGGCAAGCCGGTGGTCAACGCGCTCAACACCGCTGACATCGCGCTGGGCTTTGAAGCCGGGCTGGCGATTGTGTTGTTGGCCATCATGCTCGACCGGATCTGCAAGCAGCCGGACGCCAAGAAAGGAGCCGACGCATGAGCATTATTCGCTTCGATAACGTAGACGTGATTTTCGCCAAAGACCCGCGTGAGGCGCTGGGTTTGCTGGATCAGGGGATGACCCGTGACCAGATCCTGAAAAAAACCGGTCAGATTGTGGGCGTCGAAAAGGCCAGCCTGGACATCGACAAGGGTGAAATTTGCGTATTGATGGGCTTGTCCGGCTCGGGCAAATCCAGCTTGCTGCGCTGTATCAATGGCCTCAACACCGTCAGCCGTGGCCATTTGTACGTGGAGCATGAAGGCAAGCAAATCGACATCGCCTCGTGCAGCCCGGCCGAGCTGAAGATGATGCGCACTCAACGGATTGCCATGGTGTTTCAGAAGTTCGCGTTGATGCCGTGGCTGACCGTGCGCGAGAACATCAGTTTTGGGCTTGAGATGCAGGGTCGCCCGGAGAAAGAGCGGCGCACGCTGGTGGATGAAAAACTGGAGCTGGTGGGCCTGACCCAGTGGCGCAATAAAAAACCGGATGAGCTGAGTGGCGGCATGCAGCAGCGGGTCGGGCTGGCGCGCGCCTTGGCGATGGACGCCGACATTTTGCTGATGGATGAGCCGTTTTCAGCGCTCGACCCGTTGATCCGCCAGGGGTTGCAGGACGAACTGCTGGAGCTGCAACGCAAGCTGAGCAAGACCATTGTGTTTGTCAGCCATGACCTGGATGAAGCGCTGAAGCTGGGCAGCCGCATCGCGATCATGAAAGACGGGCGCATCATCCAGTACAGCAAACCTGAAGAGATCGTCCTCAACCCGGCGGATGATTACGTGCGCACCTTCGTCGCCCACACCAACCCGCTGAACGTGTTGTGCGGGCGCAGCCTGATGCGTTCGCTGGACAACTGCAAACGGGTCAATGGTTCGGTGTGCATTGATCCGGGGGATGATTCCTGGATTGACCTGGCGCAGGGCAACACCATCAAGGGTGTGCGCCAGGGGGCGACGTCACTGAATTTGCAGCAGTGGCAGCACGGGCAGGCCGTGGAAGGACTGGGCCGCGGCCCGACGCTGGTGGACAGCAACATTGGCATGCGTGATGCATTGCAGATTCGTTACCAGACGGGCAACAAACTGGTGCTGCATGACAATCAGCAAGTGGTGGGGATTTTGGGGGATACGGAGCTGTATCACGCGTTGTTAGGCAAGAATTTAGGTTAGACGCGGGCCTTCACCCCCAGCCCTCTTCCAAAGAGAAAGGGCTGGGGTGGCCAGACGATTTAACTGAATGAACGGGCTCTCGCGAACGCCTCAATCAGCCCCCTCTCCCTGCGGGAGAGGGTTGGGGTGAGGGCAAGGGCCAACACGGCCGACCCTGCCTTGCACCCCGCTCCACTCAGCTATACACCCGGCCAAGGAGTTGGCGATGGCTTTCGAACTGGTCGAGCACGTCACGGGTGATCTGGTCATCCGTGAAGCCCATCAAGTCGTACTCCTGACTGCCGTTGTGCAAATACACTTCGGCACGGTAGTAACGGCTGCGCACTTCTTCGCTGCTCGCCGCGTTTTGCTCCGACTCGCTCGGGGCCGCCAGGTAGCCGTCCAGGCTGACTTCGTAAACGAACGGGTTGCCCTCGTCCATTTCAACCCGCACACCCATGCAACGCTTGGCTTTGCCCAGCAGGGTTTGTACGTCCAGGCCCTGACTGCGCAAATGCACGGCCGCTTCTTCCAGCGCGGGCGTCACGTGTTTGTCCATAAAGCGCTGAACCACCGCTTGGGTCGGTTGCAGCTCTTGGGCGGTCAAGCGCTCGCTGAAGAAACCACGACGTCCACGCGCCGCCAGTTCGGCCTGTTCCAGTTCCATTTGGGCGTCCTGACGCATCGCTTTGTGCAGGCCGAACATGAACAGGATCAGCACCACCGAGAACGGCAGGCCCGCCAACACCACCATGGTTTGCATCGCCGCAAAGTTACCGGCGAACAACAGGCCGATGGTCACCAGCGTAATCACCACCGACCAGAAGATTCGCAGCCAGTGCGGGGCGTCTTCGTCGACGTCGCCGCCTTTGCAGGACAGGTTGGCCATCATCACGGCGCCCGAGTCGGCGGGTGTCAGGAACAACACAAAGCCGACAAAGATCGACACGCCGATCACGATTTTCGACGCCGGGTAATGCTCAAGCAGTTGGTAAATCGCCATCGACGGCTGTTCCAGCGCGGTTTTGCCCAGTTCCACTGCGCCCTGGTTGACCACCAGATCCAGCGCCGAGTTACCGAAGATCGACAGCCATGCCAGGGTGAAGCCCAGCGGGATCAGCAGCACGCCCGCCACCAGCTCACGCACGGTGCGGCCACGGGAAATACGCGCGATGAACATGCCGACAAACGGGGCCCAGGAAATCCACCAGGCCCAGTAGAACAGGGTCCACAGGCCCAGCCAGCCTTCGGTTTTGCCGGTGTCGCCTGCATACACGTACAGGTCGAAGGTTTTCATGATCAACCCGTTGAGGTAGTCACCGGTGTTCTGCACAAAGCCGTTGAGCAGGTGCAGGGTCGGGCCGAACAACAACACAAAAATCAGCAAGCCACTGAACAGCACGATGTTCAGGTTGGACAGGCGACGAATGCCGTTTTCAACACCGGAAACCGCCGCGATGGTGGCCACGGTGCTCATCACGATGATGACGATCAGCAGGTTGGTGTTGCTGTGTTCCATGCCGAACAGGTTTTCCAGCCCGGAGGACACTTGCATCGCACCAATGCCCAGGTTGGTCACCAGGCCGAGCAAGGTGACGAACATGCCGAAGCCGTCCACCGCGTGGCCCGCAGCGCCTTTGACCCAACGCTCGCCCATCAACGGGTACAGCGCCGAACGCAAGGCCAGCGGCTGGTTGTGACGGTACGCAAAGTACGCCACGGCCAACCCGACCAACGCGTAGATCGCCCAGCCGTGCAGGCCCCAGTGCAGGAAGGTCAGTTGCAGCGCCTGACGCGCCGCTTCATGGCTGCCCGACACGCCTTGCGGCGGATTGAAGTAGTGGTCCAGCGGCTCGGAGGCGCCGAAGTACAGCAAGGAGATGCCGATGCCCGAGGAGAACAGCATCCCGGCCCAGGCGCCGTAGCTGAAATCCGGGGTGTCTTGCTTGGTCCCCAGTTTCAGTTTGCCGTACGAGGAGAACGCCAGCCCGACCACAAAAATCAGGTAAGCGGCGATCACCACCATGTAGTACCAACCGAAGGTCCGCGACAGCCACTCTTGGGCAACGCCCAACACGCGGCCGGCTTCTTCGGGAGCGGCGATCAGGATGGCAGTCAACAACAGTATCAAGGCAGTGGAGGTGTAAAACACCCAACCGTTGACCGTCACCTTTTGCGGTGGGGTCTTTATAAGAGAGGCAGAACTCATTGCACGGATGCTCCAGGCAGTGCGAGAGAAGAACGATCAACAACGCACCACCCGACTATTCGCTTAGATAGCGATCAACGGTCGGGTGATATAAAGACACCGCAAAAAAACGGCCCCTGTGAACACAACCTTTGTCGCAGCACGCAGGCTGGCGAAAATCCCAAGAGCGCCGCGCCTGTGCCTCTGGCGCGTCTATCGGTCATGACCTTCGCGAGCCGGTGTGCTCCTGCAAAATCAGGGGGTTTGGTGATGTTTGCCGTGCCGAATTGCGCCATTCATGCGTAGGAAACCGGCATCAATCGCGACGAATTGTCGCAGATAGTATTCTTTGTTGATTGAACGTTCAATCAAAACAAAATAGACTGGCCGCCGTTCAGTGAGCTTCCCTGCACTGTCCGCCGGCCCAAGGAGATGAGCAAAAATGCCCAAGGTCGGTATGCAACCCATACGCCGTCAGCAGTTGATTGAAGCCACGTTACAGGCCGTCGATCAGGTTGGTATGGCGGATGCCAGCATTGCGCTGATTGCCCGTTTGGCCGGCGTGTCGAACGGCATCATCAGCCACTACTTTCGAGACAAGAACGGTCTGATTGCCGCCACCATGCGGTACTTGATGAACGTCTTGATCGACAACGTCACCGAGCGCCGCCAAGCGTTGGGTGACGACAGCCCCAGGGCGCACTTGCAGGTCATCGTTGAAGGCAACTTCGACGCCAGCCAGGTCAGTGGCCCGGCAATGAAAACCTGGCTGGCCTTTTGGGCCGCCAGCATGCATCAGCCGTCGTTGCGCAGATTGCAGCGGATCAACGATCACCGCCTGTATTCCAATCTGTGCTGCCAGTTCCGTCGTGTATTGCCGTTGGCGCAAGCCCGCTCGGCAGCCCGCGGACTGGCGGCTCTCATCGATGGTCTTTGGTTGCGGGGTGCCCTGTCGGGAGACGCTTTCGACACCGAGCAGGCGCAACGCATCTGCTACGAATACATGGATCTACAACTGGCGAAACAGGTGAGTTAGGCCTCAATGACTGCTTAACCCCTGAACTGTCGTGAATCTGAGTTGCCCCAGTCAGATGGCATCCAGTGACACGATCAACGCCAACCACTTATGCACTTGCGAGGATTTTATGGCCCGTTTCGAACTGCAAAAACTTTACATCGACGGCGGCTACACCGACGCCAGCAGCGATGCAACCTTCGATGCCATCAACCCGGCTAACGGCGAAGTCCTCGCCCAAGTGCAGCGTGCGACCAAAGAAGACGTCGAACGCGCCGTTGTCAGCGCTGAAAAAGGCCAGAAGATCTGGGCCGCCATGACCTCCATGGAGCGTTCGCGCATCCTGCGCCGTGCCGTGGACATCCTGCGCGAGCGCAACGATGAGCTGGCCGCACTGGAAACCCTGGACACCGGCAAGTCGTACTCCGAAACCCGTTACGTCGATATCGTGACCGGCGCCGACGTACTGGAATACTACGCGGGCCTGGCCCCAGCCATTGAAGGCGAGCAAATCCCGCTGCGTGACACCTCGTTCGTCTACACCCGTCGCGAGCCGCTGGGCGTTGTGGCCGGTATCGGCGCGTGGAACTACCCGATCCAGATCGCACTGTGGAAATCGGCTCCGGCATTGGCCGCGGGCAACGCGATGATTTTCAAGCCAAGCGAAGTGACGTCGCTGACCACCCTGAAACTGGCTGAAATCTTCACCGAAGCCGGCCTGCCGAACGGTGTGTTCAACGTTCTGACCGGCAGCGGCCGCGAAGTCGGCACCTGGCTGACCGAGCACCCGCGCATCGAGAAGATCTCGTTCACCGGCGGCACCGACACCGGCAAAAAAGTAACGTCCAGCGCCACCAGCTCTTCCTTGAAGGAAGTGACCATGGAACTGGGCGGCAAGTCGCCGCTGATCATTTTCGACGACGCCGATCTGGACCGCGCTGCCGATACCGCAATGATGGCCAACTTCTACAGCTCGGGTCAGGTCTGCACCAACGGCACTCGCGTGTTCGTACCGACGGCGCTCAAAGCCGCCTTCGAAGCCAAAATCCTGGAGCGCGTTGCGCGCATCCGCATCGGTAACCCGGAAGACGAGAACATCAACTTCGGCCCGCTGGTTAGCTTTGCTCACATGGAAAGCGTGCTGGGCTACATCGCCAAGGGTAAAGAAGAAGGCGCCCGTCTGCTGTGCGGCGGCGAACGTCTGACCGAAGGCGCACTGGGCAAAGGCGCCTACGTGGCCCCGACCGTGTTCTCCGATTGCACCGACGAGATGACCATCGTTAAAGAAGAAATCTTCGGCCCGGTGATGAGCATCCTGACGTACGACACCGAAGAGGAAGTCATCCGTCGCGCCAACGACACCGAGTTCGGTCTGGCCGCCGGTCTGGTGACCAAGGACCTGAACCGCGCGCACCGCGTGATTCATCAGCTGCAAGCCGGTATTTGCTGGATCAACGCCTGGGGCGAGTCCGACGCAAAAATGCCAGTAGGCGGCTACAAGCAGTCGGGCATTGGCCGCGAAAACGGCATCAGCTCGCTGGCGCAGTACACACAGATCAAATCGGTACAGGTCGAGCTGGGCGATTACGTTTCGGTGTTCTAAGCCTGGCACAAGGCTGCGAGCACGCCTGTACGGCCTCTGCAAAAACGGGTTGGCGTACAACCCTTCGCAGCCTTGGGCAGCGACTTCGGTTTATCTATTTCAAAGAGGGTGCATTTTATGTCCCAAGAATTCGACTACATCATTATTGGTGCCGGCTCTGCCGGTAACACCCTGGCGACCCGTCTGACTGAAGACCAGGGCGTCACTGTGCTGCTGCTTGAAGCGGGCGGCCCGGACTACCGTTTCGACTTCCGTACCCAGATGCCTGCGGCACTGGCGTACCCGTTGCAAGGCCGTCGCTATAACTGGGCGTTCGAAACCGATCCAGAGCCGCACATGGACGGTCGCCGCATGGAATGTGGCCGTGGCAAGGGCCTGGGCGGCTCGTCGCTGATTAACGGCATGTGCTACATCCGTGGCAACGCGATGGACTACGACGGCTGGGCGAAAAACCCGGGCCTGGAAGACTGGAGCTACCTGGATTGCCTGCCGTATTTCCGCAAGGCAGAAACCCGTGACATCGGCCCGAACGACTACCACGGTGGCGACGGCCCGGTGAGCGTGACCACGCCAAAAGCCGGTAATAACGTGCTGTTCCACGCCATGGTTGAAGCCGGTGTGCAAGCGGGCTACCCGCGCACCGAAGACTTGAACGGCTACCAGCAGGAAGGTTTCGGCCCGATGGACCGTACCGTGACGCCGAACGGCCGTCGCGCCAGCACCGCACGCGGCTACCTGGACACGGCCAAACAGCGTTCGACGCTGAAAATCGTCACCCATGCCCTGACCGACAAAATCCTGTTCGAAGGCAAGCGCGCAGTGGGCGTGGCGTACATGGTGGGCGACAGCGATACGCGCATTGAAGCCAAGGCACGCAAAGAAGTCCTGCTGTGCAGCGGCGCCATTGGTTCCCCGACCGTGTTGCAACGTTCCGGTGTGGGCCCCGCCGAGCTGTTGAACAGCCTCGACATTCCCGTGGTGCATGACCTGCCGGGCGTTGGCCGCAACCTGCAAGACCACCTTGAGCTGTACCTGCAATACGCGTGCACGCAGCCGGTTTCGCTGTACCCGTCGCTGTTGTGGTGGAACCAGCCGGCGATCGGTGCCGAGTGGCTGTTCATGGGCAAAGGCATTGGCGCGAGCAACCAGTTCGAAGCCGGTGGTTTTATCCGCACCCGCGAACATTTCGAATGGCCGAACATTCAGTACCACTTCCTGCCGGTCGCGATTAACTACAACGGCAGCAATGGCGTGAAAGAACACGGTTTCCAGGCACACATGGGTTCCATGCGTTCGCCAAGCCGTGGCCGGATCAACGTGAAGTCCAAGGACCCGCGTGAGTACCCGAGCATCCTGTTTAACTACATGTCCACCGAGCAGGACTGGCAGGAGTTCCGCGACGGCATCCGCCTGACCCGTGAAATCATGCAGCAGCCGGCTCTGGACGCGTACCGTGGCCGCGAAATCAGCCCCGGTATCGACAAGCAGACGGACGAAGAGCTGGACACGTTCATCCGCGAACACGCCGAGACCGCGTTCCACCCGTCGTGCTCGTGCAAGATGGGCACCGACGAGATGGCGGTTGTAGACGGCGAAGGCCGCGTGCACGGCATGCAAGGTCTGCGTGTGGTCGATGCCTCGATCATGCCGCTGATCACCACCGGCAACCTGAACGCGCCAACGATCATGATCGCCGAGAAAATCGCCGACAAGATCCGTGGCCGCGCACCGTTGCCACGCAGCACCGCCGATTACTACGTGGCAGGCGACGCACCAGTGCGTGGCAAGCCGCTGCGTGACGTGAGCCGTACGGCGCAGTAAGCAAGCCTGAACCTGCAACCGCTGGCGCAACCTGTGCCAGCGTTTGCAGGTTTTTTCCCGCATGTGTTTCATCTTCCCCCGCTTGCCCCGGCCTCAACGCAGGCCTACTCTAATGCCTCGTTTCGCGCCACACCCCCCCCGCCCCACCCGACATGCCAGCACCTGCCTGGCCACGAGGTTTTCTATGTTTGATGTTGTTTCTTCGAGCAAATGGCCAACCGGCTTCCTGATTAATCCAAACGCAGAACCTCTCGATCCGAAGTGGCTGACCGAGTTCAGCAAAATCCCTGCCGCCGCCGTGAGCGACTGCCTGGGCCGCAATGTCGGCGGTCTGGGCCTCAAGTCTTTCCACGGCAACCGCCCGATGCTGGGCAGCGCGTTGACGGTGCGCGTGCGCCCCGGCGACAACCTGATGATCCTCAAGGCCATGCAAATGGCGCGTCCCGGCGATGTGCTGGTGATCGACGGCAGCGCTGACCTGACCCGCGCCGTGTTCGGCGGCATCATGCGCGCCATGGCACTCAAGGCTGGCATCGTCGGGGTGGTCATCAACGGCGCCCTGCGTGACCTGGACGAGTGGCAAACCGGCGAATTGCCTGCCTACGCCATTGGCGGCGTACACCGTGGCCCGAGCACCGACGGCGGCGGCGAAATCAACGTGCCAATCTCGTGTGCCGGGATGCTGGTGATGCCTGGCGACCTGATGATTGGCGATGGCGACGGTGTGGTTGCCGCGTCGCGCAGCGAACTGCCTGAACTGCTGATCCGCTGCCATGACCTGCTGGCGCGTGAGCAAGCCACGCTCAAAGCCATCGAAGAAGGCACCCTGGACCCGGACCGTTTCGACGCCATCCTGCGCGCCAAGGGCTGCCCGGTTTAAAACGCTACGCTGCGTTGTCCTGACCCTCGCCGGCGCGAGAGGGTCAGGGTGAAGGCCGGTTCGCGCTCAGTCAGGAGTTCTGTGCATGTTCGATTTCTACCCTCAGCTCAAGCGATGCTTTGCCGCGTTGCACACCCGGGCCGAGTTCCATTCGTTGCGGTATGTGCGCGAATCCGGGCAGTTTCTGTCGGTGCGCAAGAATGTCGCAGAACCTCCTTACTTCAGTCAGGACCAGGGCGTGATGCTCACGGCGCGGGTCAACGGGGTCGAGGCCTATGCGGCCACTCATGACTTGACGCCCGCCGGGTTGCAGGCAGCGCTCGAACGCGCCGAGCAACTGGCGCGCCTGATTGCTAGCCACGCCCTGCTCGATTTGACGCAGGAGCCGGTTTCCAGCGAGTGCGCCGATTACTGCTCGCCCGACCTCCATCAGCCCTTCCCTTCCCTGAGCGATTGCTACGCGCTGCTGGGCGCCGAGTCCGCTGCGGTGCCGAAGGACGAACGACTGGTGAGTTGGGACGTCAGCCTGGGGCTTACCCACGTCGAGCAGATCTACCTCAACAGCGCGGGGGCCGAGGTGCGCCAGGCGCAGCGGTTTGTCTATCCGGGGATGTCAGTCACGGCGTTCGACGGCCACGACAGCCAGACCCGCAGCCTGGGCCGCGAGAACTTTGGCCAGCAGGGTGGCGCCGATGTCATCCACCGCAGCGGGCTGGTGGGCGCTGCGCCCAACGTGGCGGATCAAGCGCTGCAACTGCTGTTGGCACCCAACGCGCCTCAAGGCAAACGTGACCTGCTGCTGATGCCAGACCAAATGATCCTGCAAATCCACGAATCCATCGGCCACCCGCTGGAACTGGACCGCATCCTGGGTGACGAGCGCAATTACGCGGGCACCAGCTTTGTCAAAACCAGCGACTTCGGGCAACTGCAATACGGCTCGCCGTTGTTGAACGTGACCTTCGACCCCACCCTGCCGGAGCAACTCGCCAGCTACAGCCACGATGACGACGGCACCCCGGCTCACAAGGCATTCCTGATCCGCGAAGGGCTGTTGCTGCGCCCGCTGGGCGGTGCGCTGTCGCAGTTCCGCTCCGGGCTGGAGGGCGTGGCCAACAGCCGCGCTTGCAGCTGGAACCGACCGCCGATTGACCGCATGGCCAACCTCAACGTGGAGCCCGGCGACCAAAGCCTGCCCCAACTGATTGGCGGCATTGAGCGCGGCATTCTCATGGCCACCAACCGCTCGTGGTCGATTGACGATGCCCGCAACAAATTCCAGTTCGGCTGCGAATGGGGCCAGTTGATCGAAAACGGCGAACTCAAGGGCGTGGTGAAAAACCCCAACTACCGGGGCATTTCCGAACAGTTCTGGCGCAGCCTCAGCGCGGTGGGCGACCTCAGCACATTCAAAGTGCTGGGCACACCCAACTGTGGCAAAGGCGAACCCAATCAGGTCATCCGCGTCGGGCATGCTTCGCCAGCGTGTGTATTCAGTGATATCGATGTCTTTGGAGGGGATGCCTGATGGATCAATCAATGCGTGAAGCCAGGCATTTCGAAGGGCTGGTCGACGGGTTACGGGCAGCGTTGCGCGGCCCTGAGCGGTTCACTCTGAACTACAACGCCGAAACTTCGACGTTCATCCGTTTCAACAAGGGCAAGGTGCGACAGGCCGGAAACGTGCAACAGGCCAGCCTGAGCCTCAAGTTGATTAACGACGGTCGTCATGCCGATATCCGCGTGACCCTCAGCGGTGAGGCCGAGGTTGACCAATCGCGTCTGGCCCTGGCGTTGCAGCAACTGCGCGAGACCTTACCGCTGCTGCCGGTGGACCCGTATTTGCTGCTCAGCGCCGAGTCCTGGCAGAGCCGCAACGTACAAGACTCGCCTTTGCCGGACACCGCACAGGTGCTGGACGAAATCCGCAGCGCCTCGCACGGTGTCGACCTGGTGGGCTTCTACGCCAGCGGGCCGATCAGCTATGGCTATGCCAGCTCCGAAGATGCGTTTGGCTGGCATCAGGCCAACAGCTTCAATTTCGACTGGAGCCTGTTCCACAGCAACGGTCAGGCGGTGAAAGCCAGTTACGCGGGCGCCCAATGGGACAGCCAACGCTTCGCCCGGCGCATGCAACTGGCGCGCGAGCAACTGGCGTTTCTTGGCCGCCCGGCCCACGTGTTGGCCCCCGGCCAATACCGCGCCTACCTGGCCCCGGCGGCGCTGGAAGAAGTCATGAGCATGCTGAGCTGGGGCGGATTTTCGGCGCAGGCGTTGGCCAGCAAGGCCAGCCCGCTGCAAAAGCTCTACGCCGGTGACGCCCGCCTCAGCCCGCTGGTGTCGCTGGACGAACAGGTGAGCCAATCCCTGAGCCCGGCGTTTTCCGGGGAAGGGTATCCGCGCCAGGACTTGTCGCTGGTCAGGCACGGCATGGCCGATCAACAACTGGTGGGCTCACGCAGCGCGGCCGAGTATGGCTTGCAGGTCAACGGCGCACTGCCGGGCGAGTCCCCGAGTGCGCTGGCGATGGCGCCGGGCACGCTGGAACAGGCCGATATCCTCACGCAACTGGGCACCGGGCTGTACATCAGCAACCTGTGGTACTTGAACTACTCGGACCAGCCTGCCGCGCGCATGACCGGCATGACCCGTTTCGCGACATTCTGGGTCGAAGACGGCCAGATCATCGCCCCGGTGAACACCATGCGTTTTGATGACAGCGTCTATAGTCTGCTGGGTTCGCAACTGGAAGCGCTGACGGTGGAGCGCGAATGGCTGGTGTCGGCCAGCACGTACGACCAACGCCAGACGGCATCGAACCTGTTGCCCGGCGCACTGGTCAAAACACTCACGTTGACGTTGTAACCTTCCGCGCCATCGCTGCCGCTGGCCCCATGCCGCCTGCGGCAGCGACGAAACCGCTGACTTTTCACACGACGAGGTCTTATGCCCGCTCGCCCGGTTCTCAGTCCTGAAACATTGCGCTGGTTGCCGTGGGTGGTCGCCATCGCGTTCTTCATGCAGTCACTCGATGGCACGATCCTCAACACGGCGTTGCCCGACATGGCCCGCGACCTCGACGAGAACCCCTTGCGCATGCAGGGCGTTATCGTCGCCTACATGCTCACGGTGGCCTTGCTGATCCCGGCTTCCGGCTGGATTGCCGACCGCTTCGGCACCAAGAAAATCTTCTTCAGTGCCATCCTCCTGTTCAGCCTCGGCTCTTTGCTGTGCGCGTTGTCCGGCACCCTCAATCAACTGATCGGCGCCCGCGTGATTCAAGGGCTGGGCGGCGCCCTGATGCTGCCGGTGGGGCGGCTGGTGGTGCTAAAGGCGTATCCGCGCTCGGAGCTGGTGCGGATCATGGGCTTCATCACCATTCCCGGCCTGCTCGGCCCGTTGATCGGCCCGACCATGGGCGGCTGGATGGTGCAGTACCTGAGCTGGCACTGGATCTTCCTGATTAACCTGCCGGTCGGCGCGTTCGGCTGTTGGGCGGTCTGGCACTTCATTCCGGATTTGCGCGGCGACGAACGCACCCGCTTCGATGGCCTGGGCTTTTTGCTGTTTGGCGCGGCAATGGTGTTCATCACCATTGCCATGGAGGGGTTGGGCGAACTGCACATGCCGCACTTGCGGGTGATGTTGCTGCTGTTCGCGGGCATGGCGTGTCTGGCGGCGTATTGGCTGCGCGCCGGTAACATCGCCAATCCGCTGTTTTCCCCCAGGCTGTTCAAGACCAAGACCTTTGCCGTGGGCATCCTCGGCAACCTGTTTGCGCGTCTGGGCAGTGGCGCGCTGCCGTTTCTGGTGCCGTTGCTGCTGCAAGTGGCGTTGGGGTATTCGCCTTCTCAGGCCGGGATGAGCATGCTGCCGCTGGCAGGCGCCGCGATGCTGGCCAAATGGGGCGCGCGGCCGCTGATCGAGCGCCTCGGCTATCGCAAAGTACTGACCTTCAACACCTTCGCGCTGGGCATCATGCTGGCCAGCATGGGGTTGGTGACGGCACATACGCCGTACCCGCTGTTGCTGTCGATGCTGGCCGTGCTCGGGGCCATCAACTCGTTGCAGTTCACGGCCATGAACACCGTGACCCTGATCGACCTCGACGACGCCAGCGCCAGCAGTGGTAACAGCTTGCTGTCGGTGGTAGCGCAGTTGTCGCTCAGCCTGGGCGTGGCCTGTGCCGGCGCGCTGCTCGGCGGTTTCACGGGCGATGGCGGCGGGGATGGGGTCGACACGGTGCTGGGGGCGTTCCAGTTGACCTTCCTGACAGTGGGCATCATGGCCATGCTGGCGGCGGCGATCTTCCTGCAACTGTCGCCTCAGGATGGCCGTAAGCCCAAAGCCCACTCGGAGCACGAACTGGAACACTGATCGTTGCCGCAGGTTCTGGGCGACAACTCGTCCAGAATCTTCAGGCGAAGGGCCTTGGGCTGTTACACTGCGCGACATTTTGTTTTGCAGGCCAGTCCCGTGACCACCATCGCCACCGCTTTTAATACTTTGCCCTTGTCCGCCGCCATGTTGGCTAACCTCGACTCCCTCGGTTATGCCCAGATGACGCCGATTCAGGCGCAGAGCTTGCCGGTGATCCTCAAAGGCATGGACCTGATCGCTCAGGCCAAGACCGGCAGCGGCAAGACCGCCGCCTTTGGTATCGGCCTGCTGAACCCGATCAACCCGCGCTTCTTCGGCTGTCAGGCGCTGGTGATTTGCCCGACCCGCGAACTGGCTGACCAGGTCGCCAAAGAAATCCGCCGTCTGGCCCGCGCCGAAGACAACATCAAAGTGCTGACCCTGTGTGGTGGCGTGTCCTTCGGGCCGCAGATCGGTTCGCTGGAGCACGGCGCGCACATCATCGTCGGCACCCCGGGCCGCATCCAGCAGCACTTGCGCAAAGGTTCGCTGGTCCTCGACGGCCTGAACACGCTGGTGCTGGACGAAGCCGACCGCATGCTCGACATGGGCTTCTACGACGCCATCGAAGACATCATCGTGCAAACCCCGGAGCGCCGTCAGACCTTGCTGTTCTCGGCCACGTACCCGGTTGGCATCAAGCAGTTGTCGTCCAAGTTCATGCGCAACCCGCAGCAGGTCAAGGCCGAGGCGTTGCACACTGACAGCCAGATCGAGCAGCGTTTCTACGAGATCTCCCCTGAAGAACGCATGAGCGCCGTGACCAAGGTGCTGGGCCATTTCCGCCCGCAATCGTGCGTGGCCTTCTGCTTCACCAAGCAGCAGGTTCAGGAAACCGTCGACCACCTGACCTCCAAAGGCATTTCGGCGGTCGGCCTGCACGGCGATCTGGAACAGCGCGACCGCGATCAGGTACTGGCCATGTTCGCCAACCGCTCGACGTCGGTGCTGGTGGCCACGGACGTAGCCGCCCGTGGTTTGGACATCGATGCCCTGGACATGGTCATCAACGTCGAACTGGCGCGCGATTCCGAAATTCACATTCACCGTGTAGGGCGTACCGGCCGTGCCGGTGAAAAAGGCATCGCCATCAGCCTGGTCGCCCCGTCCGAAGCGCACCGCGCCCAGGCCATCGAACAATTGCAGAAAGCCCCGCTGAACTGGGACACCCTCGACACCCTCACCTCGCAGGGTGGCGCGCCGCTGCTGCCGGCCATGAGCACGTTGTGCATCGGTGCCGGTCGTAAAGACAAAGTGCGTCCGGGCGATATTCTTGGCGCGCTGACAGGCGACGCCGGAATCCCGGGCGCTCAGGTCGGCAAAATTGCGATTTTCGACTTCCAGGCGTACGTGGCCGTGGATCGCACCATCGCCAAGCAGGCCGCTCAGCGCCTGAGCGACGGCAAGATCAAAGGCCGTTCGCTGCGCGTTCGGGTGTTGTAAAACGCTTTAAAAACTCCCTCGCCCCAACCCTCTCCCGGAGGGCGAGGGGGCAGAATTCAAGATCGTCTCATCTCAGGCCTCCCCCACCGGGAGAGGCCGGGGTGAGGGTAGCTTTTAGTGAGGACTGCGCTGTGCGTTCTACCGACGTTGTAATCATTGGCGCTGGCGCCGCAGGCTTGATGTGCGCGCTGACCGCTGCCGGACGTGGGCGCAAGGTGATGTTGATCGACCACGCCAACAAGGCGGGCAAAAAAATCCTCATGTCCGGCGGTGGACGTTGCAACTTCACCAATATGTACACCGAACCCAACAATTTTCTGTCGCAGAACCCGCACTTCTGCAAGTCGGCATTGGCCCGTTACACGCAGTGGGATTTCATCGCGATGGTGGCCAAGCATGGCGTGCCGTACCACGAGAAAAAACTCGGCCAACTGTTTTGCGACAACAAGTCTAGCGACATCCTTGAGATGCTCCTGGACGAATGCCAGCACGCGGGGGTCAGCCTGCACCTGGACACGTCCGTCGAGCAGATCGAGAAAACCGAAGCCGGTTACACCGTGAACACCACGCTCGATGCGTTGCAGTGCCAATCGCTGGTGATCGCTACCGGCGGCTTGTCGATCCCGACCCTCGGTGCGACCGGTTTCGGCTATCAAGTGGCCAAGCAGTTCGGGCATACCCTGCTGCCGACCCGCGCCGGGCTGGTGCCGTTTACCATCACCGACCAGTTGAAAGCAATCTGCACCGAACTGTCCGGCACCTCGGTGGATTGCCTGGTGAGCTGCAACGATCAGAGCTTTCGCGAGAACATCCTGTTCACTCACCGTGGCTTGAGCGGCCCGGCGATTTTGCAGATTTCATCGTTCTGGAACCCTGGCGATACGGTTGAAATCAACCTGCTGCCCGACCTCGACGCCCTCGACTGGCTGCACAGCCAGCAGGCCGAACGCCCGAACAGCGAGCTGAAAACCCTGCTGGGCGAGATTTTCACCAAGAAGATGGCCAACCTGCTGGCCGAACACTGGTTTGTGTCCAAGCCAATGAAGCAATACACGCCCGGTGAGCTGGCGGACGTGGCGGACAAACTGGCGTGCTGGAAGGTCGTACCGGCGGGCACCGAAGGCTACCGCACCGCCGAGGTGACGCTGGGGGGTGTGGACACGCGCGAAGTGTCGTCCAAAACCATGGAATCGCTGAAAAGCCCTGGCCTGTATTTCGTGGGCGAGGTGCTGGATGTCAGCGGCCACTTGGGCGGCTTCAATTTTCAGTGGGCCTGGGCTTCGGGCTACGCGGCAGCGCAATACGTCTGACCGCGTTGACAGCCCCCTGATTTTTTTGGGGGCGATGTGAACAGTGTCATTGCACTGTCGTCATAACTGGCTCAATTTAGCGAAACGACTCGCAAGGCAACGCCACTTCAATGTCATCGAAAACCGTTCGACAGTCCCTGCGCCGCCTATGGGCGCAGGACAAGTTCAGTTACAGCGTGCGGGTGTTTATCGCCCTGACCGGCAGCATGGCCTTTTGCTGGTATCAGAATGAAATGAAGCTGCTGATCCCGCTGTTTTTGGGGATCATCGCCAGCGCCCTGTCCGAAACCGATGACAGCTGGCAAGGCCGCCTGAATGCCTTGCTGGTGACGCTGGTGTGTTTCACCGCCGCTGCGACCACGGTTGAACTGTTATTCCCTTACCCGCTGTTGATGGTGTGCGCGCTGGCGTTGGCCAGCTTTGGCCTGACCATGCTCGGGGCCTTGGGTGAGCGCTATGGCGCCATTGCGTCTGCCACGCTGATTCTGGCGGTGTACACGATGATCGGTGTCGATCAACGCGGCGGTGAAGTGACCGATTTCTGGCATGAACCCCTGCTGCTGGTGGCGGGCGCCGCCTGGTATGGCGTGCTGTCGGTACTGTGGCAGGCGCTGTTTTCCAATCAGCCGGTGCAGCAAAGTCTGGCGCGGCTATTTTGGGAATTGGGGCTGTACCTCAAGCTGAAATCATCATTGTTCGAACCGATCCGCAAGTTGGACGTGGAGGCCGGTCGTCTTGAGCTGGCGCGCCAGAACGGCAAGGTGGTGGCGGCGCTGAACACCGCCAAGGAAATCATCCTGCATCGTGTCGGCAACTCGAGGCCGGGCTCCACCCTCAGCCGCTACTTGAAGCTGTACTTCCTGGCCCAGGACATTCACGAACGCGCCAGTTCCTCGCACTACCCTTACAACGCGCTGGCGGAAGCGTTCTTCCACAGTGACGTGATGTTCCGTTGCCAGCGCCTGCTGCGTCAGCAAGGGGTTGCCTGCCAGCGGTTGTCCGAGTCGATCAAGCTGCGCCAAGCCTTTGTTTATGACGACAGTTTTGCCGAAGCGCTCGCCGACTTGCATGCGTCCCTCGAACACTTGCGTATCCAGAGCAATCCGGCCTGGCGCGGGCTGTTGCGGTCCTTGCGGGCGTTGGCCGCCAACCTCGGCACCCTCGACCGTTTACTCAGTGACGCCAGCAACCCCGACACCCTCGCGGATGCCACCGACAGCAGTTTGCTGGACCGTTCGCCGCGCAACCTGAAGGATGTGTGGTCGCGTCTGCGCCAAAACCTGACGCCCACGTCGCTGATTTTTCGTCACGCCCTGCGCTTGCCGTTGGCGCTGTGCATCGGCTTTGCCATGGTGCACTGGATTCACCCGACCCAAGGCTACTGGATCATCCTGACCACATTGTTTGTGTGCTCACCCAGCTACGGGGCCACGCGGCGCAAGTTCAGCCAGCGCATCATCGGCACGGCCATCGGCTTGGCGGTGGGCTGGGCGCTGTTTGATCTGTTCCCCAACCCACTGGTCCAGTCGATGTTTGCGGTGGCAGCCGGGGTGGTGTTCTTTATTAACCGCACCACGCGCTACACCTTGAGCACCGCGGCCATCACCTTGATGGTGCTGTTTTGCTTCAATCAGGTGGGCGACGGCTACGGGTTGTTCCTGCCGCGCCTGTTCGACACCTTGGTGGGCAGCGTGATTGCGGCTGCCGCCGTGTTCCTGTTCCTGCCCGACTGGCAAGGGCGGCGCCTGAATAAAGTGCTGGCCAACACCTTGAGCTGCAACAGCCAGTACCTGCGCCAGATCTTGCAGCAATACGCGCAGGGCAAAAGCGACGACCTGGCCTATCGGCTGGCCCGACGCAACGCCCACAACGCGGATGCCGCGCTGTCGACCACGCTGGCCAACATGCTGATGGAACCGGGGCACTTCCGTAAGGATGCGGACATGGGCTTCCGCTTTCTGGTGTTGTCGCACACGCTGCTCAGTTATCTGTCAGGGCTGGGTGCGCACCGCGACACGCAGTTACCGTCCGAGGTGCGCGAACAGTTGATCGAAGGGGCCGGGCGCACGATTGCCGACAGCATTGACCTGATCGCCCAAGGGCTGGTCAACCGTCAACCGGTGGCGGTGCAGAGCGATGACGAGGAAGCACTGGCCAGCGCGCTGGAGCAGATGCCGGATGACATCGACGAAAGCCAGCGACTGGTGCAAACCCAACTGGCGCTGATCTGCCGCCAGCTCGGACCTTTGCGCACACTGGCCGCGCACTTGATCAAAACCCCGTAAAGCCGTTTAGCGCCTCGGGCGATTAATACGGCCTACATGCCATGGGCTTTGAGCAGGCGTTCAAAACTGCCGTCGGCTTTCATGGCGGTGATTTCACGGTCGAAATCCGAGACGATTTTGGCGTGATCAGGGTTTTGCAGGCTGACCAGAATATGCAGCTGGTTTTCGCTCAAGGCCGTGGGCATGAACTCCACCGCGTTGCGCACCCGCGCCGATTCGCGCGACAGCCGGTAGCGCGCCACATACTCGTCTTCCAGCGTCAGGCTCACCCGGCCTGCCACCAGCATGCGCACGGCCATCGCAAAGTTATGCACAGGGACTTTGTTGAGCTGGGTGCTGTTGTCGAACGCGGGGGTATAGGCGTAACCGGGCACATAGGCGATGGCATAACCGGTCAACTGCCCCAGCGTGTCGTATTCAACGGGGGAGTCTTTGCGGCGGATAAAACGCAGCCGGTTTTGCAGATACGGCGCTGAAAACTGCCCGATTTTCTGACGATCTTCATGGAACCAGGCGTTAACCAGCACGTCGTAACGACCGTTTTGTATCCCTTGCAACGCCCTGGCCCACGGCACTTGCTCAAAAGCGCTGGGGTACCCGGCCCGCGCAAGGGCTGTGCTGACCAGATCGGTGGCCAGCCCGCCATTGACCAGCGTGCCATCGGTAAACGGTGGCCAGTGATCGCCCACCAGACGCAGCGTCTCGGCGCTGGCGTGATGAGCCCATAAGGTCAATCCGGACACAATCAAAGCTCTGCGCAAGCGAGACATGCAAGATCCTTAAGGGGCTGCCCACTATTATTTAGCTGCCATTTATTGGGGCCCATCCTGATCAGCGTCAAGGGATGAAGGCCCGGGCCACTCAAAGATAACTCCCAATCGCAGTAAGTTGATATCAAAAAGCCTTATCTGCTGACACTTTTACGCTTGGCCTGCTTTGCCATTCGCGCCTAGTATCTGGCGATCGCCACTCTTTCAGGACAACACCGTGACCACCGACTGGATCTGTAAACACCACTCTGACCTGGGTAAAGAACAGCTGTACGCCATTTTGAAGCTGCGCTGCGAAGTGTTCATCGTTGAACAGGAATGCGCCTATTTGGACATCGACGGGCAGGATCTGGAAGGTGACACGCTGCACCTGATGGGCTGGCAAAACGATCAACTGGTGGCGTATGCGCGCTTGCTCGACCCTGAGTCCCATGCCGGGGACGTGGTGATTGGCCGGGTGATTGTTGCACCGCAGGCACGTGGGCATAGCCTGGGCCATGATTTGATGGACCAAGCGCTGCATAACATCAAAGAAAACTGGCCGCAGGAGCCTGTCTTCCTGTCCGCCCAGGCGCACCTGCAATCGCTGTACGCCAAGCACGGTTTTAACGCCGTGGGCGAGCCCTACTTCGAAGACAACATCCCGCATATCGGCATGCGCCTGAACGCCGACGCTCAGGGGTAATTCAATACCTGCTTGATCTGTTCCACATGCCGGGCGACCCAACTTTTATCAATCGGGCCCCAACTGCGGATCACATAGCGCCCAGCGTGATTGCGGGCGCCGTCCTCTTGTTCGAATTCGCACAGGATGTCCAGGTCAGCTAGCGCTGCAAGGGTGTCCTGCGCCGTGCGACGGGGCATGCCGGTCACTTCGGTGAGCGCCGGCACATTACTGGCCCGTTGGGTATCAATCAACCAGGCCACATACAGGCGCCGGTAAAAGCTGCTTTTGGTTTTACTGACGTCCATTGATCACTCCTGTCACACGTTGGATTGCCGGTGGCGCGAACCTGTACGCTGCGCCGGTAAAGTCAGGTTTTGCCCTGCATGTCACGCCACGTCAGGTACACCCGCAAGTCGAATTCCAGCTGGTGGTAGTCGGGCAGCATGTACTCGCACAGCTTGTAGAACGCTTTGTTGTGGTCCGATTCCTTCAAGTGGGCCAATTCGTGGACCACGATCATCTTCAGGAATGCGGGTGCGGTGTCCTTGAACAAAGAGGCCACGCGCAGCTCTTTCTTGGCCTTGAGCTTGCCGCCCTGTACCCGTGAAATGGTGGTGTGCAAGCCCAGTGCGCGGTGGGTCAGGTCGAGGCGGTTATCGAACAGCACCTTGTCGAAGGACGGCGCATTGCGCAGGTGTTCCTGCTTGAGTTCAAGCGCGTACGCGTACAGGGCCTTGTCGCTCTGCACGGCATGTTTACCGGGGTAGCGTTCGTTCAGGTACGCGCCTAACTGATCGCGTTCGATCAAATGCCGCACTTGATCCTGCAAGGTCTGAGGGTACGCCTGGAGGTATTTGAGAACAGTCATGGGGCCCGCGCGACGCGTAAAAAGTGCGCCAGTGTAGCGGCGCACCAGCCCTTACTTCCAGTGAACAGGGCTGAGCAGCGCCTGGGTGCTGATCAGCGCGTCATAAAAACGGTACTGCTGACGCCCTGCCCGCTTGGCTTCGTACATGGCCGCATCGGCCGCGCGCATCAGGGGTTCAAGGCCGGTGCCCCCGCCGGGGTCAACCGCAATGCCGATGCTGACGCCGAGGCTGACATCCAGCCCCTGGATGAGCTGATGCACTGCAATCCGCTCGATCAGTTGCTCTGCGATCTGCGCGGCTTCCTGCGGCTCATCGACGCTCAACAACAGGGTGAATTCATCCCCGCCAATGCGCCCCAGAATATCGCCGGGGCGGGCGCACTGCTCCAGCTGCTCGGAGACCCAGCTCAGGGCGTGGTCCCCGACCTCATGCCCAAGCGAGTCGTTGATGCGCTTGAACCCATCCAGGTCCAGGTACAACAACACGCGCAGTTGCGCATCGACGTCATCGCGCATCAGTAACGCTTCGACGGCCCGTTGAAAGCCGCGCCGGTTCAACAACCCCGTCAGCGAATCGGTGATGGCTTGCAGTTCGAGCTGCTGATGCAGATGGCACACTTCGGACATGTCCAGCACCGTCACCACCATGGCGTGTTGTTGCCCGGAAAGCGGCGCACAGGACAAGGTCACGGGGAGCAACTGGTCGTGGGCCGAACGCAGGATGGCGTCATGCACCCGGTAGGTTTCGCCCCGCTGATAACCGTGATAAATGGCAGATTCATACCAGCGCGGCACGTGGGGCTTTTGCAGAAAATCCAGCAAGGGCACGCCTTCGAGCCCGGCCACCGAAACCTTGAGCAGGCGCGAAATGGCCGGGTTGGCAAAGCGGATGCAGCCGTCTTCGTTGACCACCAAAATCCCTTCGGCCGCGTTTTCCAGCACTGAGGCATTGAACGCTTGGGCAATTTCCAGATCGCGGCTCAGGCGACGCAACGCCCTGGCATTGCTTTGATGCTCCAGCAGCGCCTGCACTTTGGGTTTGAGAATTTGGGAATCAAAAGGCTTGAGCAGGTAGTCCACGGCACCGCATGCGTAGCCCTCCAGGACGGCATCCCGGGATAGCGCGTTGGCGGTCAGGAAAATGATGGGGGTAAAACGCGTGCGCTGGCTGCCGCGCATAAAACGTGCAACTTCAAACCCGTCCATGACGGGCATCTGAACGTCCAGCAACACCAGGTCGACCTCGTGGCGCAGCAACATGTCCAGGGCTTCAACACCTGACGCGGCGGTCAGAATGTGCCAGTCGGGGCGCTGCAACAACGCCTGCATGCTGATCAGATTTTCAGGGTAATCATCCACTACCAAAAGAACTGAACCAGCCTCAGCCGGTTTCTCGGGCACGCATTCCATGCTGCTTCTCTATTTGACTGTCCTGAACTCAGGTGAAAACCGGACAAAAACTGAAACTCAACTCTAAACCCGGGCACTGCAAAGCAGAAGCGACCTTGCACTACACAATTAGACATAAGTGGATCCAACCGACTAACGGTATGCCCGTTTATCCCCACGTGTAATGCGGGCTTTACGGTTATAACGTTTTTTTTGACGTCAAATAAAAGTGCCATCATTTAACTGGCCATACCGTTCGTCCTATAAAGACCTCCCGTCAAAGCCTTGGTCCAGACACCACCCCGGTGTGTGTGGCCTGTAAGCGCAGCAGCACAAGGCCCGAAACATGATCGATCTGGCAACCTGGAACCTGAGCGTTCCGGTCGGCTCCACTCCGACGACCATCGACACTCCCCGCCTGCTTAAGGGTTTCAAAAATGTGTATTTCCATGCCGATTCCGGCACGCTTTTTTTCTGGGCGCCGGTGACCGCAAGCACCACCGTCAACGCCATTTACCCGCGCAGCGAATTACGTGAAACCCGCGCCGATGGCTCTTTGCGCAATTGGCTGTACCCCAGCGCCAACCATTTTTTGAACGCCACGCTGGCCGTCAATCAAGTGCCCTCCTCCGGCAAGGTCGTGATCGGGCAGATCCATGCGTTTCAAAGTCAGCAGCCCCTGCTCAAGCTGGAATACCAATACAAGACCAGCAAACTCAGCGGCAACCTGGTGGCCAAGGTGCGCATACGGCCCAACGACACCACCATCAAGACCGTAACGGTGGCCGAGAATGTGCCTCTGCAAAAGAGCTTCACCTATGTCATCAACCTGACACCCGACGGCACCTTGAACGTCAAGGGCGCCAATAAAGTCTGGAACACGCCCATCAGCGCTACATGGCGCGACAAACCGCTGTACTTCAAGGCCGGGGCGTACGTGCAGGACAACACGGGCAATAGCAAAGAAGGCGGGCAAGTCACGTTCAGCAAGCTGGACATCGACCACAACGCGCCCTGAGTAAAGCGCAGAGCCGCACTGGCGGCTCTGTCTTCAATGCATCACTGGCCGAATGGCACGGGGTGCGGTGTGTGTGCAGAGGACGGCGGCAACTGCGGCAACATAAAGCTCGGCTGATCGCCCGTCAGGGTTTTAAGGAAGGCCACTATCTGCCCCACTTCCTCCTGGCTCAGTTTGCGACCCAATTGCAGACGGGCCATCACATCCACCGCTTCCTCCAGATTCCAGTACGCACCGTCATGGAAGTACGGATAAGTCAGCTCGACGTTGCGCAAGGTGGGCACCTTGAACAGCATGCGGTCGGTGTCTTTTCCCGTCAGCCCGGCGACACCTTCGGATGGGTTCTTGGTGACATAGGGCTCGATCATCCCCATTTTCTGCATCGATGCTCCGCCCACGGCCTCGCCGTTATGGCAAGCAATGCAGCCCGTGTTTTTAAACAGTTCATACCCTTTAACCGCGGCCGGGCTGATGGCGTCTTTTTCACCTTTTAACCACCGGTCAAACGGCGCATTGGGTGTGACCAGCGTCTCCTCGAATGCCGCCAGTGCATCGGTGATGTGGTCGATACTGACCGTGTCATCGCCATACACCGCTTTGAATGAATCGCGATATTGCGGGATCGAGCGCACCACGTCAGAGGCCAGGTTGTGGGTAAACCCCATTTCACCGGGGTTGGCAATCGGCCCGCCCGCCTGTTCCTTGAGGGTTTTGGCGCGCCCGTCCCAAAACTGCACGACGTTCAGGCTGGAGTTAAGCACCGTGGGCGAATTGATCGGCCCTTGATGCCAGTTGTGACCAATGGACGTCGGTAAATTATCGCTACCGCCCATGCTCAAGTTGTGGCACGAGTTGCAGGAAATAAATCCGGACTTGGACAACCTCGGGTCAAACCACAACTGCTTGCCCAGTTCCACCTTCGCCGGGTCAGTTATTTTTGCCGGTTGTATCGGCTGTATCGGTTCATTGATCGGCGCGGCGGCCCACGCCTGCACCCCCAGCATCAAACTGCACAGTGCAACCCACGGTTTAATCACGGTGTTCTCCTTCACGTTATGGTTTTTTAACCACTATGGGTTACGTAACGTGATGGCCAGATGATGCGAGTCAACGGATCCATCCCTGGTCAAAAGTGGGATGTTTCCGTATGTAAGTGAAGGGCACTTCTGAGATGACGATCCCCCGGCAGGCACTGCTTGCGGCCCTGAAAGTCACAGGGCTATCTTCTTGAGTCGCCAAGCGGCCTGGCCCAATTGATGCTCCCAGTGGAATCGACATGAAGAAAAAGCGCGACGATCACCAGCACGATGAAAAAACGCGACGCCTGCTTGATGACCTCAACGCTGCACCCGCCCCGCTGGACGAACTCAAACCGACTCAACCCGCCGAAGTCAGCCCGGCCTCGCCTTTCGCCGTGCGCGGTGACGTGCGGGCGCTGGAAGCCTTGAAGCATATGTCGATCATGCTCAAAAGCACCGAGGAGGTTTCGGACGAGATCACCGAGCGCGCCAGCGGCATAGAGCGAGGGCTGATCTGGTCGATGCTGCATTCCGTCGAGATGACCCGCTCGCTGGTGGACGCACTGCTCAGGGGCAATGGCGTGGACCCTGATTCGTTGTAGGCAGGCAGATCCAGAGCCTTTTAGCCTCAACTCAAAACCAGTTGCGCTGGCGATGCTATCAACCTTGAGCAACGATCACCCTCTGCTCACTGACCGTCGCTCATTGGGTCTTTTTTCGGCAGTCAGGGACAAGGTGAGCCCCTGACCGTCAGGCTCAGAAGTCCCAGCGCGTGGTCACCATAAAGTTGCGTGGCTCGCCATAAATCGCCGAGTTATAGAACCCGATGTTGGTGTAGTAGTACTTGTCGAACACGTTATTGACGTTAAGGGTGGTCGACAGGTTTTCCGTGAATTGATAACGGGTCATCAGGTCGACCAGCCAATAGGGCTTCTGCGAGAAATCCTCGTAGCGGTTTTTCGGGCCGTTGTACATTTCTTGCCAGGCCGTGCTCTGCCAACGGGCACCACCGCCCACGGAGACTTTGCTCAGGTCGCCCTTGAGTTTGTAAATGGTGTAGAAGCTGAGCTGGTCTTCGGGCTCAAAGGTCGAGATTTTCTTGCCCGTGTCATCGCGTACCACCTTGTGCGTGTAGCCACCTTGCAAGCTCCACCCGGGGCTCAGCTCCCCGGATATTTCCAGCTCATAGCCCTTGGTCCTCGCGGCAGTGCCCTTGAAGGCATAGTTGGGTGGCGTGGGCGACAGGTTGTTCCAGGCGTCGTCGGGGATGGGGCGATTGCTTTCCTTGATCTCAAAGTACGCCAGGCTGGCATTCAGGCGGCCGTCGAACATTTCGCTCTTGAGGCCGATTTCATAGTTTTCACCCTGGTCCGGGTCGAGCATCTTGCTGTGGCGATCCAGGTTGTAGAACTCCTGCGGCATGAACACGTCGGTGTAGCTGGCGTACGCCGTGAGGGAGTCGGTCAGGTCATACGTGATGCCCGCATAGGGGATCACGCGGCCAGATTCATGGTAGGTCGTGGTGGTGCCGGTCAGGGTGTAGTCCACCACTCGCGCACCGAGAAACACATTCAGGTCGTCGGTGATAGAGAGCCGAGTGGTCCCGTACATGCCCGTCTGACGCACCGTGTCATCGCTGATTTGTGATGCCCTGCCCCAATCAGGTTTGGCCAGGTGCCCGTTCCAGTTGAAGTAATCGACCAGGTTGGGCGTGGAGAACTTAACGTCCCAGAAACCTTTGCCTTGCCAGTTTGCTTTGCTGATCGAGCCGCCCAGCACCAGTTGGTGTTCACGCCCCATCATGCTGTAAGGGCCACTGATATAGAGGTCAGCCGCATCGCTGGTGGTTTCACCCTTGTAGCGTTGCGCATTGATGGTCGCTGTGCCATCAGCTGCCGGCTGGTTGAACTGGATGGCGCCCAACTGGGCGTCGTAGCCATTGAGCTTGTGATCGAGTTGCAGCTTGCCGACCCAACCACCGCCGAGGTCTTGTTCGAGCGTGGCAAAGACGGTGCGGGTGTATTGCTGCCAACTGCTCCAGTCGGTGGCATTGCTGAATGAACGCTTGGCGTCGTTGATCTCGCCAGCGTAGTTGTACAGTGGAAAACTCCCCGACCAGGTTGACCCCTGAGGCCGGTTGTCCTGATAGTCGGCGCCCACGGTCAGCAATGTGTCAGGCGTGAGGTCGGCTTCGAGGATGCCGTAGAACACCGAACTCTGGTTGGAGTAGCGGTCGATATAAGACTGGCGGTCCTGATAGGCCGCCACTGCGCGGCCACGTACGTTGCCGCTGTCGGTCAACGGTCCGCTGACGTCCGCTTCCGTGCGGTAGTTGTCCCAGGAGCCGGCGCCCGTGGTGATATGGCCATGAAAATCATGGGTGGGCTTCTTGCGCACCAGGTTGATGGTGCCGCCCAGCGAACCGGCGCCGCTCAACAATCCGGAAGCCCCCTTGAGCACCTCGATACGGTCATAGATCGCCATGTCGCTCAGGGTGTTGCCCGCCGAATAGGCAACGTTGCGCACCGCCGAAGGAATGCCGTCGTACTGGAAGTTGTTGATCGAGAAACCGCGCGAGTAGTAATTGGTCCGGTCCGTGTCGTACGCCGAGACGGTAATGCCAGGGGTGTGACGCATCACATCGTCAACGTTGTCGAGCGCGAAATCATCCATATGCTGGCGGGTGATGACGCTGATCGATTGCGGTGTCTCGCGGGGCTTGAGCACCATGCGCGTGGCCGTGGCGATGTAGCCCGGCGTGTAAGAGCCAGTGCCTTCGGTCACTGAACCCAACTGGTTGGTCACCACTTCAGTGGCACCCAGCTCCAGGCCGGACTGAAGGCTGCGCGCGACCAGCACATAGCCCCCGTTCGTCTGACGCTCGGCGTGCAGCCCGCTGCTGGCCAGCAAGCGGTCCAACGCCTCTTCAATGCTGTATGACCCTTCAAGCCCGGCCGTGGTGAGCTGACGAGCCTGCTCGGTATCAAACGAAATCGTCACCCCCGCTTGCACGCCAAATTGGGTCAAGGCGCTGCCCAGCGGACCAGCCGGTATCTGGTAGGTCGTTTGGCTGTGCGCATAACTCAGCGCGGGCATCATCGCCAGCGCAGACAGGCTGGCCAGGGACGCGCCCAGCAGCGACAGGCGCACAACGCGGGTGATTTTATGGGTGGCAGTGAGGGGGAGCGGGTGCATTGGGTGATCCTTGCGTTGTCATGGCAGTAACTCGCTGCGTTCGCGGCTTATGTCATTGACGGATGAGAATCAAAATCAGCAAGGTTCAACAGAAAACCTTTTAAGCGGGCTCGATGCTGGCCCAATAGCGGGTCATAAAACGCACCTTTACCGGCAGGGTTTTACTCAGGTTCTCCAGTACGGTTTCGGTGTCATCGATACGAAAAGCGCCCGATATGCGTAGGTCCTGAACCGCTGTCGCACACTGCAACACGCCGGGCCGATAGCGGTTCAGTTCCTCGACAAAGTCCCCCAGCCGCCAGTCGTCCACACGCAGCATGCCGTGGACCCAGGCCGTCGACCCTGCTGCTAAAGGGCTAATGCCCTCGATCGCCTCGGGATCAAACGTCACTTGCTGCCCAGCCTCCACCCGCACAGGCTGACCGGATGACCGACGGGCCGTCACTTCAACAACGGCCTGCAACACGCCGACACGGGTGCGCCCGGGCAGTTGGCGCACGCTGAATTGCGTGCCCAGTGCCCGCACGCGCCCTTCTCCGGTATCCACAATAAAAGGCCGCAGGGCCGAGTCCTTGGCGGTCTGAACCAGAATTTCCCCACCGTGCAGCTGGATCAGGCGCTGGGTTGAATCGAAGCGGATGTCCAGCGATGTGTGGGCATTCATCTGCACCTGCGAGCCATCGTCCAGGCGCAGCGAACGCCGCTCGCGGCTGCCCGTACGTTGCCCGGCGAGCATCGAACGGTAGGGCAGCTCTTCAACCGCCAGCCAGGAACAGGCACCTGCGGCCAGCAGCAGACTGAGTATTTTCAAGACCTCCCGGCGCTGCGCCTTGGCTGCACTGAGGCTGGACAAGGCCGTTTGACGGGGCACGCGGGCCCATTGTTGCTGAATTTTCTCGACACGTGCCCACGCCGCCGCATGCTGAGGGCTGGCGTGCAGCCAGGTTTGCCAGGCGCGGGACGTGGCGTCGCAGCATGTGTCGTCATTCAATTGCACGTACCACGTTGCGGCGGCCTCAAGGACCTTGAAGTCGGGAGCACCGCTCATTCGTGCGCCATCAGCAACAGGCAGCGGGTCATGGCCCGAATCAAATGATTTTTCACTGTGGTGACGGATACGCCGTAGCGTTCGGCCGTCGCCACGTAGCTGAGTCCTTCAAGTTGTACCGCGAGGAAAATATCCCGTGTCCGGCTGCCCAGTTCATCGAGCAGCGTATCGATTGAGACCAGCATTTCGATGATCGACAGCCGCGTTTGCGGCGAAACATCGACCGGTTCAGGGCGCAGCGATAAAGCCTGCAAATAGGCCTGCTCGATGGTGCGGCGACGGGATTTATCGATTAACAGCGACCGCGCGATGGCGCTCAGATAACCGCGTGGCTCGCGGATTGGCGTGTCGATCCGGGCCGTCATGACCCGCACAAACGTATCCTGCGCCAGATCGGCGGCATCGGCGGCATTACCCAACCGCACCCGCAACCAGCCCTTCAGCCAACTGTTGTGGTCGCTGTACAACTGATGAAGTGCTGAGCGATCAAGCGCCGACATGAACATGCCACCCATGCGTAAATGGTAATCGCTCGCATTGTCGTGATGGCAAGCTGATTATGCAAGGGTCATTTGATGGCAGGGTGACTTGAGGCAGTGGCCAGAACGCCGCTGATGAAACGCTACGGGTTGGGTAAAACCCGAACAACAGGCAAAAAAAATCCGGCGCCCCTGAGAGACGCCGGATGTTTTTGCTGACTGAGCACCGACCAACCGGCCTTCACTCAACAGCAGGACGCGCAGGTCTTAGTTGACCTTGGCGTTCAGCTCACCTTTGAGGTAACGCTGGTACATGGCTTCCAGAGAGATCGGCTTGATCTTCGAAGCGTTACCGGCGGTGCCGAAGGCTTCGTAACGGGCGATGCAGACATCACGCATGGCCGTTACTGTGGCGCCGAAGAATTTGCGCGGGTCAAACTCGCTCGGGTTGGTGGCCATCAGGCGGCGCATGGCGCCCGTCGATGCCAGACGCAGGTCGGTGTCGATGTTCACCTTGCGCACGCCGTGCTTGATGCCTTCAACGATTTCTTCAACCGGCACGCCGTAGGTTTCTTTGATGTCGCCGCCGTACTCGTTGATGATTTTCAGCCACTCTTGCGGCACCGAGGACGAACCGTGCATCACCAGGTGAGTGTTCGGAATGCGCTTGTGGATTTCTTTGATGCGATCAATCGCCAGCACGTCGCCAGTCGGCGGCTTGGTGAATTTGTACGCGCCGTGGGACGTACCGATGGCAATCGCCAGGGCATCCACTTGGGTGCGTTTTACAAAGTCAGCGGCTTCTTCAGGATCGGTCAGCATTTGGCTGTGATCCAGCACGCCTTCCGCGCCGATGCCGTCTTCTTCGCCGGCCATACCGGTTTCCAGCGAACCCAGGCAGCCCAGCTCGCCTTCTACCGACACACCACAGGCGTGAGCCAGGGCCACGGTTTGCTGAGTCACGCGCACGTTGTAGTCGTAGTCAGTCGGGGTCTTGCCGTCTTCACCCAGCGAGCCGTCCATCATCACCGAGCTGAAGCCCAGCTGGATCGAACGCTGACACACGTCAGGGCTGGTGCCGTGGTCCTGGTGCATGCACACCGGGATATGCGGGAATTCTTCGATCGCGGCCAGGATCAGGTGACGCAGGAACGGAGCACCTGCGTATTTGCGCGCACCGGCCGAAGCCTGAACGATCACCGGGGAGTCAGTCTTGTCAGCGGCTTCCATGATGGCGCGCATCTGCTCAAGGTTGTTGACGTTAAAAGCTGGAACGCCGTAGCCGAATTCGGCGGCGTGGTCCAGCATCTGGCGCATGCTGATAAGTGCCATTGTGCGTGTCTCTCCCGGACGAGGGTCGTTAATCGTGCAAGCCTGCCGGAGCGGCGGCTGCTATTCAAGTTTTTGCAGATCGGGGGTAACCGCTCTGCGCGTCATTAGCATCATCTGTAGTCGCTGCCGCAGTCGGCTCAAAGCCCATCACTGAATCAGCCACGCCTACAGCTCAAAGCGTCACGGGCACCCGCGCTCTTTAGAAGGCGTGGGTGACTCGTATTTCTCCAGTGCCTCAGGCCCTGATCGTTTATTGACCAATGGCACACTCTGCGCCTGCCAGTCAGCCTGGTAACAGCCGCTCTCTTCAGGCGTGGCCGCTTCAGGCGCGGGCTTGTTCGAGCCGGAACACCCGGCCACCAAGCCTGCAATCATCAACAGCGGTAACAACTTGAGCATGTCCATGCTTCCTTTCAGGGCCTGATTCACGTTCAGGCTTTCGCGCGGCTTTCCAGAACGTCCACGGCAGGCAATACCTTGCCTTCAACGAATTCCAGGAACGCACCGCCACCGGTCGAGATGTAAGAGATTTTGTCAGCAACGCCGTACTTGTCGATGGCGGCCAGTGTGTCACCGCCGCCTGCAATCGAGAATGCAGCGCTGTCAGCGATGGCGTGGGCCAACACTTTGGTGCCATTGCCGAACTGGTCAAACTCAAAAACGCCGACCGGACCGTTCCACAGAATAGTCTTGGATGATTTCAGCAGCTCGGCGAAGTGCGCAGCCGTCTGCGGGCCGATGTCCAGAATCATGTCGTCTTCTGCCACGTCAGCAATTAGTTTGACAGTGGCTTCAGCGCTTTCAGCGAATTCCTTGGCCACCACCACGTCGGTCGGCAACGGCACATTGACCTTGGCGGCGATGGCGCGCGCGGTGTCCAGCAGGTCGGGTTCGTACAGCGACTTGCCCACCGGGTGGCCGGCCGCCGCGAGGAACGTGTTGGCAATGCCGCCGCCCACGATCAGCAGGTCACAAATCTGGCTCAGGCTGTTCAGGACGTCGAGTTTGGTCGACACCTTGGAGCCCGCGACAATCGCAGCCATGGGTTTGGCCGGGGCGCCCAGGGCTTTGCCCAGCGCTTCCAGCTCGGCAGCCAGCAACGGACCTGCCGCTGCAACCTTGGCGAACTTGGCCACGCCGTGGGTCGAACCTTCGGCGCGGTGCGCGGTGCCAAAAGCGTCCATCACGAACACGTCGCACAAGGCCGCGTATTGCTTGGCCAGTTCATCGGCGTTCTTCTTTTCGCCCTTGTTGAAGCGCACGTTCTCGAACAACACGATGTCGCCGGCTTTGACGTCAACACCATTGAGGTAGTCGCTCACCAGCGGCACTTCACGGCCCAGCGCCTTGCTCAGGTAGTCAGCCACGGGCTTGAGGCTGTTTTCAGCGCAGAATTCGCCTTCAGTCGGGCGGCCCAGGTGCGAGCAGACCATGACCGCTGCGCCTTTTTCCAACGCCAGCTTGATGGTCGGCAGCGAAGCAAGAATGCGCGCATCGCTGGTGACAACACCGTCCTTGACGGGGACGTTGAGGTCTTCGCGGATCAGTACGCGCTTACCTTGCAGATCGAGGTCGGTCATCTTCAACACGGTCATGGGTCGCAGTTCCTGAGTTTCTAATGTGAGAGAACGGTTTTTGGGTGAGTTACATGCAGATAGTGCTCTGCCACATCGATCATTCGATTGGCAAAACCCCATTCGTTGTCAAACCAGGCCAGCAGGTTAACCAACCGCGGGCCGGACACACGGGTCTGACTGGCATCGACAATCGCCGAATGCGGGTCATGGTTGAAGTCACAGCTGGCATGGGGCAATTCGGTATACGCCAACAAGCCTTTGAGCGGGCCGCTGCTCGCGGCCTCGCGCAACATCTTGTTCACTTGCTCCGCAGTGGTGTCGCGCGCGGTGACCAACGTGATATCAAGGCACGACACATTCAAGGTCGGCACCCGTACGGCTTTGGCTTGAATTCGGCCCGCAAGTTCCGGCAGTAAACGTTCAATACCTTTGGCCAGACCGGTGGACACCGGAATCACTGACTGAAACGCCGAGCGTGTACGACGAAGGTCTTCGTCATGGTAGGCATCAATCACCGGCTGATCGTTCATCGCCGAGTGAATGGTGGTGATCGACACGTACTCCAGACCAAACGCCTGATCCAGCAGACGCAACAGCGGCACGCCGCAGTTGGTGGTGCATGACGCGTTGGAAATCAGGCGCTCGGCGCCGGTCAGGCTGTGCTGGTTCACGCCGTACACGATGGTGGCGTCGGCATCGGCCTCGCTGGCCATCGGTTGCGAGAACAATACAGCGGGGGCCCCGGCGTCGAGAAAACGCTGGCCGTCCGTACGGGTGTTGTAGGCACCGGAGCATTCCAGAACCAGATCAACGCCCAGCGCGGCCCAGTCAATTCCTTCAGGGGTGGCACTGCGGAACACTTTCACGCAGTCGCCATTGATATGCAGGCAGTCGCCTTCGATCCGTATCTCGCCGGGAAACCGGCCATGCGTGGAGTCGAAGCGCGTCAAATATTCGAGGCTGGCCATATCGGCCAGGTCATTGAGGGCAACAATTTCAAACCCGGCAGCCGCTCCCCGCTCACACAACGCACGCAAGACGCAACGACCAATGCGGCCGTAGCCGTTGAGTGCAACTTTGTAAGGACGCGGTTGAGGCATGGGGTTCTCTTATTCTTCAAAACCTGCAGTCGCTGCCCAAAGCTGCGATCAGGCCCGCAGGCCTTCAGCAAAGGGTTGCACAGCGCCCCTTCACAACCGTGGGCAACGACGACGGGAAGCGCGGCAGCCAAAGGGCCGCCGCGTCGGGCGTTTAGTCTTCCAGCAGTTCTTCAGCCTGACCCAGGATGTTTTCCAGGGTGAAACCGAACTCTTCGAACAAGGCAGGCGCAGGCGCCGACTCGCCGTAGGTGGTCATGCCGATGACGCGACCTTCCAGGCCAACGTACTTGTACCAGTAGTCTGCGTGGGACGCTTCGATGGCAATACGCGCGCTGACCTGCAACGGCAGAACCGATTGCTTGTAGCCTGCGTCCTGCGCTTCATACACGCTGGTGCACGGCATCGACACAACACGTACCTTACGGCCCTGCTCGGTCAGTTTGTCGTAAGCCTGAACCGCCAGACCGACTTCCGAACCGGCCGAGATCAGGATCAGCTCAGGCTCGCCTGCGCAATCTTTGAGCACGTAGCCACCGCGGTTGATGTCGGCAATTTGCGCGGCATCACGGGTTTGGTGGTTGAGGTTCTGACGCGAGAAGATCAGCGCCGACGGACCGTCTTTACGCTCCAGTGCGAACTTCCAGGCCACTGCGGATTCCACCGCGTCCGCCGGGCGCCAGGTGTCCAGGTTCGGCGTGGTGCGCAGGCTGGTCAGTTGCTCGATGGGCTGGTGGGTCGGGCCGTCTTCGCCCAGACCGATGGAGTCGTGGGTGAACACATAAATCACGCGCTGCTTCATCAAGGCCGACATGCGAATGGCGTTGCGGGCGTATTCCATGAACATCAGGAAAGTCGCGCCGTAAGGCACCAGACCGCCGTGCAGGGCGATGCCGTTCATGATTGCGCTCATGCCGAACTCACGTACACCGTAGTACACGTAGTTACCGCTGGCGTCTTCAGCCGTAACGCCTTTGCAGCCTTTCCACAGGGTCAGGTTAGAACCGGCCAGGTCGGCCGAACCGCCCAACAGTTCTGGCAGCATCGGGCCATAGGCATTCAGTGCGTTCTGGCTGGCTTTACGGCTGGCGATCGTTTCGCCTTTGGCCGCGACCTCAGCAATGTATTCGTTCGCACGGCGATCAAAATCGAGGGGCAAGTCACCGTTCATACGGCTGCCAAACTCATTGGCCAGCGCCGGGAACTCGGCCGCATAGGCAGCAAAACGCTTGTCCCATTCGGATTCAGCTTCAGCACCGGCTTGCTTGGCGTCCCACTCGGCGTAGATATCAGCCGGGATTTCAAACGGGCCGTGGTTCCAGTTCAGCGCTTGGCGGGTCAGGGCGATTTCGTCGTTACCCAGCGGAGCACCGTGGCAATCTTCTTTACCCTGCTTGTTCGGCGAACCGAAACCGATGGTGGTCTTGCAGCAGATCAGTGTTGGCTGATCGCTTTTGCGAGCGGTTTCAATGGCGGTCTTGATCTCTTCCGGATCGTGACCGTCAACGTTACGGATCACTTGCCAGTTGTAGGCCTCGAAACGCTTTGGCGTATCGTCGGTGAACCAGCCTTCGACTTCGCCGTCGATGGAAATGCCGTTGTCGTCATAGAACGCGATCAGCTTGTTCAGGCCCAACGTACCGGCCAGCGAGCCGACTTCGTGGGAGATGCCTTCCATCATGCAGCCATCACCCATAAACACGTAGGTGTGGTGATCAACGATGGTATGGCCTGGGCGGTTGAACTGCGCGGCCATGACTTTTTCAGCCAGTGCAAAACCTACGGCGTTGGCAAAACCCTGACCCAAAGGACCGGTGGTGGTCTCAACGCCCGGGGTATAGCCCAGCTCCGGGTGGCCCGGGGTACGGCTGTGCAACTGGCGGAAGTTTTTCAGGTCGTCGATCGACAGGTCGTAGCCGGTCAGGTGCAGCAACGAGTAGATCAGCATCGAACCATGGCCGTTGGACAGCACGAAGCGGTCACGGTCAGCGAACGACGGGTTGCTCGGGTTGTGCTTCAGATAATCGCGCCACAGTACTTCGGCGATATCCGCCATGCCCATCGGGGCACCCGGGTGGCCGCTGTTGGCTTTTTGCACGGCATCCATGCTGAGTGCACGAATGGCGTTGGCACGCTCACGACGGCTGGGCATCGCTGTTCTCCTGGGAATGGGTAAATAAAAACGAATCGGAAAAAGGCGAGCATTTTCCCTCAGGCAGCGCCCTCGGGCAATGACAGATAGTCACTTGAATCATTTTTCCTGCGCTTAACCGTTCAATCTGTTGAGGATTGGACCGCTACGCTCGTCATTACACTTAAGCCGTCCGACCAACGTGCCAGTTATCGACCAATATCAAAATGTTTTGATATTGGCCTTGCGACGACAGAACGGGGTAACTAGACTGCGACCCCATGAACTTACGCGTGCCTTCAATTCGCCATGACGATTGCGATGAGCTCTCCGCCTTGTGCAAGGCTGGAGGCGATCCGCTGCGACTGAATGTGCTGCGCGCGTTGGCCAACGATTCATTTGGTGTGCTGGAGCTGACCCAGATCTTCGCGACCGGCCAATCTGGCATGAGCCATCACCTCAAGGTGCTGTCCCAGGCCGGGCTGGTGGCTACACGGCGTGAAGGCAACGCGATCTTTTATCGCCGCGCCCTGCCCCACACCGAACAATTGGGCGGCACGTTGCACGCCGCGTTACTGGGTGAGGTCGACAACCTGACCCTGCCCGCCGACGTACAGGCACGTATCAGCGCCGTACACGGGCAACGCGCTGCCGCTAGCCAAGACTTTTTCTCGCGCATTGCCGAGAAATTTCGCGCCCAGCAAGACCTGATTGCAGGCTTGCCGCAGTACCGGGACAGCGTATTGGCATTGCTCGACAAACTGAGCTTCACTGCGCCCGCCACTGCGTTGGAGGTCGGCCCCGGCGATGGCAGCTTCTTGCCTGATCTGGCCCGACGCTTTGACCAGGTCACGGCACTGGACAACAGCCCGGCGATGCTTGAACTGGCGCGTCAGGTGTGTGAGCGCGAATCACTGAACAACGTCAGCCTGATCCTGGCCGACGCGCTCAACGGTTCGCAGATTCAAGTCGATTGCGTGGTGGTGAACATGGTCCTGCACCATTTCGCCGCACCGGCCGAAGCAGTGAAGCAACTGGCCACCTTGCTGCAACCTGGCGGTAGCCTGCTGGTAACAGAGTTGTGTAGCCATAATCAGGCGTGGGCCCGCGAGGCGTGCGGCGATTTGTGGCTAGGTTTTGAACAAGATGATCTGGCCCGTTGGGCCACCGCTGCGGGACTCGTTCCCGGGGAAAGCCTCTATGTAGGCTTACGTAATGGTTTCCAGATTCAGGTCCGCCACTTTCAGCGACCTTCTGGCGACACTCACCATCGGTAAATATTAGGAAACCGTCGAGATGAGCGAATACTCCATTTTCACCTCCGAGTCCGTGTCTGAAGGGCATCCGGACAAAATCGCCGACCAGATTTCTGACGCGGTGCTGGACGCCATCATTGCTGAAGACAAGTTCGCCCGTGTGGCGTGCGAGACTCTGGTGAAAACCGGCGTAGCGATCATCGCCGGCGAAGTGACCACGTCGGCCTGGGTTGACCTGGAGCAGATCGTTCGTGACGTGATCACCGACATCGGCTACACCAGCTCTGACGTCGGCTTCGACGGCGCTACCTGCGGCGTGATGAACATCATCGGCAAGCAGTCCCCTGACATCAACCAAGGTGTTGACCGCGCCAAGCCTGAAGATCAGGGCGCCGGCGACCAGGGCCTGATGTTCGGCTACGCCAGCAACGAAACTGACGTGCTGATGCCAGCGCCGATCACCTTCTCGCACCAGCTGGTTCAGCGCCAGGCCGAAGCCCGTAAATCCGGCCTGCTGCCTTGGCTGCGTCCGGACGCAAAATCCCAGGTCACGTGCCGTTACGACAATGGCAAGGTGGTGGGCATCGACGCAATCGTGCTGTCGACCCAGCACAACCCGGACGTCAGCGCTGCCGACCTGCGCGACGGCGTGATGGAGCTGATCGTCAAGCACGTACTGCCTGCCGAACTGCTGCACAAAGACACCCAGTTCCACATCAACCCGACTGGCCAGTTCATCATTGGCGGCCCGGTGGGTGACTGCGGCCTGACCGGTCGCAAGATCATCGTTGACACCTACGGCGGCATGGCCCGTCACGGCGGCGGCGCATTCTCGGGTAAAGATCCTTCCAAGGTTGACCGTTCGGCGGCTTACGCGGGTCGTTATGTGGCCAAGAACATCGTGGCTGCCGGTCTGGCCGAGCGTTGCGAGATTCAGGTTTCCTACGCAATCGGCGTCGCTCAACCGACTTCGATCTCGTTGAACACCTTCGGCACTGGCAAAATCTCTGACGAAAAAATCATCAAGTTGGTGCGTGACGTGTTCGACCTGCGTCCTTATGCCATCACCAAGATGCTCGACCTGCTGCACCCGATGTACCAGGAAACCGCCGCTTACGGCCACTTCGGCCGCACGCCGCAGACCAAAACGGTCGGCGACGACACCTTCACCACGTTCACGTGGGAGCGCACTGACCGCGCTGAAGAGCTGCGCGCTGCCGCTGGCGTGTAACCGCGCCCCGCTGCACCCAAAAGCCCCGGACAGGCAACTGTCCGGGGCTTTTTTGGTGCTGCGCCCGGTGAACGTGTTGCCCGCGAAACATGCGGTAAAGCTGCGGCACGGTCCGACTGAGAACCTGCACTAGCCTTAAGCATTCTTACCGGGCAAGGATGCTCATGATGCTGGTCACACTTCGTCTTCTAAGCGGGCTTGCGCTCGCGTTTCTCACGACCTCTGCAGGCGCCGCCGCCTGCCCCGACGGGTCACCGGCCCAGGCCAACCTGTCCATCAGCCGTCTCGAACAACAAGTGCAGATCTGGGATGACAGCTACCATCGCCTAGGCGTTTCCCTCGTGACGGATGCTCAATACGATCAAGCACGAGCGCGCCTGGAACAGTGGCAACGTTGCGTCGGCGCAACGCCTGCGAGTGACCCGCTGCACACAGCACGGGGCAAGGTGGCGCACCCCGTGCCCCACACCGGTCTGAGCAAACTGCCCGACGACCAGGCCGTTAAACGCTGGCTGGCCAACCGCCGGGGGATTTGGGTGCAACCCAAGGTCGACGGCGTGGCCGTGACGCTGACCTATCGTGAAGGCCAACTGCAACACGTGATCAGCCGGGGGGACGGCGAGAAAGGTCAGGACTGGACCGCCTCGGCCCTTACCCTCAATGCCATTCCCCGCACCTTGGCGCACCCTGTCACGCTGGTGCTGCACGGCGAACTCTACTGGCGCTTGCCCGGCCATGTCCAAGCCACCTCTGGCAGCCTGAATGCGCGCAGCCTGGTTGCAGGCCTGATGGCACGCCACACCCTCGCCCCTGAGCATGCCGAGCGTATTGGCCTGTTTGTCTGGGACTGGCCCGACGGCCCGGCCACGCTGACCGAGCGTTTGCAGCACCTGACCCGCCTGGGGTTTGTCGACAGCCAGACCTACAGCCAGCCGGTCGAACACTTCGAACAGGCGCGAGATTGGCGCCAGCGCTGGCACACCACGGCGTTGCCGTTTGCCACCGATGGCGTTGTGTTACGCCAGAGCGAACGCCCCGACGCCAAGCGCTGGCAGGCAACCCCCCCGAACTGGGCCGTCGCCTGGAAATACCCCCACGCCCAAGCCATCTCCGAAGTGCGCAGCGTGACGTTCAATATCGGCCGCACCGGGCGCATCACGCCGATGCTGACGCTGGCCCCCGTGACACTCGACGACCGGCGCATCCAGCGCATCAGCGTCGGCTCACTGCAACGCTGGCAAACCCTGGATATTCGCCCCGCAGACCACGTGGCTATCAGCCTCGCAGGCATGACCATTCCACGCCTGGACAGCGTGGTGCTGCGCGCACCCGAGCGCCTTGAAGTCAACGCCCCCAACCCCCAAAACTTCCACAGCCTGAGCTGCTGGCAGTCGACGCCGGGCTGCGAAAGCCAATTTTTGGCGCGACTGAACAGGTTGAGCAGCAAGCAGGGTCTGGCCCTACCGTTTGTCGGGCCCGGAACGTGGAAAAAGTTGATCCAGAGCGGACAAATCAACAGCCTGACCGATTGGTTGACCCTGGATGCTTCCCGGCTTGTTAAGATTGCGGGCTTCGGCGAGCGCAGCAGTGAACGTTTATTGACCAGTTTTCAGCGCGCCCGGCAACAACCGTTCGAGCGCTGGGTCAAAGCAATCGGGTTGCCGCCCACGGGGGACGCGGCGTTGGGCCACTCGTGGCAGGCGCTGGTTGCGCGTGATACCGACGCCTGGCGGGCAGAGCCGGGCATTGGCCCACGCCGTGCCGAACAATTGAGTGCGTTCCTGCAAGACCCGAACGTACGGGCAATAAGCGAAACATTACGGGCTGCTGCAGTGCCGGGCTTCGACTAGCCTGCTTCAGACTTATTCAACACCCATGCTGCGTTTCGCATTTTTGAACTGTGTGTATTGTCACTTTTTGTTATGGAGCTATTCATGAAATTTCTTTCACCGCTCGCCCTGTTTACTGTTTGCGGCCTGATGGCTGCTCCGCTGATGGCTGCGGATCAAGCGCCCGAGTTGAAGGGCTGCGCTGCCAAGATCAAAGAAATCGAAACTCAGCTGGAATACGCCCGCGCTCACAACAACAGCGGGCAGATTGCCGGTCTTGAAACAGCCCTGGAAAAAGTCAAAAAGTATTGCACCGATTCAAGCTTGAAGAAGGAGCGCGAAAGCAAGGTGCTCGATGCCAAGCATGAAGTCAGCCGGCGTCAGGCCGATCTGGACAAAGCCATGAAGAAAGGCGACCCGGAAAAAATCAACAAGCGCAAAGACAAGCTGGCTGAGTCGCGCAAAGAATTGCAAGAAGCGCTGGATCAACTGGACCAGTAAGCCTCACGCCAGCCTCGCACGGCCCTTTCACGCAGTGAGATGGCCGTGCGAGGCTGGGAATGTGAAGGCGTGATCAGTGGTTGCGAAATTCCTTGTGACACGCGCTGCACGTGTCTTCGACTTTCTGCACCGCAGGCGCGAGGTTGCTGGCCTTGTACGGTTGAACCTGACTGGCAATGACCAACTCCCCCGTGGCCGCTTCCAGTTGACGGGCCAGGTCTTGAAAACGTGCCTGTTTTTGCCACACATCATCGGTCGCGCTGGTCTGGTCGGACTCTTTGACCTGCGGGAAATGCTTCCACGGCTCATGGGCCAATGCATCCAGCTTGATCGCGCCCTCGGTAAAACGCGGGCCATCAAACGGAATTCGCCCACGCAACATGCCGCCCAGGTCTTCGCTGGTCTTGAGCATTTGTTTGAAAATCGCTTTGCGCTGGCCCAGCGGCGAATTGGGATCAACCCCACCACACGCCGACAGCGTCAGGCAGGCCAGCAGTACAACAGTCAATCGTTTCAGAGTCATGGTCGCTTCACATCACGAAAATCGGTCGCCAGTATCCTCGCGTCACCTGTAAAGACCAATACCCCTAATGAATATAAGGATTGCCCTGACGGTTCTCGAACCCCGGCAACCGCAAAGGAACATCGCAGATGAGTCGTCTTTTAAAGCCATGGGTGTGGGCCTTGCCCGTCGTCATGTTGTTGGCCGGCTGCAACGGCACCGATCAGGACGCCAAACAGCCTGAAGCCCCTCACACCACGTACAGCAAAGCTGACTGGAGTGCATTGCCCGAAGTGACCGGTACGGATCTGCAAGGCGGGTTCGCCTCTTGGCGCAGCGCCTGCACCCGGCTCAAGGCCGACGCCAACTGGGGTCGCATTTGCAGCGAGGCGGCCCAATTACCGGCCAGCCCGAGCGTGGCCCAGATCAGCGATTTTCTGCAAACCCACCTGGATGTCTACAGCCTGCGTTCGGCGCAGGGCAGCAGCGACGGCCTGATTACCGGTTATTACGAACCCGTCTACCCCGGCAGCCTGACAGCCAACGAGGTCGCCAAGGTGCCGGTTTACGGCGTGCCGTCCGACCTGATCGTGGTCAACCTCGACAGCCTCTACCCGGAACTCAAGGGCAAGCGTCTGCGCGGTCGCCTTGAAGGCCGTGTCATCAAACCCTACGACACCGCGGCCACCATCAATGCCCAAGGCCTGAACGCGCCTGTGATTGCGTGGTTGACCGACCCGATGGACCTGCAATTCCTGCAGATCCAAGGTTCGGGCCGCGTGCAACTGGATGACGGCCGCCAATTGCGCATTGGCTACGCCGACCAGAATGGCCATCCCTACAAACCGATCGGCCGCTGGCTGGTGGAACAGGGGCAATTGAAGAAAGAAGACGTGACCATGGGCACCATTCACGCCTGGGCCATGGCGCACCCCGAGCGCGTCAACGAACTGCTGGCCAGCAACCCGAGCTACGTGTTCTTCACCCAAAACCCCGACAGCAACGAAGGCCCGCGCGGCTCGCTGAACGTGCCCCTGACCGCAGGCTACAGCGTGGCGGTGGACCGCAAGGTGATTCCACTGGGTAGCCTGTTGTGGCTCTCCACCACTCAGCCAGATGGCCAGCCCATCGTGCGCCCGGTAGCCGCACAAGACACCGGCGGTGCGATAGCAGGTGAAGTACGTGCCGACTTCTTCGTCGGCACAGGCCCCGAGGCGGGCAAACTGGCGGGCGACATGAAGCAGAAAGGCAATATCTGGCTACTGTGGCCCAAAGGTGCAGCGCTGCCGGAGTGAAACCGGCGTTGACCCACCGTCTGTATCGCTGTCGAGCACTCGCTGATGCCGCTCGACAGCGACAGATCGGCGTTACTCCACCGGATCGCTCACGGGCTTGGCAATGATTTGCTTGAGTTCTGCGGTCATCGGGAACTCCAGGTTCAAGCCATTGGGCGGGATCGGTTGCTCGAACCAGCGCTGATAAATACCCGTGATGTCACCTGAGCTGTAGAGGTCGGCCAGGGTTTGATTCACCACGGCCAGAAATTGCGGGTCATCTTTGCGCACCATGCAGCTGTAGATTTCCCGCGATTGTTCGTCCCCGACCACCACCCAGTTATGCGGGTCACGCGCCTTGGCGCGTTCGCCGTACAGCAATGCATCATCCATATAAAACGCCACGGCACGGCCGGTTTCGAGCATTTTGAACGCTTCGCCATGGTCTTTGGCGCTGATGACGTTCATGCCCATTTTGTGATCGGCGCTGTAGCTTTTGATGAAACGCTCATTAGTGGTGCCCGCGGTGGTCACTACGTTTTTCTCGCGCAGGTCATCAAACCCCTTGATGCCACTGTCCTTGGCGGTCAGCAACTGGCCTTTGACGTAGATAAACCCGTAGGAAAACGCCACCTGCTTCTGGCGTTCAGCCGTAACGCCGGTTGAGCCGCACTCCAGATCCACCGTGCCGTTTTGCACCAGCGGGATGCGGGTTTGCGACGTCACCAGGTTGTATTTGATGTTCAGGGGCTTGTCGCCCAGCTTCTTTTGCACGTTTTCGACGATTTTATTCGCCAGATCCACGGAGTAGCCCATGGGCTTGCCCGAGTTGTCGCCGACATACGAGAACGGCACCGAAGCGTCCCGATAGCCGAGGGTGATGCGCCCCGAATCCGCGATCTTTTTCAACGTGCCCTGCAACGGTGCGTCATTGGCGGATACTGCCTGACTGATCAACAGGCCCAGCGTGCAACTGATCAAGGTGAGTTTTTTCATCTTCTTATTTCCCCTTTAAAACAGATTAACGACGTACAGCAATCACGCTGATTTCCACCAGCACTTCGGGCCGCGCCAGCTCGGCTTGCAGCGTGGTACGGGTCGGCGCCTTGCCAGCCGACAGCCAGGCCGACCACACCGCATTCATGGCCGCAAAATCACGCTGGATGTTTTGCACATAAATAGTGGCGTTGAGAATGTGGTCTTTGTCACTGCCTGCTTCGGCCAACAGCGCATCAATCTTGCCCAGCACTTCTTCGGTTTGCGCGGCAATGTCCTGAGTGTGCGTGGGAACTTGCCCGGACAAAAACACCAACGCCTCAAACGTCGCGGCGGCGCTCAAACGGTCATTGCTGTTAATTCGGTGAATCGTCATCGGGTGATTCCTTGTTGTGGGTACAGATTCAAGCGGCATGGGGCGCAAGGCCCTGCATGTCGATGGAAGGTTGGCGCTGCGCGATCAATTCCGTCAGCAACCGGCCGCTGCCACAGGCCAGCGTGAAGCCCAGGGCGCCGTGCCCCAGGTTGAGCCACAAGTTGCGATAGCCGCTGGCCCCCAGGATCGGCACACCCGTCGGTGTTGCAGGGCGCATGCCAGCCCATTCGATGGCGTCGCCATAGTCACCGGCCTCAGGGAAGGTGCTTTGCGCCAACTGGCGCATTTGAGCCAGGCGCTTGGGGTCCGGCGCTGCGTCGAACCCGACGATGTCGACCATCGCGGCGATACGCAACTGGTCGCCAATGCGTGCGTACACAATCTTGCGGTCGTAGTCGGTGAGGCTCATATCCGGGGCTTTTTTCACATCGGCCAAGGGCAAGGTCAGGCTGTAGCCCTTGAGCGGGTACATCGGCAGGTCCAGTCCGGGCAAGCGCAGCGCAGGGCTGTTATGGCCCGCAGCCAGTACCAGCTGACTGACCGGCAACACGTCATGCCCCATCTCCACCGCGGTCACGGCGCCCTGATGGTGCACGAGACGCGTCACGGTTTTGCCCAACAAAAACGTGCAACGGCCAGAGGCGTGCAAGCGCGCCACCAACTGCTGACAAAACAGATGGCAATCGCCCACCTCCTCGTCCGGGGTGTAAATACCGCCGACAAAGGGAGCGCCTTGCAGACCCGGCTCCAGCGCCGCGCACTCACTGGCTGACAGCGCCTGTTGAAACGAGCTGTGGATAACCTTTTGCCGCGCCTTATCGAAGTGCGCGGGTTCACGAAAGGCCACGAGTTTGCCATTGCGCCGCCACTCGAAGCCGTCGAGCTGATCTTCTTCGCGCCACTGCTGCAAGGTGGCCTGGCTAAGCAGCGCCAAGCGCAGCAGGTGCGCACCGTTGCGCTGATTGACCGAGCCCCGGCAAGCGCCGACAAACGAGGCCAGCCAACGCCATTGAGCCGGGTCCATGCGCGGGCGAAGTTTGAGTGGCGAATCGGCGCGCAGCATCCACCCCAAGGCTTGCCACGGCACCCCGGCATCGGCCAGGGGCGCCACATAGCGATACGACAACTGGCCACCATTGGCGAAACTGGTCTGACTGCCGAGGGTGGGCTGGGCTTCGATCAGCGTCACGTCAAAACCTTCGCGCACCAGCGCATACGCTGTTGCCAGCCCGATAACGCCGCCGCCGATGATGCAAACCCGCTGTGCCATGTCAGTCCTTAACCCAAAGTTATGCGGCTTTCAGATTAGGGGCAGGTGACAGGCCACGAACAATGAATAAAGATGCTCACCCCATAAACAAAGGTTATGGACGACTGCCATGCGTTTGCGACATATCGAGGTTTTTCAGGCCATCCGCCAAACCGGCTCGGTGAGTGCCGCTGCCCAGTTGCTGCACGTCTCGCAACCGGCGGTCAGCAAGGTGTTGCAGCACGCCGAATTACAACTGGGGTTTGCGTTATTCCTGCGGGTACGCGGCAAACTCCAGCCCACGCCCGAAGCGCTGTTGCTGGAGCGTGAGGTTGATAAAGTCACCGAAAGCCTGCAAGGCGTGCAGCGCCTGGCCGCCAGCCTGCGCCGCGAGCCGGGGCATCGTTTGCGCATCGGCAGCACCCCGGCGCTGGCCCTGTCGCTGATGCCGCCGGTCATCAATGAATGGACCCGGCGCTACCCCGACACCCGGTGCGAACTGGCCAGCGCGCATACCCGCGAATTGGTGCAAAACCTGCTGATGCGCGAACTCGACGTCGCCCTGACCTTCAAACAACCCGATCACCCCGGCATCAAGGCGCAGGCGCTGGCTCACGGCGTGCTGGTGGCACTGGCACCACGGGATTACTGGCCCGACGCCGAGCTCGGGTTGCCGCTGGCACTGGATGAGTTGGCGAATGCACCACTGATTGGTCTGAGCAGTGCAGACCCGCTGTTTGCGCGATTTGAACGTTACCTGCAAGCCATCGAACCGCCGCCCCGTATCCGGCTGGCGGTGCAGACCTATTCACTGGCCAGCGCCATGGTGGAATCGGGTGCCGGGCTTGCCGTGATTGACCCGTTTACCGCTTTGGGGGCATCACGCGAACGCACCAGGATCCGGCCCCTGACACCCGCCTTGCCCATCACGCTGTACGCCCTGACCCGAGCCGACGAACCGGGCCCGCATACGCTGGAGGGATTGCTGCAATTGTTCGCGCAACACGCCAGCGAACAGTTGCAGCGTTTGTCGCTGTAGACGTACTGCCACCCCGCGACGGGCTTTAAACCTCAAAGCCCGCCGCAGGGCGGCAGCCACTGCGCATGCAGGTGTCAGGCATTACTTAGGCAATGCGTACACCACCACCTGATCGCCCACTTGATCCTTGAGGATCGAGTTGCCCCCCGCGACGAAGGCCACGTATTGCCGGCCTTTGTATTCGTACACCGCAGGGTTGGCCACGGCGGGGGCCATGACGATGTCGGACCACAGCTCCTTGCCGTCATCCAGCGCGTAGGCACGGACTTTGGCGTCCATCGAGGCACCGATGAAGATCACGCCGCCCGCCGTCACCGCCGGGCCACCGATGGTGGGTGAGCCCATGTCTTGCGGCATGTACCAGCCCCACTGCTGAACCGCGCCCATCGGGCGACGCCACTTCACGTCGCCGGTGCGCATGTCCAGGGCCACGATTTCGCCGAACGGCGGCGCCCAGCACGGCATGCCGGCCCAGTTCTGCGCGTTCAGCAAGGACATGCCATACGGCGCGCCGATCTGCGGGTAGAAGCCGTTTTCGTTACCGGCGTCCTTGGGCTGTTTGTCGTACGCGGCGCGGTCCCACAGTTTGATCATCTGCACGATGTGCGAGGTGTTCACGATGGCCACCTGGTTGACCGGGTCAAACGCAACCCCGCCCCACTGCACGCCACCGGCACTGTCCGGGTAAGCGAGCACGCCGTTGCCTTTGGTGGTCGGCGGTGAGTACATGCCGTTGTATTCCAGACCGTCCCACATCTTCGAGCACTGGCCAAAACCAACGATGTCCGCGACTTTCCAGATCGCCGGTTTCTTGGACTGGTCCATCAACGGCGCAGGTTTGGTCGGGAACGGCTGGGTCGGTGAGTACACTTCGCCATCGGCATCGCCCTGCGGCACCGGACGCTCCTCGATCGGCCACACGTCTTCGCCGGTACGCCGGTCAACCGTGAACAGGAAGCCCATCTTGGTCGCTTGCACCAAGGCAGCCACCGGTTTGCCATTCACCGTAATGTCCATCAACGTCGGTGCCGAGTTGATGTCGTAATCCCACAGGTCATGGTGAACCCACTGACGCGACCAGACGACTTTGCCGGTGTTGATATCCAGCGCGGTGGTAGATGTGCCCAGCGGGATCGGCTTGGTGCGGTTGCCGCCCCAGTAGTTGGGCGACGGCGAGGACACCGGGATGTACAGCAATCCCAGCGCCGGGTCGTAAGACATGGCCGTCCAGATGTTGGCCGTACCGGTTTTGCCCTCTTCTTCAGGCGGAATCGGTTTGAACTCCCATTCCAGCTCGCCGGTGCGGGCGTTCAGGGCGAACAGCGAGCCCGGTGATTCGACTTCGTATTCCCAGTCTTTGCCCGCCCAGCCCACGATCAGTTTGTCGCCAATCACGGTAGGCGGTTGCAGGACCGACAGCGGCCATTTGGCGTTGAGGGTGTTCCACTGGTTGATGTCTACGACGCCATTTTTGCCGAAGTTTTCGCACGGCTTTCCGGTGTCGGCATCGACCGCAAACAGCTGCGCCGTCATGTTGCCCAGGTACACGACTTTCTGGCAGGCCACGCCCGCTTGCGGGGTTTTCTCCTGCCAATAGGCCACGCCCCGGGATTTCAACGCGGGCTGGGTTTCGGCCACCAGAGGCGACTTGGTATCAAACACCCATTTCTCTTTGCCGGTCTCGGGTTCGAGGGCAATGATTCGGTAAAACGGCGTGCCGATGTACAAGGTGTCATTGGCAAAAATCGGCGTGGCCGACCAGACAGACGGCGGGATTTTGCCGGTGCCGGTGGACATGTCCCCGGTGAAGTACTGCCAGACTTTGGTCAGGTTGCCGACGTTGTCCTTATTGATTTGCGTGAGGGGCGAATACTTTTGCGCACTCAACTGACCGTGAAAGCTGTCCCATTCCTTGCCGTTCGGCGTCGGCAGCTTGGCGCTCTCGGCCGATACGTTCGACGGGGCCAGCAGCGGCGCGGGTACGGTGTAGGTGTCGGCCTGGGCCGTGGAAATGCCCGCGAGCATGCACAAGGCCGGGGCGCTCAAAAGGTGTTTTTTCATTCCAGTCATGTCACGCGCTCCTGGTTGCCGGGGTGAAGGTTTCAATCACGACACCCACCGCGCCCACTGCCAGCACGGCGGCAGTCCACCACCCGTGCAAAAACAGGGCGGCGATAAAGGTCCCGATAATCCCCGCCCAACTCAAAAACAGGAGAAAGCCTCGCAGCCCGCCTGCATGGCTTTTGAGCAGTAACAGCCCGAGTACAACCATCACCAGTTCGGCAAACATCGCCGTCATCGCTCCGCCCGAGCCATCAATGCCCGACAGCGGGGTGAAGAAGCGCCACGCCGTGATGACCAGTGCCACCAGTGCCGCGACGATCAAAATATAAGCACCCACGTGACGCCTGGGCGTTGCCGCGGGTGACGCATAAGCTGCAGATGTACTCATCCCTTTCCCCTTTTCCGTTATGTACACATTGGGTATGTAAGGAAAACCCGAACGAACAGGCGCACTCAGGCCATTGCCGAAAGCGCCTTCAGCCAAACGAGATTCAGTGTAGTCAACGTGCAGGGAAGCACCCACAAGGATGCAAGAAGGGTCTTACGTAGTCGCTGTTGAGGGGCGAGGCTGCATTGGCAGCCTCGCACGGCTCGTCAGCGCCCAGAGGGTCTGTGCCGGGTGGCGGGGTTAATGCGCGCTGTCGGCCGCGGCGGGGGCAGGCGCATCTTGGGTCACGTGTCTGACCAGTTTGCCGATGGTCAACCCTTGGAACAGGATCGACGACAGCACCACGATGTAGGTGATACTCAGGATCAGGTCGCGCTCCGGGCCCAGCGGCAACGCCAGTGCCAGAGCAACCGACACCCCGCCCCGCAGGCCGCCCCAGGTCAGGATGCGGATGGTGCCCCGGGGCACGGCGCGCCAGCGGCGCAGCAACACAATGGCCGGGGCGACGGTCAGCAGGCGCGACAGCAGAATCGCCACGGCCAACGCACTGGCCGCCAGCAAATGCAGCCACGAGAACGGCAGCAGCAACAACTCCATGCCGATCAGCGCAAACAGCAGCGCGTTGAGCATGTCATCCAGCAACTCCCAGAAACCGTCCATGTAACGACGGGTCATCTCGTTCATGGCTTTGTTACGGCCCAGATTGCCGATAATCAGACCGGCCACCACCATCGCAATCGGCGCCGACACGTGCAGCTCGCTGGCCATGGCCGAGCCGCCGATCACCAGCGCCAGGGTCAGCATGACTTCGATCTGGTACTGCTCAATGCTTTTGATCATCCGGTACACCAGATAACCGATCAGCCCGCCAAACACCACGCCGCCAATGGCTTCATGGGCGAACATCATGGCCGTGGCGCTGACACTGGGGGTTTCGCCCAATTGCACAATGCCCAGCAACACCGTGAACACCACAACCGCAGTGCCATCATTGAACAGCGACTCGCCCACGATGGTGGTTTTCAGGGGTTTGGAGGCGTTGGCGGTGCGCAGCACACCGAGTACTGCAATCGGATCGGTGGGGGAGATCAGCGCGCCGAACAGCAGGCAGTAGAGGAAGCTGATGTGCCAGCCGAACAGGCCAAAAATCCAGTACGCCAGGCTGCCGATCACCGTGGTGGCAATCAAGACACCCACGGTGGCCAACAAACCGATCGGCCAGCGGTAGCTGCGCACGTCGTTGAAGTTAACGTGCAAGGCGCCCGCAAACAGCAAAAAGCCCAGCATCCAGTTCATGAGCAGATCGCCAAAATCGATCTGGCCGATCAACTGTTGCACGCGGTCTTCGAGGCCCGGGTAGCCGAGTACGCTCAACCCTTGCAACAGCAGGGAAAATAAAAGGGCGGTGACCATCACGCCAATCGTGGGCGGCAGGCCGATAAAACGGTAATTCACATACGTCAGCAACGACGTCAGGCAGATAAACGCAGCAACAAGCTCAAGCATCCGAGTTCCTGTGGTGGCGAGATGGAGGGAGGCCCGATCAGGCCGGGCGTTGGTTTGATGCAAAAGCCGGGGGCAGCGGCACATTGCCGAGCGTGACAAACCGATGCAACGCCCGGCCGGCATTGACCACAAAAGGCGTGCCAGGTTGCACGATCAGCCGGATTTACGGTTCTTTGTGCAAGTCGGCCAGCCAGCGCAACACTTCGGCCATGGGCTCGATCAAATCGGCCGGAATGTACTGATCCACATGACCGCCCTGATACAACGCGCGCGCCAGCGGGATGCGCTGCAAAACCGGGATGCCTTCTTCCTCGGCGATGCGCCGCACCTGAAGCGCTTGGGCGTCGGTGTATTTGAGAGTAATCAGCGGCAACGGCGTCTCGCCCCGCACATATCGAATGCCAATGGCGATGTGCGTAGGGTTGGCGACGATGACCGACGAGCGCTGCACGTCAGCGCGCAGGTTGCTGGTCTGCAGCTCCTGGTGAAACTGCCGCCGTTTGCTCTTGATCTCGGGGCTGCCTTCCATTTCCTTGTACTCACGCTTGATCTCGTCCTTGCTCATGCGCAACTGCTTGTTGTGCTGATAGCGCTCAAACGCATAGTCCGCGGCTGAAATCAGCACAAAGCCGACACCGCACACCAGCATCAACTGCTCAAGCATCAGGCCGATGACCGGTGCAATGCAGCCCAGGCCGCAGGCGGGCAAGCGAATCAACGCGTTGAGGTTGCCCTCCAGGGTGACCCACACCAACAGCGTCAACAGCGCAACCTTGAGGGTGGACTTGAGAAACTCCACCAGGCTGCGAACCGAAAAGATCTTCTTCGCCCCTTCCACCGGGTTGATCTTTTTAAGGTCGGGCTTGATCGCGTCGCCACTGAGCAGAAAGCCGTATTGCGCCAGGTGCGAGGCGATCACCACCAGCGCGGCCACGGCCAGTATCGGCAGGCACAGGTACACCAGCTCCTGCATGAGGTTTTCCAGCACCAGCTCGAAGGCCTGGCCAAAGGGCAGGTTCAGGTAGGTGGCGGGCATCAGCATCAGGCCGCCCAAGTGTTCCATGTAGTACGACGAGGCGCCCATGAACAACGCGACCAAGGCCAGAATCAACGCCGTGGACACCACTTCACGGCTTTTGACCACCTGACCCTTGACCCGCGCATCGCGCAGTTTCTTGGGCGTGGGCTGTTCGCTTTTTTCGCCGCTCATCGCCCCTCCAGCACCGGCGTCAGTAACTGCACCGGGTCCAGCGCCAGCAACAGGCTGTCATAGGCGTGGGTCATCAGGACGTTGAGGTAAATCACCAGCAAAAAACTGGCGATGATGCTTTTGATCGGCATGGCCAGAATGAACACGTTGAGCGACGGCGCAAATCGGCTGATCAGGGCCAGTCCGAACTCTGCCAGAAACATCGCGATCAACAGCGGCGCGGCCAGCAGCACGCACAGGCTGAGCAACTGGCTGAACTGGCTGTAGAAAAAAACCACCCATTGCTCGCCCACGTACGGAAAAAACGTCGCCACCGGCCAGCTCACGTAGCTCTGGAACAGCGCCCCGAGCAACATCAAAAACGCGCCGCCGGAGAAAAACAACGTGATCAGGGTTTGCGTCAGCAATAACCCGGTGGGGCTGGTCTGGCTGCCCAGCGTCGGGTTCAGGGTCGAGGCAATCGAGGCACCGCGCTGGTTGTCGATGATGAAACCGGTGGCCTCAATGGCCCAGAACGGAATGGTCGCCACAAAGCCGATCAACAGCCCCAGCAGGATTTCCTTGCCGATCACCAGCGCCAGCTCCAGCCCCGTCAGGGTCGCAGGCAGCGTGCCGGCCACGGCCGGGTAGATGAACAGCGCCAGCGAACAGGCCACGCCGTTGCGCACCAGCCCGCCACCGAGCATCTGTTTGCTCAGGATCGGCATCACCACAAAACAGCACAGGATGCGCGGCAACAGCAGCGTGTAGGCCAGCAGCAGCTGTTGCAGGTCCTGAATGCTCATCGGACCAGCGCCACCTTGTGCAGCGTCATGTCCGCGAACGTGAACAGCTCGTTGCCCATCCAGCCCGCCGTGGCAAACAAGGTCACCACCACCGCCACCAGCTTGGCGACGAAGCCCAGGGTTTGTTCCTGGATTTGCGTCAGGGCTTGCAGCAGCGACACCAGTGTCCCGACGGCGGCGGCAATCAGCACCGTGGGCAGCGACAACACCAGCACCAGCCACAGGCTCTGGCTGGTGAAGTGCAGGATATCGGCGTTGTTCACGGCCACACCCCATAACTGATGACCAGCCCATGGGTCAGGCGCGCCCAGCCGTCGAGCAATACAAACAGCAACAGTTTGAACGGCAGCGAAATGGTCATCGGCGACACCATCATCATCCCCATCGCCAGCAGGATGTTGGAGATGATCAGGTCGATGGCAATAAACGGCAGGTAGATCAAAAAGCCGATTTCAAACGCGCGGGTCAGCTCACTGACGGTGAACGCAGGCAGCAGGATCAGCAGGCTGTCGGGTTCCAGACGGTCGGCGTATTCGGCGGGCCAGATCTGCCGCGTGCTGTCGACGAAAAACGCGTGCTCGCGGGTCTGGATCTGACGCTTGAGAAAATCGCGGTACGGCTGCATGCCTTCATCGAGAAACAACTCGACCGATTCGGTTTTACTCAGGCTCACCTCATGGGTTTTCAGGTAGTCGCGGGTGGCGAACCCCACGGGGGCCATCACGTACACACTCAAAATAATGGCCAGCCCGTACATCGCCATGTTGGGCGGGATTTGTTGCACGCCCAGCGCGTTGCGCAACAGCGAAAACACCACCGTCATTTTGATAAACGATGTGGCCATCACCGCGATAAACGGCAACAGGGCCAGCAAGGCCAGCCCCATGATGAGGCTGAGTTCGTCCGGTAACTGAATCATGCGGCGCTGCCCGGCAACAGGCGGGTGACGCGCACCCCCAACCGGTCCTGAATGCGCACCAGCTCACCGGTGCCGACGCAGCGCTGATTGGCCAGGATGCGCACCTCGCCTTCCAGCCCGCAGGCCAGATCAATCAGCGCGCCCGGCTCCAGCGCTGCCAGCGTGTGCAGGTCGAGGGTTTGACGACCCACCTCAAAACTGACCTGCACGTCTAGTTGATCGAGACCCGCCAGGGCGTGGTCGGGGTCAGTCGGGGGCGGTGTGTGCATGGCGAGTACCTTGAGGTGAGAGTCTTCAGGAAGAACGTGCGCCCACGGGCGCCCTTCGATATGGGCCAGCAACGGGCTTTGCGCGTCGTGGTGCGGGGGCAACAGCAGCACATCGCCGGGGCAGACCGAATTCAACAGCGCGGGGGTCAGCGCCACGGGGCCCCACTGCAACGACAACACCAGCGCCACAGGCTGCATTTCGCGCAATGGCCGGGGCGCGAGCATGGCCAGCAGCGCGCCGGGATCTTCCTCAAGCCACCCCACTAACTGCTCGCTGCCACGGGACAGGCTGAGGCTCAAGCAAGGGGTTCGTGCGGTCGGCACACACGGCTCGACGGCCTCCCACACCAGGCCGGTGAACGACGCCGCCTCCACTTCCAGCAACGCCAGTTGCAGGGCGGGGGGCAACCTGGCGAAAGCCGCCTCCTGCAAGCGCGGCGCCAGCCATTGCGCCAGACAGGCGCGGTGGCACAACCAGCGCAGCGGCACGCCGCGCCAGTGAACCCGCAGCGCCATATCAAGACCCGCCGGAGGATGGCTGACCGCCAATTGCGCGTGCCCGTCCTCAAACGGGTAGCGGCTGCGGCACACCGCCAGGCGTTGCTGCAACGCCCACTCCTGCGGCTCGACCGCCTTAAGTCCCAAGCCGTTCATGGCTGCGGCTCCCACTCGTCATACACACTGCGCCGCTGACGCGAGCGCTGATCGCCGTCCTGGGCATTGCTGAATGACAGGTGCACCGGTTGCTCCGGGCTGACCCGTTGCAGACGCTCCAGCAGCTCATGGCGCGCCAGTTGCAACTGCAACAGGCTGCCGGGGCTGGCCTGAATATCGACTTGTAACTGACCGTGAATCGTCACCAACTGCACCTCCACATGCCCGAGCTGCGGCAAATGCACCTGCACCACACTGGCGCTGCCGGTGGGGGTGACAGCGCACTGGATGTGCGGCTGCAACGCGCTGAGCAACTGCTGCATGTCCCGCATCAAAACGGGGGGGGCCGGGGTGGGCTGTAAACGGGCGAGCAGCTTGTCGCCGGGGGTCATCAAGGCGGCGAACGCGTCAGGCGGGTCATCCCCCAGGGGCAGGTCGCGAGTCGGCTCGTCCTGAGGCGCGTCATCCTGAGCGCGGCTGTCGTTCGCAGGCGCAACCGGGGCCGCTGCGCCGTGGGAATCGACAGGGTGAGCGTCACCTGCGGCGGTGGACACGCCGGTGTTCAACGCCTCCGGCAGCGTCGGCGGTGCGGCGGTGAGCGGCTGGGTATCGCCTTCAGGCTTGACGTGCTTCGCCGGTTCGGCAGCGACGGCAGCGACGGCAGCGGTGTGAAAGGGCGGTATCTGCGCCGGTTGTTGGCCAGCAAAAGGGAGGCTAACGCCCTCGGACATGACGTGTCTGGCAGGTTCGGCAGCGTCCGCAACGGTGTTTAACGTGTCGATGGCAGGGTGTCGGGCAGGCAGTTGCGCGGCGGTGGGGGGCTGAGCATGATCGTGCGTCTTGGCGTGTACCGCTGCAGGTTCGCAGCCCTCGGCAACGTCGACAGCAGGTTTTAAGGTCTCCATCGCACGCACGGGCGGGCGCTGCGCCCTGTCCTCAACATTGAACGCTTCTGCAGCGTGCTGCCTGTGCTGTTCGTCGGCCGGGGGCGCAGGTGTCGCTTGGGGTTCAGGCCCTCTGAGCAACAGGGCGAACGCGTGATGAGCCTGTTGAAAGGAACTGCCCAGCGCCGACAGCGTCGGGCGCATCGGTGTCGGCACGTTCACTCGCGGTGCAAGCAGTGCCTGTTCAAAGTGCTGTTGCAGCGCTTTTTCAGGGGTCATCGGGGTTGGCGTCTCCCCCGGCAGCGAAGGTTCGACCGGGCTGATGCGGGTCATGACACCACGTCCGGACGACGAAATTCATCGAGTTCCATTTCTTCTTTCAACTCATTCATGTGGCGTTCTTCGTCCAGTGCATGGCGGCTCAATTCGGTGAATTTTTCCACCTGTTGCTGCGCGTCCAGCAGCTTGCGCTGGCTCAAGCGCCACAACTCGCGCTCTTGCACCAACACATGCGTGCGCTCGGCAATCGCTTGTTCGAGGCGGGCTTCTTCTTCACGCAACAGGGCCACCTGTTGCTGCCACCGCTCCAGTTTTTGCCGGTTGAACGGCTGCTCCTTGCACTGCTCGAACAGGCGCGCTTCCTCGGCCTGACGCCACTGTTGGTACTGCTGATGCTCGGTCACGCTCAAGGCCTGGGCGTGTCGGCAGGCCTGTACCCGCAGTTGATGCCGATGTTGTTCCTGCTCCGCCCGCCGGGCGCGCAAGGACTTGATGGTTAACAGCGTGTGCAAGGTCACTGGGCAAGGGCCTCCAGTTGGGCAAGGCTGTGCGGCAAGTTGCTGAGTTCGTGAGTCCCCTGACGCAACCAGTCCCGGATCGCAGGCATCTTGTCGATGGCGCGGTCGGCAATCGGGTCCTGGCCTTTCTGGTACTCACCGATCTTGAGCAGCAATTCCACTTCTTCGTATTTGGCCATCCACTCGCGCACCTGACTGGCCGCGTGCCGATGACCGGGGGTCACAATCTGATTCATTACCCGGCTCACCGAGCGCAACACATCGATGGCCGGGTAGTGATTGGCCGCCGCCAGCTTGCGCGACAGGATGATGTGCCCGTCGAGGATCGAGCGGGTTTCATCGGCCACCGGCTCGGTCATGTCGTCGCCCTCCACCAGCACCGTGTACAGCGCGGTGATCGAGCCGGTGTCCGATTGCCCGGCGCGCTCCATCAACCGCGGCAAGGCGGCAAACACGGACGGCGGATAGCCACGGCGCGTGGGCGGTTCGCCCGCTGCCAGACCGATCTCCCGTTGGGCACGGGCAAAGCGGGTGACCGAGTCCATCAGCAGCAACACCCGCTTGCCCTGATCGCGAAAGTACTCCGCGATGCTGGTCGCCACGAAGCCCGCCTTGGCCCGTTCCATGGCGGGCCGGTCGGAGGTCGCCACCACCAGCACCGAACGCCGCAGGCCCTCTTCGCCCAGGTCGGACTCAATGAATTCGCGCACTTCGCGCCCGCGCTCACCCACCAGCGCGAGTACGATCACGTCCACTTCAGCGTTACGCATCAGCGTCGCCAGCAACGTGCTTTTGCCGCCGCCCGCCGCTGCAAAAATCCCCATGCGCTGGCCTTCGCCGCAACACAACAGCCCGTCCAGGGTGCGCACGCCCAATGAAATCGGGCGGGTAATCAGTTGGCGGCTCATGGGCGCGGGCGCGTCGCGATACACCGGATACCAGGCGGCCGGTTCGCCCAAGGGCGCGCCTTGCAAAGGCTGACCCAAGCCATCGAGCACCTGCCCGAGCAAATGTTCGCCCACGCCCACTTGGTGCATGGTGCCGGTCGGGCTGACCTCGGTGTTTGAAGAAATCCCGTGCATTTCTCCCAGCGGTGTCAGCAACGCCTGATGCTGCTGAAAACCAATGACCTCCGCCATCAATGACAACGAATGGTCCGGGTTGCGCAGGTGACACAACTCGCCAATGCGCACGCCCGGCACCACGGCCTTGAGCAGCGTGCCGGTGACTTGCGTCACCCGGCCACGGATCTGAATCAGCCGGCATTGCTCAATGACGTGCTGCATCTGATCGGCGATGGGGTCAAAAGAGAGGGGCATGGTCGGCTTGGGTGTGGGGCTGGCCGCCATTTTAAAGAGAAGCTTCTGTAGGAAATTTCAGTCTCGGCCGAGAGTTTTTATAAATTGGTTGGGCCAGTCGTTTAAACGGGCAGCCTAAAAAAATGCGACGGATTTTGGCAGCCGCCGCCAGCCGCGCATTTTTACAATGGCGCTCTTCTTCACAGCTGCACGAGAGCGAGTGCCTCTATGGCCAACATCCAGAACCTGCTGGCACCCACCGCGCCACGGGATCGCGAGGTCGAACCGTCGCGCAGCCCCGACCCACGCTTGAGCGGCAGTTTTCAGGGCGAGCGGGTGCACTACGTGTCCACCAGCCAGTCGATGGCCGATGCCGCTGAAGAACTGACGTTCGCGTTTTCCGAGCGGGTGGAAAAGTCACTGGCCAAACGCAAGATCAGCGACGGGCAAGCGCGCCTGAGCGAAGTTCAGGAGATGCTCGAAGAGTACCTGCACAAGGTGCCCGACCTCGACCGCCAGCAAAAACTCGACACCCTGGTGGCGCAACTGTCCAGCGGGCAGCTCACCCACATGGCGCAGCTCAAGGCCTACCTCAACAGCTTTTCCGGCGAGGTCAGCCACCAGTTTGTGGCGCTGTCGTTTGCGCGTCAGACGCTGGCCGCCAAAACCGACGCCCGCGCGCTGTTGGCGTTGATCGATCAAGCCCTGTTGCAGATGGCCGAAGAACACGGCGCCGCAATTGAAACCGGCCTGAGCATCGGCCCGCTGGCTTGTGAGGCACACGCCCAAGGGCTGGGCGAGGTGCAGGCGCTGCGCGACACCTACCGCGATGCCGTCCTTGATTACAAAGGCCTGTCTGCGGCCTGGCAGGACATTCAGACGCGCTTCGCCAGCTCCGCCATCGAAGGCGTGACGGGGTTCATGATGAAAGCCCTGAGTGCCGATCTGGACAGCCAGCAAGCTCACCTCGACCCGGTCAAGCTGGAGCGGGTGATGAGCGACATGGCCAAGCTGCGAGTGCTGTGCGGCCTGTCAGATCAGGTTCATGCGCTATGGAAAGCGTTGGTCACGGGAGAGCAAGGGCATGGCATACGGGCCTTCTGAACTGATGGGCGATCTGGTCTCACTGGTGGATAAACGCTGGGGCACGGTGCAGGACATTCAGCGCATGGGCCAGTCGATGCCGCTGCACAGCGTGGCCGAACTCATCACCTTCTACCGTGAAATCAAACGCCTGCTGCGCCTGTTGCCCATCGAAACATTTGCCGATGAGGAACAGCGGCACAACCTGCTCAACGCCTGTCAATTGGCCATGGATCTGGCCATCGATCAGGAAGAGGACGAATGGCAAGCCCAATGAGAACACAGCATGCAGTGGATTGATCAGGCGCTGACCCGGTTCTGTCAGGACATGGGCGTGGCGTTGCCGTCGCCGTTGAGTGACCTGGTGCAGCTGGAATTCGAGCACGCAGGCACCCTGCAACTGGAGCGGCATGCCCACGGGCTGACGCTCTGGCTGGCGCTGGAGCTGCCGTGGCATCAGGCGCATCAGGGCATGCTGCGCGCCCTGTCGCGCTGTTACAGCCGGGCCGCACCCCCGTTGCCGCTGCGCTGTGGCTGGGCGGGCGAATCGCGCCTGCTGCTGTTAATCACCCTGGAGGCGCGGCGGGTCACGGTGCCGGTGTTGCATCAAGCACTGCGCACGCTGATCGCCGTGCGTGAAGAAGTGCTGGCCCCGTGAGTCGCATCAGCGGCCTGCATATCGGGATCGAGCACCTCAGCGAAGTCGACAGCGCCCATGACCTGGCCGGGCTGCCCGAGCGCTATGTGTTGCCGCCGGACGGGCACAGTGTGCAGGCGCATTTCGATGCCTTGTACCCGGCCCGTCGTGCCGAACAGCAATGGCTGGATCTGGCACGCCCCTCCGGGCATTTTCACGAACTGCTGCGCCCCCAGGCGTTTCGCCAGGCCCTCGCCCAATTACGCCAGACCCTGGAAGCGTCGCCGGACCCCCACCTGCACGCGGCGGCACAGCTGATTGCCGCGCGCAGTGACGACGAGCAACTGCTGCACGTGGCGCTGAATTTGTTGCACAAGGTATGAGTGACATGAGCTTGAAACCGGTTGAGCAAACCCTGCTGTTGCTGCTCGGATGGGTGCAACTGCAATGCGCCCAACCCGGCCGCGCCCGCACGTTTTTTGAAGCCCTGCTCAGTGCAGAACCCCGCCAACGCGACGCGCGCAAGGCGCTGGTGGTGGCATTGCTGCAACTGGACCTGGGCGCCCAGGCCCAACAGCACTGCGAGCAATTGCTGGCCGACGGCGAACAGGACCCGGCACTCTGGGCCTGCCTGAGCCGTGCGCGCCAGCTGCAGGGCCAACTGGAACAGGCCCGCGCCGATTACGAGCACTTCCTTGCCCTGCGGGATACCCATGCCTGAACTCACGGAGTTTCTGACCCGCCTCGGCGCCCGTAAAGACATCATGCTGGCAATCATGCTGCTGGCGGTGGTGTTCATGATGGTGTTGCCGCTGCCGCCGTTTTTGCTGGACATCCTGATCGCGATGAACATCACCATTTCGGTGGTGCTGATGATGATGTCGGTCTACATCAACTCACCCTTGCAGTTCTCGGTGTTCCCGGCAGTGCTGCTGATTACCACGCTGTTCCGGCTGGCGCTGTCGGTCAGCACCACGCGGATGATCCTGCTCGAAGCGGACGCCGGGAAGATCGTCGAAACCTTTGGCAACTTCGTGGTCGGCGGCAACCTCGTGGTGGGCTGCATTCTGTTTTTGATCATCACCATCGTGCAGTTTCTGGTCATCACCAAAGGCGCGGAACGCGTGGCCGAAGTGAGCGCACGCTTCTCGCTGGACGCCATGCCCGGCAAGCAAATGAGCATCGACGGCGACATGCGCGCCGGGGTCATCGACGTCAACGAAGCCCGCGAGCGGCGCTCGATGATCGAGAAGGAAAGCCAGATGTTCGGCTCGATGGACGGCGCCATGAAGTTCGTCAAAGGCGACGCCATCGCCGGGCTGATCATTATCTTCGTCAACATCCTGGCCGGCATCACCATCGGCGTCACACAAAAAGGCATGACCGCCGCCGATGCCTTGCAGCTGTACTCGGTACTGACCGTGGGCGACGGCATGGTCACGCAGATCCCGGCGCTGTTGATCGCCATCACGGCGGGGATCATCGTCACCCGCGATTCGTCAGACACGTCAACCGATCTGGGCAGCGACATCGGCGATCAGGTCGTGGCGCAGCCCAAGGCATTGATGATCGGGGGCGTGCTGTTGGTGCTGTTCGGGCTGATTCCGGGCTTCCCGACCGTGACCTTTTTCGCCCTGGCATTACTGGTGGGCGGCGGCGGTTACTGGATGGTGCTGCGCCAGCGCCGTGCCGCGGCGGCAGGCGAAGCCCACGACCTGCCCACGCTGCTGGCACAAGGGGCGGGCGCGCCTTCGGTCAAGCCTCGCGGCAAGCCTTCGCCCGGCAAAACCAAGGGCGGGCGCCTGAGTGACAAGGAAGAGTTCGCCATGACCGTGCCGTTGCTGATCGACGTCGACGCCAGCCTGCAGCAGAGCCTGGAAGGCTACTCGCTCAATGAAGAACTGGTGCGGATACGGCGCGCCCTGTACCTGGATTTCGGCGTGCCGTTTCCGGGAATTCACCTGCGTTTCAATGAAGGTTTGAAGGACGGTGACTACCTGATCCAGCTTCAGGAAGTGCCTGTCGCGCGGGGCCGCCTGCGCCCGGCGCAGCTGTTGGTGCAGGAACGCAGCAGCCAGTTGGAACTGCTGGGGGTGCCGTTCGAAGAAGGCGACCCGGTGCTGCCGGGCCAGCCCACGCTGTGGGTTGGCGAAGAACACCGGCCACGCCTTGAGCGGGCGGGTTGCAGCGTGTTGAGCATGGACCAGGTGCTGACCTGGCACTTGTCCCACGTGCTGCGCGAATACGCCGAAGACTTTATCGGGATTCAGGAGACCCGCTACCTGCTCGAACAGATGGAGCACAGCTACGCCGAACTGGTGAAAGAAGCCCTGCGCATCATCCCCTTGCAGCGCATGACCGAAATCCTCCAGCGGCTGGTGGGCGAAGACATTTCCATCCGCAACCTGCGTTCGATCCTCGAAGCCATGGTGGAGTGGGGACAGAAGGAAAAGGATGTGGTGCAGCTCACCGAATACATCCGCAGCAGCCTCAAGCGCTACATCTGCCACAAGTACTCGAGCGGCAACAACATCTTGCCCGCCTACTTGCTCGACCAGCAGGTGGAGGAACAGATTCGCGGTGGCATCCGCCAGACCAGTGCGGGCAGTTACCTGGCGCTGGACCCGGCCGTGACCCAGGCATTTTTACAGCAAGTGCGCCAAACCGTGGGCGACCTGTCCGGCATGCAGAGCAAGCCGGTGCTGATTGTTTCAATGGACATTCGCCGCTACGTACGCAAGTTGATTGAAAGCGATTATTACGGGTTACCGGTGCTGTCGTATCAGGAGCTGACGCAGCAAATCAACATTCAGCCCTTGGGCAGGATTGCCCTGTGAACCGCGACCCGCTGTGTGACTGGTTCGAGCAAAGCGGCCGGGGCGTGCGCCCGCATTTTCTGCGCAACACAGGCCTTCAGTTGGGCTGGCAATTTATGTCTGGCGGTTGCGAAGTCGCGTGGCGCTGCGAGGGCGCGCGGGTGTGGATTGTGATGTTTCGCCGCCTCGACGAACGCCTCGGCCTGGCCAACCCCTTTGCACCTTTGTATCTGCTGGCCGAAGCGGCGCGCTGCGTACTACCGCCCCCGGCCTCGCTGTACGGGAATGTCGAGGTACTGGCCCACAGCCCGCTGGCGGCTGCGCGCCTGGGCCGTTTCTATCAGCGCTGGGCGGGCGCCCATCAACCGCAACCCGGCTGGTTCGAGCTGGACGTAAGCCGCGTGTGCTCGCTACAGCACATGCGAAAACGACAAAAACTCGACCGTGCCTGACAGGAAGCCGTGCGCGCTATCCCTACTATAGAGCGCATGAACAAAGACCCTGCCCCCCTCGCCACGACCGTCCAGGCCGCCCGGCTGGCCATTGAAAACAATGCCCAGCGCGGCCGCCTGCTGTCTGAAATGTGGGAAGGCCTGGGGCTGTCTCCCGAGGTGCTTGACCGGGTGTTTCGTCCCGGCCACGACCGTTTGATACAGGCCGCCGAGCAAGAGCTGCTCAAGGAAGTCGAGCGCATGCGCGCCGCCCAACGACCTGTCGCCCAAGCAGGCAGCCGCGTGCGGCGCCCTGCCCGGATGCGCGGGCTTATGGTTTAAGGACTCAGCATGAGCATTTCCCATTACAGCAAAACCACGCCGTTTCTCAGCGACCTGAACGGTGCGTCGCTGGACCAATTGCGCGGCAAAGACACCCGCGCGCTGGCCGACCTGCAGCAGACACTGGGCAGGCTGAATATCCGCGTCACCCATGACGGCACGCCCCTGACCCCGGAGCAGATGACCAAAGTGCTGGCGTATCTGTTGCCACCCCAGGCGCAGGTTGCCAACGGCTGGTACGCGAGCCAGACCCAAAGCGGGCTTGAGGCGGTGAAAAAGACCCTGGCCGCTTACGCCAAGGCGCACCCTGCCACGCCATGGCCGCTGAGCGATTTTCTGGCGCTGACCCATGCCGACCTGACATCCGACACGCTCGACGATGACGTGATTGACGTGTACGTCGCCGTCATGGAGCAACAGGACGCCAAGCGCCTCACGCTGCGCGACGAGTTGACATCGCTGACCGGCGAGCTGTCGATCTACAGCGTGGTGCAGGCGCAGATCAACGCGCGCTTATCCTCCAAAAGCGCCATCAACATTGAAGACACCTCAGCCACAACCGGCCTGAACCTGCTGGACAAGACGCTGTACGGCTACAGCGAGGACAGCCGCTGGCTGAAAAGCGCCGAGTACGCCTTGTTGACCGGGATGGACACCGGCAAAGGCAAGACCCGCATCAGCATCAAGGACTTTTTGAGCGGCGTGCCCAAAGAAAGCGGCGCCATCAAGGCCGTCGATTTGAAGCGCGACTACCCCTTCGAAAAAGACAACAACCCGGTCGCCAACCTGGCCACGACGGTGGGTGATCGCGCGCGGCCGCTGAACGACAAAGTGAGCGAAAAAACCACCCTGCTCAATGATGTCAGCTCGCGCTACAACGCCGCCATCGAAGCGCTTAACCGCTTTGTGCAAAAGCACGACAGCCTGCTGCGCGACATTCTCAATGCCATTTAAAGGAACGCCCATGACCCAGCCCACCCAAGACGCCTGCGAGCAGGAAATGGAAGCGTTTTTGCGCGACGGCGGCACCCTCGCCATGCTCAAGGACGTGTCGGCCGACAGCCTGGAGCAACTCTATTCGCTGGCGTTCAACGACTATCAGGCCGGCAAATGGGACAGCGCCCACAAGGTGTTTCAGGCGCTGTGCATGCTCGACCATTACGACGTGCGGTTCTTCCTCGGGCTGGGCGCATGCCGTCAGTCCATGGGGCAGTTCGAGCTGGCGTTGCAGAGTTACAGCTATGGCGCGGTGATTGACGTCAACGAGCCACGATTCCCGTTTCACGCTGCTGAGTGCCACCTGCAACTGGGTGATCTCGACGGAGCCGAAAGTGGCTTCTATTCGGCCCGGGCCCTGGCCGCAGCCCAACCTGCACACGCGGCGCTGGCCGAGCGTGCAGGCGCATTACTGGAAGCCGTCCTCATCAGAAAGGATCAACACCATGATTCCATCAGCGATTGATCGCGTCGGGCTTAATCCGGGGGCAGTTCCGGCTGCCGAACCGGTCAGGCCCCCACGTGCAGAACGCGAACACGACGTCACCGTCAGCCGGATCCAGGCTCAGGCTTGGTCCGCTGTCCCGTCGCAGGGTGTGCAATTGCCCGCCCCTGCTCCCGGCGTTGCCCAAAGCCTGCAACCGCAGACGCTGGCCAACATCAAACAGTGGGTCAGCACGGTCATTCACGACAGTAGCCGCCTGACACAACACCTGCTTGTCGAAGTACCCCGCCTGGCCGCGGCGCACCTGAGCTCGCCGCAAGCGTTCGAGATTGAACTGTCACGCATCACCGGCGAGCTGGAAAGCGCGCAAAAAGCCAACAAACTGGAAGACATCAAGCGGGCGCGCGAGCAGAACCTGCAGAAGATGGATGACAACCAGAAGAAGATTCAAGAGTCGCAAGACGCTGCCAAAGAAGCCCAGAAATCGGGCCTTGCAGCCAAGATTTTTGGGTGGATCAGCGCTGTGGCCTCGATCATCGTGGGCGCAATCATGGTCGCCACCGGCGCGGGCGCAATCGCCGGCGCCTTGATGATCGCCGGCGGGGTCATGGGCATGGTGTCCCAGTCCGTGCAGGCCGCTGCGGCGGCGGGCTTGATCAGTAAAGAGACGATGGAAAAACTCGGCCCGGTGTTGATGGGCATTGAAATCGCCGTGGCCCTGATGGCCGCCGTGGCCAGTTTTGGCGGCACAGCAGTGGCGGGCGTGGCCAAACTGGGCGCCAAGATGGGCACCAAAGTGGCAGAACTCACGGCCACGATTGCCAGCAAAGTCACTGCATTTGGCAGCAAGTTCGGCACCGTGGCGAGCCTGTCCATGTCCCATGGCGCCAAGCTCGGCGTGCAAGTGGCCGACGTCACGCTGGACGTGGCCAACGGCGCCTCTCAGGCCGTCAACAATGGCTATCAGGCCCACGCAGCCTTGCGTCAGGCCGACGTGCTGGAGAACCGCGCAGAGCTGACCGCGTTTCAAGCTGCGATCGACACCCTGCGCGAAGAACTGACCCGCATGATCGAGGCGTTTACCCAGGTCATGGAACAGATTTTCCAGATGATCAACGCCAAGGGCGACCTGCTGCATAACTTGTCCAGCCGCCCTGCGGCCATTTGAGGAGCCCCCATGATGATTGATATGAGTGTCAGCCCTCGGGCATTGAGTAACGTCGCTTCCAGCGGCCCGGTTGAAAAGAGCGCTGCCCCGGTGAGCCGCGAGACGGCTCACCGGGCCGCCGATGTGTCGGCCCCTGCCACCTCACCGGCGGGCAGCATCGAGCTGGTCAAACCCGCACAACAATTCAACCCGGCCACGTTGGGCAAAGTCACCCGCGAACTGGACACCACCATTGAGCTGATGGTGTTGCTGTTTCGTATCGCGCAAAAGGCCCGCGAACTGGGCGTGCTGCAACGCGACAGCGAAAACACGGCGATTATCGAGGCACAGAAATCCCAGGTCACCGAGATGCGTTCGGGCGCCAACCTGATGATTGCCATGGCAGTGATCTCCGGGATCATGGCCGTCGGCACGGCGATCATCGGCGCGGTGGGCGCGAGCAAAAATGGCAAGGCCATCAAGCAGGAAGGGCAACTGGAAAAGTCCATTGCCGGGCGCAACGAACTGATCGACGCCAAGATGCAATCACTGGGCAAAACGTCGGACGCCGATCGCAAAACCGTCGGCGCTGTTTGGGCGCAGGCCCAAGAGTTCGATAGCAGCCTGCTGACTAAAACCGGGAAAAAAATAGACACCCGCAATACCACATACCAGGCGATGAACAGCGTTAATCAGTCACTGGGGCAGATGGCCAATACTTCGGTACAAGTCAGGCAAGGTGAAGTTCAGGCCAACGCCAAAGAGGACGAAGTTGAGGCTTCAATTGCACAAAGTCGCAAACAGATAGTTGATGAACAATTGAGTTATAACTCTAACTCCATGAAAGAGCTGATTCAGACACTTCATGAACTTTCTCAGAACTACGTAGCCGCCTGGAAAGCAGCGGCGGCGATTGTTTGATCGATTGATGCGAGTAAGAAAAAAGCCACTGAGATGTGGCTTTTTTCTTAAAAGATAAGTCTACCAGTGACAAAATCAGGTTGTGGCCTGGTGCTAGCATTCGCCTGGTACGAGGAGACAAGCATGGATTTAACGATCAGGGTTAATCGGCAGCTGGCCGAATTTGCCAATCGCAGTGGGTTGCCCGCCTTGTCGCTCGACGCAGACGGGGTCGCGACGTTGCTGTTTGATGAACAGTTACACGTGACGCTGGTGCTTTTGGGTGGCCGTGATCGGCTGGTCATGGAAGCCAATGTGGCCGGTCTGGACACACTGGGGGAAGGCATCTTCCGTCAATTGGCGAGTTTTAATCGCCGCTGGTATCGGTTCGACCTGCATTTCGGGTTTGACGAGCAAACCGGTCAAGTGCAGTTGTACGCCCAGTTGCCAGCCGCCGAGCTGACGCTGGAAAACTTCGAGCGCACGTTGGCCAACCTGCTTGACCACGCCGAGTTCTGGCAGCAATTGCTGCCCGGCCACGTGTGTGTCACGCCGCCGCCGGCCCAGCCTGCAGGCATGCGAGTGTGAGCCTGTGATGAAGATCGAAAGCGCGGGCATTGCGCCGTTATCCGCGAATGAAGGCCCGACAGAGGCGGGACATTTCAACGGCCGTGCGCTGACGCCGGGGGCCAACCCCGCTCAGGCGCAGATCACGTTGGCCGAGCTGCTGGACTGGCTCGGCACCGAGTTGCAGACCAGCCCTCACAGCGAGCAACGGCTGCAACGGTTACTGGACGGCGACATCACGCCCTTGCATGAGCGCCGGGTTCGGTTGCCATGAAGCGCGCGGCGATGGGCGCACTGCTGGTCAGTGCCTTGTCGGGGTGTATCAGCCAGCCCGCCGCCCCTGCACACACGCTGGACCTCACAGGGAACGTGAGCAGCCGCCTGGTGTTGACTCGGGCGGCTTATGTGCGTGTTCGCCTGTATGAAGTGGTGGCCGGGCAACCGCGAATGGTCGCGAAGTCGGACTATCGGGTCAGTGCCCTGCCGCTGGGGTTCAGTTTTCACGTCCCCGCTGCGACGGATCGCCAGTGGTTGATCAGAAGTGAGTTGGCGTGGTCCGAGGCCGGTTCGGTTCAGGCACGCGGGTGGCGGCAGGTTGTGCCCGGCCAAGCGGCGCAGCTGCAGTTGACCCCTTTAACGTGCTATCCGAACTGCCGGATACACACACCTTGGTAACACCGTGTTGTAAGTCTGGTTATAAATAATTAAACGATTTCGGCACGCAGCCGAAACACCAACAGTTCGAATCATATTGAGCGGTTCATTGAATAAGAGTAATTATTCTAAATTTGAATAATTACTCTTATTCATGACCTGGCTTGCTTTCAAGAATTTGCTCTATGCGAATGACCGCATGTGCATGGAGATAGAGTGTGCTCATACGTCTGTCAGTAATGACGCGTCAATACGCCGCACACGTTCAGGATCACTACCTATGCAAGGTGCCAGTTTACGTGGCCAACGAATAACGCAGTGTCGATGGTGTATGCCCACCTTCGAATTCAAGTCCAACCCCGAAGAAGGAATTGCCGTACTTATTGAAGGTGAACTGATTGTTCAAGATGTCTGCACCACGTTGCGTATTGCGCCCGGTGAAATGATATTTGCCCGACGCGGTAATTACGTCGTGAGCACTGAAGGTCAGGAGAGTCGCATTCTGTGGATTCCGTTAACGGTTACGCGCTTGCAAAGTTTTATACAGCGCTTCGGCGCGTTGCTCAGCGAAGTTGAGCGCTGTGAAGAACCCAGCAGCGGGATGATCGCGTTTGCCAGCACCCCGTTGCTGGCCGACTGTGTCAAAGGGATCAAAGCATTACTGGAACACGAGCACCCGCCCGCTCTGGCGGTGTTGCGCATTGAAGAGTTGTTGATGCTGTTTGCATTCAGTCCGCAGGGCCCGGCCTTGATGGCCATGTTGCGCCAGCAGGGCAACCGGCAAGTGGAGCGGTTGCAGGCGTTCATGGAGGCCAATTATTTACAGGAGTGGCGCCTGAGCGAATTCGCCCGCGAGTTCGGCATGGGCCTGACCACGTTCAAGGAGTTGTTCGGTTCGGTCTACGGCGTCTCGCCCAGGGCCTGGATCAGTGAGCGGCGCATTCTGTACGCGCACCATTTGCTGCTCAACAGCGAGATGAGCATTGTCGACATTGCCATGGAAAGCGGGTTTTCCAGCCAGTCGTATTTCACCCAGAGTTACCGTCGTCGATTTGGCTGTACCCCCAGCCGTTCGCGGCAGGGCAAAGAATAGCCCCGGACTAAAAAAAACTGACGTTTATTGCAAGTCACTCGCGCCACTCACCCGTAAGATTGACCCGCAACGCAGGCCCCTGATGTGCGTGTCACGAAACAAAACAGTCAAGGCAGAGAATGAGCCAGGAAGACCCTAATCAAAGTCCCCGCCAAGGGATGTTCGCCGGCCGGCGCGTCTCTGTCGTGAGCCAGGATGCTCGTGCGCGGGGAAGTGTCGCCGGTTGTATTTCGGGCAAGATTTACCGTGATAGCGACATCATCAGCGCCCGGCAACTGATGCTCATGCAACGCCTGTTGCCCCGCGAGCAATTGGAGCAACTGTTTCAATCCCATTGGTTACAGCAGCGTCTGGCCCGCGGTATGGCCCTGGAACGCGGGGATGTGCAGTTGGTGTTGCGCAAGGCCAGCGAACAAGGCGAGAACTGGTGTAACTGGCTGGGCGACCGCATCAACCTGGCCTGCCCGCAAACCCTGATCGACTGGGTATTGCTGCCGGTGTACAGCTGGTGGGAAAGCCTGTTTGACGAAGCCATTCCCAGCTGGCGCGCTTCGTTGATCGAGTTCGAAACCCAGTCGCGGCAATTGCGCATCAAGGCGCAATTCTGGCGTCAGGCCACCGATGCCGACCCGCAACTGGTCGACGAGGAGCTGCAAGCCGTCGCTCGCCGCCAAGCTGAAACCGAAATCGAAATAGCCGCGCTGGCACGCAAGCTGGGCGCCATTTCCGAACAGGCCCGCGCAGCGTGGCCCAACTGGCATCAAGGCGTGGCCGTGCTGCTGGCCGATGGCAAGCTGGACGGTTTTTCACCGGTGCCGCTGGCGCTTATTTCCCTGTGGGAACCCCTGATCAGGCTCGACGCAGACGCCAACGCTGCCGACGCCGTGCAGCACTGGCTGCACGAACGCAGCCTGTGTCAGGCCCAGGATCACTTTTACTGGCAAGGCGCCTGACCAACCGCGGCACTGAGGACTCATGGAACGTTTACTGACTGGATTGGCCGCGCGAACCGGCCAAGGGCCTTTTGTTGCCGATCAAACGGGTGCCTACCACCTGCGCATCGATGGCCACAGCCTGTTTCTGGCCCGCCAGGGGACAGACCTGATCGTCCATAGCCCGCTGGACTGGCAAGCCCGTGCCGACGCAGCGGGGCAGCGCGAGGTGTTGCGCGACGCGCTGGAACACGTGACCCGCTGGAGCCGCCACTACCCTCAAGCCCTGGTGCTGGACGAGAACGACCACCTGCTGCTCGAAGCCCGCCTTGAGTTCGCCTCCCTTGAGCTGGATGAACTTGAGCGTGTGCTGGCAGCGCAGGTGGGCATTCTTGAGTCCCTCAAGCCCGGTTTGCAGCAGGCTGAGCGCCCACCGCAGTGGACACCCACCTTATGGCGCCCATGAAGTGGCTGCGCGTTGCCGCCTGGCTGCTGGTCAGTGCCGCCTGCCCCGCCACGGCTCAGGAACTGGACTGGGCGCCGGTGCCTTATCACTACGTGGCGCAGGGTGAAAACCTGCGCGATGTGCTGATTAACTTCGGGGCTAACTACGACAGCCCGGTGATTGTCAGCGACAAGGTCAACGATCAAGTCAGCGGCCGTTTCGACCTGCCTACGCCACAAGCCTTTTTGCAACAGATGACCGCGCTCTACAACCTGATCTGGTACTACGACGGCGCGGTGCTGTACGTCTTCAAAAGCACGGAAATGCAGTCGCGGCTGATCAAGCTCGAACAGGTCACCGAGTCCGACCTGCAAGAGGCGTTACAGGCCGCGGGCGTGTGGGAGCCGACATTCGGCTGGCGTTCGGGCGGCGATGGACGGCTGGTCTATGTGTCAGGCCCGGCCCGATACCTGGAACTGGTAGAGCAGACCGCGCAGGCGCTGGAACAACAATCCACCCTGCGCAGCGAAAAAACCGGCGACGTGTCGGTGGAAATCTTCCCACTCAAATACGCGTCGGCCGAAGACCGCCAAATCAAGTACCGCGAAGACGACATTCAGGCGCCGGGCGTGGCCACCATTCTGGCCAACGTGCTGGGTGACGCCAATGTGGTGTCGGTGGACGGCCAGGCGAACGGCAGCCGCGCACCGCTGCGCTCCGGGCGCGCGGTGATTCAGGCCGAACCGTCATTGAACGCGATCGTGGTGCGCGACAGCGCCGAACGCATGCCCATGTACAAACGCCTGATTGAAGCGCTGGACCGGCCTTCGGCGCGCATCTAAGTCGCGCTGTCGATTGTCGACATCAACGCCGAAAACCTTGCCGAACTCGGGGTCGACTGGCATGTGGGGATTGGGCTGGGGCCAAAGAAAGTCATCGACATCCGCACCAGCGGCTCCGGCGCACCCGGCGCGCAAGCCCCTGGCGCAAGCCTGGTCGACAGCCGCGGCCTCGACTTTTTGATGGCCCGCGTCACCCTGCTGCAAAGTCAGGGCCGCGCTCAGGTGGGGTCGCGCCCGACCTTGCTGACGCAGGAAAACACCCTCGCGGTGATCGATCACAGCGAAACCTATTACGTGAAAGTGACCGGCGAGCGCGTCGCTGAACTGAAGTCCATCACCTACGGCACCCTGTTGAAAATGACCCCGCGGGTGGTTCAGCTAGGGGAAAAACCGGAGATCAGCCTGAGCCTGCACATCGAAGACGGCAGCCAAAAACCCAATAGCTCCGGCCCCGAAGGCATCCCCACCATCAACCGTACCGTGGTCGACACCGTGGCCCGCGTCGGCCATGGCCAAAGCCTGTTGATTGGCGGGATCCACCGCGACGAACTCAGCGAAGGCGTGCGCAAAGTGCCGTTACTGGGGGACATTCCGTACCTTGGCGCCTTGTTCCGGTTTCAGTCCAACACCGTGCGGCGCTCGGTGCGCCTGTTTCTGATCGAACCGCGCCTGATTGACGACGGGCTGGCCCATTACGCAGCCCTGGGCAGCCAACGGGGCTACCTCGACGGTTTGCTCAATGTCGATCAACTGTCCAACCAGAGCCTGGAGCTGGCCAACGCGATTGGCGCCACACAGTGCCAGGCGCTGGCCACCGCGCAATGGCTGCAAAACACACTGCAACAGGCGGGCAAAAGCTCACGGTTGTCCGCGTGTCGCATGGACGGCGAAAGCCGCGGCTGGCGCGTGATTGAAGGCGCGTGCGATGACGCGGCAACGCACTGCGTTCGCCCGCTGAAGCGCCCCTGACATGGGCTGGAAAATCCGGTTCTACAGCGGCTTGAATCAAGGGGCCGAAGTGCCCCTGAGCGCCGGTCGGGTGGTGATCGGCTCAGACCCGCTGAGCGCCGACCTGGTGCTGGTGGACGACGGTATCGCGGCCATGCACCTGTTGCTGGAGGTCGACCCGCAAGGGGTGCGCTTGCTGGAATGGGACGCCGCGTGTGAGCCGACCCAGGACGGCCTGCCCGTGCAGCCGGGCACGGTGTTGCACGCCTTGGCCATGCAGCAATGCGGCCCCTTGAGCTGGGCGTATTGCGCGCAGGAACGCGCCTTCGCGCCGCTGCAACCGGCGATCGGCCGGGCGCAGGAACGTCGGGCCCCACGCCACCCTGCGCATTGGAGCGGTCGCGTGATGGCGGGGTTGAGCGTGGTGCTGGTGGTGCTGCTGATCGGCTTGATGAGCGACCCGTGGTCCAGCGTCAACCGCAGCACGGCCGATGAAGATCCGCTGCTGGGGTTGCAGACATTCTTGAGCGACAAGCCGTATCAGCACGTGCAGATTGAAGCCCCGCAAGCCGATGGCGGTGTGTTGCTGACCGGGTATCTGGATGACAACCGCAGCCGCTTGCTGCTCACCCAATACCTTGAAAAAAGCGGGCTGAGTTATCGGCTGGAATTACGCAGCATGGAAGAAGTGCGTCAGGGCGTGGACTTCATCCTGCAAAAATTCGGCTACTCGCGGGTGCGCAGCACGCTCTCGTCAAAAGCCGGCTGGATCATGCTCGAAGGCGAACTGGCCGAACAGGACGACCACTGGGCCAACATCGACACCCTGCTGATGGCCGACGTGCCCGGTCTCATGGGCGTCGAGAACCGCGTGCGGCTCGCCGGTTCGCACATCAAGCGTCTGGAACAACTGCTCAGCGACGCACACCTGACCTCGGCGCTGAGCTATCGCGATCACGGCGAGCGCATTGAGCTGCGCGGCCAGCTGGATGAGCGCCAGTTGAATGACTTTGCACAACTGCAACGCACGTTCCGCCGCGAGTTCGGCGCCAGCCCGACGCTGGAACTGATTAACCGCTCACGCCGTGGCAGCGCTGAAGAACTGGCCTTCGTGGTACGCGGCGTGTCACTGGGCAAAGTGCCCTACGTGGTGCTCAACGACAGTCAGAAATACCCGGTAAACGCTTCAACCCCCAACGGCGTTCGCGTGTTGTCGATCACAGACGAAGCGATTGTGGTCAGTCGCGGCAAACAGCAATTCATCATCCACCTCAAGGGACAAACGCAATGATGACCGCATTGGAGGAACGCCTGAGCCGTGAAGGCGCGGGCTATCACGCGCAGGTGCGCGCTACGCTGCAAAGCGCTCAAAACGACTGCAAACAGCGCCTGCAAAAAGGCGCGACGCCTGCGCAGTACCAGCAATGGCAACAGGAAGCGCAGGCACTCGAAGCCGCCCTGAGCATCCTCGACACCCTCAAAGGAGCCTGCTGATGGCCGCCATTTTTGCCCACGACACCACCAACACCCTCGATCAGGTCGCCGAGCAGATCAAAGCGCAGGCGAACACCGCCAACACGGACGTGAAAAACGCCATTACGGCGCTCAACAACGACAACGGCGATAACCCGGCGGTGTTGGCCGACCTGCAACACAAGCTCAACAAATGGTCGGTGATCTACAACATCAACTCCACCGTGACCCGCTCCATGAGAGACCTCATGCAGAGCATTTTGCAGAAGATTTGATTATGGACAGTTCATTGAAAGGGCTTTTGGCCGAAGTCGCGCTGGCGGGCACCGGGCACCATTGTCATGCGCAGGCCCTGCACATCGCTGAGTGGCTGGATCAGGTCGAAAAACACGCCGAAGCCGCGTGCCTGATCCGCCTCTGCAGTCTGATGAACCGCGGTGATTATCAACAGGCGTTGCTTGAAGGCCAAGGCAAGGATCAGGACTGGCCCTCGTTGTCGCCCTGGCTGGCGCTGTGCGAATGGCGCCTGGGCATGGGGTCAGCACTGGACCGGCGCCTGGCGCACCTGGCGCTCAGCGATGACCCGCGCCTGGTGCAGTTTGCCGAGGGTATGCGTCATCCGGAGCACGCATGAACCCGCTCGACCCCCTGACGCTCAATCGCGGTCTGTCGCCACCGGCTGCCCCCCCTGCGCGGTCGGCACAAACGGCCGACACGCACGCCTTTGAACAAGCCATGCACGCGCCCGCCGAGGTGGCGAACCCCGTGAGCCCGGTGGCGCTGCGGGTGCTGAGAACCCTGGACGCCCACCGTGACAACGAGCGTCAGGCGCGTGCGGCACTCAAGGACCTCATCAAACAAGAAGCACCGTTTGCCAAGCAACAGCAAGACGCGCTGCTGCGGGTGTTGGGCGAGATCAAACCGCTGCCGGACACCACCGCCGCGAGCCGCGTCATCAACACCGAGCTCAGGCACGTCATCCCGCTGGCCGGGATGATCGACAACCTGATGCGCTACACCCATAAACCCGACCTGGAGTCGTAATGGACATCAGCCAGATCAGCCAATCGGTGGTTACCAGCCTTGAAGAACTCCAACCGGCCGAAGCCAATGCCGCGCAGGTTGCAGACTTTGATCACGCCATGAGCAACGGGGCCGACAGCCTGGGCGGCAGTTTTTTGAGTGAAATCGGGCACATCAAAGAGCAGTTCACCGAGGCCAAAGAAGCGCTGAAAGTGCAGCTGTCGACCCCCGGTGACGACCCCAACAGCCTGATGCAGATGCAGTGGTCGTTGATGCGCATCAGCATGCAGGAAGAACTGATCGCCAAGACCGTCGGACGTATGAGCCAGAACGTCGAAACCTTGATGAAGACCCAATGATGCGCCGTGTTCGAACCGCTTTGAAAACCGTGCAGCGCGGCCTGCTGCTGGCCGCCGTGCTGGCGCTCGCGGGGTGCAAGATCGAGCTGTACGCCGGTGTCAGCCAAAAGGAAGGCAACGAGATGCTGGCCCTGCTGCGCTCCGAAGGCATTTCGGCCGACAAACAGCCGGACAAGGACGGCAAAATCAAATTGCTGGTGGAAGAGTCGGACATCGCTGAAGCCGTGGATGCCCTCAAGCGCAAAGGGTATCCGCGTGAGAGCTTTTCAACACTCAAGGACGTGTTCCCCAAAGACGGGCTGATTTCATCTCCGGTCGAAGAACGGGCGCGCCTGAACTACGCCAAGGCGCAGGAAATCTCCCGCACGCTGTCTGAAATCGATGGCGTGCTGGTGGCGCGGGTGCATGTGGTGTTGCCAGAAGAACGTGACGGGCTGGGCAAGAAGTCCTCACCGGCCTCCGCCTCGGTGTTTATCAAGCACGCCGCGGACATCCAGCTCGACGCCTACATCCCGCAGATCAAACAACTGGTCAACAACGGCATCGAGGGCTTGAGTTACGACCGGATCAGTGTGGTGCTGGTGCCGTCGGCGGACGTGCGTCAGGTGCCCTTGGCACCGCATTACGACACCCTGTTTTCGATTCAAGTCACCGAAGATTCCCGGGGGCGGCTGATCGGCCTGTTTGGCGTGATGGTCGCCCTGCTGCTGGTGAGCAATGCGGCGCAGTTCATGTGGCACCGGACTCAAGCATGACCCGCTGCCTGACGCCCTATCAGCTGCGCTTCTGCCCGGCCCGCTACATTGACGAGGGGCACGTGCCCACGGCCTTGCTGGCGGTGCGCAAGGCGCTGCCGGACTGGCGCCAGCGCAGTGCAATCAACGCCTGGTTGCTCGATGAACTGGGGTTGCCGACTGACTACCAACTGCCTCCCCGGCTCGGCGGCTTGGCGCTGTTCGGGCAGGTCGCGCTGCAGCATACCCTGCGTTGCCTGGGCGGCCTGTTGCATGGGCAGGCGTTGCGCCAGGCGTTGACCGCCAGCGCGGCGCAACGGGTCCGCGCGGCGCTGGGTGAAACCGGTCACCGGTATTGCCTGCAACAGCTGGACGTGATCATCGGCCCATGGCCGACGGGCTGGCAGGGCACGTTGCCGGACGGCGACCTGGGGGGCTATCTGCAAACCTGCGGTCTGGAGTTCTGGCTCAGTGCAGCCGGTGACATCGACAGCGGCTGTGCCCGCCGCTTGCGTGTACGCCTGCCGCCGGGGCCGCCCTCGCGTTACGCCGCGTTACCCGCCGAAAACCCCGCGCTGGCGCAGGCGCTGTGCCTCAAAGTTGCTCGACAGGTGAGTCCGGAATGTTGCCATTTATTGAAATAAAAAGTGATCAAGTGCTCTTGGCGCCCGATCAAGTGGTGCTGCGCAGTGCCGACTATCAGGCCTACCTGACCGCCAATCAGTTGGTGGAACTGGCCCGGGAACGGGCGCAAGCCATCGAGCAAGGCGCGCGGGACGTCTACGAACAACAAAAGGCCCTGGGCTGGCAAGCGGGCGTCGACGAGGCGCGCACCTCGCAGGCAACGCTGATCCAGGAAACCTTGCAGCAATGCAACCAGTACTACCGCGCGGTCGAGCAAAAGATGAGCGATGTGGTGCTGCACGCGGTGCGCAAGATCCTCAAGCAGTACGACAACACCGAGCTGGCGCTGAGCGTGACCCGCGAAGCGTTGTCGCTGGTCAGCAATCAGAAACAAGTGATCCTGCACGTCCAGCCCGAGCAAGTAAGCGCTGTGCGCGAGCGCGTCTCGCACATCCTCAAGGACTTCCCGGAAGTGGGGTATGTGGACGTGGTGGCCGACGCCCGGCTGGACGAGGGCGGCTGCATTCTGGAGACCGAAATCGGCATCATCGACGCCAGTGTCGACGGGCAATTGGCAGCGCTGGCAACGGCCCTGACACAATCCCGTGAGCGCTGAAAACCCGGCGCAGAGCCAGCAGGCGACGTGGTGAGCGTCATTCCTTTTAAGGCGCTCGTGCAAAGTGACAAAAATGCGCCTGATACTAAAAAAGCCCTTCAAACGATTCACTTAAGATTTGCGCCATCAAGGAACTCAGGTCCTCCAAGGAGCGCATATGAAAATTCAGTCCACCCCGCCTGCTGGTCTCAACCCCGCCATCGCCACACCTGCACCCCCTGCCGCGCAAGCGCCCAAAGCCACGTTATCCACTGACCCGGTCGGCCAAAGCCTGACCAGCGCACTGAAGAGCGCGTCGGGGATTGTGATCAAAGACCAACTGCCGGACATCGGCCGTATCAAGCTGCTGACCCCGCTGCCGCAAGGGGCTGCGCACACCGTGGCGCAACAGGTCGGTCAGCGCCAATTGACCCTGCGCGAATTCGACAATGGCGTGGCGCAGCTGGAACTCAGCCGCCCGCCGTTGACCAGCCTGGTGCTCAGCGGGGGCGGTGCCAAAGGGGCCGCCTATCCGGGCGCGATCAAGGCGCTGGAAGACAACGGCGCACTCGACGGCATTCGCAGCATGTCGGGGTCGTCCGCAGGCGGCATCACGGCAGCGCTGCTGGCATCGGGCATGGGCGCGGGCGAATTCAAGACCCTGTCCGATGGCATGGACCTGATTTCACTGCTCGACAGCACCCATAAAAAACACAAGCTGTTCCAGCGCATCTGCACAGAGATAGGCAATCTGGCGCACAAATACCTGCCCAAGGTTGGCAGCTTCACCCAGCTGATTCTCAACGTGCTGCCACGGGTTCAGTCCGAAGCCCTGCCGCTGGAAAAAGTCATTCGCGACGAGTCGTCCAAAGCCGTTCTGAACCAGATCAGCTCCCACCCGCAGGTGGCCAGCCAACCGGCCGTTGCGGCCATTGCCCACAAACTGGAGCAGGGCGGCGCGGTCACGTTTGGCGACCTCAAACTGTTGAGCCAGCACATCCCGCAGATCAAGGAACTGAACATCACCGGCACCGCAATGTACGAAGGTCGCCCACAGATGGTGGTGTTCAACGCCAGCCTCACGCCGGACATGAGTATTGCGCGGGCCGCGCATATTTCCGGCTCCTTCCCGGTGGTGTTCAAGCCGGTGGACGAACAGGCGCAACCGTTCCAGGCCGAAGGTGAACACACGGCATTCAAGGACGGCGGCGTGATGCTTAACGTGCCAGTGCCCGAGATGGTCGACCGGGCGTTCAGCACCAGCCCGCTGCGCCAGTCAGACAACCTGATCCTTAAGTTCGAGGGCGAAGAAGGCGTGGCGCCTGACCGTGGTGCTCGTTTCGGCGGCGCGCTCACGGACTGGATGGTGGGCGCCCCGGTGGCCGCCCGGGTGATTCTGCAAAACGAAGCACTGGCCGCGCACGACGACCAGACCGTGACCGTGCCGCTGAAAACCGACAAAGGCGATTTCAGCACCACGTTTGGCGGCACGCTGAATTTCAGCATGCCGGGGGATATCAAAAATCACCTGCAAGAACGACTCGACCAGGCCGTCAGCGGTCACCTTGAGACCGGTGCCCACTCCCGTGAGCAGTACACGTTCGGGTCGATGGAGGCTGCACTGAACGCATTAGACGATGACATGCTCACCAGCCTCGCCGCTCAAAACTCCGCCCAGGCCGGTGAAGTGTTGCAGTTTCGCCAGCAGGCGCGCGAGGCGTTCAGCGAACTGACCGTGGCGATCGTGGCGCAAAACGGCACGCCGGCCGCACTGACGTTCAACGATCAGATGCGCACTGCCTTCACCCAACTGGACGCGCTGGCCAGCAACCCTGAGCGCAAAGAGTGGCTGGCCAAGGAGTTGAATCACGCCGACAACGTCGACCACCAGCAATTGCTCAGCGCCGTACGCGGGCAGGCCGTCGAGTCGCCGGTGCTCAAGGCCGCGATCGAAGAAATGCAGGTGCGGACCGTGGCCGTGGTGGCCGAGAACATCCGCAAAGAAGTCATCTTCCCGTCGCTGTACCGCGCCGGCCAGCCGGATTCCAACGTCGCCCTGCTACGCCGCGCCGAACACAGCCTGGCCAGGGCCACGACGGCGGCGCAGGTCAATCAGGCGCTCGACGACATCATCGACCACTATGGCGCGCGCAATAAACCGTGGAGCAAGCCGTTGAGCTCCACCACGATTGAAATGGCCAAGGCCTGGCGGATAGCGGAGTAAACACATATGAGCGTGCAACACTGGCTGGACCAATGGGGCATCCAACTGCCCGCGAACAATGCCGAAACCTGCCGCCTGCAAGTCGCGGATGACCCCGAACTGGTGCTGGAGAAAGTGCCGGGCGGCTGGTTGATGGCGATGCGCCTGGGGCGCCTGCCCAGCCCGATGCTACTGGGTGTGCAGTTGCAACTGCTGCAAGCCAACGGGCCCTTTTCAGCGCTGGCGCCGGTGCATGTGGCGGCAGACAGCGCCGGGGATCTGGTGCTGTGGGTCGAGGTTCAGGAAGGGCACGTCGATGTGCCGACCCTGAATAACTGGTACGCCAAGCTGTGTCAGGGTCACAGGCATTTGAGCCCGTTGCTGGAGGCCGTGCCGGATCAGCCCCGGCCTGCGTCGGGCGCACGATTGTTCGTTTGACCCCACACACGGTGCCCGCGCAGACGGCTGTTTGACGTATAAACAGCCGTCGTCCCATCGCATTAAGGAGCACGGGGTGCTGGCCACTTTATTGGTGTTGATCGCGGCCGTGTTGCATGCGGTCTGGAATACCCTGATCAAATTCAGCGGCGAGCGCCTGCTGGTCATCGCCTGCATGGACACCGTGGCACTGCTGGTTGTCGCCGTGCTGGTGGGGTTTGTGTCGTTCCCGCCGCTGGCTATCTGGCCGTGGATTCTGGCGTCCGCACTCTTCGAGTTGCTGTACCGCGTGCTGCTGATCCGCGCCTACCGGGTGGGGGATCTGGGGCTGGTGTACCCGCTGATGCGCGGCCTTTCGCCCTTGGTGGTGCTGGCGCTGACCCTGACTTTTGCCGCAGAAGCACTGAGCGGTCAGCAAATCATCGGCATCCTCCTGATTCCGTGCGGCATGGCGTGCCTGCTGTGGCAGGGCGGCGGCGGTGATCGTCTGCCGTGGTCAATGCTGCCGGTGGTCGCACTCATCGGCCTGTGCATTGGCTGCTATACCTTTCTTGATGGTCAGGCGCTACAGCGCTGGTCGCACCCGCTGGATTATCTGGTGTGGCTGACGCTCATCAGCGCGTGGCCGTTCCCGCTGCTGGCAATCACCCGCAAACGTGCCGCGTTCACGCTGTTCTGGCGCACGCAATGGCGGTTGGGGTTGGCGGTGGGGGTGTGCGTGCTGGTCAGCTATGCGCTGGTGCTGTGGGCGATGCAACTGGGCTCGATTGCCGAAGCCGCGGCCTTGCGCGAGGTCAGCGTGATTTTGGTGGTGCTGTTCGGCATGCGCTACCTCAAAGAACCTTTTGGCGGGCCCAGACTCTTAGCCTGTGGGCTGGTGCTGATCGGCATGCTCGTGATGAAACTCTAAAAAGGAAATTCCAATGACGGTTGCCTTCTGGTGTGTACTGATTGCCTTGTGTCTGCCGTACGTGTGTACCGCGGTGGCCAAGTTCAGCGGCGGCAAGTTCGGGCCTCGACAAAACCATGACCCGCGCGCGTTTCTCGACACCCTCGACGGGTTCGCCAAACGCGCCCACAGCGCCCAACTCAACAGCTTCGAAGTCACCCCGGCGTTTGCCGCCGCCGTGATCATTGCCGACATCGTCGGCAACGCCCAGCCCGTCACGATTGATGTACTGGCCGTGCTGTTTATCACCAGCCGCTTGCTGTACATCATTTGCTACCTGGCGGACTGGGCACTGCTGCGTTCGCTGGTGTGGTTCATCGGCATGGGGCTGATCGTCAGCTTTTTCTTCGTGTCGATGTAAACACTTGACGCCTGCGTGTCAGAAGTCGCCCCACAACTGCTGAGCCACGGCCAGCGCGACCACCGGGGCGGTTTCGGTACGCAACACCCGTGGGCCGAGGCGCGCCGGTTGATAGCCCGCCGCCTGGGCCTGGTCGACTTCAGGGTCGGTCAAGCCGCCTTCCGGCCCGATCAGGAACGCCAGGCGTGACGGTTTGGCATGGCTGGCCAGCGGCGCGGAGACCGGATGCAGCACCAGCTTGAGATCGGCTTGCGTGCTGTTGATCCAGTCAGTGAGCAGCATCGGCGGATGAATCACCGGCACCCGTGAACGCCCGCATTGCTCACATGCACTGATCGCCACCTGACGCCAGTGGGCCAGGCGTTTGTCGGCGCGTTCGTCCTTGAGCCGCACTTCGCAGCGCTCGCTCATGATCGGCGTGATTTCGTTGACCCCAAGCTCGGTGGCTTTCTGAATGGCCCAGTCCATGCGCTCGCCACGGGACAACCCCTGGCCAAGATGGATTGCCAGCGGCGACTCGACTTGCCCGGCGAAGGTTTCTTCCAGCAGCACGCGCACGCGTTTTTTGCCAACTTCCAGCAAGCGCCCAAGGAACTCGTGACCCGAGCCGTCGAACACTTGCAGGGCATCGCCCTCGGCCATGCGCAGCACGCGGCCTATGTAATGCGCCTGAGCCTCAGGCAATTCATGCTCACCGAGGCTCAACGGCGCATCGATGAAGAAACGGGACAATCTCATGTGTTTTCTCTGAAAAATGTGCGTTTCAGGCGCGAACGTGCGCGCATCTGAAGAAAATAACCCGAGGGTCTGTTCCCCGTTTCATTGCAAGCCGCGTCGCGGTGACACGGGAACAGTCCCTAGCCCGGGTCGCGGAAGTCCGGGTGAAAGTTCGCCGGTACGGCCACGCTGATGTCGCTGCGGGTCGCGATGTCGATGCCTTCGCTGGCCACGTCGGCCAGAAAGTCGATTTGCTCCGGGGTGATTACGTAAGGCGGCAAGAAATACACCACGCTGCCCAGCGGACGCAACAACGCGCCACGTTCCAGCGCATGCTGGAACACTTTGAGCCCTCGGCGTTCCTGCCACGGGTACGCCGTTTTACTGGCCTTGTCCTGGACCATTTCAATCGCCAGAACCATGCCGGTCTGACGCACTTCCGACACATGCGGGTGATCCGCCAAATGCGCCGTCGAGCTGGCCATGCGCTGCGCGAGGGCCTTGTTGCGCTCGATCACATCGTCTTGCTCGAAGATGTCCAGCGTGGCCAAGGCGGCCGCACACGCCAGCGGGTTGCCGGTGTAGCTGTGGGAATGGAGGAAGGCGCGCAGGGTCGGGTAGTCGTCGTAGAAGGCGCTGTAAACCTCGTCGGTGGTCACACAGGCCGCCAAGGGCAAGTAACCGCCGGTCAATGCCTTGGACAGGCACAGGAAGTCCGGGGTGATACCGGCCTGCTCACACGCGAACATCGTCCCGGTGCGACCGAAGCCCACCGCGATTTCGTCGTGAATCAAGTGCACGCCATAACGGTCACAGGCTTCGCGCAACAATTTAAGGTACACCGGGTGGTACATGCGCATGCCCCCCGCCCCCTGAATCAGCGGCTCGACAATCACGGCGGCCACAGTGGCGTGGTGCTCGGCCAGGGTCTGCTCCATGGCCATGAACATCACGCGCGAGTGTTCTTCCCAGCTCATGCCGTCCGGGCGCAGGTAGCAATCGGGGCTGGGCACTTTGATCGTGTCGAGCAGCAGCGCCTTGTAGGTTTCAGTGAACAGCGGCACATCGCCCACCGACATCGCTGCCATGGTCTCGCCGTGATAGCTGTTGGTCAGGGTCACGAAGCGCTTTTTGTTCGGCTGACCACGGTTGAGCCAGTAGTGAAAGCTCATTTTCAGCGCCACTTCTATGCAGGACGAACCGTTGTCGGCATAAAAACAGCGGGTCAGGCCGTCTGGCGTCATCTTCACCAGACGCTCCGACAGCTCGATCACCGGCTGATGGCTGAACCCGGCCAGAATCACGTGCTCCAGCTGATCGACCTGATCCTTGATGCGCTGATTGATGCGCGGGTTGGCATGCCCGAACACGTTGACCCACCACGAACTCACGGCATCGAGGTAGCGTTTGCCTTCAAAGTCTTCGAGCCACACGCCCTCACCGCGCTTGATCGGGATAAGCGGCAATTGCTCGTGATCTTTCATTTGGGTGCAGGGGTGCCATAAAACGGCTAAATCGCGCTGCATCCACTGATTATTCAGGCCCATTTCCACTCTCCTGGCGCTGGCTCCCGGCGTGTGCGGGCAAACAATCGCGCAAGCCTATGCAATGCGCGAGTTCGTAACAAGTCATTGCATTTGCAACAATGCGTATCGCTTCTATGGTGTGCTGACGACCGCCGTCGCCGTGGAGTCATGAATCATCGTTAATGTTTTCTTAATACCTTCCTCCCAGGCTACAGATCGTATTTATCGATACCTTCCAGCAAAAAAATGCGCTTTCATTCGATAGGTAAACGATTAGTCTTAGGCCCAAGTTCCTACAGGATGTTGGCAATGCAGCTACGCAACTCTTCTTCTCGCTACGGTGCGGTCAGTATTTTCTTGCATTGGTTTATTGCCCTGGCCGTGTTCGGCCTGTTTGCCCTGGGCTTGTGGATGGTCGGTCTCGACTATTACAGCCCTTGGCGCAAGGAAGCCCCGGACCTGCACAAAAGCATCGGTTTGACGCTACTGGCCCTGATGGTCATTCGCGTGGTGTGGCGCTGGATCAGTCCGGCACCGCCTGCATTGGCCAGCTACAGCCGTGCCACGCGCATTGGCGCCAAGCTCGGCCATGGTTTTTTGTATCTAAGTTTGTTTGCGGTAATGATCGCCGGTTACCTGATTTCCACCGCCGAAGGCGTTGGCATCCCGGTATTCGGGCTGTTTGAAGTACCCGCACTGATTTCAAACCTGCCTGACCAGGCGGATGTGGCCGGTGTCGTGCATTTGTACCTGGCGTGGGCCGTGGTGATCTTTGCCGGTTTGCATGGTCTAGTCGCTCTCAAGCACCACTTTATCGATCGTGATGCGACCCTGACTCGTATGCTGGGACGCAAAGCCTGATGTTCAACCTCAACTCAAAAGGAATAGAACGCATGTTGAAAAAGACTCTCGCCGCTTTGGCACTGGGTACTGCACTGTTGTCCGCCGGCCAGGCAATGGCTGCTGACTACACCATCGACAAAGAAGGTCAGCACGCCTTTATCGACTGGAAAATCAGCCACCTGGGCTACAGCTTCATTCACGGTACGTTCAAAGACTGGAGCGGCACATTCTCCTGGGATGCTGCCAAGCCTGCTGACAGCAAAATCGACGTGACCCTGAAGACCGCCAGCCTGTTCTCGAACCACGCCGAACGTGACAAGCACATCGCCAGCAAAGACTTCCTGGACGTGAGCAAGTACCCGGAAGCCAAGTTCGTCTCGACCAAAGTCGTGCCGACGGGCGAGAAAACAGCTGACGTCACCGGTGACCTGACCCTGCACGGCGTGACCAAGCCCGTGACATTCAAGGCAACGTTCAACGGCGAAGGCAAAGATCCATGGGGCGGCGAACGTGCTGGCTTCAACGCCACCACGACCCTGAACCTGAACGACTTCGGCATCAAAGGCCCGGGCCCTACGTCTCAGACCCTGGACCTGGACATCACGCTGGAAGGTACAAAGAACAAGTAATAGCGCGTACACACGGCTAAAAAGAACGCCCCGGCTTGCGAGAGCCAGGGCGTTTTTTTGTGCGTGGGATTCCTCCCTTGGCCCGCGTCTGATGAGCGAACGGCGAGGGGCGAAGCCATGTTTGGCGACACAAAAAAACGCCCCCGATCTTGCGATGGAGGGCGTTTTTTATTCGTCAGTCACTCAGCGGTTGCGGGTCAGCAAGGCTGGCTTCTCACCGCGAGGACGGTTCGGCAGTTGATCGAGCTGCTCAGGGGTCGGGAAGCGATCGCTTTTCGACTCTTTGTGCATGATCTTCGGCTGATTCTCGCGTGGGCCTTTAACGGCTGGCTCCTGGCGATCATCCCGAGCTGGACGGTTCTCGCGACGGGCCTGGCCGTCACGCGGAGCGCCGTTGCGCGGGCCACTGCGTTTGGCAGGCGGCGTGCCGGTGCTGGCGCCCGTGCCGGTGCGTGGACCGTTCTGACGACCGCCGGTGCGACCGGCCGGAGCCGCGCCGGTGCCTTGCGCCGGAGCGCCCGGACGACGACCACGGCTCTGGTTATTTTTGTTCTGGTACGGGCTGACGTAATCAGCGCGGTTACCAAAGTTGTCCACGTCGTCATCACGGAACTCGTCCGGCGCACGATTGGCGTCCGGGCGCGGGACGGCAGCGGCCGCTTGCTGACGCGGTTCACGCGCCGGTGTGCCTTCGCGTGGTTTGTGCTCACGGGCCGGGCGTTCGCCACGGGCTGCGGCCGGTTTTTCTTTACCCTTGTCTTTGCCTTTGTCCTTACGACCGCCACCGCCGCCATTAGGACCGTCGCCACGTGGGCCACGCGGCGGGTTGCGCGGGTTACGCACATCCGGACGCTCACGCACTTCAGGCTTTTCAGCTTCAATCGTGCTGGCATCGAAGCCCATCAGGTCGCCGTCGGCGATTTTCTGCTTGGTCATGCGTTCGATGCTTTTCAGCAGTTTTTCTTCGTCCGGCGCAACCATCGAGATCGCTTCGCCCGAACGACCGGCACGGCCGGTACGGCCGATACGGTGAACGTAGTCTTCATCCACGTTGGGCAGTTCGAAGTTGACCACGTGCGGCAACTGATCGATGTCCAGGCCACGGGCCGCGATATCGGTCGCAACCAGAATACGCACAGTGCCTGCCTTGAAGTCGGCCAGCGCTTTGGTGCGCGCGTTCTGGCTCTTGTTGCCGTGGATCGCGACAGCGCTCAGGCCATGCTTGTCCAGGTATTCAGCCAGACGGTTGGCGCCGTGCTTGGTGCGAGTGAAGACCAACACCTGCTCCCACGCACCGGCCGTGATCAAGTGCGCCAGCAGGGCGCGCTTGTGGCTGGCTGGCAGGCGGAACACGCGCTGTTCGATACGCTCGACCGTGGTGTTGGGCGGCGTGACTTCAATACGCTCCGGGTTGCGCAGCAGCTTGCCGGCCAGATCGGTGATGTCTTTGGAGAACGTCGCCGAAAACAGCAGGTTTTGACGCTTGGTCGGCAGACGCGCGAGCACTTTTTTCACGTCGTGGACGAAGCCCATGTCGAGCATCCGGTCGGCTTCATCGAGCACCAGGATTTCAACGTGGGAAAGGTCGACACTGCCTTGGCCCGCCAGGTCGAGCAAACGCCCGGGGCAAGCGACCAGCACGTCTACACCGCGGGCCATGGCTTGAACCTGAGGGTTCATGCCAACGCCGCCGAAGATGCAGGCGCTGACGAACTTCAGGTCACGGGCGTAGAGCTTGAAGCTCTCGTGGACCTGTGCGGCGAGTTCGCGGGTAGGCGTCAGGACCAGCACGCGTGGTTGGCGTGGACCGTGACGCTGGGATTTGTCTGGGTGGCCATTGGGAAACAGCTTTTCCAGAATCGGAAGAGCGAAGCCGCCGGTTTTACCAGTACCTGTCTGAGCCGCAACCATCAGGTCGCGACCTTGCAACACGGCGGGAATGGCCCGCTGTTGCACCGGAGTAGGCTCGGTATAGCCCGCTGCTTCAATGGCGCGGACTAAAGCCTCGGAGAGACCGAGGGAAGCAAAGGACATGAGTAATCCTGTTCTAGTTAGGGCTTTGCCCAAAGGGATAGTCTTGCCTGGCGTGAATGGCGTTTATAGGAGACGCAATCCCGTCCGGTCCTGCTTCGGTCCTGAAGGTCCATTCGCACCGCTCGCGCTGGCAAGTGCTGCGCAGTAGCGGGGTTGAATGCCTTGTACAAGGACGAGCGGCCGGGCGTAAGCCTGGCGGAAAGCCCGGAGTATAACAGAGCATTCACAACGCGCCGATTTCATGCTGCTCAACGGTTTTGTACCCACCGAGCGCACCCGGTCTGTAACCGCTCGCGCCCGTGCAACGTGCGGCGGCGGTTACAGGCGCGTGAATCAGCGTGGCAACTTCAGGTTGTTCCAGATCGCCAGGCTCGGTTCAGACTGGTTCAAGGTGTAGAAGTGCAGCCCCGGCGCGCCGCCGTCCAGCAAGCGTTCGCACATCTCGCTGATCACTTGTTCACCAAACGCTTGGATGCTCTGCACGTCGTCGCCATAGGCTTCGAGCTGCTTGCGAATCCAGCGCGGGATTTCAGCGCCACACGCGTCAGAGAAACGCGCCAGCTTGCTGTAGTTGGTGATCGGCATGATGCCCGGCACGATCGGCAGGGTGACGCCCGCGGCCTGTACGCGCTCAACAAACCGGAAGTAGCTGTCGGCGTTGAAGAAGTACTGGGTGATGGCGCTGTCAGCGCCCGCGTGGGCTTTGCGCACGAAGTTGCTGATATCGTCTTCGAAGTTGCGCGCTTGTGGGTGCATCTCCGGGTAAGCGGCGACTTCAATGTGAAAGTGGCTGCCGGTCTCTTCACGGATGAAGCTCACCAGGTCATTGGCGTAACGCAGTTCACCGCTGGCCATGCCCATGCCCGAAGGCAGGTCGCCACGCAGCGCAACAATGCGTTTGATGCCCGCAGCCTTGTACTGCTCCAGCAGGCCGCGCAGATCGCTTTTGCTGTCGCCCACACACGACAGGTGCGGCGCCGCAGGCACGTGTACTTCGCTCTCCAGTTGCAGCACGGTATTGATCGTGCGGTCACGGGTAGAGCCACCGGCACCGTAAGTGCAGGAGAAAAAATCCGGGTTGAAGGTCGCCAGATGGCGAGCCGTGTTCATCAGCTTTTCATGTCCAGCATCGGTCTTGGTCGGGAAGAACTCGAAGCTGAAACGACGGTCTTGAGACATGGGAATACCCTTGCGTACGCGCAGGGGGCCAACAGCAACCCCTGACGCTGAACTCACACACAAAAAAAAGGCGGTCAGTGCATGCCTGGCCGCCTTTCTTTAATCAGTAACGGTAAGCGTCTGGCTTGAACGGGCCTTCGACGGTGACGCCGATGTAATCAGCCTGTTGCTTGGTCAACTGGGTGACCACGCCACCAAAACCGCGAACCATTTCCAGTGCTACTTCTTCGTCGAGCTTCTTGGGCAGCACTTCTACGGTCAGACGCTCGGCTTGCAGTTCGGCCGGCATGTCAGCGTACTTCTGGGCGAACAGGAAGATCTGCGCCAGCACCTGGTTGGCGAACGAACCGTCCATGATGCGGCTCGGGTGGCCTGTGGCGTTGCCCAGGTTCACCAGACGGCCTTCGGCCAGCAGGATCAGGTAGTCGTCGTTCTGCGGATCGAAATCGTTAGGGCCGGTACGGTGGATCTTGTGAACCTGCGGCTTCACTTCTTCCCATGCCCAGTTCTTGCGCATGAAAGCGGTGTCGATTTCGTTGTCGAAGTGACCGATGTTGCATACCACGGCGCGTTTTTTCAGCGCAGCCAGCATGTTTTTGTCGCACACGTTGACGTTACCGGTGGTGGTCACGATCAGGTCGATCTTGCCCAGCAGCGCCGCGTCGATGCTGGCGGCGGTGCCGTCGTTCTGGCCGTTGATGAACGGCGAAACCACTTCGTAGCCGTCCATGCACGCTTGCATGGCGCAGATCGGGTCAACTTCGGAGACTTTAACGATCATGCCTTCCTGACGCAGGGACTGGGCCGAACCCTTGCCCACGTCACCGTAGCCGATCACCAGGGCTTGCTTGCCGGACAGCAAGTGGTCCGTGGCGCGCTTGATGGCATCGTTCAGGCTGTGACGGCAGCCGTACTTGTTGTCGTTTTTGCTTTTGGTCACCGAGTCGTTCACGTTGATCGCCGGGATCATCAGCTCGCCCTTGGCCAGCATGTCCAGCAGACGGTGTACGCCGGTGGTGGTTTCTTCGGTCACGCCGTGGATCTTCTTCAGCATGTCCGGGTATTTCTTGTGCAGCAGCTCGGTCAGGTCGCCGCCATCGTCCAGGATCATGTTGGCATCCCATGGCTGGCCATCTTTGAGGATGGTTTGCTCCAGGCACCACTCATACTCTTGCTCGGTTTCGCCTTTCCAGGCGAAAACCGGAATGCCGGCAGCAGCGATAGCGGCAGCGGCCTGGTCTTGAGTCGAGAAGATGTTGCACGACGACCAACGCACTTCGGCACCCAGGGCAACCAGGGTTTCGATCAGTACGGCGGTCTGGATGGTCATGTGGATGCAGCCCAGAATCTTCGCGCCCTTGAGCGGTTGTTCAGCGGCATACTTGCGACGCAGGCCCATCAGCGCCGGCATTTCGGACTCGGCGATAAAGGTTTCACGACGGCCCCATGGGGCAAGGGACATGTCAGCGACTTTGTAGTCGGTAAAACCTGCAGGCGTGTTTACAACGCTCATAGAGAGCCTCCATTCGTTTAATCGCGAATGGGCGCCGTTGTGCGTTGAGTGCCTGCCCAGGGAGCCCTGAACAAACAACGCCCCATCCGAGCCTGACAGGTAAGACCTGCTGCAGCGCCCCTCGGACAGGTGGCGGGAACGGTACTGGGTGACAATGACCGTTGTGAAGCGGGGGTGATTATAGCCATCCGGGCAGATGATCCCAAGGCTTTATCCAAGGCTTTTTCATTTGCTTAATCGAGACCATAGTCGAAGCTTAATAGAGCTGGGCGCCATGGTCTGACATCATGCGCGGCATCTAACGGCAGACGGTCAGGAGTGAACATGAATTTCCACACCCGAAAATGGGTAAAACCCGAAGACCTCAACCCCAATGGCACCCTGTTCGGCGGCAGCTTGCTGCGCTGGATCGACGAAGAAGCCGCCATCTACGCCATCGTTCAACTGGGCAACCAGCGCGTAGTGACCAAATACATCTCTGAAATCAACTTCGTCAGCGCCTCCCGTCAGGGCGACATCATCGAGTTGGGCATCACCGCCACCGAATTTGGCCGCACCTCCATCACCCTCACCTGCGAAGTGCGCAACAAGATCACGCGCAAGAGCATCCTCACCGTCGACAAGATGGTGTTCGTCAACCTCGGTGAAGACGGCCTGCCCGCGCCTCACGGCCGTACCGAGATCAAATACGTCAAAGACCAGTTCCAGGATGAAAACCAGGCCTGATCCACCGCCTGTCATCGCTGCCTGGGCACGGGACAACCTCAAGCGTCGCTGAGCCCCCTGCAAAACAGCGGCACAGTGAACAGCTTCATGCCGCCAGTGTCGTACGCTTACACACGCTAACGGTCATGAAGCCTCATGGACACACAAAACACCGGCAAAACCCCCAACCTGTCGGCTGAAGAAGAGCACGACGTCACCAAAAACCAGCCCCCGCGTGCGGCGGTACTGCATGAAATCATCCGCTTGCAGGGCGATCAGGAATTGGAGCGCAGCGTCGCGGCCCTGTTCTGGTCGGCCTTGGCTGCCGGCCTGACCATGGGCCTGTCGCTCATGGCCATGGGGCTGCTCAACTCGCGGCTGCCCAGCGGCGAAGCCTTCAAAGTGATTGCCAGCTTCGGCTACTGCGCAGGCTTTTTGGCCGTGATTCTGGCTCGCCAGCAACTGTTTACCGAAAACACCCTCACCGCCGTGCTGCCCATCATGAGCAAACCGACGTTGAGCAATTTCGGGCGCCTGTTCAGGCTATGGGGAGTGGTGCTGGTGGGTAACCTGCTCGGCACCCTGCTGGTGGCCTACGTCATGCTGCACTTGCCGATTTTCGACACCCGGACCGACAACGCCTTTCTGGAAATCGGCCGTAAGGTCATGGAAAACGACACGCGCCAGATGTTCGCCAAGGGCATTATTTCCGGCTGGATGATCGCGACCATGGTGTGGATGATCCCGTCGATGGAAAGCGCCAAGATGTGGATCATCATCCTCATCACCTACCTGATGGCGCTGGGCGATTTCACCCACATCGTGGTCGGCACGGCGGAAGTGTCGTATCTGGTGTTTGCAGGCGAGCTGCCATGGAAGGACTTCTGGCTGATCTTTGCCGGCCCCACACTGGCGGGCAACATCATTGGCGGCAGCTTCATCTTTGCCTTGATCAGCCATGCGCAAATTCGCAGCGACAACCCGAAACCCACGAAAAGCTGATCGCTGCATCCGCAGGGGCCAAGGCGCCCCTTCGGGTCGAGTGGCGCTTTAAATCACGTAATGCGCGATTGCCACAAAATGCAGCAGGCTGCCGGCGATCACAAACAAATGCCAAATGCCGTGGGCATGGCGCAGGCGATGATCCAGGGCAAAAAAGATAATCCCCACCGTGTACATCACACCGCCCGTGGCCAGCCAGATAAACCCGGCCGTGCCGAGCGCGGCAATCAGCGGCTTGACCGCCACCAGCACGATCCAGCCCATCACGGCATAAATCACAATCGACAAAATACGCGCCTCGGAGCGCGGTTTGATCTCTTGCAGCATGCCAATCACCGCCATGCCCCACACGATCCCGAACAGCGACCAGCCCCACGGCCCATGCAACGTCACAAGGCAAAACGGCGTGTAACTCCCGGCGATCAACAGGTAAATCGACAGGTGATCAAACTTCTGCATGATCACCTTGGATCGCCCGCGCACGCTGTGATAAACGGTCGACACGCTGTACAGCAACACCAGCGTGACCCCATAAATTGCCGCGCTGACAATCTTCTGCGGGCTGCCGTCAAGGCACGCCATGACCAACAACCAAACACTGCCCACTGCGGCGGCCACGGCCCCCAGCAAGTGAGTCCAGGCATTGAGCTTTTCTCCGTGATACATCTGCAACATCCTCAATAGCCGATAGTGCGACTGTGTCACTTTGTTACGAGATAAGGGTCAAGGTTGCGAACTTAAAGGGCAATGCGGCGTTCGTCGAGGGGTAGGCCGAACATTGCACAGATGATTAGCCGCAACTAAATCGAAAAGATCGCGCCGATCACACACTGCCCTGCCCATGCAGTTTCATGGGATGCATCCCTTTCCCTTGCGCGAACTTTCCGAGACAATCCCCAACGCATTGCGCCTGACGGTTTACGCGCCTAGTCTCGCTCCGTCGCTGCTCATCAGCGATCGGGTTTAGTCGCCCGGATGACGTAATGGCGTACAACGCTTTCTCTGTAAAACAGGCAGTTTTTGCCTGAGTTTTATGGTGGCTGTGCGCAGGGCACCTTCGGGTGCGCCGGTATCCTTACGTCCCGGTCGACTAACCTGCGTACAGCCGCCACCCTTCGTTTAGTCGCGAGAGTGTCGGATTCCATAGACGTAAGGAGTTCGTACCCATGCTCAAAATCACCCCGGATCCACCCGCCCACGAGACGTTTGTGTTGGCGTCCAATGATGAGTTGCTCAAGGACCGTGCCGCTGCGCAACGCGCCCTGAGCCACTACCTGCCCGGCAACACCGCCCGTCACCCAAGCATCGACGTAGAAAACGCATTGGTTCACGCGTCGGACTTGTTACGTTGCGCCAGCGTCTCGGCTGTTGAGGCAAGCAGCAACCTGGACGGGACGCAACGCGACTGGGTGTTGTCGGTGCTGTACTTGGTGGACATGGCCAGAACGCAGGTCGATCTATCGTTGAGCAGCCTCACGGCCCGCTGATCCAGACACGCGCCTGATTGACAGCAGGCGCGCTTCACCGTTGTTTGTTAAATGCGTTCGGCGTTTCGTAAATACACCGCGACTGAAACTTTCCACACGGCATACATTAAAGGGACGCCTGCTATAAACAGCATCGGCCATGCGTGCTCGCGAACCACAATATAGAGACCGGCATGCAATGCACTTATATAAAAGCCCATCACGCTCACGGTTATAAAGAAAATAATATACATGCACCATTTCCCTATTGGCCTTGCATCATAGAACCAATAAGCACACAGATAACCGAACCCTGACAGGCCCAAGGCAATCCAAAGCGATTTGAAGCTAGCGTCTGTTAACACTCGGCTGAACGCACTGCCCATGTATGCCCCCAGATAAGCCGCCGAGATCGCGGCAGCCACCATGACAAGCAGAAACGTGCAAAAGCCTATGACACCCTCGCGACTCTTGGCCCGCATATCGGCCTCTTCCGCTTCGTCCTCACCCGGTTTAGGCCGACGCAGCCCGACTGCGGTAATGAAACCCGCTGACATCCCACCCAACGTAAAGATGCACAAGTTGCTGACCAGTGCGAACGCCGTGGACTGCTGCTCCTCTTCGGTCTGAATGCGCTGCCTGCTGGCCAGCGCTTGTTCCACGTTCAACTTCAACTGATCGAGGTCAGAGCACCGTGTTGTATCTTTGCCGCACTGGATGCTTTCAGCCGACAATTTTTCAATCGCCGCTTGAACAATGATCTCGGGATAATCGAAGCTTTTTTTCAACTCCCCTTCTACGAAATACATATGCGTCAGGATTGTAACGGCGCCAGTCACCGACACTAAGAATGCAAAAAGACACCCTATGCCCTGCGGAAACTTAGTGACCACCAGCACGGCCAAGAACATGAAGACAGCCCAAAAAACCAAATCAATGCCGTAGGGCATATTTATGGCGTGCGACACAAACTCACTCACCCACACAACTCCTGTTCATTAACGTCCCGTTTCGATTGAGTTGATTCAATAAGGCCGGGCTACTGCGCCCCCAACACCAACCGCTCCAACGCCCACAAATCCGGGATCTTGGCCACATGCTCGCCCACTTGCACGGCAGCCCGTTCCAGCGGGCAGAGGGGCACGTCGACAAAGCTCAGTTGGCTGTCGAGTTTGTAGGAACGCGGGATGCCTTGGACCACCATGGCGATGTACTTGAGCGCCGGGTTGCCGCCCAGGGTGTTGAGGATGACGATGCGCGCGCGGTCGCCAATCAGCAGCGGGCTGCCGCAGGCCGCTTCGAAGCTGATGAGCGGCAAGGGATGGTCGCGCCAGATGATCTGGCGCAAGTGCCATGGCGGCGAGTCACTGCTGGGTTCGCCACGCTGGTAGTCGATCAGTTCTGCGATCGCGACGTTGGGCAGTAACAGGTCGCGATCGGCCAGCGGCAAGAGCAGGCACGTCAGGCTGCCTACACGGTGATCAAGCATGGAAGGTGCTCCAGTAGGCGATGCGTTCCAGCAATACCGACTCTTGGTAGGGTTTGCCCAGGTAGTCGTTGACGCCAATGGCCATGGCGCGGTTCTGGTGTTTCTGCCCGGTACGCGAGGTAATCATGATGATCGGCATGTCTTTGAGGCGCGGGTCGTTACGCACATGCGTGGCCACTTCGAAGCCGTCCATGCGCGGCATTTCGATGTCCAGCAGCATCAGGTCCGGGGTGTGTTCTTCGAGCACGCTCATGGCGTCGACCCCGTCTTTGGCGGTGATGACGTTCATGCCGTTGCGCTCCAGCAGGCGGCTGGTGACTTTGCGCACGGTCACCGAATCGTCGACCACCAGCACCAGCGGCGGGCGCACGGCGGGGATGAATTCGAGTCCGCCGCCTGCTTCGTGCTGGGCGCGTAGCAACGGCTGACGCACCTGATGCGCGCGGATGTAGGCCAGCAAATCCAGGATCAGTACCACACGGCCATCCCCCAGAATCGTCGCACCCGACAACCCCTGCACGGCAGCGAATTGCGGGCCGAGGCTCTTGACCACGATCTCGCGCGAGCCCGCCAGGGCATCGACTTGCAGGGCCACGCGCATGTCCTGGCAATGCACCAGCAGCACCGGCAATGAATGGGTTTCGCCCGCCAGCTTGGGTTTGACCACGGTCTGTAACAACTCGCCCAGATACCGCAGTTCGTAGGTCTGGCCGCCGTAGTGATACAGCGGCGGGTTGAGTTGGTAATAGCTTTCCAGCTCGCTGGGCATGACCCGCACGATGCCTTCAACGGTGTTAAGCGCGATGGCGTATTGCTCATCGGCGCACTGCACCATCAAGGCCCGGTTGAGGGACACACTGAACGGCAGGCGAATCTGAAAGTGCACGCCCTGCCCTGCCACCGAGTCGAGGGTCATGCTGCCCCCCAACTGACGCACTTCTTCGTGGACCACGTCCATGCCCACGCCGCGCCCGGAAATCTGGGTGATTTTCTCGGCCGTGGAGAAGCCCGGTTGCAAGATGAACTGCAACACGTCGCGGTCGCTGACGCTGTTCAGCGGGTCCAGCAGGCCGCGATGGATCGCTTTGCGGCGCACGGCTTCAAGCGGGACACCGGCACCGTCGTCGCGGATATCAAACACCACGTCGCCGCCTTCGTTGGACAGCTCAAGCGTAATCATCCCTTGCTCGGGCTTGCCGCTGGCATGGCGCACCTCGGCGGGCTCCAGACCGTGGTCGACGGCGTTGCGCAGCATGTGCTCCAACGGCGCCACCATGCGCTCCAGCACGTTGCGGTCAATCTCGGCTTCGGCGTTGATGACGCTGAATTCGACCTGTTTGCCCAACTCGCTGGCCACCTGGCGCACCACCCGCTTGAGGCGCGGCAAGACGCGCTCGAACGGCACCATGCGGGTGCCCATCAGGCCCTCTTGTAACTGGGTGTTCACCCGCGCCTGTTTTTGCAACAGGTTGTGTGCGTCCTGATTGCGCGCGGCGAGCGTGGCCTTGAGGTCGAACAGGTCGGACGCGGACTCGAACAGCGCACGCGACAGTTGTTGCAACTGCGAATGCCGGTCCATTTCCAGCGGGTCGAACTCGTCGTAGGCCAGCCCCTCCGCTTCACTGTGCGGACGATTGTGCAAACGGCCCTGGGTTTCGATGTCGAGACGGCGCAGCTGGTCGCGCATGCGCTCCAGCGTGGTTTGCATCTCATTGAGCGCGACGTGGCCATCGTTGATCTGTTGCTCGATACGGCCGCGAATCATCGAGGTTTCGCCCGACAGGTTGACCATGTCTTCCAGCAACTCGGCCGGCACCTTGACGGTGTCCAGCCCGGTGCGCTCGCCTTCGGTCACCGCCGTGGCACTGGCTTCGGCCTTGCTCGGCGCGGGGGGCTGGGGCGCTTGCGGGTCTGAGCGTTCGGTGCTGCGAATTCGCGCAATCAAGTCCTGCGGCGACTGCAACGGCTGCCCGCTGCGCAGGGCATCGAGCATTTGCGCGGTGCGGTCATGACAACCCTGCAACAAGGCAAACAGCTCGGCATCCGCCGTGACCACACCCGCCGACACGTCCTCCAGCAGGGTTTCCAGTTCGTGGGCGAAGTCGCCAATGGCGGTAATTTCCACCATGCGCGCGCCGCCTTTGAGGGTGTGCAGATCGCGCAGCAGGTTTTCGACTTCAAGGGTGTTTTGCGGTTCGGCTTGCCAGCGCGCCAACGCGGCGCCCGAGCTTTCGAGGATGTCGAAGGCTTCTTCGAGGAAGATTTCCAGCAACTCGGGATCGGCGCCGCTGGTTGGGTCCGCCTCAGCGGCGGGCTGCCCCGCAACCGGCGGGCCGGGATGACGATAGCCGCGAATGGCCTCAATCAGTTCAAAGGGCTCGCGCAGCGGTTGCTGCTGTTGCAGGTGTTCAAGCATGAGGGCCAGGTGCTGGTGGCTGCGAACCAGCAACTGCGCCAGCGCCGGGCTCTCGTTGGCACGACGGTCCAGCAGGCCCTCGTACAAGTGTTCCAGCTCATGGGCCAAATCGCCCACCGGGACGACGCCCGCCATGCGTGCCCCGCCCTTGAGGGTGTGCAAATCACGCTGCAACGATGACAGGGGCGCGAGGCTGTCGGGCTCGCTCAACCAGCGCTGCAAGGCCTGGCCCGCGCTCTCCAGAATGTCGACCGCTTCTTCGAGGAAAATGGCGACTATTTCGTCGTCCAGCCCGTCATCGTCGTCCTCACCTGCGATCTCATCGAGTTGTGCAGTGGCAGCCCCCAGCTCGGTGATGTCCAGGGTCTGGCCGCCTTCGCGGCGGATCAATCCCGTGGCGTCGGGCGCCAACCCTTGGTGCAGTAATTGGTTCAAGGTGTGGATGAGGGTCGGCTGCGGGGTGATTTCCTGACCTGCGGCCAATTGGTCGAGCATGTTAATCAGCGCTTCGTGGGCGTCATCAGCCACGTCGAAAAAACGATCGCTGACGGCCAGACTGCTTTCTTCAACCGCCCCATACAGGTCCAGCAGGGCTTCGCACAGCGCGTCGACCGGTGACAGGTCGAGCGCGTGCGCGGCCTCGCCAAAGGCAGTCAACAGGTCCAGCAGCGTATCGAGCCCCTCGCGCTCATGGGGGTGCTGACGCCAGTGACGCAGCAGGTCTTCGGCGTCAAACAGGGTGTCCATGCCCTGTTCCAGAAACGCCGTGATGCGCTGCGGGTCGCGCTTGGGCACCAACGCGCTGCCGGTTGCGTTGAGCAACGCATCCAGCCGGTCGGCAATCAGGCATTCCGTGCGCTCAATCAGGGAGCGCGCGCCCTGGATGTCGGCCAGCGGATCAACGTCCAGTTGCTTCAAGCCGCGGTGCAACAGGCCGTCGGCTTCGAGCAGCAGCTCGATTTCGTCCAGATCCAGCGCCACGTGATGGGCTTTGTACTCACGCACCAAATGGTCCAGTGGCGCCGCCAGTTCGGCCATGGGCAACACGCCCGCCATGTGTGCGCTGCCTTTGAGCGTGTGCACGGCACGTTGCAGGTCATCACTGGCATGCAGCGGCATGTGCGCGCTGGCCTGATCGAGGAAGCGGTTCAACGTGTCGAGGTGGGTCTGCGCTTCCTGCCGGAAGATCTCCAGTAATTGCGGGTCAAAGGCCGGGCTGTCCTGCTCGATCAACAGCGGCAAAGGGTCGCCCTGGGACAACTGATGCGCCCGCGCGGCCAGTGCGTCAACGTCGTCACGCTGACGCTGGTCTCGCTCGGCAAACGCCTGAATCAACTCGGGCAGGATCACCAGCGTGTCTTCGAGCAACTGATGGATCGCCGGCCCCGGCGCCACGCTGCGTTCGATCACCCGGTTGAGCAGGTTTTCGACCGCCCACGCCAGTTCACCCAGCACCAGGGCGCGCACCATGCGCCCGCTGCCTTTCAAGGTGTGAAAGCCGCGTCGCAGCTCACTCAGCGCGTTGCTGTCCGCCGGGTTGGCCACCCATTGCGGCAGGGCTTCGTGCAGCGCCATCAGCACTTCATCGGTTTCTTCGAGGAAGACTTCGAGCAGTTCTTCGTCCACCGGCACCTCGTCCACCGGGGGCGGCAACAGGCTGCCGGGGATGTGCTGCGCGGGCGGGTTGAGTGCCGACACCGGGCTGGCCAACACGTCGGCCAGGCTTTGCACCACCTGCGGGTCTTGCAACTCTTGCAGGTCTTCCATCACCAGCACTTCGGTCGGGCTGAGGATGTCATCGAGCAGCGGGACATTGCGTTCGGCCGGGGCATACCCGAGCGCGATCAGGCTGTTTTCGGCACGGTCCAGTACGGCCTCGCCTGCCGCACCGGGGTCCAGGGCCAGACGCTCCAAATAGTATTCGATGCTCACCAGTGCGTCGGCAAAGTGGTCGATGTGCCGCGCATCGGGCCGCTCGCGGCCCAGCAACAGGTGCTCGCACAAGTAGTCGTCACAGGCTTGCAGCAAGCTGGCAGCGCGGTTGAGCGGGATCATCGCCAGTGCCCCGCGAATTTGCGTGAGCAAACCCGGCACCGCCTGCAACGCCCCGCGGTCGTAATCGGCGGTCAGGTAGTCGTTGATCAAGTCTTTGGCTTCGTCGAACACCAGCCGCGCTTCCTTGATCACCAACTGGTGGATTTGCATCAGGTCGGTGGTGGGCAGGCGGCTTTCTTCGCGTTGCGAAGGTTCGACGCTGCCGACCATCCCGGCCAGCGTGGCCTCGACGTACAGCAGCGCGGCGGCAACGTCCATTAACACCGGGTCCGTTGGCTCGCGCTGGCCCTGAGCCAGGCTCTGCACCACGGCCAGTTGGTCAATGATGACCTTGCGCGGCTGGCCAAAGCCTAAAACAGCCAGCGTGTCGGCTATCTGCCGCAGCGGCGCCAACAGGCTGCTGAGCTCCGACACGTGGGTGCGGTCGCTGCGCACAAACAGGTCGAGGCGCTCCTTGACCCGCACCAGTTCCTCACACAGCGCGGCCACGACGGAGCGCATGGCATCGCGGTCCGGCCCGGCCAGGCGCGCGCGCTCGGCGTCGACCATGGCCGCATCGGGCATGGCTTCGTCCAGTTCGTACAGGGCCTTGAGGCTGAGCATTTTCGGCGTGGGGCGCTCAGCCTTGGCGATGTAAAACAACAGGCTGGTGACGAGCCTGTCGGAAGCGGGCTGATTGACCGCTTCGATGCCCTGGGCCTGAAGCCGTTGCAGCGGTTTGTCGGTTTCTCTGAGCAGGCTGCGCAGCGCCGGGCTGTTGGCGACTTTGCCCTTGAGCATGCCTTCGACCAACGCCGAGGCGATTGTCCACAGCGCATTGAGGGGCGCGCCCCGGCACAGGGTTTCCAGTTGCGCAAAGACCTCGGCCAGTTGCGCCAACTGACCCGGCACGTCGTCTTCACGCAGCAGCCCCAGCAACGCACTTTGCAGGTGTTGACGCAGGGCAGGCACCCGCTCGGAAACGTCCTGCACCGGCAGTTGCGCCAGCGCCTCGGGCGCCAGCGGCGCCAGCTCCTGCAAGGGCGGGCTGAACAGGCTGGTTTGCGCAAGCAGGGGTTGGCCCCGGGCGGTGCGCAGGTCGTTGATCAAAGGCAGCACCACCAACGGCCAGTCGCGCCGGGCGCTGTGCACACGGTCCAGATAAAGCGGCAATTGGTTGAAGGCCTGTTGCAAGACCCGCACGGCCTCGTCGAGCTGGCTGACGCGCCCGTGTTGCAGGGCCATCACCAACTGTTCCATCTCTTCGGCCAGCAACGCAGCGCCGTAGAACTCGACCATCAACAAGCTGCCATGCACTTGATGCACGCACGCCAGGCACTGCGCCAGCGCCTGGGGCGAAGGCTGCAACGCATAGCCGTCCAGCGCTGCGCGGGCCAGTTTGAGGGTCTCGCCGATTTCGTCTTTGACCCACTCAAGGGCTACGTAGTCGTGCCGGTCAACCATAACGACTCCCGTCAATATTGCGCCGCACTACTGAGGCTCACGCGGTTCAGGGGTGTCGGGCAAGGTAAAACCGGACACCGAACGCCGCAGTTGGCTGGCCATCTTGGCCAGGTTGCCAATGCTGTCGGCGGTGGCGGTCGAGCCGGACGAGGTCTGGCTGGTGATTTGCTGGATCACGTTCATGGTCAAGGAAATCTGGCCCGCCGAGGTGGTTTGCTGCTGGGCGGCATTGGAAATGCTTTGGATCAGGGCGGCGAGGTTTTGCGACACGCCTTCGATCTCTTCGAGCGCCACCCCGGCGTCCTGCGCCAGACGCGCCCCGCGCACCACTTCGGTGGTGGTTTGCTCCATGGAGATCACCGCTTCGTTGGTGTCGGCCTGAATCGCCCGCACCAGGGTTTCGATTTGCCGCGTGGCGGCCGATGAACGCTCGGCCAAGCGCTGGACTTCGTCAGCGACCACGGCAAAGCCGCGCCCGGCATCCCCGGCCATGGACGCCTGAATCGCCGCGTTGAGGGCCAAAATATTGGTCTGGTCGGCAATGTCGTCAATCAAGCTGACAATGTCGCCAATCTCTTGAGACGACTCGCCCAGACGCTTGATGCGCTTGGCCGTGTCCTGAATCTGGTCACGGATGTTGTCCATGCCGTGAATGGTGTTGTGCACCACTTCGTTGCCTTTGTTGGCAATCGCCACCGAGCGCTCGGCCACCGCCGAGGACTCTGACGCGTTGGCCGACACTTCATCGATGGAGTGGGCCATTTGCTGAATGGCGCCCGAGGCTTCGGCAATCTGCCGGGCCTGATGCTCGGAGGCTTCGGCCAGTTGCATCGCGGTGGCCTGGGTGTCTTGCACCGCCGCCGCCACTTGCCCGGCGGTGAGGTTGATGGTGGCCACCAGATCGCGAAGCTGGTCGACCGAGTAGTTGATCGAGTCGGCAATGGTGCCTGTGAAATCTTCGGTCACGGAGGCGGTGACGGTCAGGTCGCCGTCGGCCAGGTCGGCAATTTCATCCAGCAAACGCATGATTGCGTTTTGGTTGCGGTCGTTCTTCTCGGCGGTTTCGCGCAGTTGGCGATTGGTTTCGCGCACCATCACCATACCGATCAGGATGATCGACGCCAGCGCCAGCAAGCCCAATACGTAGCCGCCGATGATGTCCAGCGAGCGGCCGCTGGCAAGATTCTCGAACCCGTTGGCCAGCATTGAGGCTTCGTCGAGCAAGGTCTGCGACAGGCTGAAGATATTGCTCGCGGCTTCGCGCACTTGAAACAACTGCGGCGAGGTTTCGAGGATTTCATCCACCGAACCCGACACAAACTGAAACAGCTCCGAGATTTCTTGCAAGCGGGCGCGGGCATCTTTGTCTTCGACCTGCGAAATACGCATGCCCGCGTTGCCTTCGAGCATGCCGTTCAGCACTTGGCCGAAACGGTTGGCGTCACGCCCGAAAGCATCGGCTGCCTGAGCGGCGGTTTCGTCCCCGGCCAGTACCGTGTTGACGGCGCCCAGAATCCGCTCGGCCAGCAATGATTGGCGTTGTGCCACCGCCACCTGGCTGGCCGGCGCTCCGCGCTGCAACAGGATCTCGACCACTTTTTCGTATTCGACCTGCAACTGCGGCACGGTTTCAGCCAGCGTTGCCGCCACTTGGTGCAGCGAGAGCACGGTTTGTTCACTGGCCAAAATGGCGTTGGTGTTGCTCAGCAACTGTTCCCAGTCGCGCTGAACGGCCTGCATTTCTTTGTGCACGGCGGGTGGCGCGGCGGGCAGGCCGGTGGCCGGGTCGCCTTTTTTCAGGTAACCCCAGCGCTGGCTGAAGTCGTTGCGCGCATCGCTCAGCAGGCGGAACGCCGCGGCTTTACCGGCAGCGGCTTCAGTGGCGTTTTTGGCAATGCGCTGGGACAGCACGCGCAACTCGCCCGCGTGGCTGATGTATTGCTTGTCGTAGTTGGACTGGGTGTTGAGGTAAGCAAAATTGGCGAACAACAGCATGATGAACACGATCAGGGCGATAAACAGCACGATGATCTGCGAACGGCTGCGCGACCCTTCCATTGGTTTAGCGTTGTTGGCTGCGGTCATCGATCAGGCCCTGACATGCTGTATGGATGCTTGAGGTTCCACGTGCTCACTGCTCACACCGCGACTGCCCGGAACTCGGGCGATTGTGCCAAGGCAAACGGGCTGAATACCCACCAGTCATGGGCGGCAGCGAAGCGCCCTTGTACATAAGGCGCGAAAGGTAAGCCGGGGGAAACGGGTGGGTGGGTGTCCAGATCCGTTTGGGCAAAATGCTGCATGCCCAGCACTTCATCGACCTGCAGGCCGACGAAGATGTCGTCGTACTCCAGCACCAACACCCGGCGCTGTTTGCGCAACGGGGATAACTCGACGCCGAAAAAGCCGCACAAGTCCATGATCGGCAGCAGTTGCCCACGCAGGTTGGCGACGCCTCTGACCCAGGGTTTGACGCCCGGTAGCAAGGTGAAACGCGGCTCATGCAGGATCTCGGCGATTTCCCCCATTGGCGCCACAAAACACTGCTCGCCGATGCGAAATCCAATACCGCTCCAGGTGTGCGCCGCGGCGGGCTCGGCCACAGGCCCCGCCGCCAGCGAGCGACAGCGCTGGTCAATGTCGAGCAGCAGCTCAAACGCGGTCAGAGAATCGGGCATGGTGCGGCCATCACTTGTGCGTGGAGGCTGGCAGAAATTTATTGATTCCCTCGGTCAGCGCATCCTCTTCGACCGGTTTGGTCAAATACGCTTTTGCGCCCTGTCGAGCGGCCCAGACCATGTCGGTCTCTTGATCCTTGGTGGTCACCACAATGACCGGGATCCCTTGGGTTTCCGGGTCTTTGGTCAATTGACGCGTGGCTTGGAACCCGTTGAGGCCCGGCATCACGATGTCCATCAGGACCAGATCGGGTTTTTCCTTGCGCGCCAGTGCGACGCCATCTGCGCCGTTGGCCGCCTGCAACACTTGATGGCCGTGCTTTTCGAGCATGCCGGTCAGTTTGAACATTTCAGTCGGCGAGTCATCGACGATCAGAATGCGAGCCATGGTGTTCCTCATTTATAAGGTGATCGGCCTGTTGACCGAGCATCAGTGATGCGTTTTGCACAACCGTGAAACCGGGCACGTGCGCCTTGATTGCATTGAGCAACTCGTCCCGACTGAAGGGTTTGGTCAAAAATTGATCAGACCCGACGATACGCCCTTTTGCCTTGTCGAACAGGCCGTCTTTGGAGGACAGCATGATCACCGGCGTGGACTTGAAGGAACGGTGGTTTTTGATCAGTGCGCAGGTCTGGTAGCCATCAAGGCGCGGCATCATGATGTCGACAAAAATGATGTGCGGATGATGGTCGACTATTCTGGCCAATGCATCGAAGCCGTCAACGGCGGTGATCACCTCGCAGCCAACGTTTTTGAGCAACGTTTCAGCGGTGCGGCGAATGGTTTTCGAATCGTCAATCACCATCACCTTCAAGGCGCTGGAATGCTTGTCCATATGTGCTCTACCATCGCCACGGCGACCCGTTTTGTTACAACGTTGCGATCCCGAAGCCCAAGTCCTTGGTAGACAAGGGCTGCAGGTGCTGTGCGAGCCTTTTTAGCACAGTCTCTACATGCAATCTATCGAACGTCCCGCCACCTGCTGGCGCAGACGGTTTTTCCTTGACCGAGACACCACACGGCGCCACTCTGGCGCCACTTTTAATTGCCTGCTGATCGCTTTTACAGCGATTGGCTTAGCTCACTACTGTTGAGGAATTTGCCATGAGCGTTCGAGTCGGGATTGTCATGGACCCCATTGCGAGCATCTCCTACAAGAAGGACAGCTCGCTGGCCATGTTGCTGGCTGCGCAGGCGCGCGGCTGGACGCTGTTCTATATGGAACAGCAAGACCTGTACCTCAATGAAGGCAAGGCGCGCGCGCGCATGAAGCCGCTCAAGGTGTTCGCCAACCCGGAAAAATGGTTTGAGCTTGAAGCCGAAACCGACACGGCCCTGAGCGATCTCGACGTGATCCTGATGCGCAAGGACCCGCCGTTCGACATGGAATTCGTGTATTCCACCTACTTGCTCGAACAGGCCGAGCGTGACGGCGTATTGATCGTCAACAAGCCGCAGAGCCTGCGCGACTGCAACGAAAAACTGTTCGCCACGCAATTCACCCAATGCACGCCGCCGACGGTCGTCAGCCGTCGCGCCGATGTCCTGCGCGAATTTGCAGCGCTGCACGGTGATGTGATCCTCAAGCCGCTGGACGGCATGGGCGGTACGTCGATTTTCCGTCATCGCGTGGGGGACCCGAACCTGTCGGTGATCCTCGAAACCCTCACCGCCAACGGCACTCAGCAAATCATGGCGCAAGGCTACTTGCCGGGGATCAAAGACGGCGACAAGCGCATCCTGATGATCGACGGCGAGCCTGTTCCCTATTGCCTGGCGCGCATTCCGGCGCAGGGCGAAACACGCGGCAACCTGGCCGCCGGTGGTCGCGGCGAAGCCCGCCCGTTGAGTGACAAGGATCGCTGGATCGCTGAACAGGTCGGCCCGACCCTGCGTGAAAAAGGCTTGTTGTTCGTAGGACTGGACGTAATCGGTGAGCACCTGACCGAAATCAACGTCACCAGCCCGACCTGCATCCGCGAGATCGATAACGCGTTCGGCACCCACATCGGCGCACTGCTAATGGACGCCATTGAGCGCAAACTGGCCGCTCGCTGATTTCTATCCGCCAGACACAGACCAACATTGCGTTATCATGCGCAGCCTGTGAAACCCGCGATGTTGGTCTTTTGCCATGACACTTCCCAGCGACCTGCCCTCTGAACTCACGCACGGCGGCGTGCGCGCGGCTGATCGTCTGGGGTTTACGCTGTTTGTCGCGGCACTGATTCACCTGGCGGTGATCCTGGGCGTCGGGTTCAGCATGAGCGAGCCCAAACAGATCAGCAAAACCCTCGAAATCACCCTGTCCACGTTCAAGAGCGAGAAGGCACCGAAGCAGGCGGACTTTCTGGCGCAGGACAATCAGCAAGGCAGCGGCACGCTGGACAAGAAAGCCGTGCCCAAAACCACAGAAGTGGCGCCGTTTCAGGCCAACGAAGTCAAAAAGGTCACGCCGCCCCCTGCCGCCCGGCCCGAACAAAAGCAGGCTGCTCCCAAAGCCGCCGTTACCACCGTGGCGCCAAAGCCCAAAAAAGCCACGCGCGAGCCGCAGAAGGTCATCACCGAGGCCGCGCCCAAGGCCAGCATTGCGTCGTTTGACAGCTCCCAACTGTCGAGCGAGATCTCCAGCCTCGAAGCCGAACTGGCCAACGAGCAACAGTTGTATGCCAAAAGGCCCAAGATCTACCGCATGAGTGCGGCCTCGACCATGCGCGACAAAGGCGCCTGGTACAAAGAGGACTGGCGCAAAAAGATCGAGCGCATCGGCAACCTCAACTACCCCGAACAGGCACGCCGCGAAAAAATCTACGGCAAGCTGCGGCTGCTGGTCTCGATCAATCGCGACGGTTCGCTGCATGAAGTACTGGTGCTCGAGTCTTCCGGCCAGCCGTTGCTGGATCAGGCAGCGCAGCGCATCGTACGTCTGGCCGCGCCGTTCGCGCCGTTCACCGGTGACCTGGCCGACATCGACCGCCTCGAAATCATCCGCACCTGGAAATTCGCCCAGGGCGACCGGCTGTCCAGTAATTAATGCCGGGGTAAATGAGCGCTCGCGCCGCGTCGCCCATGCAGGTTTCAAGGCGCGCCATCAGCCAACTTGTCAGTTTCACTTGTCAGCGCCACACTAAGGCTCATGAAAAACCGCGCACCGACCTACCTCAAGCATCAGTTCCTGATCGCCATGCCGCACATGGCTGACCCGAATTTTGCTCATTCCTTGACGTACATCGTCGAGCACACGGCCAATGGGGCGATGGGCCTGACCATCAATCGGCCGCTGGACCTCAACCTCAAAGATATTCTTGAGCAGTTGCGCCCCGAGCGCTCCGTGCCCGAACTGTGCGAGCACGTGCCGATTTATGCAGGCGGCCCGGTGATGACCGACCGCGGTTTTGTCCTGCACCCCGCCAGCATGAGTTTCGACGCCACGGTTGAGCTGCAAGACGGCTTGGCGCTGAGCACGTCACTGGATGCGCTGGGCAGCATCGCCGACGGCAATGGCCCGCGACGCAGCCTGATTTGCCTGGGCTATGCCGGGTGGGAAGCCGGTCAACTCGAAGCCGAACTGGCTGACAACGCTTGGCTCACGTGCCCGTACTCTGCCCACATTTTGTTCAACACCTCGAGCGAGCTGCGCCTTGACGCGGCCGCCAAACACCTCGGAGTTAACCTCAATTTGTTAAGCACTCAAGCAGGTCACGCCTGATGGCCCACCTACGTTTACTGCTGGGTTTTGATTACGGCACCCGCTCCATCGGCGTCGCCGTCGGCCAGATGATTACCGGGCAAGCTCGCGAGCTGTGCAATTTGAAAGCCGAGAACGGCATTCCGAAGTGGGAAGAAATCGAGAAACTGATCAAAGAATGGCAGCCCGATGCCATGGTGGTCGGCATGCCGTTGAATATGGACGGCACCCCCAGCGAGTTCTGTGCTCGCGCGCAAAAATTTGCCAATCGGTTGAATGGCCGCTTCAATCTCCCCGTTTTTACCCACGACGAACGCCTGACCACCTTTGAGGCCAAGGGCGAACGCAAGGCCCAAGGGGGCCAACGGGGCAGTTACCGAGACAACCCCGTCGATGCCATCGCCGCCAAACTGGTGCTGCAAGGCTGGCTCGACGAGCACCCGGCTGAACCTCAAGCCTGACATTGCGTTTAATTGTTTGACGCACCTCATTGTTTGCGCCCGTCGCAGCACGCATCCTGCGCGGGCCTTTTAAGGAGCCACCATGATCCTGCCTGTTCCCGCTGAACTGATCTCTCAGATGGCGCTTGATCTCAAGGCCCATCTGGCCCGCCGTCACATCACCGAGCCCCGTTTCATCGGCATCCGCACGGGCGGCATCTGGGTGGCCCAGGCGCTGTTGCGGGCCATGGACAGCGACGCGCCGCTGGGCACGCTGGACGTCTCGTTCTACCGCGACGACTTCAGCCAGAACGGGCTGCACCCGCAAGTGCGGCCGTCCGACCTGCCGTTCGAGATCGAAGGCCAGCACCTGGTACTGATCGACGACGTACTGATGAGCGGCCGCACCATCCGCGCGGCACTCAACGAATTGTTCGACTATGGTCGTCCGGCCAGCGTGACCCTGGTCAGCCTGCTCGACCTGGACGCCGCCGAGCTGCCGATCCGGCCGAATGTGGTGGGCGCGACCTTGTCGCTCAAACCGACCGAGCGGGTAAAATTGTCCGGCCCCGCGCCACTGACACTCGAACTCCAAGACCTATCTCAAGAACCCGCCCTTTAAGAGACCACTGCGATGACGCCTACAGACGCCAAGCGCCCGCTGCAGCTCAATGATCAGGGCCAGCTGCGCCACTTTCTGTCGCTCGACGGCTTGTCCCGTGAGCTGCTGACAGAGATCCTCGACACCGCCGACTCGTTCCTTGAAGTCGGCGCCCGTGCGGTGAAAAAAGTCCCGTTGCTGCGCGGCAAGACTGTGTGCAACGTGTTCTTCGAAAACTCCACCCGCACCCGCACCACCTTTGAAATGGCCGCCCAGCGCCTGTCTGCCGACGTGATCACACTCAATGTGTCCACGTCCTCGGCGAGCAAGGGTGAAACCCTGCTCGATACCCTGCGCAACCTCGAAGCCATGGCCGCTGACATGTTCGTGGTGCGCCACGGCGATTCGGGCGCTGCACATTTCATCGCCGAGCACGTGTGCCCGCAGGTCGCGATCATCAACGGCGGCGACGGCCGTCACGCTCACCCGACCCAGGGCATGCTCGACATGCTGACCATTCGCCGCCACAAAGGCGGATTTGAAAACCTGTCGGTGGCCATCGTCGGCGACATCCTGCACTCGCGGGTCGCACGCTCGAACATGATCGCGCTCAAAACACTGGGCTGTAAGGACATTCGCGTCATTGCCCCAAAAACCCTGCTACCTGTGGGCATCGAGCAATACGGGGTCAAGGTGTACACCGACATGGCCGAGGGCCTGAAGGACGTCGACGTGGTCATCATGTTGCGCCTGCAGCGTGAGCGCATGTCCGGCGGCCTGCTGCCAAGCGAAGGCGAGTTCTACCGCCTGTTCGGCCTGACCACTGCCCGCCTGGCGGGCGCCAAACCCGACTGCATCGTCATGCACCCCGGCCCGATCAACCGTGGCGTGGAAATTGAATCCGCCGTGGCCGATGGCCCGCACTCGGTGATTCTCAATCAGGTGACGTACGGCATCGCCGTGCGCATGGCGGTGTTGTCCATGACCATGAGCGGGCAAACGGCCCAGCGCCAATTCGAACAGGAGAACGCCCAGTGAAGCTCAGCATTCTCGGCGCCCGTGTAATAGACCCTGCCAGCCAGTTTGACCAGGTCACCGACCTGCACCTGGAAGCCGGAAAAATCGTCGCCATGGGCGCGGCCCCGGCGGGTTTCTCGCCCGCCCGCACGCTTGACGCCAAGGGCCTTGTGGCCGCACCGGGGCTGGTGGACTTGAACGTTGCCCTGCGCGAGCCCGGTTACAGCCGCAAAGGCACAATTGCCAGCGAAACCCGCGCGGCCGCAGCCGGTGGCGTGACCAGCCTGTGCTGCCCGCCGCATACCAAACCGGTGCTCGACACCTCGGCCGTGGCCGAACTGATCCTCGACCGCGCCCGCGAAGCCGGCAACTGCAAAGTGTTCCCCATCGGGGCACTGAGCAAAGGGCTCGAAGGCGAACAACTGGCCGAACTGATCGCCCTGCGCGATGCCGGTTGCGTGGCCTTCGGCAACGGCCTGAGCAGTTTCAGCAACACGCGCACTTTGTGCCGCGCGCTGGAATACGCGGCCACGTTTGACCTGACGGTGATTTTCCACTCTCAGGACCGTGACCTGGCTGAAGGCGGCCTGGCCCACGATGGCCCGATGGCGGCCTTCCGTGGCTTGCCCGGCATCCCTGAAACCGCCGAAACCGTGGCGCTGGCCCGCGACCTGTTGCTGGTCGAGCAAAGCGGCGTGCGTGCGCACTTCAGCCAACTGACCAGCGCCCGGGGCGTCGCGCTGATAGCGCAAGCTCAGGCTCGCGGCCTTAAGGTCACCGCCGATGTGGCGCTCTATCAGTTGATCCTGACCGACGAAGCGCTGGTGGACTTCTCCAGCGTCTACCACGTGCAACCGCCGCTGCGCACCCGCGCCGACCGTGACGGGCTGCGTGAAGCCGTCAAATCCGGCGTGGTGCAGGCCATCTCCAGCCATCACCAACCCCATGAGCGGGACGCCAAACTGGCCCCGTTCGGCGCCACCGAGCCGGGCATGAGCAGCGTAGAGCTGTTGTTGCCGTTGGCGATGACGCTGGTCGAAGACGGTTTGCTGGACTTGCCGACGTTGCTGGCGCGCTTGAGCACCGGCCCGGCAGATGCCTTGAGCTTGCCAGCGGGGCGTTTGAGTGTGGGTTCGGCGGCCGATCTGGTGCTGTTCGATCCGGGCGCTTCCACCGTGGCCGGTGAGAAATGGCACTCCAAAGGCGACAACTGCCCATTCCTGGGCCATTGCCTGCCAGGCGCCGTGCGCTACACGCTGGTGGACGGTCGAATCAGCTACGAAGGCTAAGGCGTCGCCCTACACCCTCACCCCACCCCCTGCCTGCGGTAGAGGCTCGGGGTGAGGGTTTTTTTAGCGCTTAACGGCGCTCGGCATTCTTGATCGAGATCTGGGTATTCAAGGTCCAGAAGTCGTACAAGACACCGATCAGGAACAAACCGCCCGTGAACAGGTAGATGATCCCGGTGATCCATTTGCCCATGTACATGCGGTGCAGACCGAACACGCCCAAAAATGTCAGCAGAATCCACGCCACGCTGTAATCGGTATTACCCGATGTAAAGCGCAAGTCCGCTTCGCGGTCCATGCTCGGGATCAGGAACAAGTCGATCAGCCAGCCAATGCCCAACAAGCCCAGGGTGAAGAACCAGATGGTTCCGGTGACCGGTTTGCCGTAATAGAAACGATGAGCCCCCAGAAAGCCAAAAATCCACAGCAGATAACCCAGTACCTTGCTGTGGGTATCGTGTTGTACATCGTCTCGATAGCCGCTCATTAATGCCCCCTTGGGAGTCGATAGAAAAAAATTTACATTTTTTTTGTGACTTTTTTACTGTCTCGCAACACGTAATAGTCTGTTGCAGGTTTTCGCGCAAACCCTTATGCCATCAGGCCTGCATCGCCACACTGTGACAATTTGCCACCACCTTGAGGGTTTTTGACCCCCCGGTCCAATCGACAAACGGCCTTAGAAAGGACAAAAAAGCTGTTATAAAGTTGCGCGCTTAACCACTTAGAGCCCTGCCGAATGCGTCCTTTATTCAAGACATGGCTAACCATTTGCCTATTACTGCCTCTGGCCGCCCACGCCACCAACCGTGAGCAACGTCTTCCTTCGGGTTTCACCGGATACACCGCAAAGTCATCTGCGAGTGCACCGTTTGTAGCCTCTAACAGCAAAACCGTCTCACGTGCGACCTCCAGTAAAGTTCATCGCAAAGCTCCCGGCAAAATGGCGACCGCTTCTCTGGTCGCCGCCAACAAGCAAAGCAGCACCGTGCTGAGCCGTGCGGTCAACGTGCTGGGCACCCCTTATCGTTGGGGCGGCAGCAGCCCAAGTAAAGGCTTTGATTGCAGCGGGCTGGTCAAATACGCGTTCAACGATGTGGCGGCGGTCAATCTGCCCCGCAGCTCCAGCGCCATGGCCAGCGGCCACGGCCAGAAAGTCGATCGCAAAGACTTGAAGCCCGGCGACCTGCTGTTTTTCAACATCAAGAGCCGCAAGGTCAACCACGTGGCCATTTACCTGGGCAACGACCGGTTTATTCACGCGCCACGCCGCGGCAAGTCGGTGACCATCGACACCCTGAAAAAGCCGTACTGGCAAAGCCACTATGTAGTCGCCAAGCGCGTATTGCCCAAAGAGCAAACCAACCTGCGGGTTGCGCAGCGCTAACTGACATCGTTGAAGGGCAGCGCAAGGCTGCTCTTCGGCGGTTACAGGTCGATGATTCCCCTCTCCTGCAAGCGTTTCACACTCATGTCCAATGTCTGCATGCCGACCGCTGCGCCGGTCTGGATGACAGACGCCATCTGCGCCACTTTGTTTTCCCGTATCAGGTTCCGGATCGCAGGCGTACCGAGCATGATTTCGTGTGCCGCAACCCGTCCGCTGCCCTTTTTCTTGAGCAACGTCTGAGACACCACTGCCTGCAGTGATTCGGACAGCATCGCCCGCACCATGGCTTTCTCTTCGGCCGCAAACACATCGACGATGCGGTCAATGGTCTTGGCCGCACTGGGCGTGTGCAGCGTGGCAAACACCAGGTGCCCGGTTTCTGCGGCGGTCAGGGCCAACCGGATACTGTCGAGGTCGCGCATTTCACCGAGCACAATCACGTCCGGGTCTTCACGCAACGCTGAGCGCAATGCGTTGGCGAAACCGTGGGTGTCGCGGTGGACTTCGCGCTGATTGATCAGGCAGCGTCGCGAGGTGTGAACGAATTCAATCGGGTCTTCAATGGTCAGAATGTGTTGCTGACGCGTGCTGTTGAGGTGATCGATGAGGGCGGCCAGCGTGGTGGTTTTGCCTGAACCCGTGGCGCCGGTGATCAGGATCAGACCATGAGGCACGTTAAAGAGCGGGCTCAGCACTTGCTCCAAACCCAGTGATGCCAGGCTCGGCACCGTTGCGCCAATACGGCGCAACACCGCTGCGGGGCCATGCTGTTGCCTGAAGGCATTCACCCGAAACCGCCCCAGCTCCGGCACGGTGTACGAAAAATCAGCTTCGAGGGTTGTTTCAAACGCCTCGCGCTGCGACGCGGTCATCATGCTGTGGATAAGTTCGAGTACACACTGCGCACTTACGCTCGGCAGCTCGCACCGCTGCAGGTCGCCATCAATGCGCAGCAGCGGCTCCACGCCCGCAGACAGGTGCATGTCCGATGCGCCGCGCGCCACGCATACAGCCAACAGGTCGGCGATATCCATCCCCCCTCCCAATTCCAGTAGAATGCCGCAGACTTTCACCACGGCGGGCTTAATTGAATGTCCACGATAGCTGACAACATTGCTCAGGTTGAGGCGCGCATCCGTGCAGCCGCACTGGCTGTGCAACGCGATGTAACGAGCGTTCACTTACTGGCGGTCAGCAAGACCAAACCCGCCGCTGCGCTGCGTGACGCCTATGCCGCCGGGCTGCGCGACTTTGGCGAAAATTATCTGCAGGAAGCTCGCGCCAAACAGGTCGAATTAGCTGACCTGCCCTTGTGTTGGCACTTCATCGGCCCCATTCAATCGAACAAGACGCGTGACATCGCTGAGCATTTTGCGTGGGTGCATTCCGTAGACCGCCTCAAAATTGCCCAACGTCTGTCAGAGCAGCGGCCAGATGGGCTGCCCCCGTTGAACATTTGCATTCAGGTGAACGTCAGCGGCGAAGCCAGCAAGTCCGGGTGTGCCCCGGCTGACCTGCCCGCGCTGGCACACGCCATCAGCGCTTTGCCACGCTTGACACTGCGCGGGTTGATGGCGATTCCCGAGCCCACCGACGAGCGCGCCGAACAGGACGCCGCGTTTGCGAAGGTCCGTGAATTGCAAGAGGGCCTGAACATGGGCCTCGACACACTTTCCATGGGCATGAGCCATGACCTTGAGTCGGCCATTGCCCAAGGCGCCACGTGGGTGCGGATCGGTACTGCACTGTTTGGCGCTCGCGACTACAGTCAGGCCTGAAAAGGCTTGCCTCACACTTATAAGGATCGGTCATGAGCAAGACGCGTATTGCCTTTATCGGAGCCGGCAACATGGCTTCCAGCTTGATCGGCGGCCTGCTGGCCAAAGGGTTCAACGCTGCACAGATCCGCGCCAGCGATCCTGGCGCCGACACCCGCGCCAAGGTAGCGGCCGAACACGGTATCGACGTGTTCGCTGAAAACGAAAAAGCGGTGCAGGACGCTGACGTCATTGTCATTGCAGTCAAGCCACAGGCGATGAAGGCTGTGTGCCAGGACCTGCGTCCGCACCTTCAACCCAAACAACTGGTGGTGTCGATTGCTGCCGGTATCAACGCCTCCAGTTTGCTGGAATGGTTGGGCACTCAGCCGCTGGTGCGCTGCATGCCCAACACGCCGGCCCTGCTGGGCAAAGGGGTCAGCGGTCTGTTCGCCACTCAGCAAGTCACCCAAGCACAACGCGCGCTGGCCGATGAGCTGCTGAGCGCTGTGGGCGTTGTGGTCTGGGTCGAGCAAGAAGCTCAGATTGATGCCGTGACGGCGGTATCGGGCAGTGGCCCGGCGTATTTCTTCCTGCTGATCGAAGCCATGACCAACGCGGGCGTGAAGTTGGGCCTGAGCCATGACGTCGCGGAAAAACTGGCCGAGCACACAGCACTGGGCGCCGCCTGCATGGCCGTGGACAGCGATGCCGACGCGGCCGAATTGCGTCGTCGCGTGACCTCGCCCGCCGGCACCACCGAAGCTGCAATCAAGTCATTCCAGGCCAGTGGTTTTGAAGCCACGGTCGAAAAAGCATTGAGTGCCGCCGCGCACCGCTCGGCCGAATTGGCCGAACAACTGGGTCAATAAAGGAGCAAATGATGTCAGGACTTAATGGCGCTGCCATTTTTGTGGTTCAAACCCTGGGCAGCCTGTATTTGCTGGTCGTGCTGTTGCGTTTCATCCTGCAACTGGTACGCGCCAACTTCTACAACCCGATCTGCCAGTTCATCGTCAAGGCCACGCAAACCCTGCTCAAGCCCATGCGCCGCGTGATTCCCAGCATTTTCGGCCTGGACATGTCGTCGCTGGTACTGGCGATTCTGGTGCAAATGGTGGTGTTCGCCATCGTGCTGACCTTGAGCTATATCCCGTTCAACATCCTCGGGCTGCTGCTGTGGTCGATCATCGGCGTGACGGCACTGTTCCTGAAAGTGTTCTTCTTCGCCATGATCATCAGCGTGATTCTGTCGTGGGTGGCACCGGGCAGCACCAGCCCTGGCGCTGAGCTGGTCAACCAGATCACCGAGCCGGCACTGGCTCCGTTCCGTCGCTTTCTGCCGAACCTGGGCGGCCTGGACATCTCGCCGATCCTCGCGTTCATGATCATCCAACTGATCCAGAGCTACGTGATTCCGCCACTGGCCATTTATGTCCGTATGCCACCTGAGCTGTTCGGCCTGATCTGATGAGTTATTTCCGCTGGGACGGTGACGACCTGATTCTCGACTGTCATTTGCAACCCAAGGCCAGCAGCGATGAGTTCGCTGGCCTGCACGGTGACCGCCTGAAAATCCGGCTCACCGCCCCACCGGTCGAAGGCAAGGCCAACGCCCATTTGATGGCTTTTCTGGCCAAGGCGTTTGGCATCGCCAAAAGTCAGGTCAGCCTGATCAGTGGCGAACTCAACCGGCAAAAACGGGTACGCCTGCACAGCCCAAAAAAACTGCCGGTGCTGCCCGGGTTGACCCGTCCCGACCTCTAGGGTCTGTTCCCGTTTGCGCGGGCTGCGACAGGCTGTACGACGGCCTTCAAGGCAGCCTTCAAACGCGACCAAAGGGTTTTGCACCATTGCTTGCCGCTCGCTGCCCCGCTCATTAGACTTACGCCTCATTTAAATGAGAGCAGGGTCGATGCCAGCTGCCTTTCCCCCCGATTCCGTTGGTCTGGTTGTGCCTCACGTTGCACATTTCAGCGAACCGCTGGCACTTGCGTGCGGCCGCTCACTGCCAGCCTATGACCTGATTTACGAAACCTACGGCCAGCTCAATGCGTCGGCCAGTAATGCCGTGCTGATTTGCCACGCGCTGTCAGGTCATCATCACGCCGCCGGGTATCACAGCGTCGACGACCGCAAGCCCGGCTGGTGGGACAGCTGTATCGGCCCCGGCAAGCCCATCGACACCCGCAAATTCTTCGTAGTCAGCCTCAACAACCTCGGCGGTTGCAACGGTTCGACCGGCCCGAGCAGCATCGACCCCGACACCGGCCGCCCGTTTGGCGCGTCGTTCCCGGTGCTGACCGTTGAAGACTGGGTGCACAGCCAGGCGCGTTTGTCTGACCGCCTGGGCATCTCACAGTGGGCCGCCGTGATCGGTGGCAGCCTTGGCGGGATGCAGGCGCTGCAATGGAGCATCAGCTACCCCGACCGTCTGCGCCATTGTCTTGCCATCGCCTCGGCGCCGAAGCTCTCGGCGCAAAACATCGCGTTCAACGAAGTCGCGCGCCAGGCCATCCTCACCGACCCCGAGTTCCATGGCGGGTCGTTTCAGGAAAAGGGCGTCATCCCCAAACGCGGTCTGATGCTGGCACGAATGGTCGGCCACATCACGTACCTGTCGGATGACTCGATGGGCGAAAAATTCGGCCGCGGGCTGAAGAACGAAAACCTTAACTACGACTTCCACAGCGTCGAGTTTCAGGTTGAGAGCTATTTGCGCTATCAGGGCGAAGAGTTCTCCGGGCGTTTCGATGCCAACACCTATTTGCTGATGACCAAGGCGCTGGACTACTTCGACCCGGCGGCGAACTTCGATGACGACCTGGCCAAGACTTTTGCCGGCGCCAAGGCACGCTTTTGCGTGATGTCGTTCACCACCGACTGGCGCTTCTCGCCCGCCCGCTCGCGGGAGCTGGTGGACGCGTTGATGGCCGCCAAAAAAGACGTGTGCTACCTGGAGATCGACGCGCCGCAGGGCCATGACGCCTTCCTGATTCCGATCCCGCGCTACCTGCAAGCCTTCAGCAACTACATGAACCGAATTGAACTGTGAGAACGCCATGAGAGCCGACCTGGAAATCATCCAAGACTGGATCCCCGCTGGCAGCCGCGTGCTCGACCTCGGTTGCGGTAATGGCGAACTGCTGAGCTGGCTGCGCGACAACAAGCAAGTCACCGGCTACGGGCTGGAAAACGACCCGGACAACATTGCCGAATGTGTTGCCAAAGGCATTAACGTCATTGAGCAGGATCTCGACAAAGGGCTGGGCAACTTTGCCAGCAACAGCTTCGACATCGTGGTCATGACCCAGGCATTGCAAGCCGTGCACTACCCCGACCGAATCCTCGACGAAATGCTGCGGGTCGGCCGTCAATGCATCATCACCTTCCCCAACTTCGGCCACTGGCGCTGCCGCTGGTACCTGGCCAGCAAAGGCCGCATGCCGGTGTCCGAGTTTTTGCCGTACACCTGGTACAACACGCCGAACATTCACTTCTGCACCTTTGAAGACTTCGAAGCGCTGTGCCGTGAGCGTGAAGCGCGTGTCATCAACCGCCTTGCCGTGGATCAACAACATCGACACGGGTGGGCCAGCAAGATATGGCCTAACCTGTTGGGCGAGATTGGCATTTACCGTGTCAGCAGTCCTGGCCTTCAGGACCATAACGTCGCGGTTTAACAGGTTCGCTCAAAGGAGAAAGACCATGGGTCGTATTGGGTTACTACTGCTTTCAATGTGTTTGGGCGCGCAAGCCATGGCGGCCGACGTGAATTCTGCCCAACGGCAGCAGACGTTTGGCGACATGACGGTGTATTACAACGCGTTCCCGTCTACTTTTCTGACGCCTAAGATTGCCAAACAGGTTGAGGTCTCGCGCAGCAAGAACAACGCCGTGCTGAACATCACCGTCAACAAGGCGGGCAAAAATATACCGGCCAATGTGCAGGGCACGGTTAAAACCGGGGATGAAAAGCCAAAGCGCCTGAGCTTCCGGCAAACCGGCAAAGGTGGCGAGATCAATTATCTGGCCCAGTTCCCGGTCAAAGGCCCGCAAACTTTCACCTTCAAGGTGGATGTAAAAGCGGGCGGCGCTGGCGCTGAAACAATCGAATTTACTCAAATGGTCGCTCCAATCGAATGATGAACTTCACGCAACTGGTACTCGCCAGCCACAACGCGGGCAAACTCAAAGAACTTCAGGCCATGCTCGGCGAGTCGGTGCAGTTGCGCTCGATTGGAGAGTTCAGCAGCGTCGAGCCGGAAGAAAACGGCTTGTCGTTTGTCGAGAACGCCATTCTTAAGGCCCGCAATGCATCGCGCATTTGCGGGCTGCCCGCATTGGCGGACGACTCGGGGCTGGCGGTGGATGCCCTGGGCGGCGCGCCAGGCATTTACTCTGCCCGCTATGCCGATGGCCAAGGCGATGCGGCGAACAACGCCAAATTACTCGATGCCCTCAAAGACGTGCCGCAAGCCGAACGCGGCGCGCAGTTTGTCTGCGTCCTGGCCTTGGTCCGCCACGCTGACGACCCGCTGCCGATTATCTGCGAAGGCTTGTGGCACGGGCGCATTCTGCCTGCCGCCAGCGGTGAGCACGGTTTTGGCTACGACCCGCTGTTTTGGGTGCCTGAACGCAATTGCTCCAGCGCCGAGCTCAGCCCGGCGGAAAAAAACCAGCTCAGCCACCGCGCTCGCGCCATGGCTTTGCTGCGTCAGCGTCTGGGCCTGAAATGACCCACGACACACCTCCCCAGCCGCTCTATCTCGGTGCGGCTGGCTTTTCTCAGCAGGCGCCCCGCGCCCCCCTGACACAACTGCCACCGCTGTCGCTGTACATCCACATTCCGTGGTGCGTGCGCAAATGCCCGTATTGCGATTTCAATTCCCATACCGCCAGCCCGGAACTGCCCGAAGAAGCCTACGTGGACGCGCTGCTGGCCGATCTCGATCAGGACCTGCACGCGGCATATGGGCGCGAGCTGAGTTCTATTTTCTTTGGCGGCGGTACGCCGAGTCTGTTCAGCGCCGCGGCGCTGGGCCGTTTGCTCAAAGGCGTTGAAGCACGCATTGCGTTTGCCGCCGATATCGAAATCACGCTGGAAGCCAACCCCGGTACGTTCGAGCAGGAAAAGTTCGTCGCGTACCGTGCGCTGGGGATCAATCGGCTGTCCATTGGTATCCAGAGTTTTCAGCCAGAAAAGCTCAAGGCACTGGGACGTATCCACAACGGCGACGAAGCCGTGCGTGCCGCTGGCATGGCGCGTCAGGCGGGGTTTGACAACTTCAACCTGGACTTGATGCACGGTTTGCCCGATCAGTCGCTGGAGGACGCCCTGAGCGACCTGCGCCAGGCCATCGCCCTCAAGCCGACGCATCTGTCGTGGTATCAACTGACGCTGGAACCCAACACGGTGTTCTGGAACCAGCCTCCGACGCTGCCGGAAGACGACACCCTGTGGGACATTCAGGAAGCGGGGCAAGCCCTGCTCGCCGAACATGGCTACGCACAGTACGAAGTGTCGGCTTACGCCCTGCCCGGCCGACCGGCGCGGCATAACCTCAACTACTGGAGCTTTGGCGACTTCATCGGCATTGGCGCCGGTGCCCATGGCAAGTTGAGCCATCCCGATGGCCGCATCGTGCGCACCTGGAAAACCCGCCTACCGAAGGATTACCTAAATCCGGCGAAGAGCTTTCAGGCTGGCGAGAAAGTTCTGACTGCCGAAGAACTGCCGTTTGAGTTTCTAATGAACGCCTTGCGCCTGACTGACGGCGTGGATTCAGCCCTTTATCCACTGCGCACCGGCTTACCCCTCGACAGTTTGAACGCCGGGCGTGAAGCCGCCGAACAAAGTGGCTTATTGCAGGTCGAACCGACACGCCTGGCGGCGACTGCCCGAGGCCAGCTGTTTCTCAATGACCTGTTGCAGCACTTTTTGACGTAAGGAAATCGAATGGACTTGGTACTCGACCTGCTTGCCACGGTATCGCGCTGGAGCCGCAGCCACCTCTCGGAGATCTCCCTGGCATTGATTGGCTGTTTGCTGGTGCTGTTTGGCGCTGACTTCAAGGGCTGGGTCGAACAACGTCTGGGCAGTATCGCCGGCGCCTTGCGCGTCCCGCTGATGGCGCTGTTGTGCCTGATCGGCAGCGGCGCAGCGCTGATCTACGCCACGCCGTGGGTCGAGCGCGGGCTGAGCCAGTTCAACAACTACAGCCTGGCGCCGGTGTTGCTGGTGGTGTTGGTGCTGATCGGCGTGGTGGCTGATCGCCGCTAACCCGTAGCTGCAAGTGCTGGCTGGGGGGATAAAGGCCACGCAGAAAGCAGCCGATTGTGGGCTACGCTTGGGTATCGCCTGATACGTGAGCACTGCCCATGCCGAAGCTTTTAAATGGCAATCTCGATGCACTGAAAGTGGCGCTGGCGATAGCCGTCGTCGCGCTGCACTGCAAGATTCTGGGCGGTAATGACACGGCCATCGGTTACATGCTGGGCAACGGGCTGTTTCGGGTCGCGGTCCCTGTCTTCTTTATCATCAACGGGTATTACCTGTTCCACACCCTCAGCGAAGGCCACTCGTTCGGCACGTGGTTCAAACGCGGTTTGTGGATGTACCTCTTCTGGATGCTGGTCTACAGCCCGTTTTACGTCGACCCTGCGACGCTGGGCTCTCTAAAAGGCGTGCTCGGGATCATCAAGTCTTTGTTGATCGGCTATTTCCACCTCTGGTATCTGGTGGGCATGCTCGGCGGTGGACTGATCCTGTATGCGCTGCGCAATTCGGCCACTCCAACGCTGATGACGCTGGCCCTGATCGCCTATGCGATCGGGCTGACATTGCAATATGCGCGTGTTTATTACGTTCTGCCCGACCCCTTGCTGCAGCACTTCAATCAAAACGACTACGCCGCCCGTAACTTCCTGTTCATGGGTTTCCCGTTCATGTGCATGGGGTTTGTGTTGGCCAGGCATCAGGTCCCGCACAAGGTAACGCGCCCATGGGTGTGGGGCTGGCTGGTGGCGGGCACAGCCCTGATGCTGACCGAGTCGTACATCAATTACTCGCTGCGGGCCAAGCCGCAGGTGTATTTCGACTTTATGTTTTCGTTGCCCATTCTCACGCCCGCGTTGTTTCTGCTGGCGTGCGTGTATGTTCGGGCGTCCACCCGCAACACGGCGGCCAAGGTGTCTTCGGCGGTGTATTACATCCATCCGATGTTTATTTTGGGGGCACTGGCGGCGGGGATGGCGTACGGCAACCTGCTGGCGCTGGTGGTCATCGCCCTGGCGCTGGCGGCCGCGCCGGTGCTGATCCTGCTGAGCAAACGCGTCAGGTTCGTGCTGTGATGCACCGCGACGGACGTCGCCTAAAGAAACCGGCCCCCGAGCGGAGGCCAGTCATTGAAAAACGGCTCAGGCCAGTTTTTCGAACTTCAAGTCCCACACGCCATGCCCAAGACGTTCGCCGCGGCGTTCGAACTTGGTGACCGGGCGCTCAGCAGGGCGCGGCACGCAACGGCCGTCTTCGGCCAGGTTGCGGTAACCCGGTGCCACGTTCATGACTTCAAGCATGTACTCGGCATAGGGTTCCCAGTCGGTGGCCATGTGCAAGACACCGCCGACCTTGAGCTTGGAGCGCACCAGTTCCGCGAAAGACGCCTGCACGATGCGGCGCTTGTGGTGGCGGCTCTTGTGCCACGGGTCCGGGAAGAACAGCAGCAGACGGTCCAGGCTGTTGTCCGCGACGCAGCGGGTCAGGACTTCGATGGCGTCGCAATCGTAGACACGCAGATTGGTCAGGCCCTGGGTCAGCACGCCATTGAGCAATGCGCCCACGCCCGGACGGTGAACTTCGACCCCGATGAAATCCTGCTCCGGCGACGCTGCTGCCATCTCCAGCAGGGAATGCCCCATGCCAAAGCCGATTTCCAGCGTGCGCGGTGCAGAGCGGCCAAAGACCTGATCGAAATCGACCGGCGCATCGGCCAGCGGCAAAACGTACAGCGGCGCACCTTGATCGAGGCCGCGTTGCTGGCCTTCGGTCATACGCCCGGCGCGCATGACAAAGCTCTTGATGCGACGGTGCTGGCGATCTTCGCCTTCTTCCGGGGTTGGGGTATCGAGTGGTTCAGTCATCAGGGGCTCTTACTTGATCAGACCATCCAGCGGCGAGGAGGCGCTGGCATAGAGTTTTTTCGGCATACGCCCGGCCAGATAGGCCAGACGACCTGCCTCAATGGCGTATTTCATGGCTTGGGCCATGAGGATCGGGTGCTGGGCATTGGCGATGGCCGAGTTCATCAGCACCGCTTCGCAGCCCATTTCCATGGCGATTGTCGCGTCGGAGGCCGTGCCCACGCCCGCGTCCACCAGCACCGGAATGTTGGCTTCTTCAAGGATGACCCGCAGGTTGTAGGGGTTGCAGATGCCCAGACCGCTGCCGATCAGGCCGGCCAACGGCATCACGGCCACGCAGCCCATGGCTTCGAGCTCACGGGCGATGATCGGGTCATCACTGGTGTAAACCATCACGTCGAAACCTTCCTTGACCAGCACTTCAGCGGCCTTGAGGGTTTCGATCACGTTGGGGAACAGGGTTTTCTGGTCGGCCAGCACTTCAAGCTTGACCAGGTTATGGCCATCGAGCAGCTCACGGGCCAGACGGCAAGTGCGCACCGCTTCAATGGCGTCAAAGCAACCGGCCGTGTTCGGCAGGATGGTGTAACGGTCTGGCGGCAATACATCGAGCAGGTTCGGCTCGCCGGGGTTCTGACCGATGTTGGTGCGACGCACGGCGACTGTGACGATTTCAGCACCCGAGGCCTCAATGGCCAGACGGGTTTCTTCAAGGTCGCGGTATTTGCCCGTGCCCACCAGCAAACGGGATTGGTAGGTACGGCCGGCCAGGGTAAACGGCTTGTCGCTGCGAACATTGCTCATCGGTAAACCTCTTGAATATGAATTCTCAGTGGCGCTGCGGGGGTAAACGTTCGGTCCGAAACCTAGCCGCCACCGATGGCGTGAACCACTTCGACCTGATCGCCCTCTTTGAGCACCGTGTCTGCGTGTTGGCTGCGCGGGACGATGTCCAGATTCAGCTCAACCGCCACCCGACGGCCCGCCAATTTCCGAAACGCCAAAAGGCCTGCGACGGTCTCGCCGTCCGGCAGTTCACAAGGTTCACCGTTCAACTGAATGCGCATGCTCGACGCTGCCTTCATTTTTAGGGGGCCAGCATTCTAGCCCGATCCGTCAGGTCGACCCAAGCCATTCATCTTGCGCCCTCAGCTCAGGCGCCAGGCGGCCAATCCCAGGCACAACCAGCCCGCCAAAAAAGCCACGCCGCCAATCGGGGTGATCATCCCCAGCTTGGCGATACCGCTCATCGTCAGCAGGTACAAGCTGCCGGAGAACAGCACGATCCCCACGGCGAAACACAAGCCTGCCCACGTCACCAGGCGGCTTTGCAGCTGGGTGGCAAGCAACGCCACGCCCAGCAGAGCCAGGGTGTGAACCAGTTGATAGGTGACGCCTGTATGAAAAACAGCCAGATACTGTTCGCTCAAACGGCTTTTCAAGCCGTGGGCTGCAAAGGCGCCAAGCGCCACACCGGTAAAGCCAAAAAACGCAGCCAGCATCAGAAAAACGCGCAGCATGGGGGCACTCCCGTAAGGTCATCGAATGGCGCAGGGTCTGTATAATGGCCCGCTCAACGGGTTCGGCCAAGCCATCTATGCTGCGTTTACTGGTTCATCGATTGTTCAAAGCCCTGCTGTGGTTCGCTGCCGGCAGTGCAGTGCTGGTGCTGATTTTCCGCTGGGTGCCACCGCCAGGCACCGCGCTGATGGTGGAGCGCAAGGTTGAATCGTGGTTCGACGGCCAGCCCATCGACCTGCAACGCAGCTGGCGGCCATGGGACGAGATCTCCAATGATTTGAAAGTCGCCGTCATTGCCGGCGAGGATCAGAAATTTGCCGAGCATTGGGGCTTTGACCTGAGTGCCATTCGCGCCGCGTTCGTGCACAACGAGCGGGGCGGCACATTGCGCGGGGCCAGCACCCTCAGTCAGCAAGTCGCTAAAAACCTGTTTTTGTGGTCGGGCCGCAGCTGGCTGCGCAAAGGGCTGGAAGCCTGGTTCACGGGGCTGATTGAAGTGTTGTGGCCCAAGCAACGCATTCTGGAGGTCTACCTCAACAGCGCCGAGTGGGATGACGGCGTGTTTGGCGCCGAAGCGGCCGCGCAACATCATTTTGGCGTGAGTGCTGCCCGGTTGAGCCGTCAGCAGGCCAGCCAATTGGCCGCGGTATTGCCGAACCCGCGCAACTGGAGCGCCGGTCGCCCGTCTGCGTATGTGAGCACGCGTGCGGCCTGGATACGCCAGCAAATGCGTCAATTGGGCGGGGACAGTTATCTGGACACCCTGAACAACTCACGCCAGGCGCCGTGGGCCTTGTAGCCCCTGACTCTCGGCACTTCAGCGTGATGCACATACAAAAACGCCCCGACTCAGCGGGGCGTTTTTTTGTCGGCCGATTTAGGCGGCAATCGACAGTTTGAGCTTGTTCATCGCGCTTTTTTCCAGCTGACGAATACGCTCGGCAGACACGTTGTACTTCTGTGCCAGGTCATGCAGCGTGGCTTTCTCTTCAGCCAACCAGCGCTGATAGAGAATGTCGCGGCTGCGTTCATCCAGCACTTCCAGCGCTTCGTGCAGGTTGCTGGTGGAGTTATCGGTCCAGTCAGCATCTTCCAGTTGACGCGCAGGGTCGTAGCGGTGGTCTTCCAGATAGTTGGCTGGCGACTGGAAGGCACTGTCATCGTCCGCTTCAGCAGCCGGGTCGAACGCCATGTCATGGCCGGTCAACCGGCTTTCCATCTCACGTACTTCGCGCGGTTCAACGCCAAGGCTCTCAGCCACGCGATGTACTTCGTCGTTGTTCAGCCAGGCCAGCCGTTTTTTCTGGCTGCGCAGGTTGAAGAACAGTTTGCGCTGCGCCTTGGTGGTCGCCACTTTCACGATCCGCCAGTTGCGCAGGATGAACTCGTGAATTTCAGCCTTGATCCAGTGCACAGCGAACGACACCAGACGCACACCCATTTCAGGGTTGAAGCGTTTGACCGCTTTCATCAGGCCAACATTGCCTTCCTGGATCAGGTCGGCCTGTGCCAGGCCATAGCCCGAATAACTACGAGCGATGTGTACGACAAAACGCAGGTGGGCGAGCACCATCTGCCGAGCCGCCTCAAGATCCTGCTCATAATAGAGACTCTCGGCCAGTTCACGCTCCTGCTCCGGCGTCAGCAGTGGAATGCTGTTCACGGTGTTTACGTAGGCCTCAAGGTTCGCACCAGGGACCAACGCATACGCAGGTTGCAAAGAAGTGGTCATACGAAAAACCTCCGACTCACATAACTCGTGCAGTTCAGCACTGCGAAAATTGACCGGGAACCACAAAAAAAGTTCCCACATAAGCTGAAAAGGTCAACAGGTAAAAATGAAACTACTTGGGTGAAAGCTCACGTAAATGCCGTGCTACCGCAATCCATGCACCGATATACCCTAACAGTACCGCGCCAAGCAAGAGCGACAGACCGTCGGCAACAGGCACGCCCGCGAGGGCAAAATCGCTGCCATAAAGACCGGCCAGCCCGACAACCGCGTCATTGAGCCAGTTCAGACCGAACGCCAGAACGCCCCACGAAAGTACACCGGCACCAAAGCCATAAAGCGCGCCCATGTATAGAAACGGCCTACGCACATAGCTGTCAGTACCGCCGACCAGCTTGGTGACCTCAATCTCGACTCTGCGGTTCTCGATATGCAGCCGAATCGTATTACCGATCACCAGCAACAGGGCCGAGACCAGCAGCACCGTCAAACCGAACACAAAACGATCACCCAATTTGAGGATGGCCGCCAGACGCTCAACCCAGACTAGATCAAGTTGCGCCTGTTGCACTTTCGGCAACTCGGAAAGTCGCTCGCGAAGGGCCTCAAGGGTGGCTTTATCTACCTCATTCGGCGTCACCAGGACCACGCCCGGCAACGGGTTATCCGGCAGCTCCTTGAGCGCTTCGCCCAGCCCTGACTGCTGTTGGAACTCTTCAAGGGCTTGTTCGCGGCTGATGAACTCAGCCTGCGCGACACCGGCCATACCTTTTATCTGATTGCTCAGTTGCTCGCCCTGATCGCCCGTGGCGTCCATCTGCAAGTACACCGAAATCTGTGCTGCGCGCTGCCACGAGCCTCCCAGGCGTTCCACGTTGTTAAGCAACAACGACAGGCCCATGGGCAAGCTCAGCGCCACGGCCATCACCAGGCAGGTAAAAAAGCTGCCAATCGGCTGCTTGCCCAAACGCCGCAGGCTGTCGAGCAAACTGGCACGGTGCGCGTCGATCCAGGCGTGAAACAACATGCCAAACGTCGGGCCGTCGTCTTCATCGTGCTTTTTCTTCGGTGGCTGCGGTTCAGCGGCCTTGGGCGCTACGCGCTCCGATACCTTGGGGCTGCGTGTTGCACTCATTGCCCGGCCTCCCCGTCGCCGATCAATCGCCCACGCTGCAAGGTCAACATGCGATGACGCATGCGGGCGATCAGTGCCAGGTCGTGGCTGGCAATCAGTACGCTGGTGCCCAACCGGTTGATGTCTTCAAATACGCCCATGATTTCCGCCGCCAGACGCGGGTCGAGGTTGCCGGTGGGTTCATCGGCCAGAAGCAATGCTGGGCGATGCACGATGGCGCGGGCAATACCCACGCGTTGTTGCTGGCCCGTGGACAAGTCGCCGGGGTACAGGTCGGTTTTATCCGAGAGCGATACCCGCTCCAGCGCCGAATCAACGCGCTTGACGATTTCGGCCTTGGACAGCCCTTGAATCTGCAACGGCAAGGCGACGTTATTGAACACGGTGCGATCAAACAGCAACTGGTGGTTCTGGAACACCACGCCGATCTGACGCCGCAAAAACGGGATTTGCGCGTTGCTGATCTGGCTCAGGTCTTGCCCGGCCAGCAGCAACTTGCCGCTGGTGGGGCGTTCCATGGCCAACAACAGGCGCAACAACGTACTTTTGCCCGCGCCAGAATGGCCCGTGACAAAAAGGAATTCGCCACGGCGGACCCGAAAGCTCAGCTCGTGCAGGCCCACATGTCCATTTGGATAGCGTTTACCGACCTGCTCGAAACGAATCATGGACGCTCCCGCTCCGCAAACAGAGCCTGAACAAAGGGTTCGGATTCAAACGTGCGCAAATCATCGATGCCTTCACCGACACCAATAAAGCGGATCGGGATGCCGAATTGCTTGGCCAGGGCGAAGATCACGCCACCTTTGGCCGTACCGTCCAGCTTAGTCAGCGCCAAGCCGGTCAGCGCGACCGTCTGATTGAATTGTTTGGCCTGACTGATGGCGTTTTGGCCAGTACCGGCGTCGAGCACCAGCAGCACTTCGTGCGGCGCGTCTTCGTCGAGCTTGCCGATCACGCGGCGAACCTTTTTCAGTTCTTCCATCAAGTTGTCTTTGGTGTGCAGGCGCCCGGCCGTGTCCGCGATCAGCACGTCAATCCCGCGGGCCTTGGCCGCTTGTACGGCGTCGAAGATCACCGAGGCGGAGTCGGCACCAGTGTGCTGTGCAATCACGGGGATGTGGTTGCGCTCGCCCCACACTTGCAATTGCTCCACCGCCGCAGCGCGGAAAGTATCGCCCGCAGCGAGCATGACTTTCTTGCCTTCGAGTTGCAGTTTTTTCGCCAGTTTGCCGATGGTGGTGGTTTTGCCCGCCCCATTCACGCCGACCACCAGAATCACGAACGGCTTGTTTTGCGATTCGATTTTCAGCGGCTGTTCAACCGGCTTGAGCATCGCTGCCAGCTCGTCCTGCAAGGATTTGTACAACGCGTCGGCATCCGTCAATTGCTTGCGCGCCACTTTTTGCGTCAGGTTCTTGATGATCACCGACGTGGCTTCGACACCCACATCTGCCGTCAGCAAGCGGGTTTCGATTTCTTCGAGCAGGTCGTCATCGATGGCCTTTTTGCCCAGGAACAGACTGGCCATGCCCTCGCCAATGCTGGCGCTGGTTTTCGACAGACCTTGCTTGAGACGGGCAAAGAAACCGGTTTTGGCTTCGGGAGCAGGTTCGGCTTTGGGAGCCGGAGCCTCAATCACCGCAGGCGGCGTTTCAACGACCGGGGCAGGCACCGGTTGAGGCGCAACCACCACGGGCTCGGCCACCGGTTCAATGACCGGGGCAGGGGCTGGTTCAATCACGGGCTCGATGCGCTCAAGCACTTCGACCGCAGGTGGCGTGGCGATCACAGGTTCTGCGACCACCTCGATTTCCGGCGCCGGAATCGGCGGCACGATATGCGGCGCTTGCACGTCCTCGACCAACGCCACCGGCTCTTCCGGGACGGGCAAAGGCGGCCATGGCTCAGCGGCGGTGTGCGGCTCGACAGCAGGCTCGATCACCACCACTTCTTCAGGGGTGGGCGCCACGATCACGGGCGCGGCGTCGATCAAGGTCTCGGGCGCTGTCTCGGGGGCCGCAGCCGGCTGTTCAACGACGGCTTCCTGCGGCTTTCTGCGCAGCCATCCGAACAGGCCTTTTTTCTCGCCAGCCTTGGCTGGGTTCTTCTTGTCGTCGTTGGAACCAAACATGGAGGACGGCTATCTCATCGTAGCGAAGCGCCACTGTGGCGCCCCGGCAAATAATATTCGGTGTGAAAAAGACTGTATTTTTGTCAGCTCGTTCGCACACAACTTAGTCGCAGGGTAAAAAACACCTGCGAAACTTCGTCTTTACTCGGAACCGGATCGGGAAAATCGGCAAAAAAGCGAAATTTACCGGGATACATCCACACTTCCAAGCGGGCTCCTATACTGCCCGATCAAACGTCGTCTGATCGTCAAAGGCCTGATAGGCGTGGCCGCCAGTAAAACGGATCAGTATCCTAGCACCTCCTCACCCGCAGACGCTAAGGCCAAGCGGGCAGCCCTACAGGTTTAAAAACGAATGAATGCTCTAGCCCGCCGCGCTGCTGGCCTGTTGCTCAGCACAGTTTGCCTTCCACTTTCGGCCTTGGCAGCCGAGCCGCAACCCACCCATGAGTTCCGTCTGGACAATGGCCTTAAAGTCATCGTCCGCGAAGACCACCGCGCACCAGTCGTGGTGTCGCAGGTCTGGTACAAGGTGGGCTCCAGTTACGAGACACCCGGCAAGACCGGCCTGTCCCATGCCCTTGAACACATGATGTTCAAAGGCAGCAACAAGGTGGGGCCCGGCGAAGCCTCGTTGATCCTGCGCGACCTGGGCGCACAGGAAAACGCCTTCACCAGCGACGACTACACCGCGTATTACCAGGTACTGGCCCGCGACCGTCTGGGCGTGGCCTTTGAGCTGGAAGCCGACCGCATGGCCAGCCTGCGTCTGCCGCCCGAAGAGTTCAAACGCGAGATCGAAGTCATCAAGGAAGAGCGCCGTTTGCGCACCGATGACCAACCGATGAGCAAAGCCTACGAACTGTTCAGCGCCATGGCCTACCCGTCCAGCGGCTACCACACCCCGACCATCGGCTGGATGGTCGACCTGGAGCGCATGAGCGTTGCCGAGCTGCGCGCGTGGTACGAAGAGTGGTATGCACCGAACAACGCCACGCTGGTGGTGGTCGGGGACGTCACCCCGGACGAAGTCAAAGCATTGGCCCAGCGTTATTTCGGCCCGGTGGTCAAGCGTGAAGTACCGATCGCCAAGGCTCCGCTTGAACTGCCGACCCCCGGCGAGCGCCTGCTCAAGGTTCATGTGCAGACCCAACTCCCAAGTCTGATGATGGGCTTTAACGTGCCGAGCGTGTCCACCGCCAAAGACCCGGTCACGGCCAACGCCCTGCGCCTGATCTCGGCCCTGCTGGACGGCGGCTACAGCGCGCGCATGCCCACTCAACTGGAGCGCGGTGAAGAACTGGTCTCCGGCGCATCGTCAAGCTATGACGCGTTCACCCGGGGCGACAGCCTGTTCCTGCTCAGCGCCATGCCCAACAGCCAGAAGAAGGTCACGATGGCTCAAGCCGAAGCTGGCCTGTGGCGCTTGCTCGACGACCTGAAAAAGACGCCGCCCACGCCTGAAGAATTGGAACGCGTTCGCGCTCAAGTGATCGCCGGTTTGGTCTACGAACGTGACTCGATCACCTCGCAAGCCACGTCCATCGGTCAGCTTGAAACAGTCGGTTTGTCCTGGAAGCTGATGGACACCGAGCTGCAAGACCTGCAAAAAGTGACCCCGGCCGACATCCAGCAAGCCGCCCGCACCTATTTCACTCGCGACCGTCTGAGCGTTGCGCACGTACTGCCCGAGGAGAAAACCCATGAGTGAGCGTAAAGGTCCCCGCTACGCCCTGCTCGGCCTGACCGCCGCTGTTCTGGTCGGCGCACTCGGCTACTATTTCGCCAGCCCGGCTGAGTCCGTAGCCAGCCCGGCACTGGAAAACGCCAAGACCGAGCACACACTGGAGTCGCTGGCAGAACTGGACGGCAAGGCCCCCAGCCACCGCGCCATGAATGTTCAAACCTGGAAAACCGCCGAAGGCTCCAAAGTCCTGTTTGTTGAAGCCCGCCAGTTGCCGATGTTCGACCTGCGCGTGACCTTCGCCGCCGGCAGCAGTCAGGACGACAACACCCCGGGACTGGCCTTGCTGACCAATGCCATGCTCAATGAAGGCGTTGCCGGTAAAGATGTCGGCGCCATCGCCCAGGGTTTTGAGGGCCTGGGAGCCGAGTTCGGCAATGGTGCCTATCGCGACATGGCCGTGGCCTCCCTGCGCAGCCTGAGCGACCCGGCCAAACGCGCGCCTGCGTTAAACCTGTTTGCTGAAGTGATTGGCCAACCGACCTTCCCGGCCGACTCGTTGGCCCGCATCAAAAACCAACTGCTGGCCAGCTTTGAATTCCAGAAGCAAAACCCCGGCAAACTGGCCAGCGATGAGCTGTTCAAGCGCCTGTACGGCAATCACCCGTATGCTCACGCCAGCGACGGCAATGCTCAAACCGTGACGTCAATTACCGTCGACCAGCTCAAAGCCTTCCACAACAAGGCTTATACGGCGGGCAACGCCGTGATCGCGATCGTCGGCGACCTGTCGCGCGAAGAGGCCCAAGCCATGGCCGCCCAAGTATCGGCCGCACTGCCCAAAGGCCCTGCGCTGCCAAAAACCGTGCAGCCGACCGAGCCCAAGCCGGGTGCAACCCACATCGAGTTCCCGTCCAAGCAAACTCATTTGCTGCTGTCGCAATTGGGCATTGACCGCGACGACCCGGACTACGCCGCGTTGTCGCTGGGCAATCAGGTACTCGGCGGTGGCGGTTTCGGTACGCGCCTGATGACGCAAGTGCGCGAGAAACGCGGCCTGACCTACGGCGTGTACTCCAACTTCAGCCCGATGCAGGCTCGCGGTCCGTTCATGATCAACCTGCAAACCCGCGCAGAGCTGAGCGAAGGCACGCTCAAGCTGGTGCAGGACATCCTCGCCGACTACCTCAAAGAAGGTCCGACGCAAAAAGAACTCGACGATGCCAAACGTGAACTGGCCGGCAGCTTCCCGCTGTCCACTGCCAGCAACGCTGCCATCGTCGGCCAACTGGGCGCGATGGGCTTCTACGATTTGCCTTTGGACTATCTCGAAACCTTCATGCAGCAGTCCCAGAACCTGACCACCGAGCAGGTCAAGGCCGCCATGAACAAGCACCTGAGCGCCGACAAAATGGTCGTGGTGACCGCCGGCCCAACCGTGCCGCAAAAACCACTGCCGCCTCCAACCGATAAACCTTCAGAGCAACCTCTTGGGGTTCCGGAGCATTAATGGCAAAGCCCAAAAACACATCGCACTCGGGTGCGGGTCAGTTACGCATCATTGGCGGGGAATGGCGCAGCCGCAAGCTCGACTTCCCCCACGTAGAAGGCCTGCGGCCTACACCCGACCGTGTACGTGAAACCCTGTTCAACTGGCTCGCGCCCTACATCGGCGGCGCCAAGGTCCTGGACGTGTTTGCCGGCAGCGGCGCACTGTTCCTCGAAGCCATGTCCCGTGGCGCCGCCAAGGGCGTGGCACTGGACAGCAATCGCGATGCGATTTCCAACATCCGCGAGAACATGGGCATCCTGCGGTGCACCGTAGGCCAGGTGCAGCAGACGGACGCCCTGCGTTATCTGGATGCCGCCCCCGGCGACACGTTTGACGTGGTCTTCCTCGACCCGCCGTTCCACAAGGACCTGCTCAAGCCTGCCTGCGACCTGCTGGAACAGCGCGGCTGGCTGGCAGACGAGGCCTGGGTCTACACCGAGAGCGAAGTCCGCCCTTCGGAACTGGGCTTACCTGCCAACTGGCGCCTGCACCGCGAACAAAAAGCCGGGGGCGTGAACTACGCCCTGTGGCAGCGTGAAGCGCCTCAGGTGCCTGCTGAACAATAAGCGCCGCTGACCTCTGTGCAGTCGCTGCCGTCCATGGCGGCAACGACTGCATGTCACCTGCAACTGCCCTATCTATGTACCGCCTCGCCTGCCCGGCAACCACGCATTCTGTTTGCTCGACCCGATCGCTCTCCTTACGTGCGCATCTGCACCGATCGGCGTTATCCAAACAACGGAATGTGAACCATGAGCCCTACCACTGAAAAACCGACTTACGCCTACACACTGGACAACGGCCTGCACGTCGTTGTGCGCCAGGATCACCGCACCGAGGCTATCTGCGCCTCGTTGTTCCACAAAGTCGGCACCGACCATGAACGCCCGGACCAGCGCGGTCTGGCCTATCTGGCGGGTGGCGCCACCTTCAAAGACAAAGCGTTGGAGAAGACAATCGGCGCCGTTGCCAACGGCTGGCTCGATTACCACCTCAGCACTTACAGCCTCGAAGCGCCGCGAACCGGACTGCAAACGGTTCTGCAATTGCTGGCGGGCAGGATGGCAACCCCCGTACTGACCCAGGAGCGCCTCAACAAAGGCCTCCTGCGCACGCGAGAACTGGAACTGAGCGAGCCGTACTTCACCTCGGATCACTGGATCAGCCCTGAATTCGAACAGCTGATTTTCCCCTCGGCCGGCAAGGTCTACAAATTTGCAAACATCGACCACCTTGAGTGCATGACGGTCGCGGATGTACTGCGCTGGCATGAAGAAGGCTACGCGCCCAACAATTCGATTTTGGTCGTGGCAGGCGATACCACCCTTGAAGAGATTCAACCTTTGGTCCAGCGCATGTTTGGCGGTGTTCCGCGTTTCAATGGCTTTACTCCGATAGAACATCCTGCCAGCCAGCCCCTTGGCGATGAACGCAGACTCACTCAATACCTCGATACCCCGAGGCCGCGCCTGCAACTGGCCTTCAACACCCCTGGGCTGGCCACCGTTGAAGACACACGCGACCTGCGCGCGTTGCAAGTCATCAGCGCCTTGCTGACCAGAGGCCCGCAGGCCTGGCTACCGGGCAAGTTGTCCGGTGGCGCGCAAAACCTGAGCAGCGCGATCAGCCGCTTTCCGGGCTATCGCCTGAAAGATGATCTGTTCCTGATCAGCGCCACCCTCGGCGAACACACCTCGGCGTCTATCGATCACGTTGAGCTGGAAATAAAGCAACTGCTGGAAACACTCAAAAATCACGCGCTGGATACAGACACGCTGTGCTACGGCCGACATCAGGCCCTGGCCTACCTTAACGATCTGGACACCCTGGAAATGCAGGCCTCGGTGATCGGCAACCTGCTTGCCATCGGTCAATCCTGGACGCTGATCGATGACGAAGCCCAACAGATACGCCGCATCACGGCCGAGGACATCCTGCGTGTGGCCAACACGTACTTCACACCGGAACGCTTGAGTGTGGCGCATATCCTGCCGCGCACCCCTTGACCCCCACTGAGTAAGGCGCGCTACCTATATACCGCCTTGCTGCATTCGGGTTGATCCACCCTGTTCTGACCTACAAACAGAACACTCAAGGATCCTCCCGGATGAAACTCCCGCTCTTGGGTCGCTGGCTAATCGCCTTGTGGTTGCCAGCGACCGTTCATGCCCACTCACACCCCGTTACTCACGTTTTCACACTCGACAACGGCCTGAAGGTCGTCGTCCGCGAAGATCACCGCGCCCCCGTGGTGGCGTCCCAGCTTTGGTACAAAGTCGGCGCCAGCTATGAGCAGGAAGGGCAAACAGGTGTGTCCCACGCGCTGGAACATATGGTGTTCAAAGGCAGCAGCAAGTTGCCTGAAGGCCAGGCGGTGAAGGTGTTTGATTCGCTGGGCGTCAGTCACCAGGCCACCACCCGCCCCGATGCCACGTTCTACACGCAGCTACAGGCGAAAAACCGGCTGGCGGTGTCGCTGGAAGTACTTGCCGATCAGATGCGCAGCGCACGCTGGAGTGAAGCCCAGTTACAGACCGAATTACAGGTCATCCAAAAGGAACGCCTGACCACCGTCGACCACAACCTGTGGAGCCTGATCAACGAGCGGCTTAAAACCACGGCCCATGTGGCCAGCACCTATAAAAACCCGATTCTGGGCTGGATGCATGACATCCAGCGCATGCCCGAGCCGCCACTCACCCAGTGGTATCGACAGTGGTACGCGCCAAACAATGCCGTTCTGGTCATCGCCGGCGACGTTACCCTGGCGCAGGTCAAAGCCATGGTCACCGAGCATTTCGCCGCGCTGTTCGCACGCCCGCTGCCCACGGCACGGCCACCGGTCGAACTGCATCGTCTCGGGCGCCGCGAGTTGCACCTTGGCCTCCCCAGCCCCAATGGCAAGCTGGCCCTGGCGTTTAACGTGCCCAGTTTAAAAACCGCAAAAGACCCTCAAACCGCCTTTGGCCTGCTGGTGCTCAACGAGTTGCTGGCCAGCAGCAACAGCTCATCCCTCAAGGTCAGTCTGCTCCATGAACAAGGGTTGCTGGCAGGCGCTTATTCCCATTACGACCTGTTGAACCGCGGCGATGGCCTGCTCAGGTTGTGGGCTGAAATCAGCCCTTCGAGCACGCAGACGCCCCACGACATCGAGCGCCTGATCTGGGCGCACTTTGATGGGCTAAAAACCACGCCCGTCAGCGCTGAAATCCTGGACCGCGCCAAACGCAGAATCATCACCAAGCGCATCTATGCCCACGATCAAGTCGAGAAACAAGCCAGCGAACTGGGCGAACTGGAAAGCATCGGGCTGCCCTGGTCCACCCTCGACACTCAGGCCCGGAGCGTGCTGGCACTGACCGCATCTGACATTCAGCAACTGGCCCGCACCTACCTCACTGAAAACCGCTACAGCGCCGCTTACCTGCCGGGGCCGGAGAAAAAACATGACTGACCTGTGCCCGACGCCAAAGCGTTCCTCCTTCCTGCGCGCAGCACGTTCAGTGCTGGTCATCAGCCTGAGCCTGAACGCCGCGGCGCACGCCGTAGAACCCGTATCGACGGGGCTGAAGACCCTGGAGACCCTTGATGACAGCCACATTGCCAACCGCCCCCTGAAGGTTCATGCCTGGTCAACCCATGAAGGCACCGGCGTGCTCTTTATCGAAACCCGCGAGATTCCTGTGGTGGACCTAAGCGTGCGCTTCTCGGCAGGCAGCAGCCGGGACGATGACATGCCGGGGCGAGCCGCGCTGACCTTGAAACTGTTGCATCAAGGCATTGAGGGCAAGGACGCGCAGACCATTGCCGACACCTTCGATCAACTGGGCGCGCAAGTGACGTCTTCCGTGGACAAGGACGAAGTGCGCGTGAACCTGCGCACCCTGAGCGAACCAAAGACGCGCAGCGCGGCCGTTGAGCTGTTCACGCAACTGGTCAGCGCCCCCGCGTTTTCCCCGGCGGCCACCGAGCGCATCAAGGCAACCGCACTCAACGAACTCACGCTGGCCCGGCAAAACCCCGCTTTGCTCACCCAACAGGCCCTGCATGCACAGCTATACGCCGGTCATCCTTACGCCAGTGCGCAGGCAGGCAACGAGCAGAGCATCGCAAAGCTCGGGGCTGAACACCTGCGGGCCTTCCATCAACAGGCCTACAGCGCCTCCAATGCCTTGCTGGTGATGGTCGGTGACCTCTCGCTGGACGACGCCACAACGCTCAGCATCGCCTTGAGCCAGGCATTACCTCAAGGGCAGAAACTGGCGCCCATTGCGCTGAGCATGGGCATGGCAACCCGGCCCGACCATGCGCACGTTGAAGCGCTCTCCGGCCAGACCCACATCATGCTGGCGCAGCCCGGCATACCGGCCAATCACCCCGATTACGTCGCGCTACAAGTGGCCAGCCTGCTGTTCGGTGGCTCCGGTCATAACCGCCTGATTAATGAGCTACGCCATAAGCGCGGGTTGACCTACAGTGCAGCGTCCTTCATGCCGCTGTGGGAGGCGGGAGGCCCCTGGACCATCAGCGTGCAAACCGATCCCGACCACCAAGAGGCCACGATCAGGCTTGTCAAAACACTGTTTGAGCAATGGTTGGACGAAGGGCCGACCGAGCAAGAACTGGTCGACGTCAAGCGACGGCTCGCGGGGAACCTGCCGCTGACCAGCGCCAGCAATGCGCAAATGCTGCAACAGTTGCTACTCATCGGCGCACACGGGTTACCCCGCAACTTCGACGCGCTGGTCATGCAAGCGCAACAGCTGACGCCTGCGCACATCAAAGCGGTCATAAACCGGTATCTCAAGGCCGATCAATGGGTGATAACCAGCCATGGCCCCACGACGACCCAGCGTCCTTTACCTGTCCCGGCGCCCTGAATGCCCGGCGCCGATCATTGCGTACTTATGTAACGCACGTGCAACAGGCGTGTGACGCAACCTGTCCTGACGAACAATCGTCAGGACACCCCCATGAGACCACTTCTCGCCGCACTGGTATTCGGCGTCATGTTGCAACCGCTGTTGGCGTTCGCCAGCCGCCCACCATCGATTCATGAGTTCATGCTCGACAACGGCCTGAAGCTCATTGTTTATGAAGACCACCACGCCCCTCTGGTTCACTCCCACCTGTGGTATCGCATTGGTTCGAACCAGGAAGGCCCCGGCCAGACAGGCCTGTCACACGCCTTGGAACACATGCTGTTCAATGGCAGCAGCAAACTGTGCTCGGGCGAGTCTGACCAGATTCTGCAACACCTGGGCGGCAGCGAAAATGCCACGACCCTGAATGACGCAACCCTCTACTTTCACACCCTGCCTGCGCACGCCCTGGGCGTGAGTTTTGAAATTCTGGCCGACCAGATGAGCACCTCGCACCTGTCCGCCACCCAGTGGGGCGGCGAGCGAGAAGTGATCAAAAACGAACGCAGTGAGTCCTTTGAAAACCATCCCCTGAGACGCGCACTGGAGTTGCCACGACGCCTGGCGCTGCCTGCAAGCGCTGCGGGCAACCCGGTCATCGGGTGGCGGCATGACCTGGATCGTCTGCAAATAGAAGACTTGAAGCATTGGTACGGCCACTGGTACGCGCCCAATAACGCGGTACTGGTGGTCACCGGCGATGTGGATGCACAGCAGGTCAAACAGCTGGCCGAGCGTTACTTCGGGCCCATCGTGCGACGACCATTGCCTTACAGCCCTGCCCCCCTCGAACTACCGGCACCGGGTGAACGTCGCATCACCCAATACATCCCTCAGCAGATTCCTGTGCTCTACATGGCCTTCAACGTACCCAGCCTGAAGACGCAAGCAGACCCCACGATCGCCCCGGCACTGGAACTGCTCAGCGAGTTGCTGGCAGGCGCAAACAGCTCGCTGTTCAAGACCCGGCTAGCCCATCAGGAAGGCTTGGTGAGCGGCATAACCGCTCACTACACGGCCGTCAGTCAGGGTGATGAGTTGTTCAGCATCCGGGCCTTGCCTGACCTCGAGAAAGCCGGGTCCATGGAGGCAGTCAAAACCCGGATCCTGGCCCTTATCGACACGCTGAAAACGGCCCCTCCCCGTCAGCAGGACCTGGACCGCGCACGCGTTCAGATCACTGCCCGACGCGTGTTCGATCAGGACGAACTGTCGAACCGGGCGTTGCAGTTGGGCGAGCAGGAGATGGCCGGGCTGGACTGGCGTTCGGAACAGGCAAGGCTCGACACCCTGAAAGCCATCACCCCACAAGACGTTCAACGCGTGGTGCGCACCTTCCTCGCAACCGATCGCCTGACCACCAGCTACGCACTGCCTGAGGAGATGCCTCATGAATAATCCCGAGACCTTTACTCGCTGCGCACTCACCTGCCTGATTGCACTGCTGGGGATTGCCCTGTGCACGGGTCATTACCTTCACGCTGCCGAAAACCCGGCACCCTTGCTGCCTTTGCAATCGCTGCGCGAACTGACAGAACTCGAAGCCGTCACCACCGCACCGCTCATCCAGTCCTGGAGGCTTAAACAAGGCACCCGCGTGCTGTTTGTCGAAAGTCACCGCTTGCCCATGATTGACCTGAAACTCAGCTTTGCCGCCGGCAGTTATCACGATGGCGATAGCCCAGGGCTGGCCGCCATGACCCAATCGCTGTTCAGCGGGGACTCGGCGCTCAAGCCAGCGAATGACATTGCCCGCGGGTTTGACCGTTACGGCGTGAAAATCACCCACGGTATCGACACCGAACACAGCTATTACACGCTCAGAAGCCTAAGCGACAAAGCTATCCTTGACCCGGTGATGGCCCTGTTTACCGAGACCCTCACCCGCCCCACCTTCAGCGAGGCAAACCTGCAGCGGATCCGGCGGTCGCTGCAGACGGATCTCAAACTCGAACAATCGCTCCCCGAGTCACGGGCGCTGGCCTTGATACGAGCCACCCTGTACAAGGACCACCCGCTGTCGCGCCCGGTCAATGGCACGACGCAAAGCCTTGAACACATCGATGCCCGGCAGGTGCGTGATTTCTATCGTCGCGCTTATACCGCCGCCAACGCACACATCGTGATAGTGGGCGACCTGACGCCGGAACAGGCGCGGGCGTTCAGCCAGCACCTGGCCGATGCGCTGCCACAAGGTCCGGCGCTGGCGGCTGCGCCCACCTTCACCGCGGCGCCAAGCACTGGCCAGCACGTGCATCTGGAGGAAGATGCCAACCGGACGCTGCTGTTGATGATGCAAAACGCCTTGCCCAATCAGCACCCGGACGCCATCGCGATTCGTATCGCCAATGTCGTGTTTTCTCACGTACTCAATGCCCAGTTACGCGAAAAATACAGCGTGACCTACGGGGTGTTTTCCGACATCGAACATGCCCGTGGCGCCACGGGCTGGATGATCCAGTTCAGCACCCCGCCCCACTACAGCCGCGAAGCCCTGAACCTGGCCAAAACGCTGTTTGCGCAATTTCTCAAAGAAGGCCCGAGCGACGAACAACTGGACACCATCAAACACTATCTGCGCCAGGCTCTGCCCCAATTGATGGCGACCAACAAGAACCTGCTCAATGAACTGGGAATCATCAACCGCTTCGACCAGGCGTTGGATTTCACGCTCAAAACCGCTGACATTCAAAAAACGACCCCGCAACAGATCACCGCGGCCATGCAACGGCACCTTCACGCTGACCGCTGGGTGAGCCTGACGCTGGGTCCCAGCGTCGAGCAACTGCCCCTACCCGATGTCGTCACCGACACGCCCGACGCCCGGCTGGCCTGCACGTCGACCAACTGGGCAAGCCCCGGCCAGCACACACTGCTTGGGCACCGCTCCGTGTTGTGGCAACTTAAGCACACCCCACCCCCTGTCACCGATTGAGAACTTAAGTGCGCGCTCCAGTTTCCCCTGCGTTACCTGTTGAATCGTTTAACCCTGCTTCAGGCCTTGGCAACCCACATCTGCAAACGTTATGGGGGCCGTTGTGGCGTACCAAACCTGTGGTTGAACACCAGCGAGAGCGGCTGTGGCTCGACGATGGCGACTTTCTGGACCTGGATTGGCATGGCGCGCCATCGGCCTATCAACCGCTGGTGTTACTCCTGCATGGCTTGACCGGCTCTTCGGGGTCGCATTACATCGTGGGCCAACAATGCGCGCTGGCGGCTCAGGGCTGGGCCAGCGTGGCGTTGAACTGGCGTGGGTGCTCCGGGGAACCCAACCTGCTGGCGCGCAGTTACCATTCCGGGGCCAGTGAAGACTTGGCCGCCGCCGTCGCCCACCTGCGTGCACGCTTCCCGCTGGCGCCGCTGTATGCCGTGGGCTACTCGCTGGGCGGCAACGTCTTGCTCAAATACTTGGGCGAATCGGGCAGCGCCAGTGGTCTGCAGGGCGCAGTCGCGGTGTCGGTGCCGTTCCGACTGGACCAATGCGCAGACCGCATCGGACTAGGGTTTTCCAAGGTGTATCAAGCGCATTTCATGCGCGAGATGGTGGCGTACGTCAAAAACAAACAGCGTCAGTTCACCCACGACGCCAAGCAGGAAGGCCTGGCCACGCTGGCCAAACTGGGCACGCTTAAATCCCTGAGCAAAATGCGTACGTTTTGGGAGTTCGATGACCGGGTCACGGCCCCGCTCAACGGCTATCTGAATGTGGACGACTATTACCGCCGTGCGTCCAGCCGTTACTACCTGGGCGCTATCGAGACACCGACGTTGATTATCCAGTCCGAAGATGACCCGTTCGTGTTCAAGCACAGCATTCCCGAAGCCAGCGAGCTGTCACCCTGCACCGAGCTGGAGCTGCACGCCAGGGGCGGCCATGTGGGCTTCGTGGAAGGTTCCTTGAGAACACCGCGTTACTACCTTGAACGCCGCATTCCGCAGTGGCTGGCCAGCCTGAAACATGAGTCGGCGTGATGAACGGCAAACAAGGTGAGTCGATCCGTTTCTGGCAAACAGCCCCGCTGACAGGGGTCGAGTTACTCACCGCGCGCTACATCGAACACCGTTTCGTGCCCCATGTGCACGATGGCTTTGTGATCGGCATGATCATGGCCGGTGCCCAGCGTTATCGGTATCGCGGGGCTGAACACCTGGCGCCCACCGGGACGCTGGTGCTCATCAACCCCGACGAAGTGCATAACGGGCACAAAGGCCACGACGCCGGCTGGCGCTACCGCGCCTTCTACCCTGACAACGCGCAGATGCACAGCCTGCTGGAGGAACTGAACCTGCCCGGCACGCACTTGCCCACGTTCAACGAGACGCTGCTGCAAGACCCCGAACTGTTCAGTGGGCTGTGCCACTTGCACCAACAGCTCGAAGGCCCGGAATCGGCGCTGCAACAACAAACCGTCTGGCGGCAGATGATGCTTGCGCTGCTCAGCCGCCATGCCCGTTTGCCGCAACCGGCCCCACCGGGGGTGGAGCACCGGGCGGTGAGGCAGGCCAAAGAACTGTTGCAGACACGCCTGGCGCACCCGCCATCGCTGGAAGAACTGGCGGCAGCCGTCAATTTGTCGCCGTTTCACTTTGCGCGGGTCTTTCAGCGCGCCACGGGCATGCCGCCGCACGCCTGGTTGATGCAGCAACGCGTCGCTCACGCGCGGGCTTTATTGCAACAAGGTTGCTTGCCGGTACACGTCGCGACCCAACTGGGATTCGCGGACCAAAGCCACCTCAGCCGACAATTCAAAAAGGTTTACGGTGTGGGGCCTGCGGCCTACCGGGCCGCGTGTACCTGACACCGATCAATCCGCAGTTGCCCGCTCACCCGGCGGCTACCGCGCCTCCTACTCGCCCGTCGCAACGCCGCGCTGCGGGTCATTGATCCATTCGCTCCATGACCCGGCGTAGAGTTTGCCCAGCGGATAACCGGCCAACGCCAGCGCGAACAAGTTATGACACGCCGTCACGCCAGAACCACAGTACGCCACCAGTTCATCCGGCGAGCGATCACCGAGTTTTTCGGCAAAACGCTGCTTGAGTTGCTCAACCGGGAGAAACCGCCCGCTGCTGTCGAGGTTTTCGCCAAAAGCCGCACATTGCGCACCCGGGATATGCCCGGCCACCGGGTCGATCGGTTCAACCTCGCCCCGAAAGCGCGGCAATGCGCGAGCATCGATCAAGGTCAGGGCAGGGTCGTTGAGGCGCTTTTGCAGCGCTTGGGCCTTGATCAGCAACTGATTGTCCGGTGCTCCGTCAAAATGCCCCCGGGGAAGCCTGACCGAATCAAGGTTCAGCGGAAAACCCGCGGCGTGCCAGGCTTTAAGGCCGCCGTCGAGCACAAACACCCCGTCCCGCTTGCCCAGCCACGCCAACAACCACCACGCTCGCGCGGCAAATGCCCCCGGACCGTCGTCATACAGCACCACATCGCTGTCGTTGTTCATGCCCCACCCGCGCAAACGCTCTATCAGCTCATCGGGATCAGGCAACGGATGACGCCCCGTGACGCCTTTGGTCACCGGGCCACTCAAGTCGCGTTCCAGGTCGGCAAACTGCGCGCCCTCGATGTGGCCTTCGGCATAGCTGCGCAGCCCGTAGTCCGGGTCTTCAAGCGCAAAGCGGCAATCCAGAATGACCAGTCCGGGCTGGGACTGGCGTTCGTTCAGGGCTTGAGGGCTGATCAATTGCGCAACGGGCATCGTGAACTCCTGTGACGGATCAAAAGCAGTTAGTGAGAATCCAGGGCGTTTTCCAGCGGAACGTAATATTCCTTGATGAGTTCATCAACCGCCTCCCGGGCCTGATCGGTGACGAACCCGGCTTCCAGTACCAGCAGTTGATAAACACCACGTTTGATCGCCTGCTCGCTGAGCTGGTCGCTGTTCTCACGCGTGGTACACAGAAACCCGACCCATGACGTCAGGATGATCCACGCATTGAGGGTCAACGACTCGATTTGCAGCGGGGTCATGTTGAGAATCCCCGCCTCGACGAAGCTCGCATAAATCAGCTGGGCCTGCTTCAGGCAGTTTTGCGAGAAAAGCCGGTAACGGGAGGCCAGCTCGCTGTCGCTGTGCAGTAAATGCTCAATGTCGCGGTACAAGAACCGGTAGCGCCACATCGCATCGAGCAGTTGCTGCAAGTAGAAATGTTTATCGGCAACCGTCGCCAGACGCCCTTCTGGCGCGCGCAAAAAGCTCAGGACAAGCGTTTCGTATTCGCCAAACAAAACGGCGATGATCGCCTGCTTATTGGGGAAGTGGTAATACAGATTGCCCGGAGAAATCTCCATGTGCGCCGCAATGTGGTTGGTGCTCACACTGCGCTCGCCCAACTGGTTAAACAGCTCCAGGCTGGTGTTGACAATACGCTGGCTGGTTTTTATTCGTGCGGCCATGGTCTTGAGCTTTACTTGAGAACGAATGGCATCTTACGGCCTAACCCCGAATCGATAAACAACACGACAGGCAGGCCCCCTGATTGACAACTTAGAGCATACGCTCTAGAAACGACCTGGCTCTTGTAAACATTACCTAAAAAAAACGACCCGGAGCGGATCATGTCTGTAGACAGTGCCTACCATCAAGACACCACAGTCCTACCGACTGATCTTCTCTCCCTGCTCGACAAACAGCGTCAGGCCTACGCTGCGCATCCTTATCCTCCGCTTGCACAACGCCAGCAGTGGCTCAAAAGCCTACGGCGGTTGCTCAGCGATGAACGCGAGGTGTTAATCGACGCCATCAGCCAGGACTTTAGCCACCGCAGCCCTGACGAAACGCTGTTTGCCGAACTGATGCCCAGCCTGCACAACATCGATTACGCCCTTAAACACCTTAAACGCTGGATGAAACCCTCTTCCCGCAGCGTAGGCGTAATGTTCCAGCCCGCCAGCGCCCGCGTCCTGTATCAGCCTCTGGGCGTGATCGGGATCATAGTCCCGTGGAATTACCCGCTGTTTCTAGCGATGGGCCCCTTGATCGGTGCGTTGGCGGCGGGCAACCGGGTGATGCTCAAACTCAGTGAATTCACCCCGGCCACCGGGCGCTTGCTCAAAGACCTGCTGGGGCGGATTTTCCCCGATGACATGGTCACCGTGGTGCTGGGCGATGCCGAGGTCGCAGTGGCTTTTTCTTCTTTGCCAGTGGACCACTTGCTGTTCACCGGCTCGACCCATGTGGGCAAGTTGGTGATGCGTGCGGCGGCCGAACACCTGACGCCGGTCACGCTGGAACTGGGGGGCAAATCCCCGGCCATTGTCTCGGCCGACGTACCGCTCAAGGACGCCGCCCAGCGCATCGCCTGGGGCAAAAGCCTGAATGCGGGACAAACCTGTATAGCCCCTGATTACGTGTTGGTGCCTGAAGACCGGGTCGGCGCTTTTATTGATGCGTATCGTCAGGTGATGCACAGCTTTTATCCGACGCTGAGCGATAACCCGGACTACACAGCCATCATCAACGAGCGGCAACTGGCGCGCCTGGAGCATTTGAAAACCGATGCCAGCGCCAAAGGCGCACGTCTGATACCGCTGTACGAGCAGGGCCAGGGCCGACGCATGCCCCATTGCCTGCTGCTGGAGGTCAACGACGAGATGCAGGTGATGCAGGAGGAAATCTTCGGTCCGCTCCTGCCGATCGTGCCGTATCGCAACCTGGAACAGGCATTGGCCTACATCAACGACAGACCCCGCCCGCTCGCGCTCTATTATTTCGGCTACAACAAGGCCGAACAGCAACGGGTGTTTGAAAACACCCACTCAGGCGGCGTGTGCGTGAATGAAACCTTGCTGCACGTGGCCATCGACGACCTGCCTTTTGGCGGCGTGGGGCCTTCCGGGATGGGCTGCTATCACGGTCACGAAGGGTTTTTGACCTTCAGCCATGCCAAAGCCGTCCTGACCAAGCAACGTGTGAACAGCTCGCTGGCCATCTACCCGCCCTACGGACGCACACTCGGGCGCTGGGTGCAGAAACTCTTTATTCGCTGATCGACGAGGAGTGGGCATGCCTGACGCCCGTATGGAAAACGCACTGTTGTCACGCCGAGGCGTCATGAAAGTCGGCCTGGTGGCCAGTACCTTATTGGCCACCGCCGGCTTAACCGCCAGCCTCAGTGGTTGCTCGTCCAACGACCGCGCCTGTGGCTTTGCGGTCCTGCGCAACCGTGACCTGCCCTTTTTGCAGGCATTGATCCCCGTCATGCTGGCCGGCAGCGTCTCATCATCACTGATGCCCGGTGCAAACGATGCCACCCTGCATAAACTGGACAGCAACCTCAGTCACTTGTCACCCGCGCTATTAACGCTCACTCAGCAACTGTTTGATGTGCTGGCCATGCCCGTCACACGCGGCCCGCTCACCGGTGTCTGGGGCGCTTGGGAAAACGCCAGCCCGGAACGTATTCGGCATTTTCTCGAACGCTGGCAGAACAGCAGCCTGAGCCTGCTGCGCATGGGGCATGCCTCCCTGCTGCAACTGGTGATGATGAGTTGGTACGAACGACCGGAATCCTGGGCACAGTGCGGGTATCCCGGGCCGCCGACTGTCTGACCCGCGTTATCCAAAACAATAAAAACCAATGGATACCTCCTTATGCCTGTCCCCGACCTCTTTCGCGACGGCATGGCCCGTGGCTGGAAAACCCTCAACGGTGCGCAGCTCGACCATGACCTGATCCTGGACGCCGACGTTGCCATCATCGGCAGTGGCGCAGGGGGCGGCACCACGGCCGAGATCCTCAGTGCAGCGGGCTTGAAAGTGCTGTTGATCGAAGAAGGCCCGCTCAAAACCAGCAGTGATTTCAAGATGCTCGAAGACGAGGCCTATGCCAGCCTCTATCAGGAGGGTATCGGCCGCATGAGCAAAGACGGCGCCGTGAGCATTTTGCAAGGCCGGGCTGTGGGCGGGACCACGCTGGTGAATTGGACGTCCAGCTTTCGCACGCCCGCGCCCACCCTTGAACAGTGGGCCCGTGAGCATGCGGTGGTCGGTCATGGCAGCGAACAGATGGCGCCCTGGTTCGAGCGCATGGAACAACGCCTGGGCGTAGCCCCCTGGCGGGTCCCGCCCAATGCCAATAATCAGGTGCTGCAAACCGGCTGCGAGCAGTTGGGTTACAGCTGGCACGTCATCCCGCGCAACGTGCGCGGGTGCTGGAACCTCGGTTATTGCGGCATGGGCTGCCCGACCAACGCCAAACAGTCGATGCTGGTAACGACCATCCCCGCCACCCTCGAAAACGGGGGGCAATTGCTGTATCTGGCACGCGCCCACCGCCTGTTGATTAAGGGCGATCAGGTCACAGGGCTTGAATGCCAAGCCATGGACCCGCGCTGCGTCGCCCCCACCGGCCGGCTGATCACGGTCAGGGCGCGGCATTACGTGCTCTCGGGCGGTGGGATCAATACCCCCGGCCTGTTGCTGAGGTCAGACGCACCCGATCCCCATAAAACGCTGGGCAAGCGGACATTTCTGCACGTGGTCAACTTTTCTGCCGCACAGTTTCCTACCGCCATTAACGGGTTTTACGGTGCCCCGCAGTCGATTTACTCAGACCATTTTCAGTGGAAAGACGGCGTGAACGGGCCGATGGGCTACAAACTCGAAGTACCGCCCTTGCACCCGGCGTTGGCCGCCACCCTGTTTGCCCGCTATGGCGAAACCGGTGCGCAGCACATGGCGCAATTGCCCAACACCCAGATGATGCTGGCCCTGATGCGCGACGGTTTTCACCCCGACAGCCCCGGCGGCAGCGTTGAATTGCGCAGCGACGGCTCTGCGGTGCTGGATTACCGCCTCACGGCATACGGCTGGGAGGGGTTGAGGCGGGCCTTTCACAGCATGGCCGAGGTTCAATTTGCCGCAGGCGCCAGCGCCGTGATGCCACTGCACAGCGATGCGCGTATGTGCACAAACCTGCGAGAAACCCGTGAACTGATCGACAGTTTGAGCCTTGAGCTGTATCGGACACGTCTGGCCAGCGCCCACGTCATGGGCGGCTGCGCGATGGGTGAGAATCCGCACTTCGCCGTCACTGACAGCCTTGGACGACATCATCAACTGAGCAATGTGTCGGTACATGACGGCTCATTATTCCCCACCAGCATTGGCGCCAACCCGCAACTGTCGGTGTATGGGCTCACGGCAAAACTGGCGACACTGCTGACCGAACGCCTGGTAAAAGCCGGATGAAAACTGAAAATAATCAGCAAATCGGCGGCGTCTATAGTGCTTTCTACTGCGAATGGCGACTTGGCCGACCGGGATTGCTGCGATACCATCCGACTCCCCAACGGATTCCCGCCAGGACGACGCGATGAACCGAGTGTTGTACCCAGGTACATTCGACCCTATTACCAAGGGCCATGGCGACCTGGTTGAACGCGCTTCGCGCCTGTTCGACCACGTCATCATTGCTGTCGCTGCCAGCCCCAAGAAAAACCCGCTGTTCCCCCTGGAACAACGCGTTGAGCTGGCGCGCGAAGTCACCAAACACCTGCCCAATGTCGAAGTGGTCGGTTTCTCGACCCTGCTTGCGCATTTCGCCAAAGAGCAGAACGCCAATGTATTTTTGCGCGGCCTGCGAGCGGTGTCGGACTTCGAATATGAGTTTCAGCTGGCGAACATGAATCGCCAACTGGCACCGGATGTTGAGAGTCTGTTCCTGACGCCGTCAGAGCGTTATTCGTTCATATCATCGACGTTAGTGCGAGAAATCGCAGCGTTGGGCGGTGATATCAGCAAGTTCGTGCACCCGGCCGTGGCCGATGCCCTGACTGAGCGCTTTCGCAAGAAGTGACCGCTGAAGCGGCGCCCGCGTGCACTGCGGGCGCCAATGCGGCACAATTGTCCGCATTCGATTTCAGTTGCCCGGGCCGACCGCCCCGGCAGGAGTACCCATGTCCCTGATCATCACCGACGATTGCATCAATTGCGACGTCTGCGAACCCGAGTGTCCGAACGCCGCGATCTCCCAAGGCGAAGAGATCTACGTCATTGACCCGAACCTGTGCACCCAGTGTGTCGGTCACTACGACGAGCCGCAGTGCCAGCAGGTCTGCCCGGTCGACTGCATCCCGCTGGATGAAGCCCACCCGGAAACCGAAGAACAGCTGATGGAAAAATACCGTCAGATCACTGGCAAGGCGTAAAACAACACGGCGCCGTCAGCCGCGCGACCCGACTTAGGTCTGGCAGCGCGGGCAGAACACGCTTGAGCGCTGGCCCAGCTTGACCTCGCGCAATTCGCTGCCGCACACCTTGCACTGCTCGTAGGCGCGCCCGTACACAAACAGTTCTTGCTGGAAGTAGCCGGGCTGGCCATCGCCACCGATGAAGTCCCGCAGGGTGGTGCCCCCGCGCTCAATGGCTGCCGCCAATATGCGTTTGATCTCTATCGCCAGCTTCAGATAGCGAGCCCGCGAAATGCTTTTGGCTTCGCGGCGCGGGTCAATGCCCGCCGCAAACAGCGCTTCAGTCGCATAGATATTGCCCACGCCCACCACGACGGCGTTGTCCATGATGAACGGCTTGACCGCCATGGCGCGTTTGCGCGACAGCTGGAACAAGCGCTCGCCGTCAAACAGGTCGGTCAGTGGCTCAGGCCCCAGACGCAACAGCAATGCGTGGTTGAGCGGGTCGTGGGTCCAGAGCATCGCGCCAAAGCGGCGCGGGTCGGTGTAGCGCAGGGCAAGCCCGGACTCCAGTTCGATGTCCACGTGCTCATGCTTGGCCGCCAGTGACCCCGCCTCAACCAGACGCAAATTACCCGACATGCCCAAATGGCTGATCAATGTCCCGACTTCGGCGTTAATCAGCAGGTACTTGGCGCGACGTTCGACCCCGACGATTTTCTGCCCGGACAAACGCACATCCAGGTCTTCGGGAATCGGCCAACGCAGGCGCCGCTCACGCACGATCACCCGGCTGACCCGCTGCCCTTCGAGGTGCGGGGCAATGCCGCGGCGAGTGGTTTCGACTTCAGGTAATTCAGGCATTCGACACTCCGGCAGGGGACAACCTAGTGGGCACCCAGCTCGCGGATGCTTTCCTTGAGGTTCTCAAAGTCATATTCGGACAGACCGATGTAATCCAGCACCAGATGGCTGATGCTGTTCCATTCGTGGTCTTCGCGCTGAATGCCCAAGACCTTGTGCGAGGCACAAATATGCTCGGCCATCTTGAGGATCGCCAGCAGGTTTTTCAGTTGGCTGTGGCGCGACGAGTCGTCGCTGAAGATCGCCAGCGCGTTGTGGTGATTGGCAATGGCGTGGGTCAGGTGTTCCGGCAAGCGCCAGGACTTGGCCGTGTAGTAGCCGACCACCGCATGGTTGGTGTTGAAGTGGGTGTTTTCGGTGTCGACCACGCGACTGTTCGGGCCGGCATTGGCGTAGGCCTGTTCCAGCACTGACATGTAGTTGGGGAAGCGCTTGAGCATCAACGGGATGCCGCAATCGTGAAACAGCCCTAACGCGTAGGCTTCATCGACCGCCTGCGAACCGGTGCGCTTGGCCAGTGTCATGCTGGTCATGGCCACGTCCTGGGCGCTGTCCCAGAACCGGTTGAGGGTCACGATGGTTTCGTCGCACATCTCGCCTTTGATCGACTGCGCATTGATCAAATTGATCACCGTCCGGCAGCCCAGCAACGTCACGGCCCGCTTGATGGACGCAATCTTGTTGGTCAGGCCGTAATGCGGCGAGTTGACGATTTTCAGCAAGGCGCCCGACAAACCGGGGTCTTGGGCGATCAGGCGGGAAATGGCCTCCAGGTCCGGATCGGGCATGTACTGCTCCATCTGCAAATCCACCATGATTTGCGGTTGAGGCGGCACGCTAATGCCTTGCAGCGTTTGGCTGATCTGTTCGGATGAAAGCTCTGGGGGCATGACGACACACTCTGGAATAGCCCGCGATTCTAACGGAATTTACCGCAGCTTTGCGCAGGCAATCCGACACAATGCGGTGAATCAGCCAAGCCCCGCGTGCGCGTCTAGGGCTATAATCGCGCCCTTTTCAATACCCGGAGCGACGTCATGTCCCTGCCAAGCCTGCGCCTTAAAGCCAATGCCGATCGACGCCTGCGCGCCGGCCACTTGTGGGTCTACAGCAACGAAATCGATGTAGCCACCACGCCGTTGCACGGTTTCAAGGCTGGCGACCAAGCGGTGCTGGAGACTGCTGGCGGCAAACCGCTGGGCATCGTTGCCATGAGCCCGAACAACCTGATCTGCGCGCGTTTGCTGTCGCGCGACGTCAAAGTGCCACTGGACAAGTCGTTCTTGGTTCACCGCCTCAACGTGGCGCTTTCGCTGCGTGATCGCCTGTTCGACAAACCGTTTTACCGCCTGGTGTACGGCGATTCGGATTTACTGCCGGGCCTGGTGGTGGATCGTTTCGGCGACATTCTGGTGGTGCAACTGGCTTCCGCGACCATGGAGCAGCACAAGGCCGACGTGATCGCGGCGCTGGTTCAGGTGGTCAAACCGAGCGGCATCCTGTTCAAGAACGACTCGGCCGCGCGTGATGCCGAAGGCCTTGAGCGTTACGTCGAAACCGTGTTTGGCTTGGTGCCGGAGTGGGTTGCGCTGGAAGAAAACGGCGTGAAGTTTGAAGCCCCGGTCATCGCCGGACAAAAAACCGGCTGGTTCTACGACCACCGCATGAACCGTGCCCGTCTGGCGCCGTATGCCAAGGGCAAGCGCGTTCTGGACCTGTACAGCTACATCGGCGGCTGGGGCATCCAGGCTGCTGCCTTTGGCGCCAGCGAAGTCATGTGCGTGGATGCATCGTCGTTCGCACTGGACGGCGTCGAGCGCAACGCGGCACTCAACGGTTTCGCGGACCGCGTGACCTGCCTGGAAGGCGACGTGTTTGAAGCGCTTAAAGAGCTGAAAGCCAACGAAGAGCGTTTCGACGTGATCGTGGCCGACCCGCCGGCGTTCATCAAACGCAAAAAAGACCTGAAAAACGGCGAAGGCGCCTACCGCCGCCTGAACGAGCAAGCCATGCGCCTGCTCACCAAAGACGGCATTCTGGTCAGCGCATCGTGCTCGATGCACTTGCCCGAAGACGACCTGCAAAACATCCTGCTGACCAGCGCCCGTCACCTGGACCGCAATATCCAGTTGCTGGAACGCGGCAGCCAGGGCCCGGATCACCCGGTACACCCGGCGATCCAGGAAACGCGCTACATCAAGAGCATCACCTGCCGTTTGCTGCCAAACAGCTAAACGGGCACGTTCCACAGCCGCTACCGACGGTAGCGGCTGTGGCTTCAGGCTTATGGCTGCGGTTCTCGATCCAGCTTGGGGCTCAGTTCTGTGGTGCCAATCTGCAACGACTGATAGCGCGGCTTGACCACCTTCACCTTCCCCTGTCGAATCGCCTCAATCAACTCGGGTGAGTTGTCGCTTTCCTCGTAGGTGCCCGCCCGTTTCCATTGGCCTTGGGCGTCGCGCGTAAAAAAGTACACAGGGCCCGACCACTTCTGCTTCGGCAACTGCAACACTTCCATCTGCCCGTCGTTATTCAGATCCACCGCCCACAACGCGCACCCCGGTGCCCAGCAGGGCTGGCCTCCGATGCCCCGATCAGCGAACTGCTCACTGCCTTCGATTTTAGGGCCGATCCATTCCAGCATCCGCTCATTTGGCCCGCTAACCCGGTCCCCCATGTCCGCCTCTTTGAGACGCTTCAACAGCACGTCACGCTGTGGCGCCGACAACACCTGCCCCTGCTCCACCTGCGCCAACAAGGCCTCAAAAGCCTGTTTGCCGGGAGGTCCCAAGCGGTAACGCAAGGTGTCTGCATCAAAGGTGTCGACCGACGCTTTGCCGCTCAAAACCCGGTTGACCTGATTCTGGGCACTGAACTGCAGCGGGCTGAACCACGGGGTATGAATCGCCAGTAACAGCAACACGCTCAACAACGCGATCAACGGGTTGCTGACTCGCAAACGCGCCAACCACTGATGCTGTGGCAGCACCACGGCCCAGGCAGCCGCCAGGCTGTGCAATACCATCACGACCACCAGCAGCATCGCCAACAGACGGGTCGGCGTCAGGCCATACTGTTCAATTCTTAACCAGGTCGAATACCCGGCCAGCACCACCAGAACCGGCAGGCACAACAAACACAGGTCGACCATGCGCAGTAGCCACTTGGGGTAGCCAATCTCGTGTTCGCCGTCCTGTACCACGCCGTTGAGCAGGAACAGGATGACGGCCACCAGACACACCATGATTGGCGTCGAATAACCCGTGTCCCAAATCGGCCCCAGCCCCGTGAAGGGCAAGGCGAAGGTAAACACCAGGGCAATCAGCACGCCAAGCGGCAGCAAGAACCGGCACAACGTGAGCAGAATGCCGCGCAGCAAGCCGATTACACGATCATTGTCCCGGCCCATCTTCAGGCCCAGAGCAAACACCATGGCCGAACTGATGTAGATAAATCCGTCGGTGGAAAACAGTGTGTTCAGCGCCACAATGCCGAGCATTTTGAACAGGCCGCCCCACAACAGGATCAACGCCCAGAACACTGCGTTAAGCAGCAGCCCCAGTAGCACGATGAACACCGTGTCCCACGCGTGGCGGAACAAGTCTTCGTAGCGAGGGAAACGCCCTTCGCGGGTCGGCCAGCTGAGGATGAAGGCCGTGCAAATGTACGCAATCACCACCCCGAAACAGGTCCAGCTGCCCGTCAGCCAACTGCTTGAACGCCACTGCTCACCCCCTTCCCAGAACACCCAGGCGCTGATGGCGCTCATCACGCCCGTCAGGCCCAGGACCAGCCAGCCGGTGCCGCGCTGACGCACGTTATCGCCCAACAGCAGCACGTTGATGCCCCCCACCAACACCGCCGTCACCAGCGCGAACTTGAGGCCGTTTTCGGTGATGGAACGGGCCAGCCAGAGCAACACCCCCTGCACGAGGCCAATGGCCAGGCAGGTCTTGATGGAGCGTGTAATGACCATCGTTCAAAATCCCTGTAAGAAAAGCACCTCGACACTGTAAGCCTTAATAGCAAAATCGCCTACATAGGACGTTTTTACCGAACTGCCTGAAGATAAAACACGTACTTAACTCTCACTTAAGATTATTCCTACGTAAAAGCGGGCAATAACTCACTTTATATAACATTGTTGTTTTTCCGTAAGCAGCTAGTTTTAACCAAGTCACTTTGAGAACGACGCAGTACGAAGTGACTGCACTTACTCCCTGAAGTCACCCACTTTTATGTAAGGAGCACGATGATGAAAGCCGTTTCTCTAGAAGTTAGCAAAATCGCCAACCTGGCCTGTCTGGCCGTCCCTCCTCAGCGCTAACGCAACGTCGCTGACAATGAAGCCGGGGCCTGCCGACACCCCGGCTTCATTACCTTCCCCTTCAGAGCTGTTGATCCATGCATATAAATCCTTACTTGTTTATATTGGCCCGGTCACCGCATCACATCGTCTGGAATTATTCCAATCACACGCAATTTGAACTCGACTTTCACTACAGCAAGCGATTAACCCAACTTATTAGCTGCCCTGAACTTTTCGACCCCAACAGCACTGTCGATCAGGACTTTCTGGCGGCCTCAATTATTACAGACGAAGAAATCCCCACACCGGAATGGGGCTGGGATGACCTCTCCCGAATCTTCCATATCGGCACCAAGAACCTGCCGCAGGAGCACATTCCTCAAGACGTCCATGAATGGGCCGTGCAGTACCTGGCACATTGCAACGAAGTCTTGAGCACCCCGGCCCCCGAGCCCAATCGTATCGACCCCCATAACGCCAATCTGGTGGCCCTGCCCGTGTGCAAGCCTGCCGACGCCTTGAAAGGTTCACTCGCCACTGCATTGATCAACCGCAAAACGTCCCGTTCTTTTACCGGGCAAAGCCTTTCATTGCGCCAACTCAGCACCTTGCTTTACCTGTCACTCGGCTATCTGAACGAACGTCGGGGCGAGATCAATCTGTCCATTCCACTGGGCATGGAAGCGCGTCGCAGCAGTCCTTCCGGCGGCGGACTCAACGCCTGCGAGGGTTATGTGTATGTGCAGCACGTGACCGGTCTCAAGGCTGGCGTGTATGCCTATTCAAGTGACCTGCATGCCCTGAGCCTCATCAGCCCGCTCCCGGACGAGCCTTTGGGCAAGCTGCTGTGCGGCCAGCATTTCATCAATACCCTGCCCGTCGGGCTGTTCATCACCTCGCGCTTCGACAAATTGTGGTGGAAGTACGAGCACTCACGGGCCTATCGCATGGCCTACGTTGAGGCCGGGCATATCGCTCAAACGTTCCAGCTTGTGGCCACACAGTTGGGGCTGGATACCTGGCTGACCGGTGCCCTGACCGATGACCGTGTAGAAGCGCTGCTGGGCCTGGACGACAGCCCCGAACAACCCTTGTTTTTTGTGGGCTGCGGCAAAGGCGACGGCCAAGTGCAATGCCAGGAGCTGATGGCGCTCATCCAGCACAAGGACCCCGCACCGTGAACAAACCCTGCCCCCAAAAAACGTGTGCCTCTCCTGCGCCCTACACGTTGGCTGGCTGGGACACCAACGCCAGCGTGCGACTGGATCGCGCCCCTTACGCCTTGCCTGCGGACCTTGAGTCCCAACTGGGCGATCGCCACTGGTTTGTGCCCGCGTTCATGCCTTACCTCGATCACCCGGACATCGTGCAGGCAGGCACGTCCGTGGTGCGGCGCCTGGAGGCCAATCAACTGGTGTACTTCCTCGACTACACCACGGTGCTGGAACACAAACTGGTTAACCGCGCGGTCGAGACCCTGATCCACAACGAACTCGGCCTTCACGTGCCGCTCGCCATGAAAAACGCCGCCTTGCAGCTGTACACCGACGAGGGCTATCACGCGCTGTTCTCCAACCAGATCGCCGAACAGGTGGCTGAGCTGTACGGCATCAACAACCGCTCCCGCCCCGCCCACCGCATCCAGCGCCTGCAGCATCAAATAGACATCTGCCGACCGGCGGACAGGGCTCTGCACTGGTTTTTGATCGGCTTTGTGTCCGAGACGATCATTGCCAAAGAGCTGCTCGGCGCCATCCATGTCCCGCTGGTGTCCACCGTGCTGGACATGTTCAAAAGCCATCTGGGGGACGAAGCCCGTCACAGCCGGTACTTTAGTGAAGTGTTCGCCCATGTGTGGTCGTTGCTCGATGACGTCCAGCGCGCCAAAGCGGCCACCCAGTTACTCACCCTCCTCGGCATCTTTTTCGAAAGCGACACCCGTTGGCTGAAAGAAAGCCTCGCCAGTGTCGACCTCAACCCGACCACCATCGAACAGATCTGCATCCAGTTGCAGCAGCCCGCCGTTCACCAACAACGCGTGCGTGCCGGGGCCAGAGCCACCGTGCTGGCGTTGGCCAATGCCGGTTTTTTCACCCTTGAGCACAACCGGCGACTGTTCTTGAGCGCGGGGTTTATGGATGCCTGAAACGCCAGCGACCAGACCGGGGCTGGCGATTTTCCTGTTGCTCAGCATGGTGGTGCTCGGGGTGTTCCCGCTGGACGTCGTATTGCCCTCATTCCCAGCCCTGGCTGACTACTTTCAACGAACACCGGGCGATATCGCACTGTCCATCAGCCTGTTCGCTATTGGCATTTCGCTTTCACAACTGCTCATAGGTCCGCTTTCTGACCGCATAGGGCGCAAATCCTTGCTGCTTGCGGGCATGGCCCTGTCGATTGTCGGCGCGGCGGGTTGCGTGCTGTCCACAGATTACGGCGGATTTCTGCTGTTCCGGTGCCTGCAGGCCGTCGGGTGCGGGTGTTTCGTTTTGTCTCAAGCCTTGATCCAAGACCTGTTCACCGGCAACCAACGGGACCAGCTGCGCATCCTTATGGTCACCGCCAGCGGGCTGGCGATCTCGCTCTCACCCCTGGCGGGCACCGTGTTGCAGGACGCCTTCGATTGGCCCGGCAGCTTCTGGGTGTTCATCGCGCTGGGGTTGACCGTCTGGGTCATTGCCTGGAGGCACTTAAGGGACAACCCCGCGCGCAATCCGTCCTCCCACAGCCTGCTGAGGGCCTACGCCCTTGTGTGCCGCAATCCCACGTTCATCAGCTACTGGTTGATATCGGCCATCGCTTTCGCCTGCCATTTTTCATTCATCGTCATGTCGCCCTTGTTGTTTCTGGAGCAACTGCACCTGTCCAGCTACACCTTCTCGCTGATATTGCTGGTGTACGGCGCAGCCTATGTGGGCGGCGGCGTGTTGGCTCATGGACTCAGCAAACGCATTAGCGCGAACCGGCAGATCATTGTCGGGCTGTTATTGATCGTTTTGGCGGGGGGCTTGATGGGGCTGCTGCACCGCCACGCAGGCTTGACGGTCTTTAACGTGCTGCTGCCCATGATGGTCTGCACCATGGGCATCACCATCGCCCGGCCAATTGCCACCTCACGGGCGATGGACGTCTTTCCTGATCTGGCAGGCACGGCGTCGTCAGCCGGCAGCGCGCTGATCTTCATCTGCGGCGGGGTTGTCAGTGCCTGGGTCAACCTCAGCCCGGCCAGCCTGCCAGTGACGCTGGCGACCACCTTCATGGCGCTGGGCCTGATTGCGCTGGGCTTGATCCTGGCCACCTGCCGACGCCTGCGCGAACAGCGCCCGGCATAGCCCTTGCTCTGTGGGCCGTGCGTTAGGCCCATTCCCTCCGCACGCCAGCCGTGTAGAATCGACGCATTCATCGCCAATCATCCCCGGCGGGTTTATGAGCTCAGGCCCAGACGCGCGGCGATCCCGCAGCGTTAACGGCAGCTTGCTGACACGTAGTCATTTTCTGTGTTGTCAGTCAGCGATTAGAAGCTCACTTCCCTGTTTGTTACCTGATTAGCCGCCCGGAGTTGCTCCATGCCTGACTATCGTTCGAAAACCTCCACCCATGGCCGCAACATGGCCGGTGCGCGCGCGTTGTGGCGCGCCACGGGGATGAAAGATGCCGACTTCAAGAAGCCGATCATCGCCATTGCCAACTCCTTTACCCAATTCGTGCCGGGCCACGTCCACCTCAAGGACATGGGCCAACTGGTCGCCCGCGAGATTGAGCGCGCAGGCGGCGTTGCCAAAGAATTCAACACCATCGCCGTGGACGACGGCATCGCCATGGGCCATGACGGCATGCTCTATTCGCTGCCGAGCCGCGAGATCATTGCCGACTCCGTGGAGTACATGGTCAACGCCCACTGCGCCGACGCCATCGTGTGCATTTCCAACTGCGACAAAATCACCCCCGGCATGCTGATGGCCTCGTTGCGCCTCAACATCCCGGTGATTTTCGTCTCCGGCGGGCCGATGGAAGCGGGCAAAACCAAGCTCGCCAGCCACGGCCTCGATCTGGTGGATGCCATGGTGATTGCAGCCGACTCCAGCGCTTCTGACGAGAAGGTTGCCGAGTACGAGCGCAGCGCCTGCCCGACCTGCGGTTCATGTTCCGGCATGTTCACCGCCAACTCGATGAACTGCCTGACTGAAGCCCTCGGCCTGGCGCTGCCGGGCAACGGCTCGACACTGGCCACCCACAGCGACCGCGAGCAACTGTTCCTGCAAGCAGGCCGCACCATCGTCGACCTGTGCCGCCAGTACTACGTCGAAAACGACGAATCGGTGCTGCCGCGCAACATCGCCAACTTCAAGGCATTCGAAAATGCCATGACGCTGGACATCGCCATGGGCGGCTCGACCAACACCATCCTGCATTTGCTGGCCGCCGCCCAGGAGGCCGAGATCGACTTCGACCTCAAGGACATCGACCGTCTGTCGCGCCACGTCCCGCAACTGTGCAAAGTGGCGCCGAACATCCAGAAGTACCACATGGAAGACGTGCACCGCGCTGGCGGCATTTTCTCCATCCTCGGCTCGCTGGCCCGTGGCGGCTTGCTGCACACCGACCTGCCGACGGTGCACAGCAAGACCATGGCCGACGCCATCGCCCAGTGGGACATCACCCAGACTGACAACGAAGCCGTGCACACCTTCTTCCGCGCGGGCCCGGCCGGCATCCCGACGCAAACCGCGTTCAGCCAGTCGACTCGCTGGGACACGCTGGACGACGACCGTGAAAACGGCTGCATTCGCAGCGTCGAACACGCTTACTCGCAGGAAGGCGGGCTGGCCGTGCTGTACGGCAACATCGCGCTGGATGGTTGCGTGGTGAAAACCGCCGGGGTCGATGAGTCGATTCACGTGTTCGAAGGCAACGCCAAAATCTTCGAAAGCCAGGACAGCGCCGTGCGCGGCATCCTCGCGGATGAAGTGCAGGCGGGCGACATCGTGATCATTCGCTACGAAGGCCCGAAAGGCGGGCCGGGCATGCAAGAGATGCTCTACCCCACCTCGTACCTCAAGTCCAAAGGGCTGGGCAAAGCCTGCGCCTTGCTCACCGACGGACGCTTCTCGGGCGGTACGTCGGGCCTGTCCATCGGCCACGCCTCACCGGAAGCTGCGGCGGGCGGCGCGATTGGCCTGGTACAGGACGGCGACAAAGTCCTGATCGACATCCCGAACCGCTCGATCAACTTGTTGGTCAGCGACGAAGAACTGGCGGCGCGCCGGGTCGAGCAGGACAAAAAAGGCTGGAAACCGGTCGAAGTGCGTCCACGCAAAGTCACCACGGCATTGAAGGCATACGCCTTGCTCGCCACCAGCGCCGACAAGGGCGCGGTACGTGACAAAGCCTTGCTGGACAAACTGGTGCCGTAACCCACCTCGCACCCCCCAAAAATCCCGGCCATGTGCCGGGATTTTTAATGAAGGGACAAAAGATATTCCCTACAGACATACCCAATGCAAAAGCTTAAAGGCGCCATCAGCTATGCTTCTCTATAAGCGACACGAGAGGCACAAACAACCTTCGGTCTGTCGACAGGCTTATTCCCAAATCAAAGGTAGTCATTCCAGAACGGTATATTTCTAGCTATATCAACCTGTTAGCATTTCCGGTTCGAAATTGTTACACCCCAAGACTGGTACAAGTCGCCCCTCGGAGCTTTCATGAATTACCCGCTGATCCTCAATCTGCTGGTGTTCCTCGCGTTGCTGTTCGGCTTGTCGCTGACCCGCCACACCGCGTGGAGCCTTGCTAAAAAAGTCCTGCTGGCGCTGGTTGTCGGTGTGATTTTCGGTCTTGGTTTGCACCTTATCTATGGTGCTGAAAACCCTACCCTGAAAACGTCCATCGGCTGGTTCGATCTGGTTGGCAGCGGCTATGTGCAGTTGCTGCAAATGATCGTGATTCCGCTGGTATTTGCGTCGATCCTGAGCGCCGTGGCGCGGCTGCATAACGCGTCGTCGTTGGGCAAGATCAGCTTTTTGACCATCGGCACCCTGCTGTTTACCACCATGATCGCAGCGCTGGTGGGCATCGGCCTGACCAACCTGTTCGGCCTCACGGCTGAAGGTCTGGTGGCGGGCGCTGCGGAGATGAGCCGCCTGCAGATCATTCAAAGCGATTACGCAGGGAAAGTGGCCGACCTGAATGTGCCGCAGCTGCTGCTGTCGTTTATCCCGCAAAACCCGTTTGCCGACCTGGCCCGCGCCAAGCCGACGTCGATCATCAGCGTGGTGATCTTTGCTGCATTCCTGGGCGTTGCCGCGCTGCAACTGTTCAAGGATGAGCCGGAAAAAGGCAGCAAAGTGCTCAACGCCATCGACACCCTGCAAGCCTGGGTGATGCGTCTGGTACGTCTGGTCATGAAACTGACCCCGTACGGCGTGCTGGCCCTGATGACCAAAGTGGTGGCGACGTCCAACCTGCAAGACATCATCAAACTCGGCAGTTTCGTGGTGGTGTCTTACATCGGCCTGGCGCTGATGTTCGTGATTCACGGGCTGATCGTGTCGCTGTCCGGGGTCAACCCGCTACGCTTCTTCCGCAAGGTCTGGCCGGTGTTGACGTTCGCGTTCACCAGCCGTTCAAGCGCAGCCAGTATTCCGTTGAGCATTGAGGCGCAAACCCGTCGCTTGGGGATTCCGTCATCCATTGCCAGCTTTGCGGCCTCGTTTGGCGCGACCATCGGTCAAAACGGCTGTGCCGGTCTGTACCCGGCCATGCTGGCCGTGATGGTTGCCCCGACCGTGGGCATCAACCCGCTGGACCCGTTGTGGATTGCAACGCTGGTGGCGATCGTGACGCTGAGCTCAGCCGGTGTGGCTGGCGTAGGCGGTGGCGCAACCTTCGCTGCGCTGATCGTACTGCCCGCGATGGGCCTGCCAGTGTCGCTGGTGGCGCTGTTGATCTCGGTTGAGCCGCTGATCGACATGGGCCGCACGGCCTTGAACGTGAGCGGTGCCATGGTGGCCGGTACGGTGACCAGCCAGATCATGAATGAGACGGATAAAGCCATTCTGGCTGAAGACGATCATGGCGAGCTGGCACACGCGTAACGCTTGACCCTCACCGACCCCTCTCCCCATGGGAGAGGGGCTTCAATGTTTGCTTAAGCCCTTTCCCACACTTCAAAACTGAACGCCGGTTTTCCGTCTTCAGCCGCATGCGGCTCGTTGGACACCAATGTCCACTGCGCCTGATCAAACTCAGGAAACCACGCATCACCTTCCGGGCTCAGGCCCACACGCGTCAGGTACAACCGGTCGGCATCCACCAGACCCTGGGTGTACAACTGCGCGCCCCCAATCAACATCACTTCGCTGACACCCTGTTCCACCGCCCAGGCCTGGGCGCGCGCGACGGCGGCATCGAGGGAGGCGAACACCTCGGCACCTTCGAGTTGCAAGCCGGTCTGACGACTGACGACAAGGTTCAACCGGCCCGGCAAGGGGCGGCCCAGCGAGTCCCAGGTTTTACGCCCCATGATGATGGGCTTGCCCAGGGTGGTGGCCTTGAAATATTTGAAATCCGCCGGCAAATGCCACGGCATGCTGTTGTCGACGCCGATCACGCGGTTTTCACCGAGGGCTGCGATCAGGCTGAGGGGGAGTGTTTTTTTCATGGGGGCGAGGATACCAGAGCGACCCGCGCCCGCAGTACCCCGTCCGGCGCCGCAGCGGTTATGCTCTTGGCTCACTTGAATGGATCGGCCTGTGACTCAACTCTCTCCTTTGCAACGCCTTTGGCTGACTGAAACCGTGCGTCTGCGCGAAGCACATGCAGGCCCGCTGGATGATCTGGAAGCCAACCGCCGCGCCCGCACTACCGGCGGCGACTTGCCCGCACGCATTGAAAACCGTGCCCTGTGGCTGGCCGAGCGCGACGGTTTGCTCAGCGCCATGCTGCATTGGCTGCAAGGCGCGCGACTGGCCCTGTTGGTGCTCGCGGTGATGGCTGTCGTCAGTGGTGCCGGGCTGGCCTTTGCGGCGCTGGGCAACGGCCAGACCCCGGTCAACGTGTTTTGGGCGCTGGGCAGTTTGCTCGGGCTCAACCTGATCCTGCTACTGAGCTGGGTGGTCGGCCTGGTGTGTGCCGGTGAGCACGGTGCGGGTCTGGGCCGATTGTGGCTATGGCTCAGTGAAAAACTCGCCCGCGATGCCAAGGCCGCACAGCTTGGCCCCGCGTTAGTGCTGTTGCTGCAACGGCGCAAGCTCAATCGCTGGGCCGTTGGCGCGCTGGTCAATGGCCTGTGGCTGCTGGCCATGCTCAGCGCGCTGGTGATGATGTTGTTGCTCATGGCCACGCGCCGCTACGGGTTTATCTGGGAGACCACGATCCTCGGCGCCGATGTGTTCGTCGCTGCCACACGGGCGCTGGGCGCACTGCCGAACTGGCTGGGTTTCAGCGTGCCCACCGTGGAGATGATCCTCGTCAGCACGGACAGCAGTCTCTACAACAACGAATTGGTTCGTCAGTCCTGGGCGATCTGGCTGGTCGGCGTTGTTCTGATCTATGGCGTGATCCCGCGCCTGCTGCTCTACGTTTTCTGCCGCTGGCGCTGGAAAACCGGACGCGACACCTTGCAGCTGGACCTCACCTTGCCCGGCTACAGCCAACTGCGCGAACCCTTAATGCCCAGCAGCGAGCGCCTGGGTGTCAACGACAGCGCGCCCGAACAGTTGCATCACGTGCAGGCCGGACAGTCGGCACTGCAAACCAATGGCGCACTGATCGTGGGCCTCGAACTCGACGACCAACAGCCATGGCCGCCCGCCTTGCCTGCCTCGGTCAAAGACGCTGGCATCCTCGACAGCCGCGAGTCACGGCAAACCCTGCTGGAGCAAATGACTCGCTTCCCGCCCGCGCGCCTGGCAATTGCCTGTGATCCGCGGCGCTCACCGGACCGCGGCAGCCTGGCGTTGATTGGTGAACTGGCGCGCAGTGCCGCCGCCACGCGGGTCTGGTTGCTGCAAGCTCCGCCCGGTCAGGCGCTGGACGCCGACCGTCTGAGTGACTGGCATGCCGCGCTGGAGCAACTGGGCCTGCCCTTTGCCGCCAGCGCGCCCTTGAACTGGCTGGAGACGGGCCATGACTAAGCCTCTGACGCTGGCCGTGGTCGGCCACACCAATGTCGGCAAGACCTCGCTTTTGCGCACCCTCACCCGGGATGTCGGCTTTGGCGAAGTCTCCCATCGCCCCAGCACCACCCGGCACGTTGAAGGGGCACGTCTGTCAGTGGACGGCGAAGCCTTACTGGAGTTGTACGACACGCCGGGGCTGGAAGATGCCATCGCCCTGCTCGACTACCTGGAGCGCCTCGACCGCCCCGGTGAACGCCTGGACGGCCCGGCCCGGGTGGCGCGCTTCTTGGAAGGCAGCGAGGCCAGACAGCGCTTCGAGCAAGAGGCCAAAGTCCTGCGCCAACTGCTGGCTTCGGACGCCGGGCTCTACGTGATCGATGCTCGCGAACCGGTGTTGGCCAAATACCGTGACGAACTCAGCGTGCTGGCCAGTTGCGGCAAACCACTGCTGCCGGTGCTCAATTTCGTCAGCAGTGCGCAACAGCGCGAACCCGAGTGGCGCGACGCCCTGGCGCGCCTCGGTTTGCATGCACTGGTGCGTTTCGACAGCGTCGCCCCGCCCGAGGATGGCGAACGGCGCCTGTATGAAAGCCTTGCGCTGCTGCTGGAGCACTCACGGGACGCGCTGCAGCGCCTGGTTACCGATCTGCAAGCCCAGCGCGAGGCCCGCAAGCACAGCGCGCTGCGCCTGATTGCCGAATTGCTGATCGACTGCGCGGCCTGTCGACGCAGCGTGGTCAGCGAAAAAACGGCCGAACAGGAGGCCATTCATCAACTGCGTCAGGCCGTTCGCCAGCGCGAACAACGTTGCGTGGAAGCCCTGCTCAAGCTCTACGGTTTTCGCGCCAGCGACGCTGCGGCCAGCGATTTGCCACTGCTGGACGGGCGCTGGGGCGATGACTTGTTCAACCCCGAAACCCTCAAACAACTGGGCGTGCGCGTGGGCGGCGGTATTGCCGCAGGCGCCGCGGCAGGTGCGGGCGTGGACTTGATGGTGGGTGGCCTGACGCTGGGCGCGGCAGCCTTGGCCGGAGCCATTGCCGGTGGCGCCCTGCAAACCGCGCGCAGTTATGGCAGCCGCTTGCTGGGCAAAATCAAAGGCCAGCGCGAACTGACCGTGGACGACAGCGTGCTGCGCCTGTTGGCCTTGCGCCAACGCCAATTGCTGCATGCGCTGAATGCCCGAGGGCATGCCGCCGTCGACAGCATCAAGGTCGCCACGCCACAAGAGACCACCTGGCGCGCAGGGAAGCTGCCAGAAGCGCTGAACAAGGCGCGGGCGCACCCGCAGTGGTCGTCACTCAACCCGCACCCGAAGCTGAGCCAGGCTGAGCGTCAGGAGCAGATTGAAGCGTTGGCCGAACAGATCTGAGCCCTAGCGCCCGCACGTCAGCCGCGTCACGCCTCCTGCAGCATACGGGCGATATTGCCCTCGGCCATGGCGGGCCCGATGCTCATGCCCACCCCGGTGTGCATGAGCGCGGCATGCAGGCCCGGTGCCACGTCCAGCCATGAGAAAGGTCTGGCCCCTTTGGCGCCGTACACCCCTTGCCAGCGTTCCACGACCTGCACGCGACAGCCGAGGGTGTCCTCACACAGTTGCAGCATCCAGTCATCAACCTGTTCGCCGTTGAAAGGCGATGGATCGTCGCCGTATTCGTGAGAATCCCCGACGATCAAATCGCCATAAGGGGTCGGGCTGATCAGCAGGTGAATACCGTGATCGTCCAGATGAGGGCTGTTGCACAGAATCTCCTCCTGCACGGCGGCGGCCTCGGGCAAATCGGCAAACGCCCCGTAATGCACGCAGCTCAGGCCCGTGAGCAAAGCATGTTGCAGGTTCAACGCCACCTGCGGGCGCACACGCAACATTTGCAGGCGACAGATTTTAGGCGCGAGCTGCGCCATGGGCGCTGCCAGCAGGGTTTGGTAATCGTGGCCCGAACAGACAATCACCTGCGCGCCTTTGAAGCGGCCCGCGGTGGTGTGCACCACGCCCGGTTCGACGTCGCGCACCAGGGTTGAGAAATGAAACACGACGCCCAGCGCGTTGCGCAGGTACTCGATCAACGCCGGGATGGCTTCGCGGGAATAGACTTGTTGGTCGTCCAGGCCATGCAACGCGGCGCGGTGATGCTTGAACTGGCCGCCATACAGGGTGCCGAGATCACGGGCGCCGAGCCATTCGGCACGGTAGCCATATTCCTGTGCGCGGCCCTGACAGAATGCATCGAGCAGTTGTTCTTCGGCTTCGGTGCGGGCGAACAGATACGAGCCGTTGCGCTTGAGGTCGAAGCCCGCCTGCCGGGACCAGTCTGCCCACATGCTGCGGCTGGCGCGGGCCAGGTCCAGCATCTCGCCGGGTGGCTGGCCCGTGACCAGCGCTTGACCGAAGTTGCGCACCGACGCGCCCAGTGGCGTGGCCGTGCGCTCGAACACCCGCACCTTGAGGCCGCGCCGGGCTGCCGCGTAGGCGTGAGACAGGCCAAGAATCCCGGCACCGACGATCAAAATCGAGTTGGAATCGGACATAGCGAACTCCTCGGGTGGCCCTTTACTGCGCGGCTTTTTCAGTCTTGCCGTCGTAACGCTTACGCCACTCGGTCAAAATCTGGTCGCGGTTTTTCGAGGCCCAGGCGAAGTCGTTTTTGATCAAACGCTGCTCATAGTCGGCAGGCAGTTCGGTCTGCGGCTTGGCGATCCCCGGCTGGGCCAATACCGCAAAGTTCTCTTTGTACAGTTCCATGGCTTCAGGGCTGGCCGAGAAGTCTGCCAGCTTTTTCGCCGCCTCTTGGTGGGGCGTGCCTTTGATCACCGCCGTGGCCTCGATCTCCCAACCCAGGCCTTCTTTGGGCAAAACGATGTCCAGCGGCGCGCCCTGGCGCTTGAGCTGCACGGCCGGGTATTCAAACGAAATACCGATCGGGAATTCACCCGCAGCCGCCAACTTGCAGGGCTTGGAGCCAGAGTGAACGTATTGCCCGATGTTCTGATGCAGATCGTCCATGTACTGCCAGCCCTGCTTTTCACCGAAGGTTTGCAGCCACGCGCTCACGTCCAGAAACCCCGTCCCGGATGACGCCGGGTTAGGCATCACGATTTTGCCCTTGTATTCGGGCCGGGTCAGGTCTTGCCAGCTCACGGGCTTGGTCAGGCCCTGTTTTTCAGCCTCGATGGTGTTGAAGCAAATCGTCGCGGCCCACACGTCCATCCCCACCCAGGCCGGCGGGTTGGCCGCGTCGCGGTAGTTCGGCCCGATCTTGCCCAGGTCGTGGGGCGCGTAGTGTTGCAACATCCCTTGCTGGTCGAGGATCGCCAGACTGGACGCCGCCAGCCCCCACACCGCATCCGCCTGTGGACGCGCTTTCTCGGCCAGCAGTTTGGCGGTGATGATGCCGGTGGAGTCACGCACCCACTTGATTTCCACGTCCGGGTTGGCCTTTTCGAAGGCTTTTTTGTAGGTGTTGAGCTGTTCGGCTTCGAGGGCCGTGTACACGGTCAACTGGGTGTTGGCAGCAAACGCGTTGACGCTAAAAGCCGTGAGGACAGCAGCGACAAGGGCAAGAGGCTTGAACATGGTGCGGTTCCTTTGAGTGAGTGAAGGACGGATCATTGCGCCGGGGCGCCTTGGCGCCAGGCTTGCGAACGGCGCAGCAAGCCGCGCGAGGCAGCGGCCAGCAGCAGGGAGACACCCGCCGAGGTCAACAGAATCAGGGTCGACATGGCGGCGGCGCCGCCCACGTTGCCCGCGTCATCCATGTTCAGCACGGCCACCGCCGCGAGGAGGGTGTCGGGGCTGTAGAGGAAAATCGCGGCCGACACGGTGGTCATGGCCGATACAAACAGATAACGCACGATGTCCAGCAGCGCCGGCAGGCAGATCGGCACCGTGACCCGCAGGTAATGGCGATACAGCGGGGCCTTGAGCGATAACGCGGCGGCTTCGAACTCGGCATCCAGTTGGCGCAGGGCCGTGGTGGCGGTCATTTGCGCAGTGGTCAAATAATGAGCAATGGTGCACACCACCAACAGCGTCATGGTTGCGTACAGCACATGCAGCGGGTTGCCGGTCAGGTTGAAAAAGAACACGTAGCCCAACCCCAACACGAGGCCCGGCACGGCCATGGGCACAAAGCTGAGCATGCGCAGGGCCAGGTTAAGCCCCTTCTGGCTGTTGGTTTTCTCCATCAGGTACGCGCCGGTGAAGATCACTGCGCTGCCGATCAACGCCGTCCACAGTGCCATGGTCAGGCTGTTGCGATAGGCCAGCCAGCCGCCCCCGGCCGTGTCGTTGAATTGATAGTGGTTGAGCGACAGCGACAGGTTATAGGGCCAGAACGTGACCAGCGACGAATACACCGCCATGCCGAACACCGTCAGCAAGACCGCGCACATCAGCAGCACGATGGCCAGATAACAGCCGTCGCGCACCTTGCCCGGCGCCGGTGTGAAGACGTGAGCACGGCCGCTCATGGCGTCGCCGTGTTGCCGGCGCAGCCACGCATCGACGCCAAAACTGAACAGCGCAGGCAGCAGCAAGACCATGCCGATCAAGGCACCCCGGCCAAATTGTTGCTGCCCGACCACGGCTTTGTAGGCTTCCAGCGCCAGCACCTGATAGTCGCCCCCCACCACCACGGGCACGCCAAAATCGGTGATGGTCAGGGTGAACACCAGACAGAACGCGGCAAACACGGCCTGGCGTGTGCCGGGCCAGGTGATGCTGCGAAACGCTTTGAAAGGCCCGGCGCCCATGCTGGACGCGGCATCGAACAGGCGAGCGTCGGCCAGCGACAGCGCCGAGAGCAAAATCATCAGCGCATGCGGAAAGGTATAAATCGCCTCCCCCAGCACGATTCCCCAAAAGCCATAAATGTTGTCCGGGACCAGACCGCGCAACAGGCCCTGATTGCCGAACAGGTAGACCAGCGCAATACCCGGCAGCATGGACGGGGCCATCAACGGCAACAGCGATAGCCCGCGCCAGACACGTTTGCCGGGGATCAGAGTGCGTTGCAACGCGTAGGCAAACAGGTAGGCCAGCGGTACGACAATCACCGCCACGCTCAGCGAAACCTTCAGGCTGTTGCCGAGCAACCAATGAAAGTTGTCACTGACCAACAGTGCCCGTGCCGCCACCCAGCCGCCGCCCTGCCCGTCTTCTGCGCTGAAGCCGCGCCAGAAGATCGCCAGCAACGGCATCAACACCGCGACGACCAACAGCAGCAATAACAGCCATTTGCCGCCGACCACGAAAATCCGGTCGCCCAGTTCGGCACGTGACAAGCGGTGAGTCAATTTGCCGGGCAGTGGCAACGCCATGTCCGCGGCCATCTCAGGCAAACACCTGCAAACTGGCGGGCGGCAAGGCGACCAGAATGTCCTGATTACCGAGGCGCGGCAGGTCATGGCTGCTCACTTCGGCCATCAGCGCATGACCCGGCAAATGGTTGAGCTCAAAGCGCATGCGGCAACGGTTGCCGAGAAAGGTGATCTCCTGCACACGGGCGGGAAACAGGTTTTCCTGATGCAGCACCGGATTAACAGTGATTGCTTCGGGCCGGCAGAACAACCGACCTGAGGCGCCATGGTCGGTGTTATCCGCCAGCCGCACGTTCAGGCCGCCAACCTGTGCATGGCTGTCGCTGCTGCGCTGGAACGGCAGCCAATTGCCCTGCCCGACAAACTCGGCCACAAACGGCGTAGCAGGCCGGTTGTAAATCGCCTGGGGCGTGTCGTATTGCTCGACCTTGCCATGGTTCATCACCGCAATACGGTCGGCCATCAGCATGGCTTCGTCCTGATTGTGAGTGACCATCAGCGTGGTGATGCCGAGCTGGCGCTGCAATTGACGCAGCTCGGTACACAAATGCTCGCGCACCCTGGCATCCAGGGCCGACATGGGTTCATCGAGCAACAGCAGCGAAGGCGACGGCGCCAGTGCCCGGGCCAGTGCGACACGTTGTTGCTGACCGCCCGAGAGCTGGCCGGGGAATTTCTTCTCGCTGCCGGTCAGGCCCACCAGCGCCAGCATTTCGCAGACCCGTTTGCGCACTACGTCGCGATTGCTGCCCGCCAGCCCGTAGGCGATGTTGGCTTCGACGCTGAGATTGGGAAACAAGGCGTAGGACTGAAACAGAATCCCGTAATCCCGTGCTTGAGGGGCGAGGTCGGAGACATCGCGGCTGCCCAGGTACAACACGCCGCTGTCCTGGCGTTCGAGCCCGGCAATGCAACGCAGCAGCGTGGTCTTGCCGCAGCCGGACGGCCCGAGCAGACACACCAGCTCGCCTGCGGCCACATCCAGCGACACATCATCCAGCGCGGTGAAGGCGCCGAAGCGTTTGCTCACATTGCGCACCTGCATCGGTACGCCGGGTTGGGACAAAACGGTTGCGTTGGAGCGGTTCATGGATGCACCTCATCAAGCAGATGAGCGTCATCCTAGAGAGGCAATGCGTACAAGATGTGGCAGCAAGGCAAAAGCTGCCGATAGTGGTATTGGTGGATTTGGGTGAGGGACTTTTCAGCAGCCCGACATTTCCTGCGCCAACCCCAAGAAGGCCGCTGGCAAACGCGCCGCCTTTCGCTCTTTAAGGCAGTACAGGTATTCGTGAATCACGGGCGCGCTTTCCAGCGTCAGCACCCGCAACTGGGGATCGTGCGGCACTTCCTGACGGGCGATGATGCTGATGCCTATGTTGCGCAAAACGGCTTCACGAATGGACTCGCGACTGCCGATCTCCAGCAGCGGGCCAAAGCCCACACCGGCGGTGGCCAGCAGGTCTTCAGTCAGACGACGGGTGGTCGAACCCTGTTCGCGCATCAACAGGCAATGCCCGGCCAATGCACTGAGCGGCACATGATCCAAAGCGGCCAGCGGGTGATTGCGATGCACCGCCAGTACCAGCGGGTCCGAGCCCAGCACGCGGCGTATCAGACGCGGGTCTTCCAGTAGTTGCGAGGACACCGCAATGTCGACGCGATACTCCTCCAGCGCCTCCAGGACTTGCTGCGAATTGCCGATGTCCACCGACACGTCGATCTGCGGCAAACGCTCGCGAAAGGCTTTGACCAGATCGAGGATGTAATACGGCGCGGTCGCGGCGATACGCAATGCGCCCGTGCCCTGGCCGCTGTTGCGCAGGAAGAATTCGATGTCCGCTTCTTGCTGGAGTAACGCCTTGACCATCGGCATCAAGCGCACGCCGTCTTCGGTCAAGGTCAGACGGCGTCCTCCACGGTAGAACAGCTCCACGGCGTACTGGCTTTCAAGCTGGCGAATCTGCGTGGTCACCGTCGGCTGGCTGAGCCCGAGCTTTTTCGCAGCCTGCGTCATGCTGCCCAATTGGGCCACCCGGTAAAACGCTTTCAGCTCGGCACTCAGCACTGCGGCCTCTCTTGATCTATTTGCGCAACAGGCGCAACCCGTTGAACACCACCAACAGGCTTACGCCCATGTCGGCAAACACGGCCATCCACATGGTGGCCAGACCGAGGAAGGTTACCGCAAGAAAGATCGCTTTGATGACCAGCGCCAACGCGATGTTCTGCTTAAGGATGCTGGACGTTTGACGTGACAGGCGAATGAATGCCGGAATTTTGCGCAGATCATCGTCCATCAGGGCGACATCGGCCGTTTCTATCGCCGTATCGGTGCCTGCCGCCGCCATGGCGAAACCGATTTCGGCCCGTGCCAGGGCCGGGGCGTCGTTGATCCCGTCACCGACCATGCCGACGTGATGGCCTTTGGCATACAGCGCTTCAATGGCCTTCAGTTTGTCCTCCGGCAGCAGGTTGCCTTGCGCTTCGTCGATGCCCACTTGCGCGGCAATGGCCTTGGCCGTGTGCGGGTTGTCACCGGTCAGCATGAGGGTTTTGATGCCCAGCGCGTGCAACTCGGCAATCGCTTCGCGGCTGGAAGCCTTGACCGTGTCGGCAACGGCAAACAGCGCCATGGGGCCTGCGCTGTCGCACAACAGGATCACCGTCTTGCCCTGCTGCTCCAAGGCGAACAGTTTTTCTTCCAGCTCAGGGGAGCACAGGCCCAGTTCTTCCACCAGACGATGGTTGCCCAAGTGATAAAGCGTGCCGTCGATTTCGCCCCGCACGCCACGCCCGGCCAGTGCGGTGAAGTTATCCACAGCGCGCCATGCCTGTTTTTTATCCACAGCGGCATTGGCCACTGCCAGCGACACCGGGTGATCGGAACGCGAGGCTAGGCTGGCGGCCAGCAATACGGCACTGTCAGCCACCAGCGGGTCCAGCGGCAGGTAATCGGTTTGCACCGGCTTGCCGTGGGTGATGGTGCCGGTTTTATCCAGCGCCAGGTAGTCGAGTGTGTGACCGCTTTCGAGGTAAACCCCGCCTTTGACCAGGATGCCTTTGCGCGCCGCAGCCGCTAGCCCGCTGACGATGGTCACGGGGGTCGATATCACCAGCGCGCACGGGCACGCCACCACCAACAACACCAGCGCGCGGTAAACCCAGTCAAACCACGAGCCGCCCATGAGTAACGGCGGAACTACGGCCACGGCCAGCGCGAACAGGAACACCACGGGTGTGTAGATTTTGGCGAAGCTGTCGACGAAACGCTGGGTCGGGGCCCGGGCACCTTGGGCTTGTTCCACGGCATGGATGATGCGCGCCAGTGTGGAGTGGTTGGCCGCCGCTGTGACGCGGTACTCCAATGATCCCGCCTGATTGATGGTGCCGGCGAAGACTTTATCGCCCACTGTCTTCTCAATCGGCAGGCTTTCGCCGGTGATAGGCGCCTGATCGATGGTTGAACGGCCTGACACCACTTCGCCATCCAGGCCAATGCGCTCACCAGGGCGCACGCGCACGATGGCCTCCAGGGCGATGTCTTTGACGTCCAGCTCAAGCCAGCCGCCGTCTGCCTGCTGCACGGTGGCTTTGTCAGGCGCCATTTGCATCAGGCCACCGATGGCATTGCGGGCGCGGTCGAGGGATTTGGCTTCGATCAGCTCGGCCACGGTAAACAGGAACATCACCATCGCCGCTTCAGGCCATTGGCCAATCAAGATGGCACCGGTCACAGCGATGCTCATGAGCGCGTTGATGTTGAGGTTGAGGTTTTTCAGGGCAATCCAGCCCTTTTTGTAGGTGGTCAGACCGCCGCTGAAGATCGACACCAGCGCCACCAGCGCAATCACCCAGGTCGGCGCGGCATTCGTGAAGTGCAACACTTCTGCGGCCAGTGCTCCCACGCCGGACACTGCAAGCGGCCACGCGTGTTTTTTCTCGACAGGCGCAGGCGGACTATCGCTGCCCGATTCCAACGGATCGGCCTGCATGCCGAGGGACTTGATCGCCTCGACTATAGGGTCGGTAGACGGCAGGTCGTGGGTCACGCCGAGCACGCGGTTGATCAGGTTGAATTCCAGTTGCTGCACACCCGCCAGCTTGCCCAATTTGTTCTGAATGAGCGTTTTTTCGGTCGGGCAGTCCATCGCTTCAATGCGGAAGCTGCTCAGCCGGGCGCCTGCCGTGGGCGCAGCGCTGAGTTTAATCACGCTCGGACCTTCGGCCGCCGAACAGCAACTGTGGGCATGGGCCTCAGGCGCATGCGTGGCGCCGTGATCGTGATCGTGATCGTGATCGTGATCGTGATCGTGATCGTGATCAGCGTGCGGTTTGTGCGGGGTGTGGATGGAATCGCTCATCAGGGTGCGTCCAGAAAAGGTGCTTGTTGCCAAGTAAAGACCCTGTAGCCACTATAGGGTCAAGCAACCTTTCGGAGAGAGGCGTAATGAAAATCGGGGAACTGGCGAAATTGACCGACTGTCAGGTCGAAACTATCCGTTATTACGAGCGCGAAGGGCTGCTGCCGGAGCCGGCGCGCAGTGAGGGTAATTATCGGTTGTACACCCAGACACACGTTGAGCGACTCACGTTTATCCGCAATTGCCGCAGCCTGGACATGACCCTTGAAGAGATCCGCAGCCTGCTGAACCTGCGCGACAGCCCGCAGGGTCAATGCGAAAGCGTCAACGCGCTGATTGACGAGCACATTCATCACGTCAAGACACGTATTGACGGGTTGCTCGCCTTGCAGACACAACTGCTCGACCTGCGCCAACGTTGCAGCGAAGGGCCTGAGGGTGAACCTTGCGGGATTTTGCAGCAGCTGGAAGTCAGTGGCGCCGTGAGTGCGCCGGAAGGCGAGCTCAGCCATGTGGGCAGAAGCCACGGGCACTGAAACAACCCCCGCGTGACTGCCACCGGTTGCGGCCGCCACGTGGGGCAGAACGGATTAAACCGCCATCGGCGCGGTCATGGGCGCATGGTGCTGATAGCCTTCGAGGCTGAAGTCGCTCGGCTCGATCAGTTCCAGCCATTCAGGCTGGTACACGCCCGTCTTGGCAAACTCGGGCACGCGCTCCGAAATCACCAGTTTGGGCATCGGGAACGGCTCGCGGGTCAGTTGTTCGTTGAGCATGTCCAGGTGGTTTTCATATACGTGGGCATCGCCAATGAAGTAGGTGAACCAGCGCGGCGTATAGCCGGTCAGGCGGCCGATCAGGCTCAGTAAGGCGGCGCCTTCCGTCAGGTTGAACGGCGTGCCCAGGCCCAGGTCGTTGGAGCGGATGTAGAGCGTCAGGGAGATTTCCTTAGTCTCAACATTGGGGTGGAACTGGTACAGCAAGTGGCACGGCGGCAGGGCCATTTCGTCGAGTTGGGCGCAGTTCCAGCCATGGAACAGGATACGGCGGCTGCCGGGGTCGTTGATGATCGTGTCGACGCACTGGCGCACCTGATCGATGGCCTTGTAGAGCACCACGTACGGTTGGCCGTCTTCTTCACCTTCGGCGATCTGACGGTAGCCCTGGCTCAGGCAACGTTCGATGGCCGCCCGATTGCTGCGGGCAACCTGCTTGTACGCGGGCCATTTGCGCCATTGCACGCCATAGATTTCGCCAAGGTCGTCTTCACCCTGACGGAACGGGTTGGCCAGCCACTGGGCGTTTTCATTGGCGTTCTGGTCCCAGACTTTGCAGCCCAGGGCGCGGAAGTCAGCCGCGCTGTTGACCGGACGCAAGAAACCGCACATCTCGCCGATGGCCGACTTGAACGCCATGCGTCGGGTGGTGATGGCCGGAAAGCCTTCCTTGAGGTCGTAGCGCAACATGGCGCCGGGCAGACTGATGGTCTTCACACCGGTACGGTTGGCTTGCAGGGTGCCGTTTTTAATGACGTTGGCAACGAGGTCGAGATATTGCTTCATGGTTTTCCTACCGTTTGAATGCAGGGCCGCGCAGCCCTGCGATTCGAATTTAGTGCGCTGCTTGGCGGGCCGCCGGATCGCGGTGGTACGCCCACCCGATCAAGAACAGGCCACCGAGAATCATCGGGATGCAGAGAATTTGACCCATCGTCACCCAGCCGAACGCCAGATAGCCTAGCTGAGCATCCGGCACGCGGACGAACTCGACGATGAAACGGAAAATCCCGTAGAACAGGGCGAACATGCCGGAAACGGCCATGGTCGGGCGCGGTTTGCGCGAGTACAGCCACAGGATCAGGAAGAGTGCCACACCTTCGAGGGCAAACTGGTAAAGCTGCGACGGGTGACGCGCCAGTTGCTGCGGATCGGTCGGGAAAATCATCGCCCAGGGCACGTCGCTCGCCTTGCCCCACAACTCGGCATTGATGAAGTTGCCGATACGCCCGGCACCCAGGCCAATCGGCACCACCGGCGCAATGAAGTCCATGATCTGAAAGAACGACTTGTTGTTGCGCTTGCCGAACCACCAGGTCGCCAGCATCACGCCGATCAGCCCGCCGTGGAACGCCATGCCGCCCTTCCACACTTCAAAGATCAGCAGCGGGTTGGCGATATAAGCGCTCAGGTCGTAAAACAACACATAGCCCAAACGCCCGCCGACGATCACGCCCATCGCCACCCAAAACACCAGGTCGGAGAGTTTCTCTTTGGTCCAGGTCGGGTCGAAGCGGTTCAGGCGGCGCGACAGGATCAGCCAGGCGGCGCCAATGCCGATCAGGTACATCAAGCCGTACCAATGGATTTTCAGCGGGCCGATGGCCAATGCCACCGGGTCAATCTGCGGGTAAGGCAGCATTGCGACTCCTTGTTAGATCAGGAAACTCAAACCGACACAGAACAACAGTGCGGCAAACAGCCGTTTCAGCAAGCGCGGCGATAGTGTGTGGGCCAAACGCGCACCAAAACGGGCGAAAAACATGCTGGTCAGGGCAATCCCGAGCAGCGCCGGCAAATACACAAAACCGAGACTATGCGCGGGCAGGTCGGGGTTGTGCCAGCCAATGATCATGAAACTTAATGCACCTACCAACGCAATCGGCAGCCCGCAAGCGGCCGACGTGGCCACGGCTTGCTGCATCGGCACACTGCGCCAGCTCAGGAACGGCACGGTCAAGGAGCCACCGCCCACCCCGAAAATCGCCGACGCCCAGCCAATCACAGTGCCCGCGAGGGTCAGACCGACTTTACCCGGCACCGTTCGGCTGGCTTTGGGTTTGAGTTCAAGCGCCATTTGCACGGCGATGACCAAGGCAAAAACGCCAATGATTTTCTGCAAATGAGGACCGGCAATCGCTTCGGCCGTCAGCGCACCGATGCCCGCGCCGATCAAAATGCCCAGCGCCATCCACACAAACAGTGGCCAGCGCACCGCGCCTTTGCGGTGGTGTTCGCGGATCGAATTGATCGAGGTAAAGATGATCGTGGCCAATGAGGTGCCCACGGCCAGATGGGTCAGCACCTCGGGGTTGAAGCCCTGCAAGGTGAAACTGAACACCAGCACCGGGACGATGATGATGCCGCCCCCGACCCCGAACAAACCGGCCAATACCCCGGCAAAGCCTCCCAGCACCAGATAGAGCAGAAATTCCATGACGCCCCCCAAATTTGACCCGCATGGTAACGGAGCAAGGGCTTGGGCTCCACACATGGCGCGAGACGCCTGAGCAATCTATAAGTACAGGGGTTAAAAAAACATTAAGGACTGACCATGTGCCTGATTGTCTTCGCGTGGCGCCCCGGCCATGCACAGCCGCTGGTGGTGGCGGCCAACCGGGATGAATTTTATGCTCGCCCCGCCAGGCCCCTTGCGCAGTGGGCCGATGCACCGCACGTGTATGCCGGGCGTGATCTGGAGGCGGGCGGCACGTGGCTGGGCGTTGGCGCGAACGGTCGCTTCGCGGCATTGACCAATATTCGCGAACCGCACACACCGCCTACACGGCGTTCGCGGGGTGATCTGGTTGCGCGTTTTTTAAGCGGGAATCAATCGACTGAAGAGTATTTAAACGACGTTAGTCAACAATCAGTGAATTACGCCGGCTTCAATTTACTGGTGGGCACCCGCAACGAGCTGTGGCATTTCAATTCCAGGGACGTCGTCCCGATACGCCTGAATTCGGGGGTATATGGCCTGTCCAACGCCGGCCTGGACACACCGTGGCCCAAATTAGTGAAGGCCAGGGCCGCGCTCGGCGACGTGTTAAACGCACCCGACCCGCAAGCGTTGCTGGCCATTCTGAAAGATCGACAGACTGCCTCATTCAGTGACCTGCCCGATACCGGCGTGGGATTGGCGACGGAGCATTTGCTGTCGAGTGTCTTTATTGCCAGCACCACCTACGGCACCCGTGCCAGCACGGCATTGATTGTTAACGCTGACGGTTCAAGGGTGATGGTGGAACACAGCTTCGGGCCCAATGGCGGGCGCCTGGGGGAAGTCAGGCTGGAGCAGCCCTCACCCTGATCCGCTCCTGTGCGAAAGGGCCGGGTGAGGCGGTTGTTAATACGGCTTGATGGCCGCCGGGTTCATCATGCGGGTCAGGCCCATGTTTTTCAGGGCCAGTTGCACGGTGCTGCGAATCACCTGCGGGTTGTCGATGGTCATGACTTCGGCCAGCAGCTCCTTGGCACGGCTGAGTTCAACCTGACGCAGCATCCATTTCACTTTCGGCAAGTTGGTGGCGTTCATCGACAGGCTGTCGAAGCCCATGGCCATCAACAGGATCGCCGCCGCCGGATCGCCCGCCATTTCGCCGCAGATGCTGGCAGGCTTGCCTTCGGCGTGGGCATCGCGCACCACCGATTGCAAGGCTTGCAGCACCGCCGGGTGCAGGTAGTCGTACAAGTCGGCAACGCGCGGGTTGTTACGGTCCACCGCCAGCAGGTATTGGGTGAGGTCGTTGGAACCGACAGACAGGAAGTCCACCTGCCTCGCCAGTTCCCGGGTCTGATAAACCGCTGCGGGGATTTCGATCATCACACCGATGGGGGGCATCGGCACATCGGTGCCTTCATCGCGCACTTCACCCCAGGCACGGTGCAGTAAGTGCAGAGCTTCTTCGAGTTCGTGCGTGCCAGAGATCATCGGCAACAAAATACGCAGGTTGTTCAGGCCTTCGCTGGCCTTGAGCATGGCCCGGGCCTGAACCAGAAAGATTTCCGGGTGATCGAGGGTGACGCGGATCCCGCGCCAGCCGAGGAAAGGGTTGTCTTCTTTGATCGGGAAGTACGACAGTGACTTGTCGCCGCCAATGTCCAGGCTGCGCATGGTCACCGGTTGCGGATGGAAGGCGGCGAGTTGCTCGCGATAAATCGCCAGCTGCTCCTTTTCGCTCGGAAAGCGCTGATTGATCATGAACGGCACTTCGGTGCGGTAAAGACCTACGCCTTCTGCGCCGCGCTGTTGCGCCCGTGCCACATCGGCCAGCAAGCCGGTGTTGACCCACAGCGGCATGCGGTGCCCGTCCGGGGTGATGCACGGCAGTTCGCGCAGGGCATCGAGGCCCTGGGACAACTGACGCTCTTCTTCCACCACGTCGGCGTATTGCTTGCGCAGCAATTCACTGGGGTTGGTGTAGACCTCGCCGTGATAGCCGTCGACGATCATCTGAATGCCGTCGACCTTGGAATACGGCAGGTCCACCAGGCCCATGACGGTCGGAATGCCCATGGCCCGGGCCAGGATCGCCACGTGGGAGTTGCCCGAGCCCAGTACCGAGACCAGACCGGCCAGTTTGCCCTCGGGCACCTCGCCAAGCATGGTTGCCGTCAGCTCTTCACTGACCAGGATCGTGTGGTCGGGGTAGACCATGGTTTGTTTTCGATCATGCTGCAAATAGGCCAGCAGCCGCCGACCCAGGTCGCGCACATCCGACGCCCGCTCGCGCAGGTAATCGTCGTCCATCAGTTCAAAACGGTTGACGTGGTCCGTCACCACCTGACGCAACGCGCCCTGGGCCCACTGACCGGTCTTGATTACATTTTTGACTTCGCTGCCCAGTGACGCGTCGTCGAGCATCATCAGGTAAACGTCGAACAGCGCCTGTTCTTCGGGGCGCAGTTGCGTGGCGAGTTTCTTCGACACGGCACGCATGTCATTGCGCACGCCTTCGAGGGCGGTCTTGAACAGGGCGATTTCCGCCGGGATGTCGGTGATGGCCTTGTCGGGCACCACGTCGAGATCGGCCGGGGGCAGCATGACCACCGCCGTGCCGACCGCTGCGCCGGGGGAACCGGGCACGCCGACAAACTTGGCTTCCTGGATGCCCTTGCCCTGACGCCCCAGGCCGCGAATCGAGCCGGTGGCTTCAGCGTGGGCGATCACCCCGGCCAGTTGCGCGCTCATGGTGACCAGAAAGGCTTCTTCGCCTTCGTCGAACTGGCGACGTTCTTTTTGCTGGATCACCAGAACACCGACCACACGGCGGTGGTGGATAATCGGCGCGCCCAGGAAGGCGGCATAACGCTCTTCACCGGTCTCGGCAAAGTAGCGATAGCGCGGGTGATCGGCGGCGTTTTCGAGGTTCAGAGGTTCTTCACGGGTGCCCACCAGGCCGACCAGGCCTTCGTTGGGCGCCATGCTGACCTTGCCGATCGAGCGCTTGTTCAAGCCCTCGGTGGCCATCAACACAAAACGGTTGGTCTCTGGATCAAGCAAATAGACCGAGCAGACCTGACTGCCCATGGCCTCTTTGACGCGCAACACAATAATCCCCAACGCCGCCTTGAGATCCTTGGCGGAGTTAACTTCCTGGACGATCTTGCGCAGCGTATTGAGCATGGCTCGGGGTCGAACTCCGTGTCAGGCGCGCGTTAAAAGGCGCGGGGCAAGCTCTTTGAGAGCGCGACGGTAGACCTCGCGCTTGAATGTCACCACCTGGCCCAACGGATACCAATAGCTGACCCAGCGCCAGCCATCGAATTCCGGTTTACCGGTCAAATCCATCCGCACCCGCTGCTCGTTAGAGATCAGGCGCAGCAAAAACCACTTCTGCTTCTGGCCGATGCACAGCGGCTGGCTGTGGGTACGGACCAAACGTTGCGGCAAACGATAGCGCAACCAGCCTCGCGTGCAGGCGAGTATTTCTACATCTTCGCGTTCAAGGCCAACTTCTTCGTTCAGCTCACGGTACAAGGCGTCCTCTGGCGTCTCATCAGGGTTGATACCGCCCTGTGGAAACTGCCACGCGTCTTGATTGATTCGGCGAGCCCAAAGTACCTGACCAGCATCATTTGTCAGAATAATCCCGACATTAGGACGGAAACCATCGGGGTCGATCACGGCAACAACCTCGCAAACGCATGTCGCCGCATTGTTCCACAAAGGTTGTGAACGCAGCAACGCGCCACCCTGTCTTATGTGCACTCTTCTTAAAAGACCGTATTCTTGTGGGCTTTCAACCGACAGCTCAGCGGGTAATTGCAATGCGTCTGGCTTTATTCGACTTGGACAACACCCTTTTAGGCGGCGACAGCGACCACGCATGGGGCGACTACCTGTGCGAACGCGGCATTCTCGACGGTGAGGCCTACAAAGCGCGCAACGACGCGTTTTATCAGGATTACCTGGCAGGCACACTCGATAACGCGGCCTACCTGAATTTCAGCATGGAAATCTTCGGCCGCCATGACATGGCGCAACTGGATCAATGGCACCGTGAATTCATGCGCGACTGCATCGAGCCGTTGATGCTGCCCAAGGCCCAGGCGCTGCTGGCCCAACACCGCGAAGCTGGCGATACGCTGGTCATCATTACCGCCACCAATCGCGTGGTCACCGCGCCGATTGCCAGGCACCTGGGCGTGGAACATTTGATCGCCACCGAGTGCGAGATCGTCGATGGCCGCTACACCGGCCGCAGCGCTGACGTTCCGTGCTTTCGAGAAGGCAAGGTCACGCGCCTGACACGCTGGATGGCAGAAAACGGCCACACCCTCGAAGACAGCTACTTTTACAGTGATTCGATGAACGACCTGCCGTTGCTGGAGTGTGTCACCCATCCAGTAGCCGTCGACCCGGACCCCAACCTGCGGGCCGAAGCCATCAAACGTGGCTGGAAGGTCATGTCGCTGCGCGACTGAATGCAAAAGCCCCTCTTTGCAGAGGGGCTCGTCGGGTTCAGCACATGGCTTAAACCGGCTTGGCGCCCATCAAACCGGCGATGGCGACAAAGCAAACGGCACAAAAAATCGCCAACACCCGCGTGAAACGAGGGTGTTTGGCCACGCGCCCCAACCGCAGGCGATTGAGCCTGACCACCAGCCACACCCAGCTCAGCGCGCCCAACAAGTACAAGCAACTACCAGCCAGCAACCACAGTTGACTCAACGGCCAACCCGCCAGATGCACCAGCCACCACCCGCTGACGGGCAAGGCCAGCAGGCACAGCCCCATCAAAGCCCAGACAAAGCCCCACGGGCGTCGCAACGCGCCACCCGACACGTCTTTATCCCCGGCCCGGTTACGGCGAATAACCACCACCAGCAACGCAATGACGCAGACGAACAGCAGCAGTGTCGACACCCCATGCAACAGCTTCAACGCGGTGAAGGTTTCCATGTCATTGCTTCCTTGAACGGTTCATTGAGCTTAGCGCCTATCAGCCAAGAAACAGCTGATAGGCCGGGTTATCACTTTCATCCCAGTACGGGTAGCCAATGTCCGCCAGCGCGGCAGGCACCAGATGACGCTCGTCCGCAGGCACTTGCAACCCGGCCATCACACGACCATCTGCGGCGCCATGGTTGCGGTAATGGAACATCGAGATATTCCAGCGCCCACCCAGTTTGTTGAGGAAGTTGAACAAGGCACCGGGGCGTTCCGGGAATTCGAAGCGGAACAACTGCTCATCACTGACTTTGTCGGCGTGCCCGCCCACCATGTGGCGGATGTGCAACTTGGCCAGTTCGTTGTCGGTCAGGTCCACCACCGGGAAGCCTTGCTCGCGCAAGCTCGCCAGTAAGGCGCTGCGCGGATCGTTGACCGGGTGCGTCTGCACGCCGACAAAAATGTGCGCTTCACGGCCGGTGTGGTAGCGGTAGTTGAATTCGGTGATCTGACGCTTGCCGATCGCCTGGCAGAACGCCTTGAAACTGCCGACCTCTTCAGGAATGGTCACCGCGATGATGGCTTCACGGCCTTCACCCAGCTCCGCGCGTTCGGCCACATGGCGCAAGCGGTCGAAGTTGACGTTGGCGCCCGAGTCGATCGCAACCAGCGTCTGGCCCTTCACGCCACGCTGCTCGACGTATTTCTTGATCCCGGCCACACCCAGTGCACCGGCAGGTTCGGTGATCGAGCGGGTATCGTCGAAGATATCCTTGATGGCGGCACAGATCTCGTCTGTGCTGACCGTGATGACTTCATCCACGTAGTCTTTGCAGATATCAAAGGTGTGCTGGCCAATCTGGCCGACGGCCACGCCATCGGCAAAGATGCCCACGGTCGGCAACACCACGCGCTCGCCCGCGGCCATGGCGGCTTGCAGGCAGTTGGAATCGTCCGGCTCCACGCCAATGACCTTGATGTCCGGCCGCAAGTACTTCACGTACGCGGCGATCCCTGCAATCAGCCCGCCGCCGCCCACCGGCACGAAAATCGCGTCCAGCGGCGCCGGGTGCTGGCGCAGAATTTCCATCGCCACGGTGCCCTGCCCGGCGATGGTGTGCGGGTCATCGTAGGGATGCACGTAGACGTAGCCTTTTTGCTCCACCAATTGCAGTGAGTACGCCAGCGCCTCGGGGAACGAATCGCCGTGCAACACCACGATGCCACCACGGGAACGCACGCCTTCGATTTTGATCTCGGGCGTGGTTTTGGGCATCACGATGGTGGCCTTGACCCCCAGCTTTTTGGCGGCCAGCGCCAGGCCCTGAGCGTGATTGCCCGCAGAAGCCGTGACCACGCCACACGCGCGCTCGGCGTCGCTCAGGTGCATCAACTTGTTGTAAGCGCCACGAATCTTGAACGAGTACACCGGTTGCAGATCTTCGCGTTTAAGCCAAATCTGATTGCCCAACCGCTCGGTCAACTGGTTGGCGGCTTGCAAGGGCGTTTCAACGGCCACGTCATAAACGCGCGAGTTGAGGATCTTCTTAACGTACTGTTCGAGCATCGGAAAGCGTCACTGTGCGAGTTAGCAGGGACCCGGGAGTCTACCCCAGCGTTTACGCGGCCGACCACACGAAATGGGAGGTTTATACCGCCTCCTTATCCCGACCCTCTACTAAAGGAACAGGGCACAGGGTCGCACCCGTTGTCAGACCACGCCCACAGCTCAACGCTTGTCCGTATAATGCCGGCCTTCTGTTCCCCTTCCCGCCCCGGAGCCCGCATGACCCAGGATCAACTCAAACAGGCCGTCGCCCAAGCGGCTGTCGATTTCATCCTCCCAAAACTGGATGACAAGAGCATCGTGGGGGTCGGCACCGGCTCCACGGCCAACTGCTTCATCGACGCACTGGCCCAACACAAAGGCGCGTTCGACGGCGCCGTCGCCAGCTCCGAAGCCACCGCCGCACGCCTCAAGGGCCACGGAATTCCGGTGTATGAACTCAACACCGTCAGCGACCTGGAGTTCTACGTGGACGGCGCCGACGAGAGCGACGAGCACCTGAACTTGATCAAGGGCGGTGGCGCAGCCCTGACCCGCGAGAAGATCGTGGCCGCCGTTGCCAAGACTTTCATCTGCATCGCCGACGCCAGCAAGCTGGTGCCAGTGCTGGGTGCGTTCCCGCTGCCGGTCGAAGTGATCCCGATGGCCCGTAGCCACGTGGCCCGCGAGTTGGTCAAACTGGGCGGCGACCCGGTTTACCGCGAAGGTGTCATCACCGACAACGGCAATATCATCCTTGACGTGTTCAACATGCAGATCACCAACCCGGTGGAACTGGAGCGTCAAATCAACGCCATCGTCGGCGTGGTGACGAACGGTTTGTTCGCGGCACGGCCTGCGGATTTGCTGTTGCTGGGCACACCAGAAGGCGTAAAAACCCTGTCGAAATAAAACCTCAGGCATGAAAAAGCCGACGCATGCGTCGGCTTTTTTGTACGCGTTGACTTATCCGCGCTTGTAAACGATTTCTTTGGTGTCACCGCCGCAGGTGCCGACCACTTTGCCATCTGCCGAAGCGCCCTTGTCCACGATCTCCAGCGAGTAGTGTGCAACACCCTTGGCGTCTAGCTTGGCGGCAATTTCGCTTTTCAGCTCACCGCAGTCTTTTGCGGCAAAGGCTGTGCTCGCCAGAGTCATCAAACCGACAGCCACTAAAATCTTCTTCATCCGTCACATCCCCTGTTCAAAACAAAAAGGGTGCGCCGCGCTTGTGCAGCGTCGCACCCAGACGGTGTAGCGGAGTTTATGGCAAACGGCCAGCTCACAAGTTCAAAAGGATTGCGCGACTCAGCTGCTGGCGATGCGGAATCCGACCTTGAGGGTCACCTGGTAGTGCGCCACTTTGCCGTCCTTGATGTGCCCGCGAGTCTCCAGCACTTCGAACCACTCCATGTGCTTGATGCTTTTGTTGGCCTCGGCCAGTGCATTACTGATGGCGTCTTCTATGCTGCTCGGGGACGAGCCTACCAGTTCGATTTTCTTGTAGGTGTGATGGTCAGACATAACGTTCTCCATTTGTCGTAAGTCAAAGCCTAGCAGCGAATGTGCTGAATACTTGGGAAGCGATGCGAAAGGAAAAGTTCAGGTTTACTGCACTTTCTGAAAACACCGGAGTCGGACTTAACACACACAGTCACTCATCAATGCAGGAGAGCCCTAATGGCTAGCAATTCTTTACGTAAAGCCTCATTGCAAAGCATGGAAGCTGAGATCGAGAGCCTGCTTAAGTCTCTGGAAAGCCTCAAAGACGACGCCTCGGAAGAGTCCAAGAAGACCCTTAAGGCACTTAAAGGCAATGCTGAGAACGCCCTCAAGCATTCCCGTCACCTGCTCAGCGAAACCTTCGAAGAAGTGAAGGACAAAACCCGCGAGACGGCCATTGCCACCCGCGAATACGCCCAAGAGCACCCCTACGCCACAGCGGGCGTTGCCATCGGCGCACTGGGCCTGCTGGCCGCTTACCTGATGTGCAAGCGCGGCAACTAAACCGCGTTACGCGCAAGCTCAGCCTTGAGCCATTGCGCCAGTTGCCGGGCGCGCCCATCTGCGGCGCGCTTGGGCAGCCATAACGCCAGTTGCGCCGGGGTTTGCACAAACCCCCACGGCGCAACCAGGCGCCCTGCCTTGAGGTCCTCGGTGACCAGCGGCTGCGGGGCAATCGCAACGCCCAACCCGGCGACTGCGGCCTCCAGCAAGTAGTACAAGTGCTCAAACCCCTGCCCATATTTCAATGCCGTTGCATCGAGCGCATGCTGCTGCGCCCAACTGGGCCATGCCTGCGGCCTGGACGTGGTGTGCAGTAACGCCTCATCGAGCAAGGCGCTGGCCGGTGCATTGCGCAACTGTTCATAACGGGCGAAGCGCGGGCTGAGCACAGGCCCGATCCGCTCGCTGCCCAACTCATACACCTGCATGTCGGCGGGCCACGGCGGCTCAGCGAACACCAGCAAGGCGTCGAGCCCCGGTTTGCGGGGGTCCAGATCGCCTTCACCGGCAGACAGGTGCAAACGCAAATCCGGCAAATCGGCGTTCAACCGCCCCAGCCGGGGGATGAACCAGCGCGCCAGCAAACTGCCCGAACACCCCAGCACAAACGGCGCATCAATGTGGCTTTGCGTGAGTTCGTTGCACACGTTGCGTACCCGATCAAAGGCTTCGCTGCTGGCATCTCGCAGGCGCACCCCGGCGTCGGTCAGCCTCAGGCCACGGCCTTCCTTGACGAACAGGCTCACGCCCAAGTGCTCTTCGAGGACTTTGATTTGCCGACTGACGGCGCCGTGGGTGACGTTCAACTGTTCAGCCGCCTGACTGACGCTGTTCAGGCGGGCAGTGGCTTCGAAGGCACGCAGGGCATTTAAGGGTGGGAGGTCGCGGCTCATGGTATCTGTGAGTTTTCCTGACAGGTTGCGGCGATCTTATCGGTTTTCATCGCGGTCTGTCGCGCGTAGAGTCAGGCCCATCGACCTTCGTACCTTTTCAGCTGGAGCGTCCCATGACTCAATCCAATTTGCGTACCGGCCCCGACGCCAATGGCCTGTTCGGTTCATTCGGCGGCCGTTACGTGGCAGAAACCCTGATGCCCTTGATCCTTGAGCTGGATCGCGAATACGAGCTGGCCAAGCACGACCCCGAATTCATCAAAGAACTGGCGTACTTTCAGCGCGACTACGTGGGCCGTCCCAGCCCGCTGTACTACGCCGAACGCCTGACCGAGTTCTGCGGCGGCGCAAAAATCTACCTCAAGCGTGAAGAGCTGAACCACACCGGCGCGCACAAAATCAACAACTGCATCGGCCAGATCCTGCTGGCACGGCGCATGGGCAAAAAACGCATCATTGCCGAAACCGGCGCCGGGATGCACGGCGTGGCCACCGCCACCGTGGCAGCGCGCTTCGGCCTGCAATGCGTGATCTACATGGGCACGACCGACATCGAACGTCAGCAAGCCAACGTGTTCCGCATGAAGCTGCTGGGCGCCGAAGTGATCCCGGTCGTGGCCGGCACCGGCACGCTCAAGGACGCCATGAATGAAGCCCTGCGTGACTGGGTGACCCATGTCGACAGCACCTTCTACCTGATCGGCACCGTGGCAGGCCCGCACCCGTACCCGGCGATGGTGCGTGACTTCCAGGCTGTGATCGGCAAGGAAACCCGCGACCAGATGCAGGCACAGGAAGGCCGCCTGCCCGACAGCCTGGTGGCGTGCATCGGTGGCGGCTCCAACGCCATGGGCCTGTTCCACCCGTTCCTGGATGACACCAGCGTTCAGATCATCGGCGTCGAAGCGGCCGGGTACGGCATCGAAACCGGCAAGCACGCCGCCAGCCTCAATGGCGGAGAGCCAGGGGTCTTGCACGGCAACCGCACGTTCCTGTTGCAGGACAACGACGGTCAGATCATCGACGCTCACTCCATTTCCGCCGGTCTCGATTACCCCGGCATCGGCCCGGAACACGCGTGGTTACATGACATCGGTCGTGTCGAATACACCTCGGTCACTGACGATGAAGCCCTCGACGCGTTCCATAAATGCTGCCGCCTGGAAGGCATCATCCCCGCGCTGGAAAGCGCCCACGCACTGGCTGAAGTATTCAAGCGCGCACCGACCCTGCCAGCCGACCACTTGATGGTGGTCAACTTGTCCGGTCGCGGCGACAAAGACATGCAAACCGTGATGCACCACATGGAACAGTCCCAGCAGGAGAAACACTGATGAGCCGCCTGCAAACCCGCTTTGCCGAACTCAAGGAACAGAATCGCGCCGCACTGGTGACCTTTGTCACGGCGGGCGATCCGGATTACGCCACGTCCCTGGCCATTCTTAAAGGCCTGCCTGCTGCGGGGGCGGACGTGATCGAGCTGGGCATGCCGTTCACCGACCCGATGGCCGATGGTCCCGCCATTCAACTGGCCAACATTCGTGCACTCAGCGGCCATCAGAATCTGGCCAAAACCCTGCAAATGGTGCGCGAGTTCCGCGAAGGGAACAGCGATACCCCGCTGGTGCTGATGGGCTACTTCAACCCGATTCACCACTACGGCGTGGCCACATTCATTGCCGAGGCGAAGGCATCCGGCGTTGACGGCATGATCGTGGTGGACATGCCGCCCGAGCACAACAGCGAGCTGTGCGACCCCGCACAAGCAGCGGGCCTGGATTTTATCCGCCTGACCACACCCACCACCGACGACGCACGACTGCCCAAAGTACTGACCGGCAGTTCGGGTTTTGTGTATTACGTGTCGGTCGCGGGGGTGACCGGGGCAGGTTCTGCGACCACCGATCAGGTCAGTGAAGCCATTGAGCGTCTGCGTCGGCACACCGACTTGCCGATCAGTGTCGGGTTTGGCATTCGCACCCCGGAACAGGCGGCCGCCATTGCCCGCTTGGCCGACGGCGTGGTGGTCGGCTCGGCGCTGATCGACAAGATCGAAAATGCCGCAACCCCGGAACAGGCTGTGGATGGTGTGCTGAGCCTGTGTGCCGCCTTGGCTGAGGGTGTTCGCAAAGCCCGGGGCTAACCGTGAAAAACCTGCTGGCACGTGTGCCAGCAGGTTATCGGGACTGAGTTACCGCTTGTTCAGCCCCCTCGCCAGGCGATCCCCTCCCTGCTGAATCACCGCGACCAGCACCACCAGCAACACAATCACAGTGAGCATCACTTGGGTGTCAAATCGCTGGTAGCCATACCGATAGGCAATATCCCCCAGACCGCCCGCGCCGATGGCACCTGCCATGGCGGAGGAGTTGATCATGGTCACCAGCGTGATGGTGAATCCACCCACGATGCCGGGTAATGCTTCAGGCAGCAGGACGTGCCAGATGATGTGATGGCGTTTGCAGCCCATGGCTTGTGCCGCTTCGATCAGGCCGTGGTCCACTTCACGCAAACTGACCTCTGCAATGCGCGCAAAAAACGGGGTTGCGGCGATGGTCAATGGCACGACTGCCGCCCACACGCCGTAAGTTGTACCGACAATCAGCCGGGTGAACGGAATCAGTGCCACCATCAGAATCAGGAACGGGATGGAACGAAACAGGTTCACGAACGCGCCCAGTGCCTTGTTCAGCGCGGGCGCCTGATAAATGCCGCCCTTGTCACTGGTCACCAAAATGACCGCCAGCGGAATCCCCAGCACCAGCGCGATCAACGACGACACGCCGACCATCAGGAAGGTGTCGATCATCCCCTGCCACAAACGATCAAATGCCATAACCGACCACCTCGACGTGTTGTGCCCAGTGTTGGGCGCGCTTGCGCAGTTCTTCCGCGCCCACTGACATGCCGCTGACGCTGAGCAGCAGTTGCCCCAAGGCATGGCCCTGAATCTGTTCAACCCCGCCCTGCAGCAAGCGCACCTGGCCACCGAGTGCGGCAAACAGGGCGCCAAGGTCAGGCTCCTGCGCCTGCTGGCCAGTCAAGCGCAAGCGCAGGATCACACTCGATTGCGCCGACTCCGGTTGCGCGCTGATGCGCGCCTGCACGCTTTCGGGCAACGCATCCTGCAACGGCGCAAGCAAGGTTTTACTGACCTCGTGCTGTGGGTTGCCAAACACCTGCCAGACCGGGCCCTGCTCGACAATGCGCCCCTGCTCCAGGACCACCACGCGATGGCAGATGTCACGAATGACAGCCATTTCATGGGTAATGAGCACGATGGTCAGCCCCAATCGCTGGTTGATCTCACGCAACAAACCGAGGATCGAGTGCGTGGTTTCAGGGTCGAGTGCCGACGTGGCTTCGTCGCACAACAAAATGGCAGGGTTATGCACCAGTGCGCGAGCAATGCCCACGCGCTGTTTCTGCCCGCCTGACAGCTGCGCCGGGTAGGCCGTGTGCTTGCCTTGCAAGCCCACCAGTTCCAGCAACTCACGGACTTTTTGTTCGCGCTGCAATTTCGGCACGCCCGCCACCTTCAACGGCAACTCCACGTTTTGCCACACAGTTTTGGCGGACATCAGGTTGAAGTGCTGAAAAATCATGCCGATCTGCCGGCGCAGCGTTACCAGCGTGTTTTCATCAAACCCGCCAATGTCGACCTGATCAATCAGCACACGGCCGCGGGTGGGTTGTTCCAGACGATTGATGGTGCGAATCAACGACGATTTGCCCGCCCCGCTGCGGCCAATGATGCCGAAGATCTCCCCGCGTTGAATCGCCAGGTCGATGCCCGACAGCGCATCCACCGGGCCCTGGCGCCCGTCATAGGTTTTACCCACGCCGATAAAGCGCACATGGGCGCGACTGAGTTCAGGGTGCAGTTCGGTCCGGGTCGCACCGGGCGACTGGGTGTCGAGCCGCGCGCGAGCAATGGCCACGCTCATGTCAGCCTCCCCAGCCCGGCTGGTACAAGGTGCCGTAGGTTTTATCCAGCGACGCTTTGACCACCGGCGAGTGCTGGTAGATGTCCACAAATTTGGCGATGCGCGGATCGTCCTTGTTCTGCGGCTTGATGACGAACTGAATCACGTATTCCGGGTGATCGAGGCCGTCAAACAGCAGGGCGGAACCGGCATCGAAGGTTTTGGCCAGACGGATGTAGGCCGGATAACCCTGCACCAGATCGGCATCATCGTAGGCGCGGACCAATTGCACGGCTTCGACTTGCAGAATGTTGATGTTTTTCGGGTTGGCGGTGATGTCGTCTTCGGTAGCTTTGTAACCGACGCCCGGCTTGAGCGTAATCAGTCCCGCTTTAGCCAGTAATTGCAGGCCGCGACCGCTGTTGATCGGGTCATTGGCGATCGCCACCGTGGCCCCGGTCGGCAGCGCTTCCAGGCTTTTGTACGTTTTGGAGTACAAGCCGATGTTGTTGATGATCCCCGGTCTGAACGGCACCAGATCGCTGCCGGAAGCCGCGTTGGCATTCTCCAGAAACGGAATGTGCTGGAAATAGTTAACGTCGATATCGCCCGCCGCCAGTGTGGTGTTGGGCGCGATCCAGTCCGTGAACTCCACCAGTTCCACTTTCAGGCCCTGTTTTTCAGCTTCTGCGACGGCTGTTTCCAGCGGGATGGCAAAGGCGGCAGTCGTGCCAACCTTGAGGGGGTTGTCGGCTGCATGGGCGAATCCGCTGATCAGGCCGAGGGCTAACACCAGTGCGTTGACTGGGTGGGTGATGTGTTTTTTGTTCATGGGCATGTTCCAGTCAAAGGGGACATTCAAGAGCGCCGCTTCAGGCGCTGTGGCGGTAACTCGCACCGGTATGCCGCTGGGGCAGGTGCGCATCGCTTTCGGTAAACAGTTTTTGACGCAGGCTGCCGGGGTCATAGGCCGTTTTGTACGAGCCCCGGCGTTGCAACTCGGGTATCACCAGCTCGATGAAGTCCTGGTAGCTTTCCGGGGTGACGATGCGGGTCAGGTTGAAACCGTCCAGCCCGGTTTCTGCAATCCACGCTTCCAGCTCATCGGCAACCTGCTCGGGCGACCCCACCACCGTCATGTACCGCCCCCCCAACGCGTGCTGTTCCAGCAGTTTGCGGCGCGTCCAATCGTTGTTTTGCAGCACCTGGGTGGCGGACTGAATGGCGTTGCTCTTCACGTACTGGATCGGTTCGTCCAGTTCGTAGTCCGAGAAGTCGATGCCCGTGGAGCTGGAGAAATGCGCCACACCCGCTTCGGCGCTGGCATAGCTGAGGTATTCCTCGCGCTTGGCGTGGGCCTGTTGCTCGGTCGGCGCGACGATCACGTTGAGGCCCATGAACACTTTGATGTCATCCGGGTTGCGCCCGGCGGCCTCGGCGCTGGCGCGCACCTTGTCGACCTGCTGGCGGGTTGCCGACTTGGTCTGACCGCTGATGAACACGCATTCGGCATGGCGCCCGGCGAAGGCCAGCCCGCGTTCGGAACTGCCTGCCTGAAACAGCACGGGCGTGCGCTGGGGCGAGGGTTCGCACAGGTGATAACCCTCCACCTGATAGAACTCGCCCTGGTGCTTCACCTTGTGCACCTTCTCCGGCCGGGCATAGATGCGCTGCGCCGGGTCGTTAATCACCGCGCCCTCTTCCCAACTGCCCTCCCACAGTTTGTAGAGCACCTCCAGGTATTCATCGGCCTGGTCATAACGGCGGTCATGCTCGACTTGTTCCTTCAACCCCATGGCCTTGGCAGCGCTGTCGAGGTAGCCGGTCACGATGTTCCAGCCCACTCGGCCACGACTGAGGTGATCCAACGTCGACATGCGACGTGCGAACAGATACGGCGCTTCGTAGGTCAGGTTCGCCGTGAGGCCAAAACCGAGGTGGCGGGTGACCGCTGCCATCGCCGACACCAACAACAAAGGGTCATTGACCGGCAATTGAATCGACTCTTTGAGCGGGACATCCACTGACTGCTGATACACGTCGTACACGCCGACAATGTCTGCGATAAACAGGCCGTCAAACAGCCCGCGCTCCAGTAACTGCGCCAGTTCAGTCCAGTACTCAAGGGTATTGAACGCCGTGGAGTTGTCGCGCGGATGTGTCCACAACCCGTGGTTGATGTGGCCAATGCAATTCATGTTGAAGGCATTGAGCAGGATCTTTTTCTTGGCCATCAGATCGTCCCCCGCAGTGGCGGGTTTTCATCATTGAGGTAGTAATTGCCCACGGCGTGGTACTTCCAGCGCACCGGGTCATGCAGGGTGTGTACCCGGGCATTGCGCCAGTGGCGGTCCAGCCCGTGCTCGGCCAGGGTTGCCTGGCTGCCCGCCAGTTCAAACAAGGTGCTGCCAGCGGCCAGGGAAATCTCGGTGCTCAAGGCGCGCGCTTCGGCGACGGCAATGGAGGCAGCGGCCACTGTCTCGGCAGTCGGGTTGGCCTGGGCACGATCAAGAAACTCCCCGGCCCGTTCCAGCAGGGCTTCGGTCGCACTCAGGCGCACGCTCAGGTGGCCAAAACTTTTGAGGGTCAACGGGTCTTCACTGGCGATGTCGGTGGTGGCGTCGATCCAGGGACGGGTTTTGGTGCGCACAAAGTGCAACGCGTCTTCATAAGCCGCCCGGGCAATGCCGGTGTCGATGGCCGCATGAAGGATCTGCGCCAGCGGGCCCACGGTGGTCGGGCGCTCGAAAGCGCTTTGGAACGGGATCACGTCTTCAGCGGCTACGAATACGTTGTCGAACACCACCGAACCACTGCCCGTGGTGCGCTGGCCGAAGCCACTCCAGTCATCAATGACGGTCAGCCCATCGCTGCCACGCGGCACGAAAGCCAGATGCTGAATGCCATCATCGTCGACCACCGAGGTGGGAATGCGTTGCGCATACAGCGCGCCCGTGGCGTAAAACTTGCGGCCGGTAATACGGAAACCATGCTCAGCCTTTGCAAGATGAGTCGTACGCTCATGAGCGTTTTTGGTACCCAGCTCTGCCAGCGCATTACCGAAACGTTGACCCGCCAGGACTTCTTCATACAAACGCTGTTTTTGTTGCGGGCTGCCATTCACCCTCAGCACTTCGAGGGCATAGAAATGGTTTTGCGGGATTTGCCCCAGCGAGCTGTCCGCCGCCGCAATCACGGCAATGACGTTGGCCAGCGTGGTGTTTGAAACACCCGCGCCACCAAAGCCCTTGGGCACGCAAATGCCCCACAGGCCGGTGCGGGAAAACAGTTCGAGTTCGTCGTGGGGCAAGCGCCGTTCGCGGTCGCGCAGGGCGCTGTCGCGCTTTAAAACGGCCGCCAGCTCACGCGCTACGCTCAGGGCCTCGGCGTCGCTGCGCAGCACCGGGACCTGTTGGGATGTCAGTGACATGGTTCTCTCCAGAGTCAGATCCAGGAATGTCGGGCGGGCAAGGTGCCGTTCAGGCGATACGCACCAATGGCGTGGTATTTCCAGCGCACCGGGTCATGCAAGGTGTGTACGCGGGCGTTACGCCAGTGCCGATCAAGGTTGAATTCGGCGAGGGTGGCGCGGCTGCCGGACAGCTCGAAGAGTTTTTCGCTGGCCGATAACGACAGTTCGGTGCTCAACACTTTGGCTTCGGCCACGGCAATCGAGGCGCGAGCGGCGGCCTGAGCGTCGACAGGGCTGGCACTCACCTCATCGAGCACACGTCCGGCCTTGCGCAGCAGCGCTTCTGCGGCATGCAACTCGATGCTGAGTTTGCCGATGTCTGCGATCACATACGGGTCATCACTGTTGCGCTCAACCTTGGCGTCAATCCACGGGCGAGAGCGTTCACGCACGAAGCGGACGGTGTCGGCAATGGCTTCGCGGGCGATGCCCAAATCAATGGCCGCCTGAATCAGCTGCGACACCGCGCCTTGAATATTCGGGCTTTCGTTGAGTCGCCAGTTGTCGACCACCAGGTCAGCGTCAACCCGCACATTGTTGAGCAGCACGGTGCCGCTGGCAGTCGTGCGCTGACCAAAACCTGACCAGTCGTCTACCACACGCAAACCCGGCGTTGCGCGCCGCACAAAGGCGATGACCTGTTTGCCTGCTTCATTCAGCGCTTTGACGGCAATCCAGTGGGCAAATAACGCGCCGGTTGAGTAAAACTTCTGACCGTTGATGACGAATGCATCGCCATCAGCAGTGATGCGCGCTTTAAGGTCGAGGGTATTTTTACTGCCGCGCTCAGGGCCGGCATTTCCAATGCGCCACCCTTGCAGCACGCTGCCAAACAGTTGCTCTTTTTGAGCCTGAGTCGCCGTATTCAGAATCAGATTCAGGATGCCGACCTGATTTTGCGGGATCTGCCCCAGCGCCGGGTCGGCCGCCGAGATGATCGCAAAGACTTCAGCCAAGGTGACATAAGACACCTGAGGGCCGCCAAACTCGCGGGGGATTGAAAGACTGCCCAAGCCACTCTGGGTGAACGCCTCGATCAGGGACCACGGCAGCTTGCGTTGCTGATCTCGCTTGGCAGCGTGTTCGCGGGCCACAGCAGCCAGGGCGTGCGCAGCTTCAAGGGCTTCGTTATCCGTGCGCAGAATGCGCGCAGGTAACAACAAAGGCGCGACGTCCTGGTCGCTGTGCAAATGTGCATTAGCCAAATTAGACATCAGTACCGCTCCTTGGCTGCACCCAATGCCCTGGCGTTACGCACAAGGGTGATTGTGTTACTGACCATACCTACCTCGCATCTCATGGGAGCGCCATTCAACGGCGCGGATAATCACTTGAGAGTCCGGTGGTCCGGTCTATATACCCTAATCGAGTATAAAAATTTTAAGAACTAACTTTTAGGAATATAGATAGACGTTTCTCACAGCCTGTTTACATACTTCTCACAGCGATGGCTCGGGCTACTCACGCCAGTTGGGCCTGGGTTCAGCCGCGCGTAGCAGCTCGCGGGGCGCAGGGTTAACGTAACGTTTGTTGGCCCCGACCCTGATGCTGCGAGGAGGCGCCCAGCGCGAGTTGTTGCCGACGCGATCGATCACGCAATAGGTGATTTCCAGCTTCAGGTCTTCCCCGGCTTCCTGAATGATCTCGGGCGGGACGAATACATTCACGGGTTTACCGATATCGATCACACGCAATTTGGGCACATCCATGCGAATGTCGCCCCACATCAGCGTGATGGCATCTTCGACTGCCATGTTGGGATAAGGCTCAATGGTCAGCGGCACCCCACGCTTCATTTGGCTCGGGTTGACCCCATAGCGCTGGATCGGATCAGGAATGATCACGGGCGCCAATCCCTGGTTTTCTTCACCGATGGCCTTGCCGCCTGGGGAGTCCAGTTTTACCAGGACTTTGAGTTGAGCGGACAGTGCAGGGCTGCTGCCTACATGCATCACCCGATAATAAAGTCGGGCAGTACCATTTTGTATGAAACTTTCCGGCACCCTAAGCTGGCAGGGCTGCCCCACATCCAACTTTCCAACTTGTCGAGAAGTTACATAGCAACCGTCCCAGAACAACTCGATCAGGTCGCCCTCCTCCATATTTGTATAGGGCATGATTGTTATGAACAGCTGCTCGGCGGCCAACGCACAAATAGTGTTTTTATTAGTTTGGTAAAGGGTAGGCGCCGCGAGCTTTTGCGTGTACGAAGTGAATGGCATATAAAAACTCCATAATTATTTATTAAGAACATAACCGCGTACGCCAGCGCAAATGAAGCCTGGCTCCAGACCGGCAGCGGATGTCATGTACCCGGAATACGTGCGACTGCCATCCGCTCGATCACCCCTGCATTCGGTGCGGCCGATATAAAGTGCTAGCGATGGAAATCGTTTTATTAGATAAGAGGGTAAGAAGGCAGGTGTCAAGTTTGAAGTAAACGAATACAAATGTCTTCGAACTATTCGGAAACTTCCTACTTTCAGGATGCTTCGATCAGCAACTTTTGCATCTTTGTAAGTTTAAAAGGCACACATATGTAATGTGCCTGTGTACAAGTTAAGGCGCTGCACACGTTATTTGATGTACCCAAGTGCAAGGCACATGAAGTGTACGCCCCATGAATTTTAGTTATCGCGCGAATTTATAGATGGTTCCTACACCGGCTTTAAGGGGTTACGCCTGGCCGCAGACCATCAGCCGTTCGCGCCCATAGCCATACGCCATTACTGAGATTTTCCCGGCGTTCCTCTAAGCTGGCCGCCCCGCTGTCCGTACTTTTGCCAATAATTTCACATGCCATCCGGATAATGCTTCCGGGAGAAGTCCGTCACTGAAACCTGTTTGTGTTATTTAGACGTAGCAAAAAATTCTGGAAGAGCACACCCATGCCCACCGATCCTCTGCTAACTCACCCTGCTCGCCGACCTTCGCGCTTTGGCCTGCGCTGGTATTACTGGCTTTTACTACTGGCTGTCTTGCTTTACGGCCTGATGATAGCCATGCACTGGGATGATCGGGGCGCGTTATGGGTGTTGGAACGGTTCGAGAGCAAGAAGGAGCAGAGCGAAAGCGTCTGGCTCCCTGATTACACGGCCGTCATTGATGCCAAAGCCCTGCCCGGCATGGAGAAAGATGAGGCCTCTGACCTGGCCTATTCGCCACTGACCAAGACGTTGTTTTCGGTCATGGGCAAAAACCCGTTTCTGGTCGAGTTAACCCTCGAAGGCGACGTATTGCGCAAAATCCCCCTGGACGGGTGGAGCAACCCTGAAGGGCTGACCGTCATGGAAAACGGGCTGTTGGCGATCGTGGATGAACGTAATCACATCCTGAGCGTTGTGAAAATCGACGCCAACACCCAACGCTTGAACAGGGCTGACTTCCCTCAATACGACCTTGGGGTTTCGAAGGACCAGAATAAGGCCTTTGAAGCCATCGCCTGGGACCCGCGCCGCCAGCAATTGTTGCTGGGAGAGGAACGCCCCCCGGCGATGTTCATCTGGAAGAGTGATGGCAGTCAGGTGCTCACCGGGGAGAAGCAAAAAGTGCCCAGTGATGAACTGGACTTGCGCAACCTGTCGGCCTTGAGCGTCGATCCACGCACCGGCCATACGTTGGTGTTGTCGGCTGACTCGCACATGTTGCTTGAACTGGATGAGTTGGGGGAGCAAGTCAGTTTCATGACGCTGCTCGGAGGCTTCAACGGCTTGAAAGAGACAATTCCTCGTGCTGAAGGCGTCGCCATTGATGAGCAGGGCACCCTGTACATGGTCAGCGAGCCCAATTTGTTTTACCGCTTCGAGAAAACCAAGAAATAACCTATAGACACGTAGGATTATTCTTGAAGGCGGCGGCGTGCTACGTAGATTAAGGTTTAATTCATACAGCCGTGGTATCAACACGGCCTGATCTGATTTGAGTTCGAAATCCATGCGCCGCACCCGTCGCTCTACTGTTTTTTTTATCAGCCTCCTGCTTGTGGTCTTTGTGGCCGCAGGCTTTGCTGCACAGCACGTTCGCCTGTTTGAGCGGGCCTGGTTCAACGCCCGCCAATTGTGGGAGCCGGTTGATCCGCAGAGCATCAATTTGGGCGAATACCAGGCTGTGCTGCAGGGCCAGAAAATTGAAGGCCTTGAAGACGATGTATCCGCACTTACCTACGACCCTCTGCGTAAAAGCCTGTTTACCGTCACCAACAAGCAAGCCGAGTTGGTGGAGCTGTCCCTGGACGGGAGGATTTTGCGCCGCATCCCGCTGATCGGTTTCGGTGATGCCGAGGCAGTTGAATTCATTGGGCCTGATACTTATGTCATCACCGACGAGCGTCAGCAGCGCCTGATCAAGGTCCATGTGGATGACAGCACCCAAGTGCTGGACGCAGCGCACGCCGAACAATTGACCTTGGGCATCAATCTGTCGGGCAATAAGGGGTTTGAAGGCTTGGCGTACGACTCGGTGGGCAAGCGCCTGTTTGTCGCCAAAGAGCGTGATCCCATGCTGATCTACGAAGTGCGCGGCTTTCCTCAGTCCAATCCCCAACAGCCGTATGCGACCCATGTGGTGAACAACCCGCGCCGCGACTCCCGGCTTTTTGTACGCGACTTGTCGAGCCTGCAATACGATGAGCGCAGCGGCCATTTGCTGGCGCTTTCGGACGAGTCGAAGCTGTTGATCGAACTGGATGTAGAAGGACGCCCAATCAGCACGTTGTCCCTGAAAAAAGGGCGACATGGCTTGAAGAAATCAGTCCCGCAGGCTGAAGGCGTCGCGATGGACGATGAAGGCACGGTGTACGTAGTCAGCGAACCGAATCTGTTCTACGTGTTTAAAAAGCCAGCGGCAGATCAGTGATCCGCTGAAACAGGTGCGGTGCGCTTGGGCAGAAACGGCGGCAAATAGAGCGCCAGATAGGCTTCGAACACCCGCATGCCCTCTTCGGCCATGCGCGGCGTAATGCTGCCGTGGAGCTGAATCGAACGCGCGTAGACGCGATCCCCCAGTTCCATCGCCAACGTGAAGACGTCTACGTCATCAGGCATGACGGGCAGTTCGAAATGCCGGGAAAACACGGCGTGTAGCAATTGGCCCAGTTCGAGGTCGTGTTGACGGTCGGCCTGAGTGACTTCGGTGAGGCCATGTTGCGCCAGAATCAGCTGCCGCGCGGCCGCATCCTCGTTGTAAATCCTCAGCATGCGTTGTTCCACCACACGGGCCAGATCGCGCCAGCCGTGCACCTGCGCATGCTCGACGGGCACTTGCAGGCAGGCACGGAAGGCGGCATGAACATCACTGGTGAGGGCTTCGAGCAGCCCCGGCACGCCGGAAAAAAAATGGTAGACCGACGACGGCGGAATTTGCGCCCGCTCTGCCACGCTATAAATGGACAGACTGGCGACCCCTTCGCTGGCAAGCAATGTACGGGCGGCAGCGAGGATGGCCTCAATCCGGCCCTGACTACGGGCGCGGGCTTTGCGAGGTGCTGCGCGTAAAGGGGCGGGGCGCGTCATGGGGCTCTCCTGCGGGTCAGCAGGCATTGTACGAGCCGAGTGGGCGGTTAGCCACTGACCCTCACGGTGTGCTTGATCACAGGCTGGACGGGCCGTGGATCAATGGGAAACATCAATTGGAAGGCCACAATTTGTTCCTCCGACACTTCGACGGGCGTTTTCAAGATATGCCAGCGGACCTTTTCAGTGCAGGGCGGTACAGGCAAGCCTGCTCGGTAGGTGTAGTAATGACGCTGAGCAGGCATAAAACGCTCCACATTCAACTGCCCTAACACATAGGCATCGCCCTTGTGTCGAGGCATGACCCCTAACAACTGAGCGAGACTGCTGTTTTCTTTTCCTTTTTTAAACTGAATGGCAATCACCGCCAGCGTGCCTTTTTTGTCGCGATGAACCAGATGCGCAGACAGGGGATAAATCTGACCCTGGATTTGCTCACCGCTGGGGGTATGGAAATGCAACTGCTCAAATTCGTAGACTTTATTGCCTAACCTCAGCTCACCTTTGAGGTCTGTACGAACTTCGAGCGTATGACCGTTATGCCTGACAGTGGCCGGACCTCTGAAATAGCGCACCTGCAAGGGGGGCAAATCGGCAAGCACTGCATGCTCAATATTGATGGGCGACTGCTGTTCCCCGTCGCTACACAACGCGTATTTTGGGTCCAGCGTGGCCAGGTGCTCTGCACGGGAAGGTGCGTTATAGCGCCAAGGCGCTTCCTCATCAGCCAAGGCAGAGTGATAGACCATCAACGCCATTAACAAAAGGGTCGCCGCCAGGCGGTGATGTTTGATCGCTGACCGCTTCAAGACAAGATGCATAAAAAGGCAGTCCGGTGAAGGTAATGGAGCGCCCTACGTGAGGCTCAACAAGTCGATCATCTTGGGAGCTTCGAATGTATTTTTATGTAGGATTTGTCCTGTGGGCTGGCAGAAAAAGCCTGATTAATTGAACGAAAAAACCAAAAAAACGCCGCGGGCTCAGGAGCCGGCGGCGTTTTTTGTGCGCGATCCGTTTACACGGTGTGCAAGTACCAGTTGTATTCGAGGTCGGAGATGGAGTGTTCAAACTCTTCCAGCTCACTCTCTTTACAGGCGACAAAGATATCGATGTATTTGGGATCGATGTACTTGGCCATCACTTCGCTGTCGTCCAGCTCGCGCAGTGCATCACGCAAGTTGTTGGGCAGACTTTGCTCGTTCTGCTCGTAGCTGTTGCCTTCAACCGGAGCACCCGGCTCGATCTTGTTGGTCAGGCCGTGGTGAACACCGGCCAGAACAGACGCCATCAACAGGTACGGGTTGGCATCGGCGCCGGCTACCCGGTGCTCGATACGCACAGCGTCGGACGAACCCGTCGGAACGCGGATCGCGACCGTGCGGTTGTCCAGGCCCCAGCACGGTGAATTCGGCACGTAGAACTGTGCGCCAAAGCGACGGTAGGAGTTGACGTTAGGGCAAAGGAACGCCATTTGGGCGGGCAGGGTCTCCAGCACACCGCCGATTGCATGGCGCAATGCGGCGTTCTGCTCGGGATCCTCGCTGGCAAAAATGTTCTTGCCGTCTTTGTCCAGAATCGAAATGTGTACATGCAACCCGTTACCCGCCTGGCCCGGATAAGGCTTGGCCATGAATGTGGTGTCCATCTCATGGTCGTAGGCGATGTTTTTAATCAGGCGCTTGAGCAATACCGCATAGTCGCAAGCCTTGATCGGGTCGGCGACGTGGTGCAGGTTCACCTCGAACTGAGCCGGTGCGCTTTCTTTAACGATGGCGTCAGCCGGGATGCCTTGCTCTTTCGCACCTTCCAGAATGTCCTGGAGGCAGTCGACGTATTCGTCGAGGTCGTCGATCAGGTAGACCTGAGTCGAATGCGGGCGTTTGCCAGAAATTGGCGAGCGAGGAGGTTGCGGACGACCGTTCACGTTCTCCTGGTCAATCAGGTAGAACTCCAGCTCGAACGCGGCGCAGATGGTCAGGCCAAGATCGTCGAATTTGGTCACGACTTGACGCAGTACTTCGCGGGGATCGGCGAAGAAAGGTTCACCTTCAAGTTCGTGCATGGTCATGAGCAGTTGCGCAGTCGGGCGCTTTTGCCATGGTTCATTGCACAGGGTGTCAGGGATTGGATAACAGATTCGGTCTGCGTCACCGATGTCCAGACCCAGACCGGTGCTTTCCACCGTTGAGCCATTGATATCCAGAGCAAATAAAGAGGCTGGCAGGTTGATGCCTTTCTCGTAAACCTTGTGGAGGCTGGTGCGTTCAATGCGCTTGCCGCGCACTACACCATTCATATCCGCAATTAGAAGGTCAACGTACAGAACCTCAGGATGTTCCTTAAGGAACGCGTTCGCTTCATTCAGCTGAACGGCACGCGGGGGTACCGACATGATGCAACACCTTTGTTGTTAAAAATATCAATCATTGAGCGCTACGGGTTTCAGTCAACCCGAACGGCATACCGAAGTCAAGCAGCCTGTTTTTCGCCCTAAAAAAGCGCCGAAAGGCCATTTTTGACGCTTTTTAGGGCGCCATTCACTTAAAAAAAACCGTGCCGCCCGCAGGCTTGAGCGGGCCGTGTTGTATTTTTTACGGGGGTGTTGTGTAAAAAAATGAACAAGGCTAAGCTCGATTCAAACCCATAACAGCAATAATACCGGGGTGTTACATGTCACGCCTGCCGTTAATCGGCGTCACCGCCTGCACCAAGCAGATCGGTTTGCATCCTTATCACATCACCGGTGACAAGTACGTGCGAGCTGTTGCGGTGGCAGCCAAAGGCTTGCCTCTGATCGTTCCGTCGTTGGCGGAGCTTATTGATCCGATCGATATTCTTGACGGTCTGGATGGCCTGCTCTTTACCGGGTCACCCTCCAATATCGAACCTCATTTGTATCACGGCCCGTCCAGCGCGCCTGGCACGCTGCATGACCCTGACCGTGATCGCACCACCCTCCCCCTGATCCGTGCCGCGCTCGCCGCTGGCGTTCCCGTGCTTGGCATTTGCCGCGGGTTTCAGGAGTTGAATGTAGCCCTCGGCGGCTCGCTTCACCAGAAACTCCACGAAGTCGAGGGCTTCATCGAGCACCGCGAAGACCCGAGCGCCCCGGTTGACGTGCAGTACGCACCCAGCCACGCCATGCACGTTCACCCCGGCGGCGTGCTAGCCGGTCTGGGCGTGCCGGCCGAATTCGCGGTCAATTCCATCCACACCCAGGGTATTGATCGCTTGGCCCCCTGCTTGCGGGTTGAAGCCACTGCGCCGGACGGTCTGGTGGAGGCGGTTTCGGTCGAAGGCGGCAAGGCTTTTGCTTTAGCTGTTCAGTGGCACCCCGAATGGCAGGTAAGCTCTAACCCGATTTACCTCGCCATCTTCCAGGCATTTGGAGATGCCTGCAGACGGCGCGCAACACAACGCGACGCCGATGCGTCAGTAAACGCCTGACTTATTCAAGTCAGGAAACTCAGCCCAGAGGCATTTATGAGTAACAACCTCGACCAGCTCACCGATTGGTTGAAAGACCACAAGATCACAGAAGTCGAATGCATGATCGCCGACCTTACCGGGATTACTCGCGGCAAGATCTCGCCGACCAACAAGTTCATTGCCGAAAAAGGCATGCGCCTGCCCGAGAGCGTATTGCTGCAGACCGTAACGGGCGACTACGTCGAAGACGACATCTATTACGAACTCCTCGATCCGGCCGACATTGATATGGTCTGCCGCCCCGACGAGAACGCCGTATTTCTCGTGCCATGGGCGATTGAACCCACGGCCCAGGTGATTCACGACACCTACGACAAGCAAGGCAACCCGATTGAGTTGTCGCCGCGCAACGTGCTGAAGAAGGTGCTTAAACTCTATGCCGACCACGGCTGGCAGCCCATCGTGGCGCCGGAAATGGAGTTTTACCTGACCAAGCGCAGCGACGACCCGGATTATCCATTGCAGCCGCCAGTCGGTCGCTCGGGTCGCCCGGAAACCGGCCGTCAGTCCTTCTCTATAGAAGCCGCCAACGAATTCGACCCCCTGTTCGAAGATGTTTACGACTGGTGCGAACTGCAAGAGCTGGATCTGGACACCCTGATCCACGAAGACGGCACCGCGCAGATGGAAATCAACTTCCGTCATGGCGACGCGCTGTCGCTGGCCGACCAGATTCTGGTGTTCAAGCGCACCATGCGTGAAGCCGCGCTCAAGCACGACGTTGCCGCCACCTTCATGGCCAAGCCCATGACCGGCGAGCCCGGCAGTGCCATGCACTTGCACCAGAGCATCATCGACATCGAAACCGGCAAGAACGTCTTCTCTAATGAAGACGGCACCATGAGCACGCTGTTCCTCAATCACATCGGTGGTTTGCAGAAGTTCATTCCAGAGCTGCTGCCGCTGTTTGCACCGAACGTGAACTCCTTCCGCCGTTTCTTGCCTGACACCTCGGCACCGGTGAACGTGGAGTGGGGTGAAGAGAACCGGACCGTGGGTCTGCGGGTGCCGGATGCCGGTCCGCAAAACCGTCGGGTCGAGAACCGTCTGCCGGGCGCCGACGCCAACCCGTATCTGGCGATTGCCGCCAGCCTGCTGTGTGGCTACATCGGCATGGTCGAAGGCGTTAATCCGAGCGCGCCGGTTGTCGGCCGCGGTTATGAGCGTCGCAACCTGCGCCTGCCGTTGACCATCGAAGATGCGCTTGAGCGCATGGAAAACAGCAAGACCATCGAGAAGTACCTGGGCACCAAGTTCATCACCGGCTACGTCGCGGTCAAACGTGCCGAGCATGAAAACTTCAAGCGCGTCATCAGTTCGTGGGAGCGGGAATTCCTGCTGTTCGCCGTCTGAAACGCCGGGGCCGCGCTTGGGAAGCGCGGCTCCCCACTGAATAAAGGAGAGCCGTATGACTAACAAGAACCCGCAAACCCGCGAATGGCAGAACCTCAGTAACGATCACCACCTCGCGCCATTCAGCGACTTTAAGCAGTTGAAAGAAGTTGGCCCGCGCATCATCACTCACGCCAAGGGCGTGTACCTGTGGGACAGCGAAGGTCACAAGATTCTCGACGGCATGGCCGGCCTGTGGTGTGTGGCCATCGGTTACGGGCGTGACGAACTGGCCGACGCGGCCAGCAAGCAAATGCGCGAATTGCCCTACTACAACCTGTTTTTCATGACCGCCCACCCGCCCGTGCTGGAGCTGTCGAAGGTCATTGCCGAGATCGCGCCTGAAGGCATGAACCACGTGTTCTTCACCGGCTCGGGCTCCGAAGGCAACGACACCATGTTGCGCATGGTCCGCCACTACTGGGCGATCAAGGGCAAACCGAACAAGAAAGTCATCATCAGCCGCAAAAACGGTTACCACGGTTCGACCGTGGCCGGCGCCAGCCTGGGCGGCATGACCTACATGCACGAACAGGGCGACTTGCCGATCCCGGGCATCACCCACATCCCGCAGCCTTACTGGTTCGGCGAAGGCGGTGACATGTCCCCGGAAGAATTCGGCATCTGGGCGGCCAATCAACTGGAAGAAAAAATCCTCGAAATCGGCGTCGATAACGTCGGTGCCTTTATCGCTGAGCCCATTCAGGGTGCAGGCGGCGTGATCGTGCCGCCTGAAACCTACTGGCCGCGCATCAAAGAAATCCTCGCCAAATACGACATCCTGTTCGTGGCCGATGAAGTGATTTGTGGTTTTGGCCGCACCGGTGAGTGGTTCGGTAGCGATTTCTACGGCCTCAAGCCCGACATGATGACCATCGCCAAAGGCCTGACCTCCGGCTATATCCCCATGGGCGGCCTGATCGTGCGCGATGAAGTCGTGGACGTGCTCAACGAAGGCGGTGACTTCAACCACGGCTTTACCTATTCCGGTCACCCGGTGGCCGCTGCCGTTGCGCTGGAAAACATCCGCATCCTGCGCGATGAGAAAATTATCGAAAAGGTACAGGCCGAAACGGCACCGTATTTGCAAAAGCGTTTACGCGAACTGAACGATCACCCGCTGGTGGGCGAAGTCCGAGGTGTCGGCATGTTGGGCGCCATCGAACTGGTGCAGGACAAAGCCACGCGCAAACGTTATGAGGGCAAAGGGGTGGGCATGATCTGCCGCCAGTTCTGCTTTGATAACGGCCTGATCATGCGCGCCGTGGGCGACACCATGATTATTTCGCCACCGCTGGTGATCACCCGGGACGAGATTGATGAGCTGGTAACCAAGGCTCGTAAGTGCCTGGATCTGACCTTGGAAGTCCTGCAAGGTTAACTGCTAGGCTTCGAGCGCAAGACAACTGCCGTTTTAAAGTAGGTAATTGCGCTCGAAGCCTTAAGAATCAAGGCTCTTCCCTTGAAAGCCTGCCCCGGATCTTGCCAGACTAGCCGCCGGCTTTAGTCACCCTGAGATCAGGACGCTGAATCGGTGGTTTAAAAGAATAATTGGAGCATTACAGATGAAGGCATCAGGTTTTAAGAACGCTGGCAAGACCCTTCTCGCCCTGTCTTTGATGGGTGTGATGGCTGGGGCAGCACAAGCAGCAGACAAAGTGCTGCACATCTACAACTGGTCCGATTACATCGCACCCGATACCGTGAAAAAGTTTGAAGACCAAACCGGTATCAAAGTGGTGTACGACGTGTTCGACAGCAACGAGACCCTGGAGGCCAAGCTGCTGGCGGGCAAGTCCGGCTACGACATCGTCGTGCCGTCCAACAATTTCCTGGCCAAGCAGATCAAGGCCGGGGTTTACCAGGAGCTGGACAAATCCAAGCTGCCTAACTGGAAAAACCTCGACCCTGCGTTGCTCAAGGCCGTTGGCGATGCCAGCGACAAAGACAACAAACACGCGTTCCCGTACATGTGGGGCACCATCGGCATTGGCTACAACCCTGAAAAGGTCAAGGCTGCCCTGGGCGTCGACACCATTGATTCATGGGACGTGCTGTTCAAGCCCGAGAACGCGGCCAAGCTCAAGAGCTGTGGCATCAGCTTCCTTGATTCGCCAACCGAGATGATCCCGGCTGCCTTGCATTACCTGGGTTATCCGACCAATACGCAGGACAAAAAGCAATTGGCTGAAGCCGAAGCCCTGTTCCTGAAGATCCGTCCTTCGGTGGGTTACTTCCACTCCTCCAAGTACATCTCCGACCTGGCCAACGGCAACATCTGTGTCGCTGTGGGTTACTCGGGCGACCTTGAGCAGTCGATTTCCCGCGCCAAGGAAGCCGGTGACAAGGTCAAGCTCAAGTACGTGATTCCGAAAGAAGGCGCTGGCAGCTTCTATGACATGGTTGCCGTCCCCAAAGATGCCGAAAACGTGGACGCGGCTTACGCCTACATGAACTTCCTGATGCAGCCGGAAGTGATGGCCGAAATCACCAACAGCGTACGTTTCCCGAACGGTAACAAGGCTGCAACGCCACTGGTGAATAAAGATATTTCGGGCGACCCGAGCATTTACCCGTCCGACGAGGTAAAAGCCAAGTTGTACGCAATCAGCGATTTGCCACCGACCACCTTGCGGTTGCTGACCCGCAGCTGGACCAAAATCAAGTCGGGCAAGTAAGCCATCTGGAGCGGCTGCACAAGGTTGCGATTGAGACAAAAGGACGCAGGCATTTGCCCTTTTGAAGGCCTTCAAGGCCCTATCGCAGCCTGGCGCAGCGGCCTCAGAAACCGGCCATCGCGCAATTAATCGCAGAAAACTTTGCTGTGCAGGTTTATCGAGGGTAAGTTGCGCGCCGGTTTTGTCTTTGGCGGTACTGCTGCCGTGTGACGCGGGCAACTCAGGCCCAACTATTTTGAGGACCATCACGTGTCTATATCTTTGTTTCGCAAGACCTTGCTGGTCGGCGCTGGTTTGACGCTTGCCGTCAGCGTACAAGCGGCACCCACCGTGCACATCTATAACTGGTCGGACTACATCGCCCCGACCACGTTGGGCGACTTTGAAAAGGCCACCGGTATCAAACCGGTCTATGACGTCTTCGATTCCAACGAAACCCTGGAAGGCAAACTGCTGGCCGGACGTACCGGTTATGACGTGGTCGTGCCGTCTAACCACTTCCTGGGCAAGCAGATCAAAGCGGGCGCCTTCCAAAAGCTGGATAAATCGCAACTGCCCAACTATTCCAACCTCGATCCGGCCTTGCTCAAGCGTCTTGAGCAAAACGATCCGGGCAACCTGTATGCCGTGCCTTATCTGTGGGGCACCAATGGCATCGGTTACAACGTCGACAAAGTCAAAGAAGTACTGGGCGTCGACACCATCGACTCGTGGGATGTGGTGTTCAAACCCGAGAACATGAAGAAGCTGCAAAGCTGCGGCGTGGCCTTCCTCGACTCGGCCGACGAAATGCTGCCGACCGTGCTCAATTACTTGGGCAAAGACGCCAACAGCACCAACCCCAAGGACTATAAAGAAGCTGAAAAGACCCTGATGTCGGTGCGTCCATACGTCACCTACTTCCATTCTTCCAAGTACATTTCCGACCTGGCCAACGGCAACATCTGTGTCGCCATTGGTTTCTCCGGTGATGTGTTCCAGGCCAAGGCGCGTGCCGAAGAGGCCAAAAAGGGCGTCAACATCGCCTACATCGTGCCCAAGGAAGGCGGCGCCCTGTGGTTTGACATGCTGGCTATCCCCAAGGACTCCAGCAACGTCAAGCAAGCCCACACGTTCATCAACTACTTGCTCAAACCTGAAGTGATCGCTCAGGTCAGCGACTATGTCGGTTATGCCAACCCTAACCCGGCGGCCGACAAGGTGATGGACGAGTCCATTCGTACCGACGAAGCGGTTTACCCAACCCAGGCGGTGCTGGACAAAACCTACGTTTCCACCGAACTACCCCCGAAAGTGCAACGTCTGATGACGCGCACGTGGACCAAGGTCAAGACGGGTAAATAACCCTCTGGATCACCTATCCAAGGCCCGACCATCTGGATCGGGCTGCTAAATTTGTTGGGAGTTTCGTAATGGCTGTTGCCTCCGGCGCCTATAAGAAAGCCCTCGAGGGCGACCAGACCCCTAAACAGGTACTGGTCAAAATCGACCGGGTCACGAAAAAATTCGACGAGACGATTGCCGTGGACGACGTGTCCCTGGAAATCAACAAAGGCGAAATCTTCGCCTTGCTCGGCGGATCGGGATCGGGCAAATCCACCTTGCTGCGTATGCTCGCCGGTTTCGAGCGCCCAACAGAGGGCCGTATCTTCCTCGACGGTGTGGACATCACGGACATGCCGCCCTACGAGCGGCCGATCAACATGATGTTCCAGTCCTACGCGCTGTTTCCGCACATGACCGTGGCGCAGAACATCGCATTCGGTCTCAAGCAGGACAAAATGTCCAACGCCGAGATCGATGCCCGCGTGGGCGAGATGCTCAAGCTGGTGCACATGAGCCAGTACGCCAAGCGCAAGCCGCACCAGTTGTCCGGTGGCCAGCGCCAGCGTGTGGCCCTGGCCCGCTCGTTGGCCAAACGCCCGAAGCTGCTGCTGCTCGACGAACCGATGGGCGCGCTGGATAAAAAACTGCGTTCGCAAATGCAACTCGAACTGGTGGAAATCATCGAGCGCGTGGGCGTGACCTGCGTGATGGTGACCCACGACCAGGAAGAGGCCATGACCATGGCCCAGCGCATCGCGATCATGCATTTGGGCTGGATTGCCCAGATCGGCAGCCCGATCGACATTTATGAAACCCCGGTCAGCCGACTGGTGTGCGAATTCATCGGCAACGTCAACCTGTTCGAAGGTGAAGTGGTCGACGACGCAGAAGGCTATGCCCGTATCAACTGCCCGGAGCTGGAGAACGACATCTACGTCGGTCACGGCATCAGCACCTCGGTGGAAGACAAGCATGTGACCTACGCGATTCGCCCGGAAAAAATGCTCGTCACCACTGAGAAGCCGACCTACGAGTACAACTGGTCGCGCGGCAAGGTGCATGACATCGCGTACCTGGGCGGGCACTCGGTGTTCTACGTCGAACTGCCGAGCGGCAAGCTGGTGCAATCGTTTGTGGCCAACGCCGAACGCCGTGGCGCACGCCCGACCTGGGACGACGAAGTTTACGTCTGGTGGGAAGACGATAGCGGCGTGGTACTGCGCTCATGAACATGCGAAAACTTAAACGCCGACTGCAACGAATAACCCCCCGGGGCCGCCATGCGGTGATCGGGATTCCATTCCTGTGGCTGTTTTTGTTCTTCATGCTGCCGTTCTTCATTGTGTTGAAGATCAGCTTTGCCGAGGCCGACGTTGCGATCCCGCCTTATACCGAGATCTACAGCTACGTTGACCAAAAGATCCAGATCCTGCTGAACCTGGGCAACTACGCCATGCTGGGCGACGATGAGCTGTACATCGCCGCTTATCTGGGCTCGTTGAAGATGGCCTTTTTCAGCACGTTGCTGTGCCTGCTGATCGGCTATCCGATGGCCTACGCCATCGCCAATGCGCGTAAAGAAATGCAGACCGTGCTGGTGCTGCTGATCATGATGCCCACCTGGACCGCCATCCTGATCCGCGTTTACGCGTGGATGGGCATCCTGAGCAACAACGGGCTGCTCAACGGCTTCCTGATGTCGATGGGCTGGATCAGTGAACCGTTGCAGATCCTCAACACCAACATCGCGGTTTACATCGGTATCGTCTATTCGTACCTGCCGTTCATGATCCTGCCGCTGTACGCCAACCTCGTGAAGCACGACACCAGCCTGCTGGAAGCCGCGTCTGACCTGGGTTCGAGCACCTTCAACAGCTTCTGGAAGATCACCGTTCCGCTGTCCAAGAACGGCATCATCGCCGGCTGCATGCTGGTGTTCATCCCGGTCGTAGGTGAGTTCGTGATCCCGGAACTGCTGGGCGGCCCGGAAACCCTGATGATCGGTAAAGTGTTGTGGCAAGAGTTCTTCAACAACCGTGACTGGCCGGTAGCCTCCGCGCTTGCCGTGGTGATGCTGGCGATCCTGATCGTGCCTATCATCCTGTTCAACCGCAGCCAGGCTAAAGAGCTGGAGGGCAAGATATGAATCGCTTCCGTTTTTCTAGCTTCATGTTGGTCGCGGGGTTGTTGTTCATCTACCTGCCGATGCTGATTCTGGTGATCTACTCGTTCAACGCCTCCAAGCTGGTGACGGTGTGGGGCGGCTGGTCGCTGAAGTGGTACACCGGCTTGCTGGACAACACGCAGCTCATGGGCTCGGTCATGCGCTCGCTGGAAATCGCGCTGTACACGGCGATTGCAGCGGTCGCCCTGGGCACCCTGGCAGCGTTCGTGCTGACGCGCATCAGCCATTTCAAAGGCCGCACGCTGTTCGGCGGCCTGGTGACAGCGCCGCTGGTGATGCCTGAAGTGATTACCGGTCTGTCGCTGTTGCTGCTGTTCGTGGCCATGGCGCAGATGATTGGCTGGCCGCAAGAGCGCGGCATCGTCACCATCTGGATCGCTCACACCACGTTCTGTGCAGCGTATGTAGCGGTCGTGGTGTCGGCGCGGTTGCGTGAACTGGACCTGTCGATCGAAGAAGCGGCCATGGACTTGGGTGCCAAGCCCTGGAAAGTGTTCTTTCTGATCACCATCCCGATGATCGCGCCTTCGCTGGCCGCGGGCGCCATGATGTCCTTTGCCCTGTCGCTGGACGACCTGGTACTGGCCAGCTTCGTGTCCGGCCCGGGCTCGACCACGTTGCCAATGGAAGTGTTCTCGGCCGTGCGCCTCGGGGTTAAGCCCGAGATCAACGCAGTGGCCAGCCTGATCCTGCTGGCGGTGTCGCTGGTGACCTTCCTGGTGTGGTTCTTCAGCCGTCGTGCCGAAGAACACCGCAAGAAAGCCATCCAGCAAGCCATTGATGAGGCGGCTGCCGAGTCATGGAAGCAACCTGATGTTCGCCGTCCCAAGTCGCCCAGCGCGGCTTAAGGCAGTGCACTAAAAAAACCTCGCCTTCCTGTTCAGGGGGCGAGGTTTTTTTATGAGCGCCAGGGCAATCGCCCTCAGGTTGCTTTCAAGGCTTGGCGACTTTCCACGCGCCGTCCATTTTCCCGTCACCTACTTTGTCTCCGGCTTTTTTGTCCTTCACGAAGGTGTACAACGGCTTGCCGTCATAGGCCCACTGCACTTGCTGGTCATCCCGGATAATCGTGGTCCATTTGCCTTCGCCTTTGTCCGTGCTCTCAGCTTTGAGCGGCGGCCAGTTCTCTGCGCATTGGTCATTGCACATCGATTTGCCATCGGCGTCTTTGGCAAAGGTGTACAGCGTCATGCCGTTGTGGTCGACCAGCACACCGTCTTTTGTCATCGCCGGGGCGGCGGCAAATGCCAGTCCCGGTACTGCCAGCACTGCGCTTAGCAGTAATGCCTTCAGGGAAAAAGAGCTGTATGTCATCGGAATCGTCCTCGTTGTGGATGTACGATTTGAACTTCAAGCGTAGTTCACTCACCCTTCGAACGTGGCGCTTGCCCAAAGTTGTCACACGACTGCAATAATTCCGTTATCTAATGCGCCACAAGACAGATAAATGACATGAGGATTACGGCATGGTTGGCAGGAGCATTCTGATCGTCGATGACGAGGCACCGATCCGCGAAATGATCGCTGTGGCTCTGGAAATGGCGGGTTACGACTGCCTGGAGGCGGAGAATGCTCAGCAGGCCCACTCCATCATCGTCGACCGTAAACCCGACTTGATCCTGCTCGACTGGATGCTGCCGGGGGGCACGTCCGGGATTGAGCTGGCTCGCCGCCTCAAGCGCGAGGAAATGACCGGGGACATCCCGATCATCATGCTCACGGCCAAGGGTGAAGAGGACAACAAGATTCAAGGGCTGGAAGTCGGCGCGGACGACTACATCACCAAACCCTTTTCCCCCCGCGAACTGGTGGCGCGCCTCAAAGCCGTGTTGCGGCGTGCAGGCCCGGCGGACAGCGAATCCCCCATTGAAATAGGCGGCTTGTTACTCGACCCGATCAGCCACCGCGTCACCATCGACGGCACCCCCGCCGAAATGGGCCCGACCGAATATCGTCTGTTGCAGTTCTTCATGACCCACCAGGAACGCGCCTACACCCGCGGCCAATTGCTCGACCAAGTGTGGGGCGGCAACGTGTACGTTGAAGAGCGCACCGTGGACGTGCACATCCGCCGTCTGCGCAAAGCCCTCGGCGAGGCGTACGAGAATCTGGTACAAACCGTGCGCGGCACCGGGTATCGCTTTTCCACCAAAGCCTGATACCCCCTCCAGACTCAACGGCAAGCAAGGACCCGCGCGACGTGAATCAAAACTGGCATAGCACGCTGATTCGTCATTTGTTGCTTCTGGTCACTGGCTGCCTGTTGATCGGGCTGGCCACCGGCTATTACGGCTGGAGCCTGGCCGCCGGGGTGGCCTTGTACCTGGGCTGGACCCTCAAACAGTTGCTGCGCCTGCACGACTGGCTGCGCAATCACCAACCCGATGAAGCCCCGCCCGACGGCTATGGCCTGTGGGGCGAAGTGTTCGACAGCATTTATCACCTGCAACGCCGCGATCAACGCGTGCGCGGGCGCCTGCAAGCCGTCATCGACCGCGTGCAAGAGTCCACGGCGGCGCTCAAGGACGCTGTGGTGATGCTCGACAGCGAGGGCAACCTCGAATGGTGGAACCGCGCCGCAGAGACTTTGCTGGGCCTCAAGACGCCCCAGGACAGCGGCCAGCCCGTGACCAACCTGGTGCGCCACCCGCGCTTCAAGGAGTATTTCGAGCAGGACAACTACGCCGAACCGCTGGACATCCCCTCGCCGGTCAACGACCACCTGCGCATCCAGCTGTACATCACCCGCTACGGCAACAACGAACACCTGATGCTGGTGCGCGACGTAACGCGTTTGCACCAGCTCGAACAAATGCGCAAAGACTTCATCGCCAACGTGTCCCACGAGCTGCGCACGCCGCTGACCGTCATCTGCGGGTATCTGGAAACCCTGCTGGATAACGTCGATGACGTGAACCCGCGCTGGAAACGCCCGCTGTCGCAAATGCAGCAACAGGGCGAGCGCATGCAAACCTTGCTCAACGACTTGCTGTTGCTGGCCAAACTGGAAGCCACGGATTACCCATCGGACAACCAGCCCGTGCCCATCGACAGCCTGCTGCGCACTATTAAAAACGACGCGCAGGCGTTGTCCGGGCAGCGCAATCAAACCATTACGCTGGACGTTGAAGCCGACGTTGCCCTCAAAGGCAGTGAGACCGAGCTGCGCAGTGCGTTTTCAAACCTGGTATTTAACGCCGTCAAATACACCCAGGACGGCGGGCACATTCGCATTCGCTGGTGGTCCGACGGCTCGGGCGCGCACTTGAGCGTGCAGGATTCCGGTGTCGGGATCGACAGCAAACACCTGCCGCGCCTGACCGAACGCTTCTACCGCGTCGACTCCAGCCGCAACGCCAGCACCGGCGGCACGGGCCTGGGGCTGGCCATCGTCAAGCATGTGCTGCTGCGCCATCGCGCCCGCCTTGAAATCAGCAGCGTACTGGGCCACGGCAGCACCTTCACCTGCCATTTCCCCCCGGTTCAGGTCACAAAATCGCTCAGCCCCGACCTGATTGACTGAACCCTGCGGCGTTCGCCCACTAGGCAACAGCTACATCAATGGTTACATTGCTTGCCATGTGCCTGCCCTTCAGGCACTTGACCTTTCCCTTTTTTGAAACAACGGAACCATTAAAACTCCATCATGGACCCTTCCCCTGGCTTGACCCTCGCCACACTGTTCGCCGATTTCGGCATGATTCTTTTTGCACTGATCCTGGTTTTGCTCAACGGCTTCTTCGTTGCGGCGGAATTTGCCATGGTCAAACTGCGCTCAACCCGGGTTGAAGCCATCGCCGACCAGAACGGCTGGCGCGGACGCATCCTGCGCACCGTTCACAGCCAGCTCGACGCCTACCTGTCGGCGTGTCAGCTGGGCATTACGCTGGCCTCGCTGGGCCTGGGCTGGGTCGGTGAACCGGCGTTCGCACACCTGCTTGAACCGCTGCTCAGCGCGCTGGGCGTAGAGTCGGCCGAAGTGGTCAAAGGCGTGTCGTTCTTCACCGCCTTCTTCATCATTTCGTACCTGCACATCGTGGTCGGTGAACTGGCCCCCAAATCCTGGGCGATCCGCAAACCCGAGGCGCTGTCGCTGTGGACCGCTGTGCCGCTGTACCTGTTCTATTGGGCCATGTACCCGGCCATTTACCTGCTCAATGCCAGCGCCAACGCGATTTTGCGCATTGCAGGCCAGGGGGAACCGGGCGCGCACCACGACCACGCCTACAGCCGCGAAGAACTCAAACTGATCCTGCACTCCAGCCGTGGTCAGGACCCGAGTGACCAAGGCATGCGGGTATTGGCTTCGGCCGTGGAAATGGGCGAGCTGGAAGTGGTCGACTGGGCCAACTCCCGCGAAGACCTCGTGACCCTCGACTCCAAGGCACCGCTCAAGGAAATCCTCGCGCTGTTCCGTCGCCACAAGTACAGCCGCTACCCGGTCTACGATGCCGAAACCAACACCTTCGTCGGTTTGCTGCACATCAAAGACCTGCTGCTGGAACTGGCAGACCTCGACCACTTGCCCGAGACATTCAACCTCGAAGAACTGACCCGGCCGCTGGAGCGCGTGTCGCGCCACATGCCGCTGTCGCAGTTGCTTGAACAGTTCCGCAAAGGCGGCGCGCACTTCGCGCTGGTCGAAGAAGCGGACGGCAAAGTCGTGGGCTACCTGACCATGGAAGACGTGCTCGAAGTGCTGGTGGGCGACATTCAGGACGAACACCGCAAGGCCGAGCGCGGCATTCTTTCGTACCAGCCCGGCAAGCTGCTGGTGCGGGGCGATACGCCGCTGTTCAAGATCGAGCGCCTGCTGGGGGTCGATCTTGACCACGTCGAAGCCGAAACCGTGGCGGGCCTGATCTACGACACCCTCAAGCGCGTGCCGGAAGAAGAAGAACTGCTGGAAGTCGAAGGCCTGCGCATCATCATCAAAAAGATGAAAGGCCCGAAAATCGTCCTGGCCAAAGTCCTCAAGCTGGACTGAAGCCACACCGGTTGTCGCTGACGCGCGCTCTTGCCCCGTCAGCGACCACCGCTTTTGCCCCCCCCTGACACGCCCCTTCAATCATTTCTACCCGGCGAAAGCTGGCTGAAAGCATTCCCCTCTAGCATCGCGTCACTCCCGGCATAAGACCGGCAGGCCAGAGCAGCGGTCCAACCCGCGCTCAGCGCCCACTCGACAACAATAAGAATGGTGACTGTTTATGCTGACCTTCCTTGGCTTTGCCATGGTCATTACGTTCATGTACCTGATCATGACCAAGCGCCTGTCCGCCCTCATCGCGTTGATTCTGGTGCCTATCCTGTTTGCCCTCTTCGGCGGTTTTGCACCCAAGATCGGCCCCATGATGCTCGAAGGCATTACCAAGCTGGCCCCGACCGGGGTGATGCTGATGTTTGCCATTTTGTATTTCGCCCTGATGATCGACTCCGGCCTGTTCGACCCGGCCGTGCGCAAGATCCTCAAGCTGGTCAAGGGCGACCCGCTGAAAATCAGCGTCGGCACCGCCGTGCTGGCACTGGTGGTATCGCTGGATGGCGACGGCGCCACCACCTACATGATTTGCGTGGCGGCGATGCTGCCGCTGTACAAGCGCATCGGCATGAGCCCGCGCATTATGGCCGGGCTGATTATTCTGGCGGGCGGGGTGATGAACATGACGCCGTGGGGCGGTCCGACTGCACGGGCCGCCAGTGCGCTGCATGTCGACCCCTCTGACATTTTTGTGCCGATGATCCCCGCCATGCTGGCAGGTTGCGCGACCATTCTGGTGATCGCCTGGTGCTACGGCCTGCGCGAGCGCGCGCGTCTGGGCCAGTTGCATGTGCAAGGCGACGACGTGGATCACAGCGAGATCAGCGTGTCGCAATTCCCCGACGCACGCCGCCCCAAACTGATCTGGTTCAACGGCGCGCTGACCCTGGCCTTGATGATTACGCTGATCGCCGGTTTGCTGCCGCTGCCCGTGCTGTTCATGGTCGCGTTCAGCATCGCGATGATCGTCAACTACCCGTGCCTGCAACAACAAAAAGACCGCGTCGCCGCTCATGCAGGCAGCGTGCTGGCGGTGGTCGGGCTGATTTTCGCGGCGGGTATTTTCACCGGCATCCTCTCCGGCACCGGCATGGTGGATGCCATGTCAAAAAGCCTGCTGGCGGTTATTCCTCCGGCGCTGGGGCCGTACCTGGCAGTCATCACCGCGCTGGTGAGCCTGCCGTTTACCTTTTTCATGTCCAACGATGCGTTCTACTACGGCGTATTGCCGGTCCTGACCGAGGCGGCAAGCCACTACGGAATCACCGCGGTCGAAATGGCCCGCGCCTCGATTGTCGGCCAGCCCGTGCACTTGCTCAGCCCATTGGTGCCCTCCACGTACCTGCTGGTGGCGCTGGCCGGTATCGAGTTTGGTGACCACCAGCGCTTCACCCTGAAATGGGCGGTTCTGGTGTGCATGGGCATTCTGCTGGCCGCCTTACTGCTCGGCACCTTCCCGTTGTACAGCACGCTCTGACGCCCGGCACCGCGAGCGGCCGCTGACCACGTCGGCCTCTCGCTGCGGGTTTTCTCACAAGTGTTTCAGAAATGTTTCAACCCTCCGCCAGCTATGCGATGCTGGCGCTCTGCTTATTTGCCGACTACAGCTTAAGAAACGACTGTAGGAGCTGGCCGCAGCCCTTTGATCCGGCCCACCAGGGCATCCATCGCACAGGGAGCCTGCATGCTGACCCTGCTTAATCTGCTTTCCGCCGTGACCCTGCTGATCTGGGGCACGCACATTGTCCGGACCGGTATTTTGCGGGTCTACGGTACTAACCTGCGCCACGTCATCGGGCAAAACGTGTCCAAGCGCATGCTGGCATTTGTCGCCGGTATCGTGGTGACCGCCATGGTGCAGAGCAGCAACGCCACCGCCATGCTCGTCACGTCATTTGTCGGCCAGGGCTTGATGGCGCTCACGCCAGCGCTGGCCACAATGCTCGGGGCCGATGTCGGTACGGCACTGATGGCCCGGGTGCTGACGTTTGACCTGTCCTGGCTGTCGCCGCTGCTGATTTTCCTGGGCGTGATCTTCTTCCTCTCGCGCAAACAAACGCGCGCCGGGCAACTGGGGCGCGTGGGCATCGGCCTGGGCCTGATCATCCTCGCCCTGCAATTGATCGTCGAAGCCGCAGCCCCCATCACCCAGGCGCAAGGGGTGAAGGTGATCTTCGCCTCGCTGACCGGCGATATCTTGCTCGATGCCTTGATCGGCGCCCTGTTCGCGATGATTTCTTACTCCAGCCTGGCCGCCGTGCTGCTGACGGCGACGCTGGCCGGTGCGGGGGTCATCAGCTTGCCGGTCGCGGTAGGGCTGGTGATTGGCGCCAATATCGGCAGCGGCGTGCTGGCGTTTCTCAGCACCAGCATGCAAAACGCCGCCGGGCGGCAGGTTGCGCTCGGTAGCCTGCTGTACAAGCTGATCGGGTTGCTGCTGATTATCCCGGTCCTCGACCCGCTGGTGGCATGGATGGACAGCCTGAGCTACAGCGCCCAGGAACTCGTGATCGGCTTCCACCTGCTCTACAACACGGCGCGTTGCTTCCTGATGCTGCCCACGGTCGGGCCGATGGCGCGGGTGTGCGCATGGCTGTTGCCCGAGCGCGAAAATGCCAACGGCGCTGTCAAACCCCGTCATCTCGACTCGACCGCCCTGGAAACGCCGAGCCTTGCCCTGGCCAACGCAGTCCGTGAAACCCTGCGCATCGGTGACCTGATCGACAACATGCTGGTCAACATGCTCGACGTGCTACGCGGCAAGCAAACAGCCATCACCCAAGAAATGCGCACCCTGGCCGATGATGTCGAAGTGCTCTACAGCGCGGTCAAACTCTATCTGGCGCAGATGCCCCGCGAAGACTTGGGCGAGCAAGACAGCCGACGCTGGGCGGAAATCATCGAACTGGCGATCAACCTCAAGCTGGCCAGTGACCTGATCGAGCGTATGTTGCGCAAAGTGCAGCAGCAAAAAACCTCCAGGCGCCGGGCGTTTTCCGAAGACGGACTGGAGGAACTGACCGGTTTGCAAAGCCAGTTGATCGACAACCTGCGGCTGGGGCTGACGGTCTTCCTCACCGGCGACCCGCAGAGCGCACGGCAATTGCTGCGTGAAAAACGCCGTTTTCGTGCGCAGGAACGTCGACTGGCGCACGCCCACGTCAGCCGTTTGCAGCGCAAAATCACCCAAAGCATCGAAACCAGCTCCCTGCACCTTGAACTGATCGCTGACATGCAGCGCCTCAACTCCCTGTTTTGCGCCAGTGCTTACGTGGTGCTCGAAACCTCTGAAACGGGCGCTCTGTTGCTGGACGAGATGACCGATACCCACCATTCGCCTTGAACGTTGCGCGATCCACTGTTGTCAGTCTTTAGAACCCGCATCGACGGCATCACACACCCGACAGGGATTCAGGGATTTTTTATGCGTTGCCTGCTGTTCATCTGCCTGCTGCTCGGCGCCGTCCAGAGCTTTGCCCTCGACCGTTCCAGCGTTGAAGGCTACCAACTGGCCAACGGCCTGCAACTGATCCTCAAACCCACCAGTGACCGCGGACACGTGTCGATCCGGCTGGTGGTCGGGGTGGGGCTGGATGATTTCAGCTGTGCCGACCAACAACTGCCGCACTTGCTCGAACACTTGCTGTTCAGCGGCACCGATGACTCGGGCGAAGGCGGCCTCGAAGAACGCATGCAGGCGCTGGGTGGCGAGTGGAACGCCTTCACCAGCCATGCTGACACCACCTTTGTGATCGAGGCGCCCGCCAAGAACCAGCGCAAGGTACTGGATCTTTTACTGAGCCTGTTGACCCAAACCCAACTCACCGAACAACGCATCGCAGACGCCAAGCAAGTGGTCGAACGCGAAGACGGCGGCCACTACTCGCACTTGCAGCGCTGGCTGGACCGTCAGGATTTGGGCCACAGCGCGAGCAATCAGCTGGCGGTCGAACTCGGCCTCAAATGCGCCGAACGCGCGCCCGTCCGCAGCCTCACCCGCGAGCAACTCGAACGCGTGCGCAACGATTGGTATGCGCCCAATAACATGACGCTGATTGTCGTCGGCGAACTGGATCGCGTGCTGCCGGCCTATCTGGAGCGCACCTATGGCGCGCTGGAAGCGGTCGAGCCGAGCGATCACAAGCCGTTGGCCGACATTGATGCAAAGGCCGACGCCGAACGCGTGTTGCTGCGCGGTGTGGTCGGCGATACCGCCAAGCTGCACTGGTTGTTGCCGGAACCGGTCATCGCCGGGCAAAGCGACGAAACCTGGAACCTGCTGCGCGACTATCTGGAGTGGGCGCTGTACAGCGAGCTGCGGCTCAAGCATGGCTTGTCTTACGGGCCGTGGTCAGAGCGCGAAGTGTTTGGCGGGGTGGGCTTTCTGAGCCTGAATGCCGACCTTGAGCGTGATGATGTCGAGCAAGCGCAACAGGTGATGACGCAACTGAAAACCCAACTGCTCAAGAACGGCCTCGACCCGCAGCGTTTCGCCCGCCTCAAGCAAGCCGCCATCGCGCGTCAGGCGTGGGCTGTGCAGGGCAACAGCGCGCTGGCCGACTATTACTGGAGCGCACTGGGCGATTACGACGAAAGCCGCTTTGCCGACCCGGCCAAGCGCTTGCAGACGGTGACGCTGAACGAGGCCAATCATGCGTTACGCCAATTGTTCGCTGAACCGGGTTATGTGCGCATCGAGAAGCCGCTGTTCAGCTACAACGGCTTGAGCGTGGCGATTTTGGCAGCGCTGGTGCTGCTGGTGTTGATCGCGCTGGGCTGGCGCATCTGGCGCCATCGTCATCATTAAGTGTAATTGTCCAAAACTGACACGCCTTGATACCGTAAAATCATTGCCCTTTCGCGACCGGCACACCCGGTCGCCAGCGTGCGGAGTATTCATCGTGAGCGAGCGTTCCAATCCTTGGCAATTGCAAACCATCGTCGGGCAGTTACGCACCGCGCGTAACCAGTGGCGCACGCAAAACGGGCGTGTCAGTGGCGAACTGGGCGGGAGAGAGCTGCCGTCCCGCGCCGCGATGGCCGACATCCTGGAAGCGTTGTGCGGTGCGTTGTTCCCGATGCGTTTGGGGCCGGTGGACTTGCGCGAAGAAAGTGAAGATTTCTACGTCGGCCACACCCTGGACGTCGCCCTCAATGCCTTGCTCGCGCAGGCTCGGCTGGAACTGCGCTACGCCGCACGTCAAAGCGGCCAGCCGGACGATGGCGTCGATGCCACGGCCACCTTGCTGATTCAGGATTTCGCCCTGGCGCTGCCGGGTCTGCGCACCCTGCTCGACACCGACGTGCTGGCCGCCTACCACGGCGATCCGGCGGCCCGCAGCGTGGATGAAGTGCTGTTGTGCTATCCGGGGATTCTGGCCGTGATTCACCACCGGCTGGCGCACCATTTGTATCGCGCCGGTTTGCCGCTGCTGGCCCGCATCAGCGCGGAGATCGCTCACTCCGCCACTGGCATCGATATCCACCCCGGCGCACAAATTGGCCGCAGTTTCTTCATCGACCACGGGACCGGCGTGGTGATTGGCGAAACCGCGATCATCGGTGAGCGGGTCAGGATTTATCAAGCCGTCACCCTGGGCGCCAAGCGCTTCCCGGCCGACGAATCCGGCCAGTTGCAGAAAGGCCACCCGCGTCACCCGATTGTCGAAGACGACGTGGTGATTTACGCCGGGGCCACGATTTTGGGGCGCATCACCATCGGTCAGGGTTCGACCATCGGTGGCAACGTGTGGCTGACCCGCAGCGTCCCCGCCGGTTGCAACCTGACCCAGGCCAACCTGCAACACGACGACGGCACCCAGAAATAACAGCGTCCACAAAAAACCCCGAAGGGCTCACGCCCTCCGGGGTTGTGGATAACTCACGCCTTACAACTTGGCGATCGAGACTTCCGTGGATTTCACAAAGGCGATCACTTCGCTGCCCACCACCAGTTCCAGCTCTTTGACCGAGCGGGTGGTGATGACCGAGGTGACGATGCCGGAAGCGGTTTGCACGTCGATTTCAGACAGCACGTCCCCCAGCACGATTTCCTTGATGTGGCCTTTGAACTGGTTGCGCACGTTGATGGCTTTTATGGTCATGGTGTCGATTCCTGTCTCGGGATAGAAAAACAAAGGTTATTGCGCCCAACGCAATTGCGTGGGCAGCGGTGCAACGGGTTCCGGTTCGGGTGGCGAACCGGGTAAAGCGAGCACTCGGTTGAGCACTTCGGTTTCCAGCGCCGCCAGCCGATGCGAACCGCGCACCCGAGGGCGCGGCAATTCGAGAGTGAGGTCGAGCCCCACAGCGCCGTCTTCGATCAAAATCACGCGGTCGGCAATGGCCACGGCCTCGCTGACGTCGTGGGTCACCAGCAACACGGTGAAACCATGCTGGCGCCACAAACGCTCAATCAACTGCTGCATCTCGATGCGGGTCAGGGCATCCAGCGCGCCCAACGGTTCGTCCAGCAGCAGCAAACGCGGCTGGTGGATCAGCGCGCGGGCCAACGCCACACGCTGTTTCTGCCCGCCCGACAACGCCGCTGGCCATTCATCGGCCCGTTCGGCCAGACCGACTTCTTCCAGGGCCTTGAGGGCCTTGGTGCGCCAGTCACCGTTAAGCCCCAGACCGACGTTGTCGATGACCTTTTTCCACGGCAGCAAGCGCGCTTCCTGGAACATCAGGCGCGTGTCGCCGTGGGCCTCGCGCAGGGGCGCGCTGCCCGCCAGCAGTTCGCCACCCGTGGGTTGGTCGAGACCGGCGATCAAGCGCATCAGCGTGCTTTTACCGCAGCCGCTGCGCCCCACCACGGCCACAAACTGCCCGGCCGGAATGTGTAAATCGATGTCGCGCAGTACCTGACGTTCGCCAAACGCTTTGTGCAGGCCGTTGATCGCCAGCGGAATGCCCTGACGCAAACGCGGAGGTTGTTGAGCTGTCATGCTGCACCGCCTTTAACCACTTGATACGCCGGGTGCCAGCGCAACCACACGCGCTCCAGCCCACGGGCCGCGCTGTCGGCCAATTTGCCGAGCACCGCGTACAAAACAATTGCCAGCACCACCACGTCGGTTTGCAAAAACTCGCGGGCATTCATCGCCAGATAGCCAATGCCGGAGCTGGCAGAGATGGTTTCAGCCACGATCAGCGTCAGCCACATAAAGCCCAGCGCAAAGCGCACGCCCACCAGAATCGAGGGCAAGGCGCCCGGCAAAATCACTTGCCAGAACAGGCCCAAACCCGACAGCCCGTAACTGCGCGCCATTTCCACCAGCGCCGGGTCCACGTTGCGGATGCCGTGATAGGTGTTGAGGTAAATCGGGAACAACGTGCCCAACGCGACCAAAAAGATCTTGGCCGACTCGTCGATCCCGAACCACAGAATCACCAGGGGAATCAGCGCCAGATGCGGCACGTTGCGGATCATCTGCACCGAACTGTCGAGCAGGCGCTCGCCCCACTTTGACAGGCCGGTGATAAAGCCCAATGCCAGGCCTATGCTGCCGCCGATCACAAAACCCAGCCCGGCGCGCCAGCCGCTGATGGCGAGGTGCTTCCAAATTTCGCCACTGCGCACCAACTCGACCCCGGCGGCAATCACGGCGCTGGGCGCAGGCAAGATCCGCGTCGACAACCAGCCCGCCGACACGGATAACTGCCACACCGCCAGCAGCAACACGGGCAAAACCCAGGGTGCCAGGCTGTGACCGATCGTATTGAGGCGCGACGCCTTCCCCGTACTCATGCCCGCCTCAGCTCTGCGACGCCGCTTTGGGAAGAATGTCGTTGGCCACCATCTCGCCAAACGGGCTCACATAACCGGCGCTTTTCGGCAACTCGGGACGCTCGACATCAAGGTGCGGGAACAGCAATTCCGCCACGCGATACGACTCCTCCAGATGCGGGTAGCCCGAGAAGATGAACGTGTCGATGCCCAGGTCGGCGTATTCCTTGACCCGCGCGGCCACCGTCGGGCCATCACCGACCAGCGCCGTGCCTGCCCCACCGCGCACCAGCCCCACCCCGGCCCACAGGTTAGGGCTGACTTCGAGGTTGTCACGGCTGCCGCCATGCAAGGCGGCCATGCGCTGCTGGCCCACCGAGTCGAAACGCGACAGCGATGCCTGCGCCCGGGCGATGGTGTCGTCGTCCAGATGGGAAATCAGTTTGTCAGCGGCTTTCCAGGCCTCTTCATTGGTTTCGCGCACGATCACGTGCAGGCGTATTCCGAAGCGCACGGTGCGACCGAGCTTGGCGGCCTTGGCACGCACCTGTTCGATCTTTTCAGCGACCGCCGCGGGCGGTTCGCCCCAGGTCAGCACCATCTCGACTTGCTCGGCGGCCAGGTCCTGCGCCGCTTGCGAAGAGCCCCCGAAGTACAGCGGCGGGCGCGGTTGCTGGATCGGCGGGTAGAGCAACTTGGCGCCTTTGACACTGATGTGCTGGCCGTCGTAATCAACGGTTTCGCCTTCCAACACACGACGCCAGATGCGGGTGAATTCCACAGACGCCTGGTAGCGTTCTTCGTGGCTGAGGAACAGGCCGTCACCGGCCAGTTCTTCCGGGTCGCCGCCGGTCACCAGATTGAACAGCGCGCGCCCGCCAGAGAGTCGATCCAGGGTCGCAGCCTGACGCGCCGCCACCGTGGGCGAGACGATGCCGGGGCGCAAGGCCACGAGAAATTTCAAGCGCTGGGTCACTGGAATCAAGGACGCGGCCACCAGCCACGAGTCTTCGCAGGAACGGCCGGTGGGGATCAATACGCCGCCAAAACCCAACCGATCTGCGGCTTGTGCCACTTGTTGCAGGTAACCGTAATCGACAGCGCGGGCGCCTTCGCAGGTGCCAAGGTAATGGCCATCACCGTGGGTAGGCAGGAACCAGAAAATGTTGAGGCTCATGGAGTGGTCTCCTAAATGGGTACGGCAAGCGTTAAAGGGCTTTGGCCACAGCGGCCGGCGGCGTCCAGATCACGTCTTTCACCACCAGCGGCTTGGGGATCAGCTTGAGCTGGTGAAAGCTGTCAGCGATTTTTTGCTGCGCATTGACCACATCCGGGGTCAGGAACTGCGCGCCGTAGCCCTGACGCTTGACCGCTGTCAGCGTGATATCAGGCGACAACCCCAGCAGCGGGGCCACTTGCTGAGTCACCTCGTCAGGGTTGGCCTTGGCCCAGTCGCCAATGTTGCGCACTTCATCGACCAGGGTTTCGATCACCTTGGGATGCTGTTCGGCGTAAGGCTTGGTGGCCAGATAGAACTGATGGTTGTCCGCGATACCGCTGGCATCGCGCAACGTGCGGGCGTGCAGTTGTTGCTCGGCGGCGGCCTGGTACGGGTCCCAGATCACCCAGGCATCGACACTGCCGCGCTCGAAGGCGGCTCGCGCATCGGCCGGGGGCAGGAAGACGGTCTGGACATCGGTGTACGTAAGGCCCGCGTCTTCCAAAGCCCGCACCAACAGGTAGTGCACGTTGGAGCCCTTGTTGAGCACAACTTTCTTGCCTTTGAGATCGCTGACCGAGGTGATCGGTGAGTCCTTGGGCACCAGGATTGCTTCACTGGTGGGGGCCGGAGGCTCGTAAGCGACGTACAGCAAATCGGCACCCGCGGCCTGGGCGAACACCGGCGGCGTTTCGCCTGTCACGCCAAAGTCGATCGAGCCGACGTTCAAGCCTTCCAGCAGTTGCGGGCCACCGGGGAATTCAGTCCATTGAACGTCAACGCCCTGCTCGGCCAGACGCTTTTCCAGCGTGCCTTTGGCCTTGAGCAACATCAACGTGCCGTACTTTTGATAACCGATGCGCAGGGCATCCGCTTGGGCTTCCAACACAACGCCGAAGGACACAGCCGCAGCAAACAGTGCGACCAGACCTCGACGCAAAATGACAGGGCGCATGGCGCTCTCCTTTTGTTATTCGAGATTCAGATAGCACCTGCCGAGCCGTTAGCGAATCAGTAAGGTGGGACGACATAAACGGGTGTTTCAAATACTCCAGCGAGCCGTCACCAGACGGTCGTTGAGGATGTTCGGGTCCAACGGTTTCGGGCGACGGGCCAGCGCGCTGTAGAACTGCTCCAGCGACTCGTTCAGCCGTTGCTCCAGCACCGGGGCCAATTGGGGCTGGGCGCTGCCTTCGCCATACGCAATCTGGCTGTCGTCAGCAAAAATGCCGTGCAGCATTTCCTGTGCCTTGAGCGCCGACAGCACAGGCTTGAGGGCGTAATCCACCGCCAGCATGTGAGCGATGCTGCCTCCCGTGGCAATCGGCAACACCACTTTGTGGCTCAGTGCGCGCTCAGGCAGCAGGTCGAGCACGGTTTTCAATGCGCCGCTGAACGACGCTTTGTACACAGGTGTGGCGATGACCAGCCCGTCGGCGTTTTCGATCTGTTGCAACAAGTCGATGATCTTCGGGCTGTCGAAACGCGCATGCAGCAAGTCTTCAGCCGGGAAATCACGCACCTGATAGCTCACCACTTCGACCCCTTGCTGGTTGAGCCAGTGTTTGGCGCGGTCCAGCAACACCCCGGAACGGGATCGTTGGCTTGGGCTTCCTCCGAGTGTCACGACCAGCATCTAGAGATTTCCTTGCATGAATGTGTGCAAACCGCTGTCAGCGTTTTCGCTTGAGTGGACAGACCATAACAGGCGATTTTTATATCCATAAATCATATTTATTCATTTGTTTATTCTTTATTTGCATATACGACGAGGCATGTATTCCGTCTCGCCGCCGCCCCGGCCAACGGCCCGCCGCACTCCGACACCGGGCTAGGGTGTTCAGGCTGTGTTACTTGTTCGGCTGTGGCGTCAGGCGCAAATAGGGCTTCACGGCACGGTAGCCTTTGGGGAAGCGCTGCCGGATTTCCTCCTCGTCCTTGATGGACGGCACGATCACCACTTCGTCGCCGTCTTGCCAGTTGGCAGGGGTGGCAACTTTGTAGTGATCGGTCAATTGCAGCGAATCAATGACCCGCAGGATTTCGTGGAAATTGCGCCCGGTACTGGCGGGATAGGTGATGGTCAGGCGAATTTTCTTGTTCGGATCGATCACGAACAACGAGCGTACGGTGAGCGTGTCACTGGCATTGGGATGAATCAGGTCGTACAGGTCACTGACCTTGCGATCGGCGTCGGCCAGGATCGGGAAGTTCACGACGGTGTGCTGGGTTTCGTTGATGTCATCGATCCACGCGTGGTGTGAATCCACCGGGTCCACCGACAGCGCGATGGCCTTGACGCCACGTTTGGCGAATTCATCTTTGAGTTTGGCGGTAAAGCCCAGCTCCGTGGTGCACACCGGGGTGAAGTCCGCGGGATGCGAAAACAACACCCCCCAACTGTCCCCCAGCCATTCATGGAAGCGGATCGGGCCAGCGCTGGAATCCTGATCAAAATCGGGGGCGATGTCGCCGAGTCTGAGGCTCATTGTGCAGCTCCTTTTTATAAGGGTTGGCGGGGCGTAGCAGCCTCACTCTGCCTGCCTCATGAATGAATTAAAAAGAATGAATATCGATTTATTTAGATCGGAATCGAATATTAAAAAGTGTTTCATTGGACGCCAAAAAGCACCGGGTCCACTCTGGACTCTGGTTTAGGCAAGGGGAGCGGCAGGGAGCTGCGACTATGACTGTGTTACGAATTGATCGTTCTGGTCTTCGGTAAACACCCTGCCCGGCATTGCGCCGGGCAGGATTTTTCTTGCCTTTGCGCTACGCCCGAATTACAGCAACGGGATCGAGTAGCTGACGATCAGACGGTTTTCGTCCTGATCGCGCTGGCTGGCAATGTCGTTGCGCCACATGGCGTTTTTCCACATCACACCCACGTTTTTCAGCGGGCCTTCCTGCACGACGTAGGCAACCGTGATGTCACGTTCCCACTCGGAAGCGCCATTGCTGGTTTTACCGTTAGCACCATAGGTGTCGATGTTATCGCCGCGCAGGTAAACAGCGCCTGCGGTCAGACCAGGAACACCCAGTTTGGCGAAGTCATACGAATAGCGTGCTTGCCAGGTGCGTTCACCAGCACGGGCAAACTTGGAAATTTGCATGTCAGTGGTGATGTAAGCCGAAGAGCCGTCACCTTGGTTCAGCCATGGGAAGTCGCTGCTGCCGTTACTCACCTGATAGCCACCACCGAAGGTGTGACCTTCAATGGTGTACAGGAACAGGCCGCTGTACAGGTTGTTGGAAACCTTACCTTTACCGTTCTTCGACACACTGTTGGCGTAGTCGCCGTTGCTGAAGTAATCCGAGTCGTAACCGTTTTTACCGTCATCACGGCTGTTGAAATAACGCAGGTCGGTTTTCAACACGCCCGGGCCGATCGACCAGTTGTGTACCAGACCGAGGAAGTTCTGTTTGTAGAACTTGTCCAGGTTGCCGTAGTAGTACTGCAGCAACAGGTCTTTGGTGACTTTGTAATCGGCGCCAGCGTAGATGAACTTGTTGCTGTTGGCGGTGCGAGCGCTCGCGCCCCCAATCGACATCTGTTCATTGTTGCTGGAGTTACGGCCTTTAACGTGTTCGATCTGACCACCGATGAGGGTCAGGTCCTTGAACTCGTTTGAGGTGATTTGGCCACCTTCAAAGGTCTGAGGCAGCAGACGACCATCGTTGTAGGAGATGACCGGCAGTTTCGGCATCAGGGTGCCGTAACGCAGTTCGGTCTGGGAAATCTTGGCTTTGGCGGTCAGGCCCAGGCTGGAGAAGTCATTGACTGCACGACCGTCGCTGTCGGTCGGAAACACCGTGCCCCCGTAGTTTGCGCTGTTCCGATTACCGTGGCGGCCTTTACCGGAATCAAGGCGAACGCCCAATAGACCGATTGCGTCAACACCAAAACCGACTGTGCCTTGGGTAAAACCCGAGGTGAAATCCAACTGGAAGCCTTGGCCCCATTCTTCTTGGTAGCTGGCGTTCTTGAGCGTACCCGAATCGCGGTTGTCGTTATTGATGTAGAAGTTACGCAGTTTCAGCGTGGCTTTGCTGTCTTCGATGAAACCGGCAGCGCCCGCTTGTTGTGCCAACAAACCTACGGCCACAGCCACGGCCAAGGTGGACTTGTTCATTGTCTTGCTCCTTTGCATTTCTAATTTTTGTAGTTCTTTAGCCCCAGATCTGACGTCTCGGTGCTACAGATGCGCGATTAGCGCCAGACAGTGACTGACAAGTCAATCGTAACTTTTCGTGTCTACGACCTTTGTCTAGTCCGCTGTCCTTTGTGCGTAGGTTAATGGCTTTCTGTTAAACCCAAAAAGAATTATTTCTAAAATTATCAGATCAAACAGCTATATACAGCGCCTTTTCCAACGCGCAGGTGAGGGAATGCTATCGGCCTTTGGTCTAATTTCTAAATGGATATTTATGAAGTTTTTAAGTCTGTTTTCTTATAAGGCGATCAACGGATCAGGGACGCAGAAAATCGCCGGATCAGTTTTCGTCACCGCACGCTCAAGCCGAACGAAGAACTTCATAAGCTAATGCTTAAAAGTTATTTATTTAGCGATTCTTAGATCATTTAACCTTGTTTTCTGCCGATATCCGGCCGCCTGTCGAGGAGCTTCATCGTGAAACTGTATTCTCCCCTACGCCTTCTGGCTGCTTTGTCCCTGGCAACGGCCAGCCTCTTCGCACAGGCCGCCACGGATCTCACCGTTGCCTACCAAACCACCGTCGACCCGGCAAAAGTGGCTCAGGCAGACGGCGCTTACGAGAAAGCCATCGACGCCCCCATCAAGTGGCGCAAGTTTGATAACGGCGCAGACATCATTGCCGCTATCGCGTCGGGCGATGTGCAAATCGGCTACCTGGGTTCCAGCCCGTTGACCGCGGCGATCACCCGTAACGTCCCGGTCGAAACCTTTTTGATAGCCACTCAGATCGGCGGCGCTGAAGCGCTGGTAGCGCGCAACGGCTCAGGCATCAACAACCCGCAGGATCTGATCGGTAAAAAAGTCGCCGTGCCGTTTGTATCGACGGGCCACTACAGCCTGCTGGCCGCGTTGAAGCACTGGAACATCGACCCGTCGAAGGTCACGATTCTGAACCTTGCGCCGCCCGCCATCATTGCCGCCTGGAAGCGCGGTGACATTGACGCTACGTACGTATGGGACCCGGCGCTGGGCGCCGCCAAAGAAAACGGCAAAGTGCTGATTACCTCCGGCGAGTTGAGCACGTTCGGCGCCCCGACGTTTGATGCGTGGATCGTGCGCAAAGACTTCGCCACCCAACACCCGGACGTCGTCAAAGCCTTTGCCAAGGTGACCCTGGATGCTTACGCCGACTACCACAATGACCCGAAAGCCTGGCTGGCCAATCAAAGCAACATCGACAAGCTGGTGAAGCTGTCGGGCGCCAAAGCGGCTGATATCCCGTTGTTGCTGCAAGGCAACGTGTACCCGCTGGCCACCGATCAGGCGGTATTGCTGGGCGCGCCCACCACCAAAGCCCTCGCTGACACAGCGGCCTTCCTTAAAGAGCAAGGCAAAGTGGACGCCGTGCTGCCTGACTACGCGCCGTCTGTGAACGCCCGCTTCGTCGCTCAATAACTCACGCTTTTTCAGGAGCCGCCCGACATGGCCTTGTTATCACTGGAGCGCATCAGCGCACAGTATCCGGGGGCTGCCGAACCGGTGCTGTCGGACATTTCCGTCAACCTCGGCCCGCAGCAGTTGCTGGTCGCACTCGGCCCGTCGGGCAGCGGTAAAACGTCGTTGCTGAACCTGATTGCAGGCTTTGTCGAACCCAGCGGCGGGCGTATCACCCTCGATGGCGCGCCGGTCCATGGCCCCAGCGCCGAACGCGGCGTGGTGTTTCAAGATGACGTGCTCCTGCCTTGGCAAGACGTACTGGCCAACGTCGGCTTCGGCCTTGAACTGGCGGGTATCGCCAAGGACAAACGCGAAAGCCGGGCCCGCGAAATGCTCGCGATGGTGGACTTGTCAGGTTTTGAAACACGCCGGATCTGGGAGCTGTCGGGCGGGCAGAAACAGCGCGTGGGGCTGGCCCGTGCGTTGGCGGCCGATCCTCGCGTGCTGCTGATGGACGAACCGTTTGGCGCCCTCGATGCCTTCACTCGTGAGCAGATGCAGGAGCTGTTGCTGCAAGTGTGCCGCCGCACTGCCAAGCCGGTGTTCCTGATTACCCACGACATCGAGGAAGCCGTGTTTCTGGCCACGGACCTGATTCTGCTGGCACCGAATCCGGGACGCATCGTGGAACGCCTGACGCTGGACTTCGGGCAGCGCTACAACGCCGGAGAGTCCGCACGCTCGATCAAGTCTGACCCCCTTTTTATTGAAACCCGCGAACACGTGCTCGAACGCGTGTTTTCGCAACGCGACGCCGCCCGACGGCAGGAGCGCGCATGAGCAGTTACGAACTGGCGAACGACGCCACCCCAACCGCAGCGGCGCACCCGCCGCGTCCAGCCAAACGTCCACTGAGCACACGCTGGATCAGCCTGTTGACGCTTATTACGCTGATCGCCGCCTGGTGGGCCGTGACCGCTGCGGGGCTGATCGAGCCGCTGTTTTTGCCACCGCCGTCCGCCGTGCTGGAGAAAGGCTGGTTGCTGGCAACCCGGGGCTACATGGATTCAACCTTGTGGCAGCACTTGGGCGCCAGCTTGAGCCGCATAGGGTTGGGCCTGGGGTGTGCGATTCTCACCGCGATTCCGGTGGGCATTGCGATTGGCCATAACCGCATTGCGCGGGGGATTTTCGACCCACTGATCGAGTTCTATCGCCCGATCCCGCCACTGGCTTACTTGCCGCTGATCGTGATCTGGTGCGGCATCGGTGAGCTGTCGAAAGTGCTGCTGATTTACCTCGCGATCTTTGCGCCGATTGCCATTGCCACCGCCACCGGCGTGCGCACCGTGGACCCGGCCAAAGTGCGCGCCGCGCAGTCACTGGGCGCAACCCGCTGGCAGTTGATTCGGCATGTGATCCTGCCAAGCGCCCTGCCCGACATTTTGACCGGCGTGCGCATTGGCCTGGGCGTGGGTTGGTCCACGCTGGTGGCCGCCGAGCTGATCGCCGCCACCAGCGGCCTGGGGTTCATGGTGCAGTCGGCCGCGCAATTTCTGGTCACCGATGTAGTGGTGCTGGGCATTCTGGTGATTGCCATCATCGCTTTTGCCATGGAAATGGGCCTGCGCGCCCTGCAACGCAAGCTGGTGCCGTGGCACGGCCAGGCTCACTAACTGTTTCGAACTAACACGACGCTGATCCATCGGCGCGCTGATGAAGAGAATGACCATGAGCCTGACCCTTACCCCGCTTAGCGCTGCCCTCGGCGCGCAGATTGAAGGCGTTGACCTGACTCAGCCGCTGAGCATCGAACAGCGCGAAGCCATTGAACAGGCGTTACTGACGCATCACGTGATCTTCTTCAGGAACCAGTCGATCAACCCGCAGCAACAAGCGCGATTTGCGGCCAATTTCGGCGATCTGCACATTCACCCGATTTACCCGAACATCCCCGAGCAACCTGAAGTGCTGGTGCTGGACACCGCCGTCACCGACGTGCGCGACAATGCGGTCTGGCACACCGATGTCACCTTCCTGCCAACGCCTGCCCTGGGCGCGGTGTTGAGTGCCAAGCAGTTGCCAGCCTTTGGGGGCGACACGTTGTGGGCCAGCGGAATTGCGGCATTTGAGGGACTGTCAGCACCCTTGCAGCGGCTGCTGGACGGGTTGACGGCGACCCACGACTTCACCAAGTCGTTCCCGCTGGAGCGCTTCGGCTCCACCCCGGAAGACTTCGCGCGCTGGGACCAGACGCGCAAGAACAACCCGCCGCTGTCACACCCGGTGATACGCACGCACCCGGTGAGCGGTCGCAAGGCGTTGTTCGTCAATGAGGGCTTCACCACACGCATCAATGAGCTGTCTGAGGCTGAAAGCGAGGCGCTCCTGAAGCTGCTGTTCGCCCACGCCACGCGCCCTGAATACACCATTCGCTGGCGCTGGCAGGAAAACGACGTGGCGTTTTGGGACAACCGCGTCACTCAACATTACGCCGTGGATGATTACCGCCCCAACCGGCGCGTGATGCACCGCGCCACCATTCTGGGCGATGCACCGTTTTGATTCACCGCGTTCGGGCAGTGATGGCACTGGCCCACCTACCACCTGAACCCATGGGGATCGGTCATAAAGGGAAGTGCTTGACGCTTTGACGGCGGCACATAGACCTCTTGCAGCACAAAGTGGGTCGCTGAGGGGGCATAGGCTTTTACTAGCGCTTGAGAGAAGCCCGCAGGCTTAATGGTGAAGGTCGATTGCAGCGGGTAGATGCTTTCGGCCTCATTGACCGGCGATGGCAACTCCATGGCGCGCGCACCTTTGACCGTGAGCATCACAGGGTTCAGGCCCCCCCCACGTGTGTCGTAAGACCCAAGCGAAAACCGCTTGGCAACGCTCATCATGCTGCTGACAGACAGAAATTGCTCAGTGCGCACTATGTCGCCTGTACTGGCTTGTGCAATCAGGGCCTTCAAACCCAAATCACTCACCCCAGTGCCTCTGAAAGCAGTCACCACTGAGGCTCCGGGGTTGCTGCGTATATGCAAATCGAACAGCTCGACAGCGCGTTCGCGGGTCACACTCAACGCGTCACTCATGCCTGATTCAGCAGGATCAAAGGTAACAGCGCCTTCGGGTTGCATGTTTGAGTAGATCGTCTCGATGTCCGCTGTGCTCCAATCGCCAGGGACCGGGTTGAAAAGAGGATTGGTCATCCATCTAGCCATTTCGTTGAAATAACTGGATGACGCAATATACGCCTGCTCCAAGCCCTGCAAGATATTGGCTGGTCTGTTGGCGCTGATGCTCACGGAAGCGTTGTACTTGGCCATTTCTTCGAAACTGAACCCTTGCGTTCTTAATGCGTTGATGACATCCGCGTGCTCACCGCCTGAAAGGCTGTGCCGGAACATGAACGTCTCCAGGGGTTGAAGGTAAACCGTTGGAAAATGCTCGCGCACGTAATGCTCCAAGGCTTGAACGCGGGTCGGCCTGAGATCCGCATAGGCGCCAATCAATCCATTGCGATCAGTTTTTGAGATCGGGTTGTTACCCACCATGACGAAGCGGTTCAAACCGTCGATGGCGCCTGCCGGGTCGGGGTTGATCCAGCGTTGCAACCACGGCGCGTAATAGCGAAATCCGTAGTAATACAGCCCGCTGGCGTCCTGTTCCTTGCCCGAGTAACGAACCGTTTTGAACGTGGCCTGCAACGCCGTCCGGGCCGCCCACCAGGCCGTGGCGCCATAGGGGTAATAGCTTTCCTGCGTGATTAACTGCCCGTGCCCGTCAAGCTCCAGCGTGGTACTGCCTGACAGATCTGCGAGGCTGAAACGACACTGCGTTTGAGCCTCGGGGTCAACCCGACCGCGATCCCACTGCAACACCCTGATCCCGCTCAAACCGGTTTGAACCGTAATGACATTGAGTTGCTCGCCAGTGGCGGTGTCTTCGCGGATCTCAAGCCCCGGCAAATACAGAACCGAACGGGTATGGACCCTGCTTGCGGCCAGGGTCGTGCGCACTTTCTGCACCCGTTGCCCGGCCGCGTCATAGGTATAAGCCTCCTCGTCGTTGCGGGCATCGGTGCGGTGAACCAGCGTGACGCTCAACAGGTGGTTGTTCACGCTCCATTGAAGGGCCTGCCCCCGACCCAGCGACAGTGGGTTGCCGTTGCGGTCAAACGCACTGCCCAGTCCAGGGGTTTGAGGCGTAACGGCCTCGTCGTCATGCAGCACACCGTGATTGCTGGTGCTAGCCACTGCAAAGGTCCGCCGATAGCCGCTGCCGGTCTTAACGTGATGGCGTAACTGGGTCAGGTTGCCCGCCTCGTCGTAGACATACACGTGCCGGTAGTTTCGCCAGACCGTGTCATCTTTCACTCCAAACAGCATGAACGCCGGTAACGCCGGGGAGGGGCTGTTATTCGCGTTTTCGCGCCCCGTTGCATAAGTCAACTGATAGAGCGTGTCGTAAGCGAAGGTACTGACCGGATCGACCTGAGCATTAAACGACCACTGCACCGGCTGCGCGTTGTCGCGGATCCGGGTCACATTGCCCACCCGGTCATATTCATAGTTCAGGTCTTGCAGCGGCGACTTCGCCTCGCCAGCCCGGTAAGCCTGCAACCGCTCCAGACGTCCATCAGGCTGCGCGTATTGCGCCACTGTCATCACATTGTTCGAGGCGCGTTCGGACTCCAGCTGGCCACTGGCGTTGTAGGTGCGTTGATCGATCAGCACCTGGCGGCGCTCACCTTTGAGGGTCAGGGCGTTTTCGAGCAACAACCCATCGATGCCATAGACACTGTGCTGACAATGACCTTTGGCATCAATTTGCCCGATCACCGCCGCAAACACGTCGTAGTGCCAGGCCGTGGTGAAACCCTCAGGCTTCAACCGTGCATCGCGCTCAGCCACCGCTTGCGGCCAGTCCACCACGTGCAGTGACTGACAGAGCCTGCGCTGCTCGCTCAACACCTGCCCTGTCAACGAATAGTGCTCATAACGCAAAGACCCCGAGGCATCCTCATGCCGCACCAATCGCCCGCAGCGGTTGGCGGTCTTGTCCTGTGACGTGACGCTTGCGTAGGTCAGAACCTCGACGCAACGTTCAGCCAGCTCGTCGGCGCCGCGCTCATGCCGTGCGATCAGTCGCAGCCATGGGTCGAACACCTGACGCTGCTTTGCCCCCCTTGAGTCCCAACTCCTGAGCACGTGCCCCGCTGCCCCGCGCAACCACCAGCGACTGCCCGCATCGACGCTGCGGCTAAAGAGGGGGTGACCGCCGAGGCTGTACCGGGTGCTTTGATTGGACTGAGGCGCGGGCGATTGGTCCCGCATGCGGTGCAGGCGCGGGTCCCACTGCTCCAGCAACACGCCCGTTGCGCTAAACACCTGACTATTGATGCGCGACAGGGCCGGGGCGTCGGAGGAGGTTCGGTGATAGGCCACGCGCCGCACACTCAGGCCACGAGGGTCAAAAGCGGCGAGGCTTGGCGTGTGGTGGTGCAAAGAGGAAGGCATGGGCATGACCACAGGTAAACAAGGTCACGCCAGCCTGACGGCCCGATCAAGCCGTCAGGTGGTAGATAGTTATTGCGGCGAGCGTGCCTCTGAGCGTTGCTTCATCACCTGCGCCAGCAATTCATAGGAATGAATACGGTCAGCATGTTCGTACAGGTCGCAGGTGAAAATCAGCTCATCAGCGCCCGTCTGCTCAACCAATACCTCAAGCTTGGCGCGGATCTTCTCGGGGCTACCGACCATGGCCAGGCCGAGGAAGCTCATCACAGCGTCCTTTTCATGCGGCAACCACACACCGTCCATGGTTTTGACCGGCGCGCGCTGCACCAGACTTTGCCCGCGCATTAACGCCAGAATGCGCTGATAGACCGACGTCGCCAGGTACTCGGCGTGCTCATTGGTATCAGCGGCCACCAGCGGTACGCCCAGCATCACGTAGGGTTTGTCGAGCACAGCCGAGGGTTTGAAGTGATTGCGGTAGACGCGAATGGCTTCATGCATCAAACGGGGTGCGAAATGGGAGGCGAAGGCGTAAGGCAAGCCGCGTTCACCCGCCAATTGGGCACTGAACAAGCTCGAACCGAGCAGCCACACAGGCACTTGGGTGCCGGTCCCGGGCATGGCAATCACGCGCTGATCCGGCGTACGCGGGCCCAGGTAGCGCATCAGCTCGGCCACATCCTGCGGGAAATCATCGGCGCTGCCGGAGCGTTCGCGTCGCAACGCCCGCGCGGTCATCTGATCCGAACCCGGCGCACGGCCGAGCCCCAGATCAATGCGCCCAGGGTAGAGGCTTTCAAGGGTGCCGAACTGCTCGGCAATCACCAGCGGCGCATGGTTGGGCAGCATCACACCGCCAGAGCCCACGCGAATGGTCGATGTACCGCCCGCCAGATAACCGATCAGCACCGCGGTCGCGGAACTGGCGATGCCGTCCATGTTGTGGTGTTCGGCAACCCAAAAGCGGTGATAGCCAAACTTTTCCACGTGCTGCGCCAAATCCAGCGAATTGTGCAGCGATTGGGCAGCGCTGCCGCCTTCACGCACGGGCACCAGATCGAGGGTTGAGAACTTGATATCGGACAGGTGTGTCATCAGCCGGCTACTCCTAATGGGACGCAGGCTCAGACGCTCGCCAAAACCTGCCAGTGCTCTTTGCAATATGGGCATATACCCGAGTTTCAATAGCAGGCTACGAAATGAGCTACTAAAAAAGACGATTGGTCTGACAGTATGAACTTTACTCAGCCGACTACCCTCACAACTCCATACAAGGCGTGAAACCTTCACGCCGTTCTTCAGGAGGCACGCATGAGTATTAAAAAGACAGCATCGGCTCATTGGGCAGGCGACCTTAAAACCGGCATCGGCTCCATCTCCACTGAAACCGGCGTACTGCGCGAAGCGCCTTACGGCTTCAAGGCACGATTCGAAGGCGGCAAAGGCACCAACCCCGAAGAACTGATCGGTGCGGCCCACGCTGGCTGCTTCTCGATGGCCCTGTCGATGATCCTTGGTGAGGCAGGGCTCACAGCCGAGAGCATCGACACCACCGCAGAAGTGACGCTGGATAAACAAGACGACGGTTTCGCGATCACTGCCGTGCACTTGGTGCTCAAGGCCAAAGTGCCGGGCGCCACCCAGCAGCAATTCGACGAATTGACCACCAAGGCCAAAGAAGGCTGCCCGGTATCGAAAGTTCTCAAGGCCGATATCACGCTGGACGCCACGTTGCTGAGCTGATCAAGCACGGCACCGCGCCCTGGCCCGCTCCCTCTTGAGCAGGCCAGGGCGGTCTTGGCGATCCCCGTGTGTTTGCCCTGGATCAGTCTGGATTGACGCCCAATGTGATCGAATCATCCCCGCGTGCGTCAATGCATGACTTTGCGCATCGCAATCAAGGGAGTCTCACCATGAAACGTTTCGCTTTAGCTGTTATCTGCTGCGCCATGGCGACCACTGCGTTGGCCGCGCCCAAGCCGTGTGAAGAACTCAAGGCTGAAATCGAGGCCAAGATTCAGGCTAATAACGTGTCGTCCTACACCCTGGAAATCGTGACCAACGATGAAGTCCAAGACCAGAACATGGTGGTAGGCACGTGCGAAAACGGCACGAAAAAGATCATCTACCAGAAGAACGACAACTGATCGCTACGGAATACAGTTGACCAGCCGCTCCTCGGCCACCACCTTGCCCTCGGCGTTAAACAGCCGGGCATAGGCGTTGAAGCCCAGGGAGCGTGCCTGCAACCGATAACGCTGACCGGGCTGAAAATCGGCGTAATCGAGCGTCAGGTAGCACAGCCGTTCCTGCGGGTTGCTGAACTGGCTCATGCCCCCGATAAACACCTCATAGTCGAACCGCACCATGAGTTCATGGCTGCCCGGCGTCACCTGAAAATAGCGGCCATCGGCCGTGCGCTGGTTATCCAGCCGCTCCGCCATCACCAGCTTGCCGGTTTGCGTCTCAAGATCGACCCACGCCATGGCGGGGTTGTGCACAGGCAAGGGCGTGCTGGCACACGCACTCAGCAGCAGACACGCTAGCGCCAACCCGATAAAAGTTCGCATGCTCGTTTCCTTGGCAGTGTGAAGTGCCAGCATAGCGCCTTCACCGCGACTGTGGCGCACTCACCCTCTTAACAGCTAGGCTTGCCGCACTCTTTGACTGGATGACCCGATGACGCCCAGGGCTTGTTGTTTATGGGTGCTGGCTGCACTGACCCTGCTCAGTGGCTGTTCCAGCGTGAACTATTACTCACAACTGGCCAGCGGGCAGTTGCACCTGCTAAAAGCCCGCGAGCCGATCGATCGCGTCATCAACGACCCCCAACGCCCCGCAACCCTGCGCAATCAGCTTGCCCATGCACAGGCGGCGCGCACCTTCGCCAGCCAGCATCTGCTACTGCCTGAAAACGCCAGCTATCGCCTGTACGCCGACCTCAAACGCCCTTACGTGGTGTGGAACGTGTTTGCGACCCCGGAATTTTCACTCGACCCCATCACCCATTGCTTCCCGATTGCCGGGTGCGTTGCCTACCGAGGCTATTACTCATTGGCAGGCGCGCGGGGCGAAGCGGCCTTACAACGCGAGCAACACCGGGATGTCTTTGTCAGTGGTGTGGAAGCCTATTCGACCTTGGGCTGGTTCGACGATCCGATCCTCAACACCATGCTGAACTGGGGTGACGAGCGGCTCGCCAGCGTGATTTTTCACGAACTCGCTCACCAGCGTGTTTACGTCAAAGACGACACAGAATTCAACGAATCCTTCGCGAACTTCGTCGAACAGGAAGGCACGCGTCAGTGGCGTGCCCACCAAGGCTTACCGCCCCCCGATCCACGCGCCACCCAACAACGCGAGCAATTTATCGGCTTGGTTCTGCAAACGCGCCAAGCGTTGCAAACCCTCTACGCGCAAGAGTTACCGGCCGACACCATGCGCCAGCGCAAAGCCCAGACGTTTGAGCGCATGCGCGATCAATACCGCCAATTGCGTGACCAGCAGTGGGCCGCCAATACGCGTTTTGACCTGTGGATCAATAGCCCGATGAACAACGCCAAACTGCTGCCGTTCGGGCTCTACGATCAATGGGTGCCCGCGTTCGCGGCGTTGTTCCAGCAAAGCGGCAACGACTGGCAGACGTTTTATGCCGCCGTGGAACACCTCGCGAAATTGCCGCTGCTGGCGCGCAAAACCGCCTTACGCCAACTGGCCGCACACGCTGCGGCTTAAGCCTTGCCCGGCTTCAGCCAGTTCATCACCACACACGATGCAAATGCACTCGTGCTGCACGCGCCACTGCTCAAGGCTGCACGCAAGGCCGGTATGTCTGCGTTCATCAGGTATTTCGCGCCATCCTTGTAATGCGCATTTTCACCGAAGCCGCCTTGGGTCATTTCTTTAAGCGCCTCTTCCTTGCTCCAGTCCTGAACCACCACGCGGTACATGGCTGACATCAGCCCGGTGCGGTCGGCGCCATGCTTGCAATGCATCAAGACCGGCCCGCGCGCTTGTGCCGTCTGAATGGCGCGCAGCGCAGCCAGTACGTCCTGGTCGTCCACGTGATTGGTGCGATACGGCAGCTGCACCTGAGTCACGCCGGGGGTTTTCAGCCACGTGCTGTCGGCCTCGGGCAGAAAATTGATCACCGTCGCAATCTGCAACGTTTCCAGCAGCGGCTGCGCATGGCTGTCGGGCAAGGCGCTGCGGTAGAGCGTGGGCGACATTTGATACAGGTTGTACTGCGTGGCAACAGGCTGGGCCCATTGCACAGGGCGAGACGCAGGATGTTCATCCGCCTGCGCCTGTGGCAGCGCCGCCAACGTCAGGAATATCAGGCACAGCGCAGGGAGAATCCGATGTTTCGCCATATCAGTTCGACCGTTTTTATAAAGATCAGAAAAAGTGGGGCGAGGGTGGATCAGCCGCAATCAAAACGCTGTGAGCCGCTTGTCAAAAAAACGTGAAGCCCGCAATTGCCCGGATTTAATTGCCGCGGGGTGCGGCAAAATTACGCATGAAACGATTCACCTAGGTCATTGGCCTGTTAGAATTTGTAACCAATGTTTGCCTGCGCGTTCTTTTTCCCGGTCGAAGCCGACCCGTGCCGCCTGCCAAAACGAAAAGCTGCCGCTGAGCAGCTGTCATCCGTGAATGCCTGATGAGGTGCCTCATGTCTGAACAAGACAACCCGCGGCGTGAGTTTCTGCGCAAAACCCTGACCCTGATTCCCGTGGTGACTGTCGCCAGCACCAGCCTTGGCGGCTCAGTGCTGATGGCCTCGGCCAGCGTCGATGCCAACGCCGCGGCTCGCGAAGGGCGCTCGCCCGCGCCGGCTGCCGGCAATGCGTACGAACCCACCTACTTCACCGCCCAAGAGTGGGCATTTGTGCAGGCCGCCGTGGCGCGCTTGATTCCAACTGACGAACAAGGCCCCGGCGCACTGGAAGCCGGTGTGCCGGAATACATCGACCGCCAGATGAACACGCCTTATGCCAGCGGCGCGCTGTGGTTCATGCAAGGCCCGTTCAATGCTGATGCCCCGGCCGAGATGGGCTGGCAGAGCAAACTGGTCCCCAATCAGATTTATCGCCTGGGCATTGCTGCCACGGATGAACACTGCAAAAAGGTCTACGGCTCAGTATTTGCTGGGCTAGACAGCGCTACCCGAGACACCGTGCTCTCGCAGCTGGAAGCAGGCACCCCGCAATTGGAGAGTGTCCCGGCGAAGATGTTCTTCAGTTTGCTGCTGCAAAACACCAAGGAAGGGTTCTTCTGCGACCCGATTCACGGTGGCAACAAAGGCATGATCGGCTGGACCCTGATCGGCTTCCCCGGCGCCCGCGCCGACTTCATGGACTGGGTAGAACGCAATGAGCAGTACCCCTTCCCGGCTGTATCGATCCGCGGCGAGAGGGCCTGAGCATGACCGTTATGAAAAAAGTGGACGCCGTGATTGTAGGTTTCGGCTGGACAGGCGCGATCATGGCCAAGGAGCTGACCGAAGCGGGACTGAACGTGGTAGCCCTTGAGCGCGGCCCGATGCAGGACACGTACCCGGATGGCAATTACCCGCAGGTCATCGACGAACTCACCTACAGCGTGCGCAAAAAGCTCTTCCAGGATGTGTCGAAAGAAACCGTCACCATACGCCACAGCGTGAACGACGTCGCACTGCCGAACCGCCAGTTGGGTGCCTTCCTGCCCGGCAACGGGGTGGGCGGTGCCGGTTTGCACTGGTCAGGCGTGCATTTCCGTGTCGACCCGATCGAACTGCGCCTGCGCAGCCATTACGAAGAGCGTTACGGCAAACACTTCATCCCCAAGGACATGACCATCCAGGACTTCGGCGTGAGCTATGAAGAACTGGAGCCGTTTTTCGATTACGCCGAAAAAGTCTTCGGCACCTCGGGACAGGCCTGGACCGTCAACGGGCAGTTAGTGGGTGAAGGCAAAGGCGGCAACCCGTATGCGCCGGATCGCTCAAATCACTTCCCGCTGGAATCGCAGAAAAACACCGTTTCTGCACAACTGTTTCAGAAAGCCGCCAATGAAGTGGGCTACAAACCCTACAACCTGCCTTCAGCCAACACCTCGGGGCCGTACACCAACCCCTATGGCGCGCAGATGGGGCCGTGCAACTTCTGCGGCTTTTGCAGCGGCTATGTCTGCTACATGTATTCCAAAGCCTCGCCCAACGTGAACATCCTGCCCGCGCTCAAGCAGGTGCCCAACTTTGAACTGCGCCCCAACGCGCACGTGATTCGCGTCAACCTCGACAGCGACAAAACCAAAGCCACGGGCGTTACCTACATCGACGCCCTGGGCCGCGAAATCGAACAGCCCGCCGACCTGGTGATTCTGGGCGCGTTCCAGTTCCACAACGTGCGTTTGATGCTGCTCTCGGGCATCGGCAAACCTTACGACCCGATCACCAATGAAGGTGTGGTGGGCCGTAACTTTGCCTACCAGAACATGGGCACCATCAAGGCGTACTTCGACAAAGACGTGCACACCAACAACTTTATCGGTGCGGGCGGCAATGGCGTGGCGATTGATGACTTCAACGCCGACAACTTCGATCACGGGCCGCACGGTTTCGTGGGTGGCTCCCCCATGTGGGTCAACCAGGCCGGGAGCCGTCCGATTGCCGGCACGTCCAACCCGCCAGGCACCCCGGCGTGGGGCAGCGCGTGGAAGAAAGCCACCGCCGATTACTACACCCACCAAGTGTCCATGGACGCTCACGGCGCACATCAGTCTTACCGTGGCAACTACCTGGATCTCGACCCGATTTACCGCGATGCCTACGGCCAGCCCTTGCTGCGCATGACATTCGACTGGCAAGAAAACGATATCAAGATGAACCGCTTCATGATGGAAAAAATGGGCAAGATCGCCCAGGCAATGAACCCGAAGGCCATCGCCCTGCTGGGCAAAAAAGTCGGTGACCACTTCAACACGGCGTCCTATCAGACCACCCACCTTAACGGTGGAGCAATCATGGGCACCGACCCGAAAACCAGTGCGCTGAACCGCTATTTGCAGAGCTGGGATGTGCATAACGTGTTCGTACCGGGCGCGTCAGCCTTCCCGCAGGGCTTGGGCTACAACCCGACCGGGCTGGTAGCGGCACTGACCTACTGGTCGGCGCGGGCCATTCGCGAGCAGTACCTGAAAAACCCCGGCCCGCTGGTTCAGGCATAAGGAGCGATGACCATGAAAGCACTTGTTATCGCAACCTTCGGGCTGCTGGGCAGCGTCTCGGCCATGGCCGCCGGGGCAGATCCGCAGGCCTTGATCCGGCAGGGCGAGTATCTGGCGCGCGCCGGGGACTGCGTGGCCTGCCATACCGCCAAGGACGGCAAGCCGTTCGCGGGCGGCCTGCCGATGGAAACCCCGATTGGCACGATCTACTCGACCAACATCACGCCAGACAAGAGCGGCATCGGCGATTACAGCTTTGAGGACTTCGACAACGCCGTGCGCCATGGCATTGCGCAAAACGGCAGTACCCTGTACCCGGCGATGCCCTACCCGTCCTACGCCCGGGTGAATCAGGCGGACATGCAAGCGCTGTATGCCTACTTCATGAAAGGCGTGGCGCCCGTCAAGCAAGCGAACAAACCGGTGGATATCCCGTGGCCCATGAGCATGCGCTGGCCGCTGGCCATGTGGCGCTGGACCTTTGCGCCCGCCGTGCACGATTTCACCCCCGTCGCGGGCCAAGATCCGGTGCTCAGCCGTGGCGCGTACCTGGTAGAAGGCCTGGGCCATTGCGGCGCATGCCACACCCCGCGCGCCCTGACCATGCAGGAAAAAGCATTGAGCGCCACAGACGGCAGCACCTTCCTCTCGGGCAGTGCGCCGCTGGAAGGCTGGATCGCCAAAAACCTGCGCGGCGACCACAAGGACGGCCTTGGCAGCTGGGACGAAACGCAGTTGGTGCAGTTCCTGAAAACCGGGCGCAGTGATCGCAGTGCGGTGTTTGGCGGGATGAGTGACGTGATCGTTCACAGCATGCAGTACATGTCTGATGCCGACCTGACGGCAATCGCACGTTACTTGAAGTCTTTGCCTGCGGTGGATTCAACCGACAAACCCCATCAGTACGACCCGGCCGTGGCCGACGCACTGTGGAACGGCGACGACAGCAAACGCGGTGCGGCGGTCTACATCGACAACTGCGCCGCGTGCCATCGCACCGATGGTCATGGCTATACCCGCGTGTTCCCGGCGCTGGCGGGCAACCCGGTGTTGCAGTCCGAAGACCCGACCTCGTTGATCCATATCGTGCTCAAGGGCGGGACACTCCCGGCGACACACACCGCGCCGTCGACCTTCACCATGCCCGCCTTCGACTGGCGCTTGTCGGATCAGGAAGTGGCCGATGTGGTCAATTTCATCCGCACCAGCTGGGGCAACAGAGGGGCGGACGTCAACGCGTCTGATGTGAAAAGCATGCGCGACTCATCCACACACCCATGATGTATCGGGCGCCACGGCCGCTGTCAAGCAGCGGCCGCGGGGCGAAGGTGAGATCTACCCGGGTCAAACCACGGGTGGCGCAGGACACATCTTCCCGAACAGCCAATTTTTTATGGCGTTCGATGGGAACAACGGGGGGAAATCGCACTGCATCCGGGTTAAACCGAAGTGGCCGAAGACCGATGTCTATATCGGGGAAAAGGGGGCTATCGATAGCCGAACGGATGGCAAGCTCATTGAAGCATGCGGGCCTCTGCCCAAATAGAACACGCCGAGAACCTGGTCTTTCGTATGACGTGATGACGCAGTATCCGATCTATACGCACCCGCTCTAACGTCAATAAACGGCGTTGGCGATCGATCTTCACCTTCACGTTTTCCAGCCCCTTCTGACCGCCACTGTTCTCAACGAACCCGCCAACCTTCAGCCCGTATCAGCAGGGGCAAGCCCAGTTGAGTGCTTTCCAGCAAAAGCTAATTGATCAAATGGCGGCCACTGCAGGTCTAAGCACTATGATTGATTGCAACATCGTATGTCCCGCTTTCAATCCCCGACAGCAACTGGTTGCCGTTCGTGATCAGGTTGAGGCCTGCACCTGCTGCGTTTGCGCCAACCGTTGGCCCGGCTCAACCTCAAACCCGGTCAGGTGCCCGGCCTGCCTGAAGATTCACGGCGGCGTGTCTGCGTCGAGGGCGGTGCGCGATTCGCACCGGTGGCTAACGTCATCGATCAACGCGGCGTGAGCCAAAGGGCTCATCCGTGGCAATAACAGCATCAGGCCTGGCAGAAGGCGCAGGGTCACTGGGTTGAACAGGATGCAAGCGATTCGCAATAAAGGTTCGCTTTGCTTTATGTTGGTCCGCTGCGGGTTGGACAGCACTGCGATTGGACGCTGTCTTAACCCCATGAATTTTGTGAAAAACGGAGAGAAAAATGAAAAGTTTACTGTCTCGCGCTGCACTGGCTTCAGTTCTGATGGGCGCTTCGGTCATGGCCATGGCGGCCACCCCGGCACCCGAAGGCGCAAAAGTTTCGATCATTTCCCCGGCTGACGGCGCCACAGTGGATAAAACCTTCACAGTCAAATTCGGCGTTGAAGGCATGAAGCTGGCACCTGCTGGCGACCAGACACCCAACACCGGCCATCACCACCTGCTGATCGACGTTGACCAGCCCATTGCTGCGGGCCAAGTGATCCCGGCAGACGCCAACCACGTGCATTTCGGCAAGGCGCAGACTGAAGCTGAAGTCACCCTCGCGCCCGGCAAGCACACCTTGCAGCTGGAGTTGGCAGACAAGAACCACATGACCTTCGAACCGGTGATCGTGTCGAAGAAGATCACGGTTAACGTGAAGTAACTTTACGGGCGGCACAAAAAAGGAGACCCGAAGGTCTCCTTTTTTAGTAGCGCGCGACTTAGAACAGTACGCGGCAACGGATGGTGCCGGTGATGCTTTGCAGCTTCTCTTGCGCCAAGTCCGAGGACTCGGCGTCGACGTCGATCACCACGTAACCAACTTTCTCGTTGGTTTGCAGGAACTGACCGGAAATGTTGATGCCGTTTTCTGCAAAGACCTTGTTGATCTCGCTCATCACACCCGGAATGTTCTGGTGGATGTGCAGCAAACGGTGCTTGCCAGGGTGAGCCGGCAATGCCACTTCGGGGAAGTTGACGGAGGACACCGACGTACCGTTGTCGCTGTACTTGACCAGCTTCTCTGCCACTTCCAGACCGATGTTGGCTTGCGCTTCAGCGGTAGAACCGCCGATGTGCGGGGTCAGGATCACGTTGTCCAGGCCGCGCAGTGGGCTTTCGAACTCTTCGTCGTTGGAACGCGGCTCGACCGGGAACACGTCGATGGCGGCGCCGATCAGGTGTTTGTCCTTGATCGCGTCAGCCAGGGCGTCCAACTCGACCACGGTGCCACGTGCGGCGTTGATCAGAATGCCGCCCTTTTTGATGGCGCGGATTTCTTTCTCACCGATCATCCACTGAGTGGCGGCGGTTTCAGGCACGTGCAGGGTCACGATGTCGGACATGCCCAGCAGTTCGTGCAGGTTGCCCACTTGCGTGGCGTTACCCAACGGCAGCTTAGTCACGGTGTCGTAGAAGAAGACCTGCATGCCCAGGCCTTCAGCCAGTACCGACAGCTGTGTGCCGATCGAACCATAACCGACGATACCCAGCTTTTTGCCGCGGATTTCGAAGGAGTTGGCAGCGCTTTTGATCCAGCCACCACGATGGCAGGAAGCGTTTTTCTCAGGGATGCCACGCAGCAACAGGATCGCTTCAGCCAACACCAACTCGGCCACCGAACGGGTGTTGGAGTAAGGGGCGTTGAAAACAGCGATACCGCGTTCGCGAGCAGCGTTGAGGTCGACCTGGTTGGTACCGATGCAGAAACAGCCAACAGCCACCAACTTCTTGGCGCAATCGAACACTTCTTCGGTCAGTTGAGTGCGAGAACGGATGCCGATGAAATGGGCATCAGCGATCTTTTCCTTCAGCTGATCTTCAGGCAAGGAACTGGTGATGTACTCAATGCTGGTGTACCCGGCGGACTTGAGAACATCAACAGCGGATTGGTGGACGCCTTCCAGAAGAAGGAACTTGATCTTGCTCTTATCGAGAGAAGTCTTGCTCATCTGCGTAAACCTGTGTCCCAGAGAAAAATGGCAGGGAAGTGGACAGCCTGAGCTGACCTGGCCGGCGTGAAGACCGGCACCGAGAATCGTCCTACGGCTCGATTCTACGGGGGGCCCGTATGCTAGCATAAGCGCCCCGCTAAACACCCATTCCTGCGACGTGAAGCGTTCTCAGGATGACCATGAATTGTTCGAGAGTTCTGTTGATGACCCATCCTGCCTTGATTGATGAGCTAAAGACCCTGGTAGAGCCTGGCAAGGTTCTCACCGACGCCGATTCCCTCAATGCTTATGGCAAGGACTGGACCAAGCATTTCGCCCCCGCGCCGCTGGCCATCGTGTTCCCGAAAACCACTGAACAGGTGCAGGCCATCGTGCTGTGGGCCAACGCCCATCACGTCGCGCTGGTGCCGTCGGGCGGCCGTACCGGTTTGTCGGCCGCAGCCGTGGCGGCCAATGGCGAAGTGGTGGTGTCCTTCGACTATATGAACCAGGTGCTGGACATCAACCTGACCGACCGCACCGTGGTGTGCCAGCCGGGCGTGGTCACTGAGCACTTGCAGAACCTCGCTGAAGAAAACGGTCTGTATTACCCGGTGGACTTCGCCTCGGCAGGTTCCAGCCAGATTGGTGGCAATATCGGCACCAATGCCGGCGGGATCAAGGTGATTCGCTACGGCATGACCCGCAATTGGGTCGCGGGCATGAAAGTGGTCACCGGCAAGGGCGACATACTCGAACTGAACAAAGACCTGATCAAAAACGCCACCGGTTATGACATGCGCCAGCTGTTCATCGGAGCCGAAGGCACGCTGGGCTTTGTGGTCGAAGCCACCATGCGCCTGGACCGTGCGCCCAAGAACCTGACCGCCATGGTGCTGGGTACGGCCGACTTCGATTCGATCATGCCCGTGCTGCATGCCTTCCAGAGCAAGCTGGACCTGACAGCATTCGAGTTCTTCTCTGACAAGGCTCTGGCCAAGGTCATGGCGCGTGGCGATGTGCCTGCAGCGTTTGACACCGAGTGCCCGTTCTACGCGCTGCTGGAATTCGAAGCGACCACCGAAGAAGTGGCCAATGCCGCGCTGGAAACCTTCGAGCACTGCATGGAACAAGGCTGGGTGCTGGACGGCGTGATGAGCCAGAGCGAAACCCAGCTGCAAAACCTGTGGAAACTGCGCGAGTACATCTCCGAGACCATTTCCCACTGGACACCGTACAAAAACGATATCTCGGTGACGGTTTCAAAAGTCCCGGCGTTCTTGAAAGAAATTGACGCGATCGTCGGCGAACACTACCCGGACTTCGAAATTGTCTGGTTCGGCCACATTGGCGACGGCAACCTGCATTTGAACATCCTCAAGCCTGAAAACCTGAGCAAGGACGAGTTCTTCGCCAAGTGCGCGACCGTCAACAAGTGGGTGTTTGAAACCGTCGAGAAGTACAACGGTTCGATCTCGGCCGAGCACGGCGTGGGCATGACCAAGCGTGATTACCTGACATACAGCCGCTCGCCGGTCGAAATCGAGTACATGAAGGCCATCAAGGCTGCCTTCGACCCCAACGGCATCATGAACCCGGGCAAGATTTTCGCGATTTAATCAGCGGCACCACAGCGGTCGTCGCTGCCGAACGGTGGTTCTACCACCTGCATCACTGAAGGCCGCGTGCATGGGGCCTTCAGGGGCAACATCGGCATCGACGCTTTCAGCGAACCCACCAGCGGAGTCGGTCAATGAGCTATCAGCACCAATATGTCGACGGTACAAGGATTCACTTTCCAATGGGCAAAGTGGTGTGCATCGGGCGTAACTACGCCGAGCACGCCAAAGAGCTGGATAACCCGATCCCGACTGAGCCTTTGTTGTTCATCAAGCCCGGCAGTTGCGTGGTGCCGCTGCAAGGTGGCTTCACTATCCCGACCGAGCGCGGCTCCGTGCATTACGAGGCCGAGATCGCTGTGCTGATCGGCAAGGCGCTGTCCAACCACCCGAGCCCTGAAGAGGTGCTGGACGCCCTCTCCGGTTTTGCTCCGGGCCTGGACCTGACCCTGCGCGACAAACAGGCCGAACTGAAAAGCAAAGGCCTGCCTTGGGAGATCGCCAAATCATTCGACGGCGCCTGCGTGCTGGCCCCGTTCGTACAAAGCAGCGCATTCAAGGATCTGGCTGACATTGGCATTCGCCTGACCATCAACGGCGAAGTCCGCCAGGACGGCAACAGCGCCCTGATGCTCAACCCGATAGTGCCGATGATTCAGCACATGGCCTCGTGCTTCTCGCTGCAAGCGGGCGACGTCATCATGACCGGCACGCCGGTGGGGGTAGGTCCGTTGAATGTCGGGGATGAGATCGTGCTGGAACTGCCAGGCATCAGCCGCTTCGAAAGCCGCGTGAACTAAGTCAGGGTCACAGGCCCCCTTACCCTTCAGCGCCCCTGCTCAGGGGCGCACAATCTCTCAGGCACCAGCAGTACTTAAACGCTATTCTGTCGAGGATTTTTCCTATACAGAATGTGAACCCGCCGCATGCCAAACTGGAACCATTACTTACAGCGCGTCATTGAATTGATGAAGCGCTATCCGGGGCTGATTGCGCTGTTCGGTTTCTGTTCGGGTGTGGGCAGTTTCATTCTGGTTGATCGCCAGCAAGGCATGGCCCGCTGGATCGCGGTGATTTTGCTGGTGAGCTGGGTCTGGCTGATGCTGGAAAACACCTTCACCCAGCTGTTTATGCGGGTGTTCAAACGCGAAATTCCCCCGCCGCTGCTGCGTTACGCCACGCAGATGATCCATCAGGAGAGCCTGTTTTTTGTCTTGCCGTTTTTCTTTGTCACCACCACCTGGAACAGTGGCCAACTGGTGTTCACCGGGCTGCTCGGTGCAACCGCGCTGGTAACCATCACCGACCCGCTCTATTACAAATGGTTGGCGCCCAAGCGCTGGCTGTTTTTGGCCGTTCACACGCTGGCGCTGTTCGCGGCGCTGCTGACCGCACTGCCGATCATCCTCAACCTCACCACGTCGCAAAGCTACATGCTGGCGCTGGGCGCCGCTGTGGTGCTGTCCATCCCCAGCCTGGCCGTGAGTTTGCCGCTCAAGACCGTGCGCGGCTGGCTGTTGCTGCCGTTGCTGGTCATTGCCCTCGGCGGCACGGGATGGTTGCTGCGCTCATGGGTACCGCCCGCCACGTTGTGGATGACGGAAGTGGCCGTGACCACGCAATTACAAGACCGCACGCCGGGCGAGAGCCTCAAGCGCATCGACGTCAATGAGCTGCGTGCGCGGGGTCTGTACGCCTACACCGCGATCAATGCGCCACGGGGCTTGAATGAACGGATTTATCACGTGTGGAAGCTCAACGGCCAGGAAGTGGACCGCATCGCGCTGGACATCAAAGGCGGACGCCAGGAAGGCTACCGCGCCTGGACCCACAAACAGAACTTCCCGCCCAATCCCGTAGGCCGCTGGCAAGTGCGGGTGTTGACTGAAGATGGGCAAATGATTGGCGTGCTGCGCTTCCGGGTTACCGACGCAGATCAATCGCCTTCAGCGTCCCGTCAGGCAAACTGACCGGATTGTGCTATTACCTATGGTCTACGTATTCGCAAACTGAGCTTGGAGCCGACGATTATTACTGCTAAGGCTGGCGACGCCCAATTAGATACTTCGAGCAAACCGGCCCGGCTGCACATCAGTGGCGACTGGACGCTGGCCAATTACACACGCCTCAAGCAACTCAACGCGCAGTTGGCCGGCAAGTACGACGACAACACCCACGTTGACCTCGATGACGTGACCCGCCTCGACACGGCAGGCGCTTCGCTGCTGGTCGAGCTGCTGGGCGCCGAGCGCGTCAGCCAACTGGCCGACACCACCTCCAGACTCCCCGCCGCCGACCGTGCCTTGTTGCAAACGGTCTATTCTTCGATGCGCGACTTTTGCGTGCCGACCAAGGCCGCCGAGGAGAACACCGGCATTCAGGTGCTTAGCCGCATTGGCTGCGCCGTCGACAAGCTGTGGCAAGACTCGCTGCAACTGCTGGGTTTCATCGGCCTGATCCTGCAAACCCTGGCCCGTAACCTGTTTCGACCCAAGCAATGGCGCATCACCCCGGTGGTGGCGCATATCGAACAGATCGGTTTGAACGCGGCCCCGATTGTGGTGTTGCTGACCTTCATGGTGGGCGCGGTGGTGGCGTTCCTTGGCGCGACAGTACTGGCCAACTTCGGCGCGGGTATTTTCACCGTCGATCTGGTGGCGTTTTCCTTCTTGCGGGAATTTGGCGTGTTGTTGACCGCCATCCTGCTCGCCGGCCGCACCGCGAGTGCGTTCACGGCACAAATCGGTTCGATGAAAGCCAACGAAGAGATCGACGCCATCCGCACCCTGGGCCTCGACCCCATGGATTTGCTGGTGTTGCCGCGTGTCCTGGCGCTGCTGATCGCGCTGCCGCTGCTCACGTTCCTGGCAATGATGGCCGGGATTCTGGGCGGCGCCGTGGTGTGCATCGTGTCCCTGGGCATCTCGCCCGACATGTTCATCTCGCTGCTGCACTCAGACATCGGCGTGCAGCACTTTTTGGTGGGCATGGTCAAAGCGCCCTTTTTCGCCTTCTTGATCGCCGCCGTCGGCTGCCTTGAAGGCTTCAAGGTGGCGGGCAGTGCTGAATCGGTGGGCGAACACACGACCTCCAGCGTGGTGCAGTCGATCTTTATCGTGATCGTGCTCGATGCCGTGGCGGCGCTGTTTTTCATGGAGATGGGCTGGTGAGTGCTTCTGTGCCAAACGACCGCAAGGCGGTGATTGAAGTGCGCGGCCTGTGCAATCGCTTCGGCAGCCAGACCGTGCACGAGCACCTCGATCTGGATGTCTACAAGGGCGAGATATTGGGGGTAGTGGGCGGCTCGGGCACGGGTAAATCCGTGCTGTTGCGCAGCATTGTTGGCCTGCGGCGGCCCAATGAAGGCGAAGTCCGTGTGTTCGGTGAAGACTTGATGAGCTTGCCGGAAGAACAGCGCTCACGGGTCGAACGACGCTTTGGCGTGCTGTTTCAGCAAGGCGCGCTGTTTTCATCGCTGACGGTGACCGAAAACATTGCCTTGCCACTGATCGAACACGCAGGCCTGAGCCGCCCGGACGCCGAGCATCTGGCGCTGGTGAAATTGGCCCTGGCCGGGCTGCCGCTGTCGTCGGCCGATAAGTACCCGTCGTCGCTGTCCGGCGGCATGGTCAAGCGGGCCGCGCTGGCCCGTGCCCTGGCGCTGGACCCGGACATCCTGTTTCTCGACGAGCCGACTGCCGGGCTCGACCCGATTGGGGCGGCGGCGTTCGACCAATTGATTCTGACCCTGCGCGATGCGCTGGGTTTGAGCGTGTTCCTGGTCACCCACGACCTCGACACGCTTTACACCATCACCGACCGGGTGGCGGTGCTGTCACAGAAACGCGTGTTGGTGGCCGAACCGATCAAGCAGGTCGAAGACTACGACGACCCGTGGATTCATGAGTATTTCCATGGCCCTCGTGGCCGCGCCGCGTACGAAGCGGCAACCCAGCGTAAGGAGCAATGACATGGAAACCCGCGCCCATCATGTATTGATTGGCTTGTTCACCGTACTGGTCATCGTCGGTGCCATGCTGTTTGGGCTGTGGTTGGCCAAGGCCAGCATGGACAGCACCTTCAAGGACTACGAAGTGGTGTTCAACGAGGCTGTCAGCGGTTTGTCCAAGGGCAGCTCGGTGCAATACAACGGGATCAAGGTCGGTGATGTGATTGAGTTGCGGCTCGACGACAAGGACCCGCGCCGGGTGCTGGCGCGCATCCGCCTCGCGGCCAATACCCCAGTCAAAGTCGACACCAAGGCCAAACTGGCGCTGACCGGTGTGACGGGCACGTCCATCATCCAGCTCAGCGGCGGCGACCCGAACAGCCCGCCACTCAAAGGCAAAGACGGCAAACTGCCGGAAATCGTGGCCTCGCCCTCGCCTATCGCGCGCCTGCTGACCGACGGCTCGGACGTGATGGCCAACGTCAACATGCTGCTGCACAACGCCAATCGACTGTTCTCCCATGAAAACGTCGACCGCGTGGGTAAAACCCTGAACAACCTTGAGCAAACCACCAACGCCATTGCCGGCCAGCGCGGGGACATCTCCCAGACGCTTAAGCAACTGGCGCAGGTCGGCAAACAGGCGAGTATCACGCTGGAGCAAACCACGGCGCTGATGCGCAATGCCAATGGCCTGCTCAACACCCAGGGCAAGCAGATGTTCGGCAGCGCCGAGCAGGCGATGCAGTCGCTGGAGCAAAGCGCGGCCACCATCAACACCTTGCTCAGCAATAACGAAGAGTCGCTGAACAACGGCATGCAAGGCCTCAATCAACTGGGCCCGGCCGTCAATGAGCTGCGCGAAACCCTGAGCACGCTGCGCAGCATTTCGCGGCGGCTTGAGGCCAATCCAAGCGGTTACTTGCTGGGCCGCGAACAGAACAAGGAATTCACGCCATGAGTCGCACGTATCGCCTGGCAGGTTCAATCGTATTGGCCGCAAGCCTGAGCCTGCTCAGCGCTTGCTCGATCTTGCCCAAGCCCGAGCAAGTGGACGTGTACTGGTTGCCCTATGCGCAAACGCCGATAGCTGCCAGCCGCAGCGCGCCGGTGACATGGTCGCTGCGACTCGACAAGCCGATGGCCAGCAATGCACTGAACAGCCAGAACATCGCCGTCGTGCCGCAAGGCAACCTGATCAGCAACTACAAAGGCGCACGTTGGAGCGACCCGGCGCCGGTTCTGTTGCGTAATCGCTTGCTGGACGCGTTCTTGCAAGACGGGCGGATTCAGGGGTTGAGCACGGACGACAGCAACCTGCAGGCGGACTACGAATTGGGCGGCGAGTTATTGGCCTTTCAGACCCATTACAACGGCAAAAACCCTGAAGTGCTGGTTCAGTACAACGCGCGTCTGGTGCGCACCAGCGACCAACGGGTGATCGCGTCTCGCCGCTTTGAAACGCGCCAGCCCCTGAGTAATCCGATGGTGCCGGGCGTGGTGGCAGGGTTTGGCCAAGCGACCGATGCGCTGATGCCTCAAGTGGTGCAGTGGGTGATGCAACAGGGCCAGGCGCAACGCGTCATCGCCCCTTAGTCGACAACGCAGCCGCGCCCCTGGCTGGACATTACCGGGGGACGCGGCGACGACAGCCCGTTGGCCTTAACCGAAGAACCAGTAACACACACCAATGGCCGCCACTACGCCCGAGAACTCCGCCAGCAACGCGCAACCCACGGCGTGGCGGGCGCGCTGGATACCGACCGCACCGAAGTACACCGCCAGTACATAGAACGTCGTTTCGGTACTGCCCTGCACCGTCGCCGCCACCAGCGCCGGGAAGCTGTCGACCCCCTGGCTCTGCATGGTTTCGATCAACAACGCCCGCGCCGCACTGCCCGAGAAGGGCTTGACCATCGCGGTGGGCAGGGCGTCGACAAAACGCGTGTCCCAACCCAGCCATTGCACCGCATGGCGAATGCCGTCCAGGCCGAAGTCCAACGCCCCCGAAGCCCGCAGCACGCCGACGGCACAGAGCATGGCCACCAAGTAGGGAAGCAGGTTCTTGGCCACGTCGAAGCCTTCTTTGGCGCCTTCGACAAACGCCTCATACACCTTGACCTTACGCAGCGCGCCGATAATCAAAAAGATCATGATCAGCCCGAAGAGGGTCAGGTTGCCAAGGAGGGACGACACACTGGCCAGCGCCGTGGCAGACAAGCCTGCCAGCAAGGCCATGAACCCGCCCAGAATCAGCGCGCCCGGTAGCAAGTACGCCAACACGACCGGGTCCCACAGGCGCAAACGCTGCATGAAGGCCACTGAGAGCAGCCCTACGAGGGTTGAAGCGCTGGTTGCCAGCAAGATAGGCAGAAACACCAGCGTCGGGTCAGCAGCGCCCTGCTGGGCGCGGTACATGAAGATGGTGACGGGCAGAAGCGTCAAGGACGAGGCATTGAGCACCAGAAACAGGATTTGCGCATTGCTGGCACTGGTCGGATTGGGGTTGAGCTCTTGCAGGGCGCGCATCGCTTTCAAACCGATCGGCGTGGCAGCGTTGTCCAGGCCCAGTCCGTTGGCGGCGAAGTTCAGGGTAATAAACCCCAGCGCCGGGTGGCCGGGCGGCACTTCGGGCATCAGGCGCTTGAACAACGGCCCCAGCGCCCTGCCCAGCCAGTCCACGACCCCGGCCTTCTCGGCGATGCGCAGAAACCCCAGCCACAGGGTCAGGGTGCCGAACAGCAGAATCATCACCTCAACCGAGAGCTTGGCCATGGCGAAAATGCTTTCGACTATCGCGGCGAAGATCCCGGCATTGCCACCCACCAGCCATTGGGCGAGTGCGGACACGGTCGCGACGACGAAAAAGCTGAGCCATAGGCCGTTAAGCATCAAAAGCACTCCTCAAAGATGCGGCGAATGATAGCGGCCAACCCCCGAAAACAACAAACCCCGGACAAGTCCGGGGTTTGGCGGTTCAAGCATGCGCGGGGCGATTATTCGCCTTTTGGCAGGGCTTGCTTGCTGCGCCAGTGCGGCAGCGAGTTCCAGTAGCGCTGGCCCTTGGCATCGTCGTACATGCCTTCCCAACGCGAGATCACCAGTACCGCCAGGGCGTTACCGATCACGTTCAGGGCCGTACGGGCCATGTCCATGATGCGGTCAACACCGGCGATGAAGGCCAGACCTTCGAGCGGGATACCGACGCTGCCCAGTGTCGCCAGTAGCACCACGAAGGACACGCCCGGCACACCGGCGATGCCTTTGGAGGTCACCATCAGGGTCAGGACCAGCAGCAGTTGCTGGCTGATCGACAGGTCAATGCCGTACAGCTGGGCAATGAAGATCGCCGCGATGCTCTGGTACAGGGTCGAACCGTCGAGGTTGAACGAGTAACCGGTTGGCACCACGAAGCTGCAGATCGCTTTCGGGCAACCGTAGGCTTCCATTTTCTCGATCACACGCGGCAGCACGGTTTCCGAGCTGGCGGTGGAGTAAGCCAGTACCAGCTCATCCTTGAAGATGCGCATCAGCTTGATGACGGAGAAACCAAACATCTTGGCAATCAGGCCCAGTACCACGAAGCCGAAGAACAGGATGGCGGCGTACACCAGCACCACCAGCTTGGCCAATGGCAGCAGCGAGGCAAAACCGAAGTTGGCGACGGTCACGGCGATCAGCGCAAACACACCGATTGGCGCGTAGTTCATGATCATGTGAGTCACTTTGAACATCGACTCGGACACGCCCTGGAAGGTTTTCACCAGCGGGTCGCGCAGCTCGGCGTTCAGGCTCGACAAACCAAGACCGAACAGCACCGAGAAGAAGATGATCGGCAGCATTTCACCGCGAGCCATGGCCGCGAAAATGTTCGATGGGATCAGGTTGAGGATGGTTTCGATGAACGCATGTTCGTGCTGAACTTCTGCGGCCGTCGCTTGATATTTGGAGATATCGACCGTGCCCAGGGTGCTCATGTCGATGCCGGCGCCCGGGTGGAACAGGTTGGCCAGTAGCAGGCCGACCACGATCGCGATGGTGGTCACCACCTCGAAGTAAATGATGGTTTTAAGCCCGATGCGACCGAGTTTCTTCGCATCCCCCACGCCTGCAATCCCGACAACCAGTGAAGAAATCACGATTGGGATTACGATCATCTTGATCAGACGGATAAAGATATCGCCAGCGGGTTGCAAGACGTTGCTGATCCACCAGGCCTTTTCAGCACTGAAATGGTTAAGCAGCGCGCCGATTGCAATACCCAGGACCAGACCGATGAGGATCTGCCAGGCGAGGCTCAGTTTTGCCTTCTTCATGTCATTACCCTTACTTCAAGTGGACTCGGGAAGAGGCTCAGACTAGAGCGCCGCGAGGCGCATAAATCCAAAACCTCTCCCCCCGTAGAAGGTCGCCCAAATCGAGCCGATCAGGCTCTTCGGCAGGCGAAAAAAGGCGCAACTATTCCCATGCAAGGGGAAGCCGTCTAATGCCGTAAACGCCTACCCTATGCCGAATCGGCATGGATATTGTCCGACAAGACCTTAAACGCATGGAGCCGTAAAGACAGAGAATAGACGACATAACCGCCGCATACCGGCTGTTTCAAGGTCTTTTTGTCACCGCGAGGCGAGCAAAAATACGTTCTGACCTCAGAAATATCCGACAACATAAATCGGTTATAGAGAAGTGATCATTTTGCTATTAGTCGATAAAAGGTCGACGTTCGCAAAGGCGCCTCAGCCACATGTGTTTTGAAAAAAATGAGCCGTGAGAAGGTTTTACGCATAAGAAAGAGATTTTTCAGACGAAAAAAAACCAAGGTATGACCTTGGTTTTTTCACTGATCAACAGCTGAAGAAACTGCCCAACGGGTTAGTACCAGTTAGGGTCTTTCTTCAATTGTTCTTTAAGCAGTGCTTGCATACCGACATCAGGCTGACCCAAGAATCGATAATCGGCATGACGCGTCGGCGACTTGTCTGCCGGCAAACCCGCCGGGACTTCAACCAACATGGCGTAAGCGTCTTTCTTGTCGAGGCTGACCGCCACAATAAGACGCTTGTTTAAGCAGGTTTGCGCGGTTTCGCAAAGCGGGCCGACCAAGTAAGCATCGCCGTCTTCAGTCACCGCATTCATCTGCTCGGCACTGCCCGACAGGTTCATCACCCATTCCGGCAGTCGCTCTTCCTTTTTAACGACCTTTTGCCATGCATCGCGGTAAGCAGGGTCATTTAACAGTTCGTTGGCACGGGTCTGGCCATCGTTGGCGGCCATGACCATGGCGCTGCTGCCCATGAGCAGGGCAGCGGCCATTGCCTTAAAGGATCGGCTAAACATGGTTACCCTCGACCGCGGCGACCAAAGATGAAGGACACGACGAACATCACCAGGAACACGACAAAGAGAATCTTGGCGATACCCGTGGCGGTGCCAGCGATACCACCAAAGCCCAGAACGGCTGCGATGATGGCGATAATCAGAAAGGTAATTGCCCAACTCAACATGGTGATTCTCCTTATTACTGTGGGAAAGCGTGTCTGTATCAATGCAGCCCCTCAAGCCCGCAAGGGTCTCAAGGTTGTGAACACTTAAAACACCCAACGTTCCGGCGGCACTTCAGTATTTGCGATTTGCGTCTCATCGGCTGCCGTCAGGGCGTAGCCGGCGATCACCTCGGCGCTCGAGCCGATCGCACTGAAGTGCGTCTGCTGAGCGGGTTGGTGCAAAACTGTTTGTGCAGGTGGTGAAACCTGCTCAAAACGAACGAGCTGCTGACCACCGATCAACGTGACCAGAAGCGCCAAGCTGGCGAACAGGCCTTGCTGAAGCTGAAGCGAAGAAACGCGAATGCGGGATAGACCTAGACGATTCATGCTCAGACTCCTGCCACTCGGTGGTCATTGTTGGGTTGAGTCCGCCAGCGTTAACCGCTGCAAGACTGCGTTACAGGAGTTATTGCAGGCGGCATGCCAACTTTTTAACAACCATAAAACCCTTATAAATCAACGACTTATAAATAATAACAAAATGCGCTAGCGAGCATCCTGCACGATGCACGGAGGTTGGGTCGGGCGTTCTGCACGACGGACTGAGGCCGAGTTCCACTCAGGCCGGGAAGGGATGGCACAATGCAATTGTTTTAGTGAGAAGGGATGACCGGCGCCGGAGCTGAAAATCACGTTAAATCAGTGGGTTACAGCATGCAGGCAAGTGGCTACCCTGCTAGCCTCTGAATCATTCGTGAAAAATCATGCAACTTGCCCGATGATTCCGACACTAACCAACATCACTCACTAAGGAACGTAGGAAATGGAGTCAGCCAAAGAGCACCAAGGCCGCATTCTGCTGGTCGACGATGAGTCCGCCATCCTGCGTACATTCCGCTACTGCCTCGAAGACGAGGGGTACACCGTGGCCACGGCCAACAGTGCCGCCCAGGCCGAAGCCCTGCTGCAACGCCAAGTGTTCGATTTGTGCTTTCTGGACCTGCGCCTGGGCGAAGACAACGGCCTGGATGTGCTGGCCCAAATGCGCGTTCAAGCCCCCTGGATGCGCGTGGTTATCGTCACCGCGCATTCCGCTGTAGACACCGCGGTCGACGCCATTCAGGCAGGCGCGGCAGATTATCTGGTCAAGCCATGCAGCCCGGATCAACTGCGACTGGCCACGGCCAAACAGTTGGAAGTGCGTCAGTTGTCGGCGCGCCTTGAGGCGCTGGAAGGGGAAGTGCGCAAGCCTAAAGATGGCCTGGACTCCCACAGCCCGGCGATGATGGTGGTCCTGGAGACCGCGCGCCAGGTGGCCAGCACCGACGCCAACATCCTGATTCTGGGCGAGTCGGGCACCGGTAAAGGGGAACTGGCGCGTGCCATCCATGGCTGGAGCAAACGGGCGAAGAAGTCCTGCGTCACCATTAACTGCCCCTCATTAACGGCCGAGTTGATGGAAAGCGAGTTGTTCGGCCACACCAAAGGCGCGTTCACCGGCGCCAGCGAAAGCACTCTGGGCCGCGTCAATCAGGCCGACGGCGGGACATTGTTCCTCGATGAAATCGGCGACTTCCCACTGGCGTTACAGCCAAAACTGCTGCGCTTCATTCAAGACAAAGAATATGAGCGCGTCGGTGACCCGGTCACACGCCGTGCTGACGTGCGTATTCTGGCCGCCACCAACCTTAACCTTGAAGACATGGTGCGCGATGGCCGCTTCCGCGAAGACTTGCTCTATCGCCTGAACGTCATCACGTTGCACTTGCCACCCTTGCGCGAGCGTAGCGAAGACATCCTGACCCTGGCCGACCGCTTTCTGGCGCGTTTCGTCAAAGAGTACGCACGCCCCGCCCGCGGCTTCAGCGAAGAAGCCCGTCAGGCACTGGCCAATTATCGATGGCCCGGCAATATCCGCGAACTGCGCAACGTAGTAGAACGCGCCAGCATCATTTGCCCACAGGAAGTCGTTGACGTCAGCCACTTGGGCATGGCCGAGCAAACCACGCCAAACGCCCCGCGTATCGGGGCGGCATTAAGCCTCGACCAGCTGGAGAAAGCGCACATCGGCGCGGTACTGGCCACCAGCGACACCCTCGATCAAGCCGCCAAAACCCTCGGCATTGACGCCTCAACGCTGTATCGCAAACGTAAGCAGTACAACCTGTGAGTAATCTTCGATGAAACTCGCTATCAAGCTTCGAACACGCCTTTTTTTGAGCATTTCAGCGCTGATTACCGTGGCGCTGATGGGGTTGGTGCTCGGCGTGTTCGGCGTGATGCAAATGGCTAAAACCCAGGAAGCGTTAATCCGCAATAACTTCATCACCCTCGATCTGGGCCTCAAGCTGCGTCAGACCCTGGGGGATCAACTGATCCTGATGCTGCACAACGAGCCCGATACCGAAGCCCTTATAACCTCGTCCCAAAAGTACTTGAAATTGCTCGACGAGGGCATTGAGCACGAGCGCAAGCATGACTTGCCGAGCGGGTTTGCCAAAGCGCGAACCGATTACGTGAGCTTCCTCAAGGCGTTTAATCAGACGCACCACCGGGGCATTAATCTCAGTAACGACAATGAACTCACCGCACGCTTTAATGCCTTGCGCAACGGTCTGATTGACGAACACCGCAAGGCGCTCGAAACCATTAACACCGCACAGGCTCAGGCGCGTGAACGGGCCATGGTAATCGCCACGGTGCTGGGGCTAGTGGGCGTTGCGGTGCTGATCATCGGCTTTATTACCGCCCACGGGATCGCCCGACGTTTTGGCGCGCCCATCGAGGCGCTGGCCAAAGCAGCCGACAACATCGGTAAAGGCAATTTCGAAGTGGTTTTGCCGCTGTCTTCCGCCACCGAGATGAACCTGCTGACGCGGCGTTTCGGCATCATGGCCGAAGCCTTGCGCCAGCATCAGGCAACCAACGTCGATGAGCTGTTGGCCGGGCAACAACGGCTACAGGCAGTGCTCGACAGCATTGACGACGGGTTGTTGATGATCGATCAAGAGGGCCGTCTGGAACACCTGAACCCCGTCGCTCAGCGTCAGCTAGGCTGGGACGAAGGCCGTCTGGGCCAGCCGCTGGGCGAAGCCTTGCAGCGTCCGGAGCTGGATCAACAGCTGTTGACCGTATTACGCGGCGGCAGCCTGGAACGCTTGCCGGAAGACCTGAGCGTCGACATCGAGGGTGAGACACGCCTGCTGACGTACAGCCTGACCCCGGTCAGCCAGCCCAAAGGCCCGATCCTGGGCGCGGTGATGGTGCTGCATGATGTGACCGAGCAGCGGGCGTTCGAGCGGGTTCGCAGCGAGTTTGTGTTGCGGGCCTCTCACGAGCTACGGACCCCGGTGACCGGCATGCACATGGCGTTCGGTTTGTTTCTGGAGCGTGCGCATTTCGATGCGCAATCACGTGAAGCGGACTTGCTGAACACGGTCAACGAAGAAATGCAGCGGCTGATGCAGCTTATAAACGATCTGCTGAACTTCTCCCGCTATCAGAACGGCATGCAAAAACTCACCTTGGCACCGTGCGACCTTCAGGAAATGCTGGAGCAGGCGCAAGCCCGATTTGCTGACCGGGCCAACGCCAAAGATGTCGAGTTTGTGATCGACCTGCAGTCGCCACTACCGCGCCTCAATGCCGATCAGGCGCAATTGGAACGCGTGCTGGACAACCTGATAGACAACGCCTTGCGCCATACCCCTATTGGCGGGCAAATCCGCCTGCAAGCGCGGCGCCATGGAGAGCGGGTGATTATCAGCGTCGAAGACAATGGCGAAGGCATCGCCTACAGCCAGCAAGGCCGTATTTTCGAGCCCTTCGTGCAAGTAGGCCGTAAAAAAGGCGGCGCAGGGTTGGGGCTGGCGTTGTGCAAGGAGATTGTGCAGTTGCACGGCGGGCGCATCGGCGTCTACTCGCGTCCTGGCCAAGGCACCCAGTTCTATATGGCGCTGCCGTTATAGGCGCGGCTTACACGTCGTCGTCAGCACGACGTGGGCCGAGCCGTCGGCCACCGGTGATGCGCTCCCGGAACTGGTGCGCATTCAGCGGTTTCTCAAACAGCCAGCCTTGCCCATAGACCACGCCCTCGCTGCGCAACAATTCAACCTGATAGTCATGCTCGATGCCTTCAGCGATCACCTTGAGGTTCAGGGCGTGAGCCATGCGGATGATGTGTGGCGCCACGCCGCTGCTGGCCGCGTCATAGCCCAGCGCATCAATGAATGCCTTGTCGATTTTCAGGCAGTCCACGGGCAAGGTTTGCAGGTACGCCAGGCTGCTGTAGCCGGTGCCAAAGTCATCAATCAGGATCGAATGCCCCTTGTCGCGCAAGGCTTGAAGCTTGAGGCGCGCGACTTCGACATCGATCATGCCGCGCTCGGTGACTTCAAACGCGATCTGGCTGGCCGCCACCTCGTGAATGGCCAACAGACGCGCCACCACCTTGCCAATGCGCGGCTCCATCACGTCACACGCAGACAGATTAATTGAGACATACAGCTGCGGATTGGCGCGCAACACCGGCCCCAATTGCTCCAGGGTGCGCTCCAAGACGAAATCGGTCAGTTTACGAATCTGCCCTGTGCTTTCTGCCAAGGGAATGAACAACTCCGGACTGGTCATGGTGCCATCTGCATGTCGCCAGCGAATCAACGCTTCAGCCCCTACAAACTGGCGGGTGTTGAGGTCGACAATCGGTTGGTAACGCACCTTGAATTCGCCCCGCCGCAGGGCGCCCTGCAACTCGCCGCCCAGTGACTGACGCTGACGGGCCAAGTGCAACACCAGCGCCCCCATGCACAGCGCAATCAGCAGGCTGCCGGGGAGCATCCACCACAGCTCTGCCAGATACGCCTTGGCCTCGGCACGCGGCAGGCTCAACACCAATTGATAGTCGGAACTGTCCGTGGGCAAGCGGTACAACATGCGGTAATCGGTGACCACCACTTCGCCGTCGTCCGGTGGCCAGCCTGCACTGGGCGGCCAGTCCTGAGCCTGCCCCAACACAGGAAGCGCCCGTTTGCCCTCGTCGACCACCACCAACAGACTGCCACCGGGGGGCAAATCCACCGCGTCGCTCAAATGCCCGCGAGAAGTGGTGACTTCAAAATCGCCGCGACCCAGCATCAACCCGGCGAGATTGTCGTCCGGTTCATTGGGGCTGGTCAGCCAGTAACGATAGACCGGGCCTTTTATGTCGGGCTCGCGGCCGGGTGAAGGGGTCAGACTCAGACGCGCAGGCCAGTTGGAGCAGATCTGGGAACCATCATAGAAAATGGCTTCATAAATGAAGCGGTACTGAAAACTGACCTGCTGCAACTGGTCAATCATCGAGGGGCCGCAATCGCGCAGCGGCTGATTGTTCAAATCATCCAACCCTTTGCGCAGTTGGTTGAACAGTTGCTCAAGACGCTCAAGCAACCGTTCGCCATGCACGCTCATTTGCTCGCGCTCGCGCATCTGAACCTGATGCATGGCAATCGGTACGCTCAGCGCCAGCAACAGGCTGGCACTGAGCAAGGTCGCCAGTATGGCCAGCGACCATGGACGATAAAGAGCATTGCGCAGGCTGTTGGTAAAAGTCCGCAGCGTCAAACGTCCTGAGGCCAATCCCTGCTCCTGATCCTATTGAGTGGTGTTCAGCACATTTAACATAGCTGCCGTTTCCGCGTCCGGGAGGCCGTCAAAGCGAGAAGGGCGGAAACGCATCTGGAACGCGGCCAAAACGTGTCGCGTCGCGACGTCCAGTTCACCTGTTTGCGGTGTTTCATAGCCGAACAGGGCCAATTGTTGCTGAAACCAGGTGATGCTCGGCAGCTGTCGGTCATACACAGCCTGAGCGCGGGCAACCGCCTGGGCATTGGGCCAGACGCCGAAACCTGCGTCTGCCAGACGTTTCCAGGGGAACAGCGGGCCGGGGTCGAGCTTGCGCGTCGGCGCAATATCGCTGTGACCGATGATGTTCTGCGGGTCGATTTTGTAGCGCGTGGAAATGTCCTTGAGCAGGGCGATCAGGGTCTGGATCTGACCTTCGGTATACGGGTACCAGACCCGACCTTGAGGCGTGTCGCGAAAGCCCTTGTTGACGATTTCGATGCCGATGGAGCTGGAATTGAGCCAGGTGCGGCCTTTCCATTGGCTTTCGCCGGCGTGCCAGGCGCGCTGGTTTTCATCCACCAGTTTGTAGAGGGTCGGCGGGGTATCGCCAATCAGGTAATGGCTGCTCACAGGACCGTGGGTGAGCAACGCAAGCGAGCGCTCCAGCGAGGTCGATGTGTAATGCAGCACGATGAATTGCACACGGCTGTCGTAGTTGACCGAAGGATGGCTGGTGTCCATGCGCGGCCCGCTGGCACAACCGGCCAGCAGCAGGGCAGACAAAATCAGGGTGATTACTTTCATGGTTTAGGTTTTAGCGTAAGGGCAGACAGGCAACAGCATAACGTAAGGCTGGCGTTTAACCCTGTTCAATGGTGTTGCGGCCTGCCGCTTTGGCGCGGTACAGCGCTTGATCCGCGCGCTTGAGGACCTGATCGCTGCGCTCGCCGGACTTGAACGCGGCCAGGCCGATCGAAACCGTGACGGTCACAGGCTCGCCCTTAAAGTGAAACGGGCACGCCTCGATGGCAGCCCGCAGCGTGTTGGCCAGTTGCATACCCACCGCCATGCTCGTCGCGGGCATCAGCATGACGAACTCTTCCCCCCCAAAACGCGCAATAAAGTCGTTAGGGCGCAGGCGCTTGCGCAACTGAGTGGCGATGATCTTCAAGACTTTGTCGCCCGCCAGATGACCATAGCCATCGTTGATGCGTTTGAAATGATCCAGATCGAGCATGGCCACCAGCAGCATGTTGCCGTGTTGTTGCCATTGTTCGACCTCGTGGGCCAATCGCTCGCCCCACGCCGCCCGGTTGGGCAAGCCGGTTAACGGATCAATCAGGGCCTTTTGCCGCTGCTCTTCAAGGTGCTCGCGGTAGCCTTGGGCTTCCTGCTCCATATGCGCCACCCGCTCGGCCAAGCCTTGCAGGTGCGTGGCAACTTCCTGTTCGCGGGCATCGCGCTGTTGCTGATGCTGGTCCATGGTGCCCAGCAACGCCTCCAAGCGGCTTTCGAGGATGTGTTTAAGGCTGTTGAGGTCCGCGGCGTCTTGCACGCTGCTCTGCAGATCGTCGACGTGTTCGCGCAGTTGGGTGTGCATGTCATCGGCTGCGGTACGGCCTTCAGCATGGCCCGCACTCGCCGCCTGGAGATTGCCTTGAAAGGACTCCAAGCGCTCGTTGAGCTGCTTGAGGTAAGCCTCGAACTCATGTTGACCGCTGTCCGTGATGGCCAACATCAACACGGCAAGATCGTCGAGGATCGGCAGTAATTCGTACCAGTTCAGACCTTTTTCGAGACGGCTGCGCATCGCCTCGGCTTGCGGGCGATGATGCTCCGGCAACGAAAGATCGCTCAACAAGCCCAGCAGGGTCGATTCAATGTGCGAAGCGACCGAGCTATAGGACGGCTCGGGCGTGTCGGGCAGTGCGTAAACCGGGTCTTCTTCGGCACTGAGCGGTTCAAGCGCATCAGGGTCGGGGGCCAGCGATTCAGAAACGGGCGACACCCCGGCCTCGACCCGCTCAGCTTCGGCCTGGGCGAGCACCGACTCCAGCGCGCCACTCGAGCCCTCATCTGCATCGGTTTCGATAGCATCAGGCACCTCCACCGCTGCGGCCTGCGCAACAGGCTCAAGGGGTGGCAGCGACAGGATTTCGACTTCAATGGGCGAGGGTTGAAGCGCCTCGGGCGCCTGTTGCGGTACCTCCGCGACTTCCACATCGGGTTGCGGCACAGGCGCAGGCTCGACAGCCGGCGCGGGCTGCACTGCAAACGGTTCAGCACTGACGGCCACCGGGTCTGCGTTGATGGGCTGCGGGCTCGAGGTTTCGAACTCCGGCGCAGCCTTTTGCGCGTCTGCGCTGCCAAACAAACGTTGCAGCAAGCCCGGCTTCTGCGGCTCTGCATCGTTGAGTTGAGGCGCAAGCGCCTGCCCCTGCAAGGCACTTAGTTCGCCCAAAAGCAGCGGAATCTCACGCGCCTGTGTCACGCGGCTGTCGAGCTGCTTGGCAAAGGTCTTCAGGGGCTTTCGGACATCCCTGGGCAGGGGCAGCGCCTGCAACTGATTGACCAGCGTATTGAGCGCAGTACTGATCTGTTCGACACGGGTTTCACGGCGCTGCTCGGAGTCGAGCACGGCCTTTTCAAGGCGTGGCATAAGGGCTGCCAGCGCCGCGTCCATCTCGTCCGTGCGCACCGCCTCGCGCATCTCTTTCATGCACTGATCGACCGTACGGTCAGAACCTTCGGCGGCCAGCGTGCTGCGCACCAGTCCACGGCGCAGCAAGTCGAGCCGTGCGTTCCAGCGACGCTCGAGTTTTTCTTGGTGCTCGATGCTTTTAAGGTACTTCTCTTTCCAGCGCTTGGCGTCGTCGGCGGTCATGCAGGGGGCTCACTGGCGGGGGGACTCAACACGGGCAGTGAGTCGACACCCACCGAACCGGGCAAACGTATTTCAACCGCGACCGGTAAATGGTCTGAAATGGGTTGATCCAGTACCTGAACCCGCTCCAGGGTCAGGGTTGGACTGAGCAAAATATGATCAAGGCAACGCTGCGGACGCCAACTGGGGAAGGTGGCTTCCATTTGCGGGGCCAGTAAGCCTAGATCGCGCAGTGGCGAAGTATGTAACAGATCACTGGCATGGGTGTTCATGTCCCCCATCAACACTTGGTGCTGATAGCCGCCAATCAGCTCGCGTACATACGCCAGTTGCAAGGTTCGGGTCTTGGTGCCCAACGCCAGGTGCATCATGACGACGACCAGAGCGTCCGCTCCTTCACCAAACCGCACCAGAATCGCGCCACGACCCGCAGGGCCGGGCAGCGGGTGGTCTTCAATCGCGGTAGGGCGCAAACGGCTGAGCACCCCGTTGCTGTGCTGGGCCAGGCGCCCGAGATTGCGATTGAGTTGTTGATACCAGTAAGGGAATTCGCCCTGCTGGGCCAGGTACTTGACCTGATTGATGTAGCCGGAACGGTGGCTGCCGCCGTCCGCCTCTTGCAGCGCAACCAGATCGAAGTCGCTCAGCAGGTCGCCGATTCGATCCAGGTTGCCAGTGCGCCCCTTGTGCGGCAACACGTGCTGCCAACTGCGGGTCAGGTAATGACGATAACCCTGGGTGCTGTTGCCGACCTGAATATTGAAACTGAGCAGCCGCAAACGACGATCATCCGATAACCCACGGGTTACCAGAGGGTCGTCATTGACCTGCGGCTCATGCAGGCCAACGATGCGATCATTCTTCCAGCGCCGCACAGGAAAGGCGCCCCTTACTTCGCAGCCTCTGCACGCTCTTTGGCGATCAACTGATCGGCCACGTTCAAGGTTTGCTCAGGGCCACCTGAAGTACCCAGGTCAAAACGGTACTTGCCGTTGACGATCATGGTAGGCACACCGGAGATTTCATATTTTTTGGCAAGTTCTTTGGCTTTAGTGATTTGGCCCTTGATGGCGAACGAATTGAAGGTCGACAGGAACTTGTCTTTGTCTACGCCTTGAGTGGCCAGGAATTCAGCCATTTCATCAGGCTTGTCCAGGCGCTTGCCTTCTTTTTGGATGGCGTTGAACACCGCATTGTGCACTTTATGCTCAACACCCATGGCTTCAAGGGTCAGGAACATTTGCCCGTGAGCATCCCATGGGCCGCCGAACATGGCAGGAATACGCACAAAATTCACATCCGCAGGCAGCTTCTCGACCCATGGGTTAATCACTGGCTCGAACGAATAGCAATGCGGGCAGCCGTACCAGAACAACTCAACAACCTCGATCTTGCCAGGCTCAGCGACCGCAACAGGACTAGACAACTGAACGTATGTTTTACCCGCTTCGAGCGGTACATCGGCAGCGTGGGCCGACATGCCAAACAGGCTGGCACTGACGAGAGCGGCGCTGAGGATCAGATTACGCATGCTTTACTCCTGGACAAATAAGGTCGCTGTCACGTGACCTGTATTCAGACAGGCCCGCGCAGTCTTGAGTTCGGTAGTGTAACGGCAGATGCCATAAAAAAGGGCAGCCAACGCTGCCCTTTTAAACTCACACTCAAGGATTAAACGATCGTTAACATGGCCAACGACTCTCGCCTTGGCTCATCGACCGCAGAAACCTTAGTGCAGACCTTGAATGTAGCTGGCCAGGGCTTTGATGTCCTTGTTGCTCAGCTTGGCCGCGATACTGCGCATGACCATGGTGTCGCCGTCGTTTGTACGGTCGCCTTCACGGAAAGCTGTCAGTTGTTTCTCGATGTAGCCGGCATGTTGGCCACCCAGGTGCGGGAACCCGGCGGGTGCGTTGCCCTGACCGTCTGGCGAGTGGCAACCGGTGCAGGCTGGCAGGCCTTTCTCAACATCCCCACCACGGAACAATGCTTGGCCACGCTCGACCAGTTTTGCGTCAGCCGCGCCGACAGAGCCCTTCTGGCTGGAGAAATAAGCGGCAATGTCTGCAAGGTCCTGGTCACTCAGGTTGGTCAGCATGCCGGTCATTTCCAGCACCTCACGCTTGCCGTCCTTGATTTCGTGCAGCTGTTTGAGCAGGTATTTGTCACCTTGCCCAGCCAGCTTCGGGAAGTTTGGCGCCATGCTATTGCCGTCGGGACCGTGACAAGCGCCACATACAGCGGTTTTTGCCTGACCGGCAGCAGCATCGCCCACAAGAGCAGTGCCTGCGGCCTGGGCAACACCGGTGACGCCCAAGGTCAACAGCAGACTCACGAGTAATTTGTTCATCAGCTAATCCAACTACGGCTAAGGGTTAAAGAGTTATGGGCCGGGCTCACTCATTCATCACACGATGATCATTACGGTAAACCTCGACACTGCAGTCCATGCACAAACCACGCGGCGGCATCGCCTTGAAACCCTGGGTCACGTGCTGCACCAGCGTTTTCATACCCTGTTTGCCTCTAGTCTCAGGCTTTCCGACGACCGGTTTCGGGTCGGTTGGCGCGGGCCAGAACGTCAGGTCATACAAACGCGGTTGTACACGGCTTCCGGATCCTGTGTAGCCTGAGCGCTATTCGCGGCATCAAGACACCGACAGCCAGCAGTCATAAAACGACCTTTCAGGGTTGGGAGCTTGCTGCGTTCTAATGCGCAACCTAGGTCAATCGCTCCCGTGTACTTCATCCTACGCTGGGACAAAGCGCACACAAAATCTGCGGCATTATATACTGGCGTCACTGAAACGGAAACGACACTGCTCGCCGCGTCCATTCCTGACGCCGCTCACATCGGAAATCCCATGCAACTCAAGAACCCCATTCTCGGTCTGTGCCAACAGGCTAAATTCATGCTCAGCGCCGCCAAAGTCGATCAATGCCCTGACGATCAAGGCTTTGAAGTCGCTTTTGCCGGCCGTTCCAACGCCGGTAAATCCAGCGCCCTGAACACCCTGACACACGCCAGCCTGGCGCGCACCTCCAAAACCCCGGGCCGCACCCAACTGCTGAACTTCTTCCAGCTCGACGAAGAACGGCGCCTGGTCGACTTGCCGGGTTACGGCTACGCCAAAGTGCCCATCCCGTTGAAACTCCACTGGCAGCGCCACCTGGAAGCCTACCTGGGCAGTCGTGAGAGCCTCAAAGGGCTGATTTTGATGATGGATATCCGTCATCCCATGACTGACTTCGACAAGTTGATGCTCGACTGGGCGGTGCAAAGCGGCATGCCGATGCACATCTTGCTGACCAAAGCCGACAAACTGACCTTCGGCGCCGCCAAGGGCGAGTTGTTGAAAGTGCAGTCGCAAATCCGTAAAGGCTGGGGCGACGCGGTGACCATCCAAATGTTCTCGGCCCCCAAGCGCATGGGCCTGGAAGAGGCGTACACCGTGCTCGCAAACTGGATGGAACTGCCGAACAAAGGCGAAGAAAACGCGGGCGAGTAACAAATCGCAGGCAAAAAAAACCCCGGACTTCGTATGGGGAGGGGGAAGTTCGGGGTTCAAGTACTGAACCGCTAGGGCGGGGTTCAGAATTCTGCCAACACTTAACACAACATTAGGAGCATTGAAGGGCTTCACCACCCATTCAACAGATCTGAGTGGTGAAGGAGGATTTAGTTCCAGACGCCTAAAAACTCTTTGATCTAAGCAAATTCCCTTCAGAACTAATGGCAAATTGCCTGTGACGATCAGTCGCAGGCAATTCAGCGTTTTAGTGCGCCTCATCCCAGTTATTACCGACGCCCACTTCCACCACCAGTGGCACATCCAGCGTGGCGGCGTCACTCATGTGTACGCGCAGCGCTTCGCTCACCTGTTCCACCAGGTCTTCGCGCACTTCCAGCACCAATTCGTCGTGCACTTGCAGGATGACGCGCGCCTCAAGCCCCGAAGCGCTCAACCAGTTATCCACCGCCACCATGGCTTTCTTGATGATGTCAGCCGCCGTGCCCTGCATCGGTGCGTTGATCGCGGTGCGCTCGGCGCCTTTGCGCAAGGCCGGGTTCTTCGCATTGATCTCGGGCAAGTACAGGCGACGGCCGAAAATGGTCTCGACATACCCTTGCTCAGCCGCCTGCGTGCGCGTGCGCTCCATGTAGTCGAGTACGCCGGGGTAGCGTGCGAAATAACGGTCGATGTACGCCTGCGACTGCTTGCGGTCGACCCCGATTTGCTTGGCCAGACCGAAAGCGCTCATCCCGTAGATCAAACCAAAGTTGATCGCCTTGGCACTGCGTCGCTGGTCCGTGGTGACATCGCTCAGCTCAACCCCGAACACTTCCGCCGCGGTCGCACTGTGTACGTCCAGATTATTGCGGAAGGCATGCAACAAGCCTTCGTCCTTGGCCAGATGCGCCATGATCCGCAGCTCGATTTGCGAGTAGTCCGCCGCCAGCAATTTGTAGCCTGGTGGCGCGACGAATGCCTGACGAATCCGGCGACCTTCCGCCGTCCGAATCGGGATGTTCTGCAGGTTCGGATCACTGGACGACAAACGGCCTGTCGCCGTGACCGCCTGGTGGTAGGACGTGTGAATCCGCCCCGTACGCGGGTTGATCTGTTCAGGCAGGCGATCGGTGTAGGTGCTTTTCAGCTTGCTCATCGAACGGTACTGCATCAGCACTTTGGGCAGCGGGAAGTCTTGCTCAGCCAACTCGGCCAGAACGGCTTCAGCGGTTGAAGGCTGACCTTTGGCCGTCTTGCTGATAATGGGCAGGCCCAACTTTTCGTACAGGATCACGCCCAATTGCTTAGGGGAGCTGAGATTGAATTCTTCGCCCGCAATTTCAAACGCCTCACGCTCCAGCGCGACCATTTTGTCGCCCAGTTCAACGCTCTGCACACCCAACAGCTTGGCGTCCACCAAGGCACCCTGGCGCTCGATGCGCGCCAATACCGGTACAAGCGGCATCTCAATGTCGGTCAGCACGCTGTTAAGGCTCGGTATCGCCAGCAGTTTTTCATGCAGGACATTGTGCAAACGCAATGTCACATCGGCGTCTTCGGCGGCGTAAGGGCCAGCCTGTTCCAGCGAGATCTGGTCAAAGGTCAGCTGCTTGGCCCCTTTGCCGGCAATATCCTGAAAACTGGTGGTGCTGTGACCCAGATACTTGAGCGCCAGGCTGTCCATGTCGTGGCGAGTGGCCGTGGAGTCGAGCACGTAGGACTCCAGCATGGTGTCGAAAGCAATGCCTTGCACACTGATCCCACACGCCGGATCGCCGCCGATCGCGCAGTTGGCGAGGATGTTCATGTCAAATTTGGCATGTTGCCCGACCTTGGCCTTGTTCGGGTCTTCGAGCAGCGGCTTAAGGGCGCGCAGCACGGTGTCACGGTCCAGTTGCTCAGGCACGCCCATGTAGGAATGCGTCAACGGAATGTAAGCCGCTTCACCCGGCTTGACTGCAAACGACAGCCCCACCAACTGCGCTTGCTGAGCATCCAAACCGGTGGTTTCGGTATCAAACGCGATCAGTTTGGCGTCCTGTAACTTCTTCAGCCACACCTCAAAACGGGCCTGATCGAGGATGGTTTCGTACTGCACCTCGGTATCGGCGCTCTCGACAGGCGCTTCCTGGGCAATCACCTGACCCGCCCGCTTGGCTTCGCGCTCGACTTCAGCGATCCAGCTCTTGAACTCCAGCTCGGTGTACAACGCGATCAGCTTTTCGCAATCGGGCGCTTTGAGGTGCAGGTCTTCAAGGCCGATATCCAGCGGCACATCGATTTTGATCGTGGCCAATTGATACGACAAAAATGCCATTTCCCGGTGTTCTTCAAGCTTCGCGGGCAGGTTTTTGGCCCCGCGAATGGGCAGCGTCGGGACGATGTCGAGTTTTTCGTACAAGTCGACCAGACCGCCGCCCACGCCAACCAGCAAGCCAGACGCCGTCTTCGGGCCAATGCCCGGAACACCCGGAATGTTGTCGGAGGAATCACCCATCAGCGCCAGGTAGTCAATGATCTGCTCGGGCGAGACGCCAAACTTCTCTTTCACACCTTCAACGTCCAGCACACTGCCGGTCATGGTGTTGACCAAGGTGATGTGACCGTCAACCAGTTGCGCCATGTCCTTGTCGCCGGTGGAGATCACCACCGGGCGGTCTGCGGCGGCGCTGCTGCGCGCCAGGGTGCCGATCACGTCGTCCGCTTCAACGCCTTCGACACACAGCAGGGGGAAGCCCAGCGCGATCACGCTTGCATGCAAGGGCTCGATTTGCACGCGCATGTCATCGGGCATGCTCGGTCGGTTGGCCTTGTATTCGGCGTACATGTCATCGCGAAATGTCCCGCCCTTGGCATCGAAAACAACCGCGAACGGGCTGTCCGGATACTGCTTGCGCAGACTTTTCAGCATGTTCAACACGCCCTTCACGGCACCTGTCGGCAGGCCCTTGGACGTGGTCAGCGGCGGCAGCGCGTGGAAAGCGCGGTACAGATATGAAGAACCGTCCACCAGGACGAGGGGTGCTTGGCTCATGAGCAGGATCAACCTTTTCCGCGAGTCCGGCGCTAGAATGTCCGGACCAATGACGACAAAGGGACAAGGTTATCATGCGTACACTTAATCGCCTGTTGCTCACCGGCTTGATTGCAGCCATTCCGCTGGTAACCTTCGCGGCAGATGAGGCACCTTCCGCCGATCCGGAAGTCACCATTCGCACGGAAGGCGACAAAACTATCCAGGAATACCGTCAAAACGGCTTCCTGTACGCCATCAAGGTCACCCCAAAAGGGGGCAAACCGTACTTTCTGGTACGCGCTGATGGTTCAGAAGGCAATTACATCCGTTCCGACCAGCCGGATATGCTGATTCCATCGTGGAAAATTTTCGAATGGAAATAGCGTCTTAACTTTAATCGGCGCCGCACCCTCGCGGCGCCCGTACTGGCAGTTTTAACCATGTCTGTTTTCACGCAACTGGCTCGTCCCGAGCTGGAAACCTTTCTTGCACCTTATGGGCTCGGCCGTTTGCTCGACTTCCAGGGGATCGCCGCTGGTAGCGAAAACACCAATTACTTCATCAGCCTGGAGAAGGGCGAATACGTTCTGACCCTGGTTGAACGCGGTCCTGTAGACGAAATGCCGTTCTTCATTCAATTGCTGGACGTGCTGCACGACGCCGACTTGCCGGTGCCCTACGCTTTGCGCACGCTGGACGGCCAGGCCTTACGTGAACTCAAAGGCAAACCGGCGCTCCTGCAACCGCGCCTGGCGGGCAAGCACATTCGCGAAGCCAATGCTCAGCACTGCACACAAGTCGGCGAGCTGCTGGGCCATTTGCATGTGGCGACCCGCGACAAGGTGCTTGAGCGCAAGACAGACCGAGGTCTGGACTGGATGCTGGCCGAAGGCCCCGCGCTGAAAAAGGACCTGACCGCTGAAGCGGCCCGGCTGCTGCAACTCGCACTCGATGAGATCAGCGAACGCAAATCGCAGATTCTGGCGCTGCCACGGGCCAACCTGCACGGCGACCTGTTCCGCGACAACGCGATGTTCGAAGGCACGCACCTGACCGGCCTGATCGACTTCTACAATGCCTGTTCCGGGCCGATGCTGTACGACGTGGCCATTGCACTGAACGACTGGTGCGCAGACGAAGCAGGCCACCTGGACGCTCCCCGTGCCCGCGCCTTGCTGGGTGCCTACGCAGCATTGCGCCCGTTTACCGCCAGCGAAGCCGAGTTATGGCCCACCCTGCTGCGCGTCGCCTGTGTGCGTTTCTGGCTATCGCGCCTGATTGCAGCACAGACGTTCGCAGGCCAGGACGTACTGATTCACGACCCGGCCGAATTCGAACGACTGTTGGCCGTTCATCAAAACGTCAGTATTCAATTGCCGTTCGCGCTGTAACAAACACGGCCACGCCGTGCGATTGAGGGGCAGGGCTGCGATCACCGTGATAGCGCAGCCCGCCCCTCAGCGGCGCCAAGTTACAAATTTTCCAGACAACCCGCCAGGTCGTTGCCCAGTTTCTCCAGCAACTGCTCATAGCCTTGAGCCGTCGCCGGGGTGTAGCCGCCCAATGCATCCAGTTCTGCCAAGGTCACGGGCATCCCGGCCGTCAGCGTCTGCGCCAGACGCGGACGCAGCGGCGGCTCGCTGAACACACAGGTTTTGCCCACTGCCTGCAATTGCTTACGCATGGCGGCCACATGCTGAGCGCCCGGCTGGACTTCCGATGCCACGCTGAATACGCCCGCATGCTTGAGGCCGTAAGCGCTCTCGAAGTAATCGTACCCCTCGTGAAACACAAAGAACGGCTTGTCGGCCACGCCTGCCAGACGCGCCTTGAGCCGCGCATCAAGTGCGTCCAGGCGTTCGTTGAAGGCCTTCAGGTTGCGCTGATACGTCGCCGCATTGGCCGGGTCTTTCTCACTCAGGTCAGCCGCCATTTTGGCTGCGATAACCCGTGCATTCGCAGGCGCCAGCCACAGGTGAGCATCCAGCGTACCAGGGCGATGATCGTGATCGTGTTCGGCAGCATCCTCAGAGTGGGAATGGCTGTCCTCGGTAAAGTGGCGCAGCGTCAGGCCAGGCAAGGTCTGTACCGAGACCGACGGAGCCGTGCGCCCCGTCAGCACGCGCGGCAGGAACCCTTCCATGTCCGGGCCGATCCAGTACAGCAGGTCGGCCGATTGCACACGCCGTACGTCGGATGGCCGAAGCGCGAAGCTGTGCGGCGATGCGTTGGGCGGCAGCAACACGTCTGGCTTACCGACGCCGTCCTGCACCGCCGCAGCGATCAGCTGCAAAGGCTTGATGCTGGTCAGCACGTTAACGTCCGCTTGAGCAGGGCCAATCACCAACAAACTGGCGCTGAAAGCAATAAAAATCGAAAAAAGACGGGGCACGATGAGCACTCAGGGTGGTTGAAACGGGTAACATAATAACGTCTCTCTCAGAAATCGTCGCCGCCCATGCCTATTACACCGCTTGCCAGCCGCCCTCACGACCACTCCCATTGCGTTCACAGCGCCCTAAGCGAGGCCGATACCTTGTGCGCGCAAAAGGGCCTGCGCCTGACCGCATTGCGCAAGCGGGTGCTGGAGCTGGTCTGGCAGAGCCATAAACCGCTGGGCGCCTACGACATTCTGGCTGTGCTCAGCGAACAGGACGGCCGCCGCGCCGCGCCTCCGACCGTGTACCGGGCACTCGACTTTCTGCTGGAAAACGGCCTGGTGCACCGCATCTCATCTCTGAATGCCTTTGTGGGGTGCAGCCACCCCGAGCACCCGCATCAGGGGCAGTTCCTGATTTGCCGCACCTGCCACGCCGCCATTGAGCTGGAGCAAAAATCCATCAGCGACGCGATTATCAGCAGCGCACACGATGTCGGCTTTACTGTCGAAGGCCAGACGGTCGAAGTCGTCGGCTTGTGCGCAGGCTGCCGGGAGGCTTGATGAGCGCTGCATTGATTCGCCTTGAACACGTCACCGTGACCTACTCGGGGCAAAACGTGCTCGACAACATCGAGCTGAGCGTCGAGCCGGGCCAGATCGTGACGCTGATCGGGCCCAATGGCGCGGGTAAAACCACACTGGTCAAAGCCGTACTGGGCCTGATAAAGCCGACGAGCGGCAGTGTGTGGCGCAAACCCAAACTGCGCGTGGGCTACATGCCCCAAAAACTGCACGTCGATCCGACGCTTCCGTTGTCAGTGCTGCGTTTTTTGCGCCTGGTACCGGGGGTTGACCGGGCTCAGGCGCTCGAAGCCCTGAAAGAAGTGGGCGCAGAAAAGGTCATCGACAGCCCGGTGCAGAGCGTGTCCGGGGGCGAAATGCAACGCGTGCTGCTGGCCCGCGCCTTGCTGCGCAAGCCTCAACTGCTGGTGCTCGACGAACCCGTACAAGGTGTGGACGTCGCCGGTCAGTCCGAGCTGTACGCCCTGATTACCCGCCTGCGCGACCGTCATGGTTGCGGCGTGTTGATGGTGTCCCACGACCTGCACCTGGTAATGAGCACCACTGACCAGGTGGTGTGCCTGAACCGTCATGTCTGCTGCTCAGGCCACCCGGAACAGGTCAGCGGCGACCCCGCTTTCGTCGAGCTGTTCGGCAAAAACGCACAAAGCCTGGCGATTTATCACCACCATCACGACCATGCCCATGACTTGCATGGTTCGGTGGTCAACGCAGACGCCCAAAGCACACACCCCCACGTTCATGGAGAAGGCTGCAAGCATGGCTGATTTTCTGGTTTACGCCCTGCTGGCAGGCTTGGCTTTGGCGATGGTAGCAGGGCCTTTGGGCTCGTTTGTGGTGTGGCGGCGCATGGCCTATTTTGGCGATACGCTGTCCCACGCGGCCTTGTTGGGCGTAGCGCTGGGTTTCTTGCTGGACATCAGCCCGGCCATTGCCGTGACGGTCGGTTGCCTGTTGCTGGCCATCCTCTTGGTGACCTTGCAACAACGGCAACCACTGGCTTCAGACACGCTTCTGGGAATTCTCGCACCCAGCACCTTGTCCCTCGGCCTGGTCGTACTAAGCTTCATGCATGAAGTGCGAATCGACCTGATGGCCTACCTGTTCGGTGACCTGCTGGCGATCAGCCCGACCGACCTGATGTGGATCGTGGGCGGCAGCGCCGCGGTACTGGCGCTATTGGTCGCATTGTGGCGGCCGTTGCTGGCGATTACAGTGCACGAAGAGCTGGCCATGGTCGAAGGCTTGCCCGTCGCCGCATTGCGCATGACCTTGATGCTGTTGATTGCTGTCGTGATTGCCGTGGCAATGAAAATTGTCGGGGTGCTGTTGATTACATCGCTGCTGATCATCCCGGCAGCGGCGGCTCAACGCCATGCCCGTTCCCCTGAGCAAATGGCCCTCGGGGCCAGCGTTCTGGGGATGATGGCCGTGTGTGGTGGCCTTGCGCTGTCATGGTTCAAGGACACACCGGCTGGCCCTTCAATTGTGGTCTGTGCCGCTGCACTGTTTCTGCTGAGTTTTGTTCTGCCCCGTCGAGGGGTGTAGACTTGCTCGTTTTTTGCGCACTTAGAGAGCCGCAGGAATGAAGCTGTTCAATTACCGTTATGTGCTTCTGGTCGCATTTTCCGTGCTGCTGGGCGCCTGCCAAAGCACACCGTCTGCCGACCAGCTCGCGCAGCAGCAACGCGCTGCAGCCATCGCTCAGCTGGAGCAAAACCTGGCCAGCAGCGAACTGGCGACCGCCGAAGACGAACTGGCGGCCCTGCAAGCGCAAACCCCGGACGACCCCCAGTGGGTGCAGTACCAGCGCCAACTGGCCGAAGCCTACCTGCAACGCAGTCAAATCTACCTGCAAAAGGGGGATGTGAATGCGGCTGCCACGGCCCTGAGCCGCGCCCGCACCCTGATGCCCAAAGCGCCGGCGCTGACCAGCGGCGTCAACAGCGCCATTGCCCATGCACGCAAAGCCGAACTGGACAAGGCAGAAGCCGCCCTCAAAGCGGCTGAAAAACGGCCACCGGCCAAGGTCATCGACCCGGCAGCAGAGAGCACCACCGTTGCGCTGAACATCACCGATATCAAGAAACTTCGCCATCAACTGGACCTGATCGCGCAGGACATCGTCAATTATCAGTGCGCCGTGACGTTACAAGTGCCGCGCACCGCCGATTACCCATGGCTGGCGACCCTGATCACCAAACGCGTTAAAAAGCTCAAGCCCGGCTTCGACTTCAAACTTGATCGCCACATCGTGCGCCACGTCCCGGCGCAAATGGTGCTGATTCCAAGCAAGCCTTAACCGACAGGCTCCAGACGTAAAAAAACGCGCTTGCAGGCTCTGCAAGCGCGTTTTTTTTCAGGCTCACCTTATGCCGGGATTGCTTTGGCCTTCGGCTCGCGCGCCCAGACACGATGCTGGCCAATGGCAGCAAAGAACGCCTTGAAGTCCTTGGCATCCTTGAGCACCAACAGCCCCTCATCCGCCTGCAAATGCAGCACATCCAGCAACTGCTTGGCTTCGCCGTGCAGCGCAATCGCTTTCAGGTGTTTGTAGGCTTCCAGTACGTAATGCAAAGCTACGCCATCGCCGCTGAGCGCTTTGATCGATGCTGCGCCGCCCGGCACATACACCGCGTCGAAAACCACCGAGGGCATGCCTTCCATCGACGCATCCACTGGCAACGCCTTGCCATCCGCTGTTTTCACAGGCGCTGAAGTCGGCCCGAGCAGCTTGGCATGCGCGCCTTCAGCCGCCAGCGCCTGCTTAAGTGCATCAATCGCGGCACCCTCGACGCCGTTGGCAGCCAAAATCGCCACTTTGCGAGTCTTGATATTGCCTGGCAGCAGGTTGGCCTGGCTTAGCGCAGGGGACTGGCTAACCGTGGTTGCGCGAGCCTCCACCGTGCCGGCTTTAGGCGCTGGCAGACCGAGGTTTTCAGCCACACGCTTGGCCAGTTCGAGATCGATGTTGGCCAAAATCTCGTTTACCTGACGCGCGCGGATGTGTTCGCGCTCCACCTTGCCCAGCTCAAAGCTATACGCCGCAATGATGTGCTCTTGCTCGTGCTTGCTCATGCTGTGGAAAAACAGCCGTGCCTGGGAGAAGTGGTCGCTGAACGACTCACTGCGCTGGCGAATCTTGTTCGCATCAATACGCTCAGGGTAGCTTTCAAAACCGCCATCCTGTGCCGCTGGAGGGGTTTCTTTCGGCCAGCCGCCATCAATCGAGTTAGGCTCGTAAGACGCCCGACCTTTATGAATGGTGCTGCGGTGCTGTGCATCACGCTGGTTGTTATGGAACGGCGCGACCGGGCGGTTGATCGGGATCTCATGGAAGTTCGGCCCGCCCAGACGGCTGATCTGCGTATCGGTGTACGAGAACAGACGACCTTGCAGCAACGGGTCATTCGAGAAATCGATACCGGGCACGATATGACCAGGGCAGAACGCAACCTGCTCGGTCTCGGCAAAGAAGTTATCCGGGTTACGGTTGAGCACCATTTTGCCCAGAGGCGTGATCGGCACCAGCTCTTCCGGGATCAATTTGGTCGGATCGAGGATGTCGAACTCGAATTTGTGCTCGTCTTCTTCGGCAATGATTTGAACGCCCAGCTCCCACTCCGGGTAATCGCCGACTTCAATCGACTCCCACAGATCACGGCGATGGAAGTCGGTGTCTTTACCGGCCAGTTTTTGCGCTTCGTCCCACACCAGTGAGCAGGTGCCAGCACTTGGGCGCCAATGGAATTTGACGAAATTGGATTGACCTTCGGCGTTGACCAGCCGGAAGGTATGCACGCCAAAACCTTGCATGCTGCGCAGGCTTTTCGGGATGGCGCGGTCAGACATCGCCCAGATAACCATGTGCGCGGACTCGGGCACCAGTGAAACAAAATCCCAGAACGTGTCGTGGGCTGAACCGCCGGTAGGAATTTCGTTATGCGGCTCAGGTTTTACTGCGTGTACGAAGTCAGGGAATTTGATGGCGTCTTGAATGAAAAAAACCGGCATGTTGTTGCCGACCAGATCGAAGTTGCCTTCATCGGTAAAAAATTTCACGGCAAAACCGCGAACGTCGCGCACCGTATCACCCGACCCGCGAGGTCCTTGCACCGTGGAAAAACGCACAAATACCGGGGTTTTCTTGCTCGGGTCTTGCAGGAAACCCGCTTTGGTCAGGGCGGTGTGGGCTTCGTACGTCTGAAAGTAACCATGGGCGCCGGTGCCCCGGGCGTGGACGATACGTTCTGGAATGCGTTCGTGGTCAAAATGCGTGATCTTCTCGCGCATGATGAAGTCTTCAAGCAACGAAGGGCCTCGGGCGCCGGCTTTCAAGGTGTTTTGATTGTCTGAAATTTTCACCCCTTGATTGGTGCGCAACGCCTGATCGGTGGCGTCATCCCGGAAGCGTTCCAGGCTCTCCAGTTTGACGTTCGTGTTGCCACGATCCAAGGTGTCGGTTCCGGCCATCTGGCTCTTGTTCGAAGACGGTTTTTTGGTACTCATCAGACTTCACTCCTTGTAGGCAAAAGCCCCATGGGCCGGGCTTTGTAGACAAATCTCCCGAAACGGGATGTGAGTTGCTTCAGGGTCTGTTCCCGTTTGATCGCCGCCGCTTTCATTGAAACGTGAACAGACCCTAGTACTGACTTGTCACCCTTAGCGGCGTTCCTTTTTTCTGACCTTTGATCGTCTTATTGCCAAATCGATGGTTGGAGCGCAAATAAATGCTAAGAACCTCTATACGGACAGGCTAAAATGCGCGCCCGGCTAACCGCTGATCTTATTTTTTCGCGCCCCACAAGGTTCGCTACGTGATTGAGTTCCATAACGTTCATAAAACTTACCGGGTCGCCGGTAAGGACATTCCCGCGCTGCACTCCACCAGTTTGCGTGTCGAGAGCGGCCAGGTATTTGGTCTGATTGGCCATTCCGGCGCGGGTAAAAGTACATTGCTGCGCCTGATTAACCGCCTCGAAACACCGAGCGGCGGGCAGATCATCGTCGACAACGAAGACGTCACGGCGATGGATGGCAACGGCCTGCGCCGTTTCCGTCAACAAGTCGGCATGATCTTTCAGCACTTCAACCTGCTGGCCTCCAAGACCGTGGCGGACAACGTCGCGCTGCCTCTGACGCTGGCCGGTGAATTGTCCCGCAACGAAATCGACAAACGCGTCGCTGAACTGCTGGCGCGGGTAGGCTTGTCCGACCACGCCAAAAAGTACCCGGCGCAACTGTCAGGCGGCCAGAAACAGCGCGTGGGTATCGCCCGCGCCTTGTCCACCCAACCAAAAGTGTTGCTCTGCGACGAGGCCACCAGTGCCCTCGACCCGCAAACCACGGCTTCGGTGTTGCAGCTACTGGCCGAAATCAACCGTGAGTTGAAGCTGACCATCGTGCTGATTACCCACGAAATGGACGTTATCCGTCGCGTGTGTGATGTGGTGGCGGTCATGGATGCGGGCAAGATCGTCGAGCAAGGCCCTGTGGCCGACGTGTTCTTGCACCCCAAGCACCCGACGACCAAACGCTTCGTGCAGGAAGACGAGCAGATCGATGAAAGCGAACAGCGTGACGACTTCGCTCACGTGCCAGGCCGTATCGTGCGCCTGACGTTCCAGGGCGAATCCACCTACGCGCCATTGCTGGGCACCATCGCCCGTGAAACCGGGGTGGACTACAGCATCCTGGCCGGTCGTATCGACCGCATCAAAGACACCCCTTATGGGCAACTGACCCTCGCCATCACCGGTGGCGACATGGAAGCTGCTTTCGCGCGCTTCACCGCCGCAGACGTACATATGGAGGTGCTGCGCTAATGGAAACCCTCTTGAGCTTCTTTTCCAACATCGACTGGTACGAAATCTGGCTGGCCTCCGTCGACACCCTGATCATGCTCGGCGGTTCGCTGCTGTTTACGGTGTTGCTCGGTTTGCCGCTGGGCATTCTGTTGTTCCTGTGCAGCCCGCGCCAACTGCTGGAACAGAAAGCCCTGTATTCGGCCCTGTCGTTCGTGGTGAACATTCTGCGTTCGCTGCCGTTCATCATCCTGCTGGTCGTGATGATCCCGTTCACCGTCCTGATTACCGGCACCTCGCTGGGCGTCGCCGGTGCGATTCCGCCATTGGTCGTGGGGGCCACGCCGTTCTTTGCGCGCCTGGTCGAAACGGCGTTTCGGGAAGTGGACCGCGGCATCATCGAAGCCACTCAGGCAATGGGCGCCAACACGCGTCAGATCATTACCAGTGCGTTGTTGCCTGAAGCACGTCCCGGTATCTTTGCGGCAATTACGGTGACAGCCATTACGCTGGTCGGCTACACCGCCATGGCGGGTGTGGTTGGCGCGGGCGGTCTGGGCGATCTGGCCATCCGCTTTGGTTATCAGCGCTTCCAGCCTGACGTGATGATCGTGACAGTGGTGATGTTGCTGATTCTGGTGCAAATTCTGCAAACCGTTGGCGATCGGCTGGTGGTGCACTTTTCGCGCAAGTGAGCGCGACCCTCGTTAATAAACGTAACCGCCAGCCTACGGGCTGGCAGGCGCCTGAAGTCAGGTGTTCACAAGGAGTTGCTGGATGAAGAAGTTATTTGCTGCGGTCGCCGCTATTGCGGCATTTTCAGCCCACGCGGGCGATCTGACGGTGGCGGCCACCCCGGTGCCGCACGCCGAAATCCTTGAATTCGTGAAGCCAGCCTTGGCCAAAGAAGGCGTCAACCTCAAGGTCAAGGTCTTCACCGACTACATCCAGCCCAACGTGCAAGTTGCCGAAAAGCGCCTGGATGCCAACTTCTTCCAGCACCAGCCCTACCTGGATGAGTTCAACAAGGCCAAGAGCACCCACCTGGTCAGCGTGGCCAACGTTCACCTTGAGCCGCTGGGCGCTTACTCGTCCAAGTACAAAAAGCTTGAAGAACTGCCCAATGGCGCAACCGTGGTGATCCCCAACGACGCCACCAACGGCGGCCGTGCCCTGTTGCTGCTGGACAAGGCGGGCGTGATCAAGCTCAAAGACTCGACCAACATTCTCTCGACGATTAAAGACGTTACTGAGAACAACAAAGGCCTGAAATTCCGTGAACTGGAAGCGGCCACCATCCCGCGTGTGCTCACCCAGGTAGACCTGGCGCTGATCAACACCAACTACGCGCTGGAAGCCAAGTTGGACCCGGAAAAAGACGCACTGGTGATCGAAGGCAGCGACTCGCCTTACGTGAACATTCTGGTGGCTCGCCCGGACGACAAAGATTCGGCTGATATGAAGAAACTGGTTGATGCGCTGCACACGCCGCAAGTGAAAGCGTTCATCAATGAGAAGTACAAAGGCGCCATCGTTCCGGCGTTCTAATGCCTCAGACCCTCGCCTGATCGCTGCCGCAGGCTGTGAGCTTTGATCCGCAAGCTCGCAGCCTGTGCCCGCAGCAACCGCTTTGCCTTATTTCCTTTCGACCAAACCCGGCAACTGGGCAACCATTTTCTGGTTGTTGAACGGTGCGCGGATGAAACCCCGCTGAGTGCCGTCCGGGCCAATCAGCGCCAGATTGCCACTGTGGTCGACCGTATAGTTGGGTTTGCTGGTATCCGCCGGAATGAACGGAATACTCACCGCATTGGCCAGGGTTTGCAGCTCTTCAATCGAACCGGGCGTCAGGCCCACGAACTGCGGATCGAAGTAACCCAGGTACTGCTTGAGCTGCTGCGGCGTATCACGGTTCGGATCGACGCTGACCAGCACGATTTGCAGTTTGTCTTGCGCGGCTTTGGGCAGCTCACTTTTGATCTGACGCAGCTGGGCCAGGGTGGTCGGGCAAATATCGGGGCAGAAGGTGTAACCGAAGAACAACAAGCTCCACGTGTCGGTCAGTTCATTCATCTGCACCGGCTGACCGTCCTGATTGGTCATCTTGATTGCCGGTAACGGACGGCTCTGCGGCAGCAGAATGATGCCCGCATCGATCAGCGCCGTATTGTCGCTCTGGCTGTTGCCGGACATGATTTTGTTAAACGTCAGGCCCATGACCAATGCCACCAGCGCAACGAGGATGTAGACGGTTTTTTGAGTTTTAGTCATAGGTTCAACACTGAGTAATGGTCGACAAGCAGCGCGATGAACAACGCGAACAGGTAGTAAATAGAGTACTTGAAGGTGTTGATCGCGGCGTGCGGCAGGGTGCCACGGTACAGCACCCACGCCCAATACAGAAAGCGTGCGCCCAACCCTAGCGCACACACCAGATAGAGCAAGCCGCTCATGCGAATCACAAACGGCAGCAGGCTCACGGCCAGCAGCACACAGGTGTAAAGCAGGATGTGCAACTTGGTGTACTGCTCACCATGGGTCACGGGCAGCATGGGAATGTCGGCTTTCGCGTATTCAGATTTGCGATGGATCGCCAGCGCCCAAAAGTGCGGCGGGGTCCAGGCGAAGATAATCAGCACCAACAGCAGCGGTTCGGCAGTCACATGCCCGGTCACGCAGACCCAGCCCAACAGCGGCGGCGCAGCCCCGGCCAGCCCGCCGATCACGATGTTCTGCGGCGTGGCGCGCTTGAGAAAACCTGTGTAAATCACTGCATACCCCAACAACGACGCCAGGGTCAGCCAGGCCGCCAGTGCATGGGTGAACACCCATAACACCCCCAACCCCGACACGGACAACAACAGGGCGAACGCCAGCGCAGAACCCGCTGAAATCCGGCCCTCGGCCAACGGACGCTTTTGAGTACGCGCCATCAGCGCATCAATGCGCCGGTCCACCACATGATTGACCGCCGCAGCGCCTGCGGCACACAAACCAATGCCCAGATTGCCAAAGACCAGCACCGTCCACGGCACACCTGCGCGCGTGGCGAGGAACATGCCCACCAACGAGGTGATGAGCATCAACATCACCACCTTGGGTTTAGTCAGCTCCAGGTAGTCGCGCCAGGACGCCGGACGTGAACGCTCAACGGTCAAGGTCGCCATGGCAGTTCTCCTTTAAGCATGATCGAGCCGGGCACCGGTGGCCGAGGACTGAAACGCCAGCGGGCAAGACGCGGTGCCTTGACCCTGACCAGTGCCGTACGTGCGTGGTAGTTGACCAGCACCAGCGTCAACAACAGGGCCGCGCCGCCAGCGTTATGCGCCACGGCAACCGCCAGGGGCAGACCGAACAGCACGTTGCTGATCCCCAGACTCACTTGCAGGCCCAGCGTCAGCATCAGTAACCCCGCCAGCCGCGTCATGCCCACCCGCCGCAGCTGCCAGGCCAGCCCCAACAGCACCACCGTGAGCACCAGCGCGCCCAAACGGTGGGTGAGATGAATCGCTGTGCGCGCGTCGCTGTCCAGTTGGCCGCCCAAATAGTTCGGCCCTATGTGTTGGGTCAGATGAAAACCGTTGGCGAAATCGGCCGACGGCCACCATTGACCGTGGCACGTCGGCAGGTCGACACACGCCACGGCGGCGTAGTTGGAACTGACCCAACCACCCAGCGCGATTTGTCCAATCGCCAGCACCAGCCCGGCAGTCGCCCAACGCTGTAAACGGCGGGGCACGGCAAGCGCTGGCAGCACGCCCGATAAACGCAGGGTCAGCAAAAACAGCAAACTCAAGGTCGCGAAACCGCCCAGCAAATGCCCGGTCACCACCTGCGGCCAGAGTTTGAGCGTGACGGTCCACATGCCAAAGGCCGCCTGCGCCAGCACCACCAACAGAATGAACAACGGCAATTTGAGTGGCTGGCCGGGCAGTGTGCGCTGGCGCCAGGCCCGCGCCGCCAACAGCACAATCACCAGCGCCAGGGTGCCTGCGAAATAGCGATGCACCATCTCGCTCCGGCCTTTTTCGACGTGTACCGGGGTGTCGGGAAAGTGCCGTTGGGCATGCGCCAGTTGTGCATCGGTTTTGGGCACGCTGATGAAGCCATAGCAGCCGGGCCAGTCCGGGCAACCCAGCCCGGCGTGGGTCAAACGCGTGTAGGCACCGAGTAACACCACCACCAGTGCCAGCACGGTGGCAAGTAATGCGAGACGAAATCCGGCTTTGGCCATGACGGTTTTCCTACCCGATGTTGGACAGTTTCAACAGGTGGCGCAGGTCGTTGAGCACGTCCTTGCCTTTGACACTGGGGTCGTAACGCAGCACCAGATTGCCGTGCGGGTCGATGATCCACAGCTGAGCGCCGCCATTGCCCTGCGCGCCCCGGGTATACGCTGGCAAGTCCATCGCGTAACGCTGCAACTGCGGGTATTCGCGTTGCAGCCTTGCCACATAGTCAGCGTCCAGCGCCTGCGCGCTCGCCAGCGCATGGGTGGCACGGGAGGCATCGCGGCCCAGGCCGATCTGTATCTGCCGTGCCAAGTACACCAATTGCTGACACGCCACCGTGCAGGTTTGTGGCGCGGTCACCAGCAACTGCCAGCGCTGCTCGTCCGTTTGCACGCCCAGCTCAGCGCGGGTCGGGCCGTTACCTATCAGTTCACCGTGATAGCTGCGGCTTTCGGGCACCCAGAACTTGAGCGTGTACATCCCGGTGGCCAACACCATCGGGCCGATGGTCAGCAACAGAATAAGGATCAACTGCAGCCGTCCACGGCGCCGCGAAGCCGGTGCCGCGTGGTGAGCCGTTTCAGACGGATTGATGGCCGTTCCCATGGCGCTTCTCCCGAGCGTTATGCCAACCGAGGTACCCATAAAGCCCGCACAACGCCAGCGCCATGGCGAACCATTGCACGGCATACGCGGTGTGTTTTTCCGGGCCCATGCCCGTGGCGATCACTGGCCAGTCGGCCTGATACGCCGCAAGGCCGGGCGCAATACGCACTTCATCGTTAAAACCGCTTCGCCCCAGCTCAGCCCACACCTTGGCGGGGAAGACTGCCGTCACCAGCCGCGGCCAGTTACCCGTGGCCGGGTCGGCCTGCAGCTGGAAGGGCGTACCGGGCGACTCATACACCCAGCCTTCCAGCTCCACTAATTGATCCGGGGTACTGAACACCGGCGGCGTGCGCCGACTGGGCCATTCGATCCAGCCCCTATTGAGCAACAGCCACTGGCCACTGGCCTGATCCTGAAAAGGCTGCAACAGCTCCACCCCGACCTTGCCGTCTCGCACCCGGTTGTCCAGCAGCAGGCTGTGCTGCGCATCCAGATGCCCACGCAACTGCACACGGCGGAAAGCGGGCGTTGAGGTGCTCATTAATTGGCCCACATTGAGGGGCGCGGCGGTCCGGTGTACGGCATAGCTGTCGAGCAGGGTGCGTTTTTGCTCGGCACGCCCCAGTTGCCAAACCCCCAGAAACACCAGCACCGGCAAAAGCGCCAGTACCACCACGGTGGGCACACGTCCGGGCGCGAAGGCGGCCATGGTCGCGGCGTCTACAGCACGTAGACAAACAGGAACAGCGCCACCCACACCGCGTCCACAAAGTGCCAGTACCAACTGGCCGCCTGAAAGCCGAATTGATGTTCGGCGTTGAAATGCCCGCGCACGATACGCACCAGCATCACCAACAGAATCAGGGTGCCGATGGTGACGTGGGCGCCATGGAATCCGGTGAGCATAAAGAAGGTCGCGCCATACACCCCTGAGCCGAGCGTCAGCCCCAGCTCTTTATAAGCGTGAATGTATTCCTCGGCCTGAAAGCCCAAAAAAGCGATGCCCAGCACCACGGTCAGGCCCAGCCAGGCTTTCAATGCACCACGCTGGCCCTTGTTCAACGCATGATGGGCAAGGGTGAGGGTGACGCTGGAACTGACCAGCAATACCGTGTTCAGCAGCGGCAAGCCCCACGGGTTGATGATGTCTTTGGGCGCCGGGTAAAGCACCGGATCAGGGGTGTTCAGCAATGGCCAGGCGAACTGAAAGTTGGGCCACAGCATGTGTGCCAGCCCCTTGCTGCCCTCACCGCCCAGCCACGGGCCCGAGAAATGGCGCACGTAAAACAGCGCGCCAAAAAACGCCGCAAAAAACATCACTTCCGAAAAAATGAACCACGTCATGCCCCAGCGAAACGAACGGTCCAGTTGCGGGCTGTACAGCCCGGCGCGGCTCTCTTTAATCACCGCGCCGAACCAGCCGACCATCATGTAGGCCACCAGCAGGCTGCCGACAAAAAAGATTAGCGGTCCATGGGATTCAGGGCGCGTGGCCTTGAGGTCGTTGAACCACGTGGCCAGCCCCCACACCGTGACCAGCAGGCCGACCGTGGCAATGATCGGCCACTTGCTCTGCGCCGGGACATAGTAGTGATCGTGAGTTGCCATGGAGCGTTCTCCTTATCGGGCTGGCCGTTGAGCGTCATTGCCAGCAGCGGCAACGGGCGGATGGCGCGCAGTGATATCGAACAGCGTGTAGGCCAGCGTCAGGTGTTTCACGTCCTTGGGCATGTCGCGGTCGACGATAAAACGCATGGGCATTTCGATGCGCTGTCCCGCTTGCAGCACTTGCTGGGTGAAACAGAAACATTCGGTCTTGTGGAAGTACTGCGCCGCCTCGGCCGGGGAAATACTCGGCACCGCCTGGGCCGACATCGGGTGGTCAGACGGGTTGGACGCCACAAACACCATCTCGTACACGCCGCCGGGGTTGACCACTAACTGATCGCCCTTTGGGTAAAACTCCCACACCATGCCCACGTTGTTGGTGGCCAGAAACTGCACCCGCACCTGCCGCCCGGTGTCCACCACCTGCGCGCCCTCATACTGCCCGGCGGTCTTGCCGTTAATGCCGAAGGCTTTGCACATCACGTCGTAGAGCGGCACCAGGGCAAAGCCGAAGGCAAACATCACCACCACCATCAGCAACAGGCGCATGACCAGGCGTTTGATCGATGTTGAGTCAGCCATGAATCCTCCTGACCCTCTGCCAGCCCTCCCGAAGAGGGTTGGCAGAGGGCACCGGCTCACTTGATTTCAGGGGGCGTCGTAAAGGTGTGATACGGCGCGGGCGAAGGCACGCTCCATTCCAGACCTTCGGCACCGTCCCACGGTTTGGCAGGCGCTTTGGGCCCGCCGCGAATGCACTTGATGACGATGAACAGGAACAGCAACTGCGTAGCGCCAAACATGAACCCACCGATCGACGACACCATGTTGAAGTCGGCAAATTGCAGGTTGTAGTCAGGAATCCGACGCGGCATACCGGCCAGTCCCACGAAGTGCATCGGGAAGAACGTCAGGTTCATGCCCACGAAGGACAGCCAAAAATGCAGCCTGCCGAGGGTTTCGTCGTACATATGCCCGGTCCACTTCGGCAACCAGTAATAGGTCGAGGCGAAAATGCCGAAGATGGCGCCCGGCACCAGCACGTAGTGGAAGTGCGCCACCACGAAATAGGTGTCGTGGTACTGGAAGTCCGCCGGGGCAATGGCCAGCATCAGCCCGGAAAACCCGCCGATGGTGAACAGAATCACAAACGCCACGGCAAACAGCATCGGCGTCTCGAACGTCAGCGAGCCTTGCCACATGGTGCTGGCCCAGTTGAAGACTTTGACCCCGGTGGGCACGGCGATGAGCAACGTGGCGTACATGAAGAACAACTCGCCCACCAGCGGAATGCCCACCACAAACATGTGGTGCGCCCAGACGATGAAGGACAGGAAGGCAATGCTGGCCGTGGCGTAGACCATTGAGGTGTAACCGAACAGCGGTTTGCGCGAGAAGGTCGGGATGATGGCACTGATCGCGCCGAAGGCCGGCAGGATCATGATGTACACCTCGGGATGACCGAAGAACCAGAACACATGCTGGAACAGCACCGGGTCCCCGCCGCCGGCCGCGCTGAAAAAGCTGGTGCCGAAATGGATGTCCATCAACATCATGGTGACCACGCCTGCCAGCACCGGCATCACGGCGATCAGCAGGAACGCGGTAATCAGCCAGGTCCAGACAAACAGCGGCATTTTCATCAACGTCATGCCGGGCGCACGCAGGTTAAGGATGGTGGCGATCACGTTGATCGCGCCCATGATCGAACTGATGCCCATCAGATGGATGGCAAAGATGAAGTACGTCACGCTCTCGGGTGCATAAGTGGTGGACAAGGGGGCGTAGAAGGTCCAGCCAAAATTCGGCCCGCCCCCGGCCATGAACAAGGTCGACACCAGCATCAGAAACGCCGCCGGCAGCAGCCAGAAACTGAAGTTGTTCATGCGCGGCAAGGCCATGTCGGGCGCGCCGATCATCAGCGGAATCATCCAGTTGGCCAACCCGACGAACGCGGGCATCACCGCGCCAAATACCATGATTAGGCCGTGCAGGGTGGTCATCTGGTTAAAGAACGCCGGCTCGACGATCTGTAAGCCCGGCTGGAACAGTTCGGCACGGATGACCATCGCGAATGAGCCACCGAGCAAAAACATGCAGAAGCTGAACCACAGGTACAGGGTGCCGATGTCTTTGTGGTTGGTGGTCAGCACCCAGCGCATCAAGCCTTTGGCCGGGCCGTGAGCGTGGTCGTCCGCGTGCCCGTGGTCGTCGATAACAGCACTCATGTCCTGACTCCTTGCGCGCACATCAATGAGCGGCTCATTTGCCTTGCGCCTGTTTCAGCGCGAGCACGTCTTTGGGGGTGACCATGTCGCCCTTGTTGTTGCCCCACGCGTTGCGTTCGTACGTCACCACCGCCGCGATGTCGACTTCCGACAGTTGCTTGCCGAAGGCGGCCATGGCCGTGCCCGGCTTGCCGAAATACACGCGATGCAGGTGATCGGCGGCGGGGCCGGTGGCAATCGGAGAGCCCTTGAGCGCCGGGAACATCGGCGGCAACCCTTGGCCTTCGGCCTGGTGACAGGCGACGCAAGCGGTGTGGTAGACCTTGTCACCCCGAGCGACCAACTCGTCGAGGGTCCACTCCTTGCTGGTCAGTTCTTTAAGCTGCGCAGCCTGTGCTTTGCGTTCGGCAAGCCAGGCGTCGTAGTCAGGCCGGGTTTTGACATCCACCACAATCGGCATGAAGCCATGGTCCTTGCCGCACAACTCGGCGCATTGCCCCCGATAAACGCCGGGCTTTTCAACGCGGGTCCAGGCCTCGTTGATAAACCCCGGAATGGCGTCGCGCTTGACCGCGAACGCGGGCACCCACCACGAGTGGATGACGTCGGCCGAGGTCACCAGAAAGCGCACTTTGGCGCCAATCGGCAGCACCAGCGGCTCATCGACTTCGAGCAGGTAATGTTCGTCCTTGGGGGCTTTGTTATGGATTTGATCGGCGGGGGTGGCCAGGTTGCTGAAGAACTCGACGTCTTGACCCAGGTATTTGTAATGCCATTTCCACTGATAGCCCGTGACCTGGATATCGACATCCGAATCACTGCTGTCGTAGATGTTGATCAGGGTTTTGGTGGCGGGCACCGCCATCGCCACGAGGATAAGAAAGGGCACGACCGTCCAGAGGATTTCGACCGTGGTGCTCTCGTGGAACTTGGCCGCTTGCTGGCCCGTGGAACGCCGGTGAACGATCATTGACCAGAACATGGCGCCGAACACGATGAGGCCGATCACCACACAGATCCAGAAAATGGTCATGTGCAGGTTGAAGACCGCCTGGCTGACCTCAGTCGCGCCGGGCGTCATGTTCACGGTCCAGGCGGCCTGCGCCTGGCTGAAAACGGACCACAACAGCAGGCCCATCCATAGGTTTGGATGTCGCTTCATTGCGGGTTCCCCTTTATTTTTCTTGTTATTGCGCCGGTCTATACCTGCGTTACAAGGGGGCGGTTTTCAAACCAGTGAACCTTGACCGCCGAGCCTCGCCTGCTCAGGCAGTCGGGCATCATCAGAAAACGTTTACAAAATCGAGTATAGCCAGCGCCTTCAACCCCGCAACGCGCTGGCTGAAAACTGTAAAAAACTGACCCCAACGACAAATGGCACTCACTGCCCGCTCACAAAATGAATAACAATACGCGCCCTCTGAAAAAGGCCCTCTGATTCACGGGGCCATTTTTCAACGATATTCCCTGTCTAGTGTCTCCCTGGAGTTCCCATGAACACCGCCGCCATCCGCGAGCAGATCTTGTGTGCCCAAGAACATGAGGCCGATACGGGCCTGCTCGCTCGCCAACTGGAAACCAAACTGCCGCACCTTCACACCGCCATCCGTGTGCCTGAAGAAGACCACCCTAAAAATCTGGTGATGACCCGTTTTGTCAGCGCCTACATCGATCAAGTGCCTGACTTGCTGGAGGCGGCCAATGAAGTCGCGCGCGAAGCGGGCATCGAGTCGCAGATCACGCCGGTGCTGAAAATTGCCGAACAGTTTTTCGTTCAGCCGCCAGCCGTAATGAACGGACACGTCGGTCTGGAAGGTTTGCTGGATGAAGCGTATCTGGCCCACCGCCTGGTGGAAGAGGTCAACGACCTCTATATCAAGCATTTCAACCAGCCGCTGATCCCGCTGGACACCACGGTGGCCAATGTAATCGCCCACCACTTGATTGGTGAAACCTTTGCCAATCAGTTGGATGAAGTGGTTCACCACGCGGTTGATTGCATGCTGGACGACGAATGTTTCACGCTGGAATCGGTGGAAGCCTACCGCGACAAACTCACCAGCCCGGACACCGGCGCTGCCTGGAAGCGCTGGCCGTGCCTGTCCAAACAGTTGGGTGTCGGTTTGAATTTGTAAGCTGACACCTGTCGCACGGGCTCAATGACGTGCGACGGCGCCGCCGCCGAATCAGCCTCTGGTGTTCGGCGGCGACGCTGGGCAACGGTTAGAACCGCGCCTTGGGCGTTGCACTCGGGATCGGGTTGGTCCCGTCGAGCGGCAGGAAAGCGCCTTTATCGGCGTCATACGCTTTGATCTGGCTGGTTTCGATGTCATACACCCAGCCATGAATGAACAAATGCCCGCTGGCCATGCGCGAAGCCACTGACGGGTGCGTGCGCAAATGCTGCAACTGAGCGATGACGTTTTCTTCGGTCAGTACGTGCATGCTTTCGGCTTCATTGGCGCAGTTGCAGTTGTCCTGCACCATGGTTTTAGCGACTTCCACGTGATGCAACCAGGCGCGTACCGTCGGCATTTTTTTCAAACTGGCCGGGTTCAGCACCGCGCGCATCGCGCCACAGTCCGAGTGGCCGCAAATAATGATGTGCTGCACACCCAAGGCCAGAACGGCGTATTCGATGGCGGTTGAAACACCACCGTTCATCTGACCGTACGGCGGAACAACGTTGCCCACGTTACGGGTCACAAACAGATCGCCCGGCGCGCTTTGGGTAATCAATTCAGGCACGATCCGCGAATCCGCACAGGCAATGAACATTGCCCGCGGACGTTGTGCGGTGGCGAGCTTTTTAAAGAAGGCTTCTTGTTCAGGAAAAATTTCGTGATGGAAATGCAAAAAGCCATCAACGATATGGTGCAAGGCTGCGTCGGCGCTTTCAGCGGGTGAAGGGCCAGTGGCCGAAGCAGCAGGCTGCGGTTTTTGTTTATCACTCATCGCGTATTCCCCAAGGCAAAGTGGCACCGGATGTTACCTGAACTCAAATCGGGGCTCTACGCCAAACCGGCGCATGGCCCCGACGATTGCGGGTCATTGTTCCAGCGCTTTGGCCGCATCATCGAGTTCGAGTTCACTGAACACTTGCACGCCAGCCTCACTCAGTAGCGCGGCCGTCACGCCCTGACCGGCCACTTTGGTTGCGCTGAAACTGCCATCGTAGGTTAGCCGGTTGCCGCATGAAGGGCTGTTGGCCTTGAGAATCGCCACGCGGATGCCGTGTTTTTGCACCAGTGCCAGCGCTTGCCGGGCGCCCGATACAAAGGCCTCGGTGACATCGTCGCCGTCTGTCGTTATCACCGCAACCTTGCCGCTGAGGACTTCAATGCCCTGGCCTCCGGGAATTTCGGCCGCCGCGCGCGGCGTGGGCAAACCGCCCGCGACCTCAGGACAAAGTGCAATCACCCGGCCTTGCGCTTGCCACTCCAGCAGTTGCGGATACGGGCCGCTGGCGCCTGCGTCATACCGCACGCGATGCCCCAGCAAGCAGCGGCTGACCAGCACTTTGGACTTCACAGCACGATCTCTGTGGGACGACGCCGGAACCAGCCCGTCAATGACAAGCGGTCACGGGTCGCGGGCATCACTTCATGCGGAACTTCACCCGACAGGAACACCACCAGACAACCGCCCGTCGGCAGCACATCGTATTCGCCGCGGTCATTGAGGTACATGCGCAGGTGTCCACCATGCTCGGGCAACCACGCCTGATTGAGGTACACCACGGCCGACACCATGCGCCGGTCGTCGTCGCGAAAACGGTCCAGATGCTTGAGGTAAAACGCGCCGGGCGGGTACATCGCGAAGTGGCTTTCGAAGTCCTCCAGGCCCAAAAAAAGCCTGCGGTTCATGGCGACTCGCAGGCTTTCCATCAAGCCGAGATAACTGTCACAGGCCAGCGCTTCTCCGGGCTCCAGCCATTGAATGTGGTCCCCGCGGATCCCCTCGCGGACCTCCTGATTCAGCCCGCGCCCGACCGCAGCCGGGGTCAGTTCCCCTTCGGCCGAACGTTTGCGGCACTCAGCCGCCAACTCAAAGGTCAAAGCCTCGGGCAGGAAGATGTTTTGCTGTGACCATCCCTGTGCGTACAGGTCGTCGACAATGCGCAGTAATAGCGGGTGATCAGAGGATATGTGCATGGCGCGCATAGTATCCATACGCCTCAAAATCTGACAGAGCCATATAGCGGTGTTCCACGAAAAAATACCGCTCGCACTTTAAAAGCCCTTTGGACCAGACGAATTCTCGACAAGTCCTACGCCACACCCGGACAATAGCGACTTGTTGACAGGAGTCCTTCATGCGCCGCTTGGTTTTATCGTTGCTTATTTTTTGTTCATTACCCGCATGGTCAGACAGCCTGGATGATTTGTACAAGGTCGCTGGCTGGTCGGATCAACGGGCGCATTTCAATGACGCGCTGACGGCAGCCCAAGAACGCTATCGCAGCAATTTGCCGCCCGCTGTGTATCAAGCCCTGGTCAACAACAGCAGTCAGCGTTTCGACCCGCAAGCCATGGACACCCGCGCCAAGGATCAGATGCGCAAGCATCTGCCCGAACCGGCCCCGGCACTGGCTTTTTTCCAGTCCGAGCTGGGGCGCAAGATTGTCGCGGCCGAGCTGCTGGCCACGCGTCGCGACCAGTTGGCCCAGCACGCCCAAGGTTTGCCGCGCATCGAAGCCAGCGCCACCCGCCAATTGTTGATTAATCATTTGTCCAACGCCTTGCCGGCGCGCGAAGCAGGGGCGGAAGTCAGCCTCGCGATTGCGGGCGTGGCGGCAGACAGCCTGAGCTCGATGATCCCGGGACTGCTCGGCGGCGGTCAGGCCCAAGGCATGCTCAACGGTCAGCGCCAGCGGCTGATGGAGCAGATCGGCGGCGAGCTGGATAACACGTTGCTCTATGTGTACCGCGACTTGTCCGATCCCGAGCTCGAAGAATTCGTCACTTTTGCAGAGTCGCCGGAAGGCAAAGCGTATTACCAGGCCGCCTTGAGCGCCGTGCGCGCCGGGCTGGCGGTCGGGCAGAGCACCTCAAATCTGGCGCCGTAACCTTACGGGTTACGCGTCGAAGTGCTGGTCCAGAAACGCGAAATAGCGATCGCGTATGTCATCCGTTTCATTGGCCAAATGATGGCGGGCGCCGGGTAGCAACAACACGTGCGGCTGATGGAATTTGCTTTTGAGCACCTGCAGGTTGTGTCGCCAATCCACTGTTTTGTCCGCGTCGCCCTGAATGATCAGCGGCTGACGCGCGCTGGGTGTTGCGCCTTCAATGCGCGGGATCCAGCGGGCCAGCGCACCGACCCAGGCGGTCGGTAAACGCAGCGGCTGCAACGGATCGGCCTGCAAAAACGGCATGAAATCAGGGTTATTGGTGTTTTCACTGAAACGCCGGGCAATGCCTTTGACGAACGGCCGCAGCAGGTAATAGCTGAATTTGGACCAATGCCAGTCCTTGGGCCGTACCAACGGGGCCATCAATATCGCCTGCCCTTGTGCCGGGCTGCTGTCGCCCTGCCGCAACACATGATCCAGCACGATCGCGCCGCCGGTGCTTTGCCCGTACAGGTGCCACGGCTGAGGCAGCGACAGTGATTGCGCCTCAATGAACAGGCCCTGCAAGGCTTCCTGATACTGATAAAAATCCCCGATGCTGGCCCGCTCGCCACTGGACAGGCCGTGCCCCGGCAAGTCGCAGGCAATGACCGCAAAACCCCGATTGAGCCCCCATTCAATGATGTGGCGGTACAACCCCATGTGGTCGTAAAAACCGTGTATCACGAATAGCGTGCCCACTGGCGCAGCCTCCGGCCACCACACTTGGCTGACCAGGTCGTAGCCCGCCGCACTGTAGCGCCCCAGTTGCCGCTTCACGGGCGTGGCGCGATGAGGGAAGTCCAGCCCGTAAAACCGTTGGTACGCCAACCCCTCACTCGATATCGGGCCCTCTGCGGCCAAGGGCTGCAAACTGGCGCGCAAGGTATCGGGGGAAAACGGGGCAGGCATAAGGGGTTCCAGGCAGGGCGCGTGTGCGCAAAACAGGCTTTATAGAACGTCGATATTCTTCTGTCAGGTCAAGCATGGCAAGCTACGCGGCCTTCGAGGACCTAATTTGATGCCTGTGCCCACTTTCAAAACCCTGCTTGCCTGCGTGCTGATCGGTGTCTGTGCGGCCGGATTATGGGCCGCTTATGACTGGTTTCAAGGCCAGTACATTCGTCCCTTCAGTGAGCAGACCGCGCTGTTCGCCGGGGATGTGCTGAGCCTGCCCGCCGAGCTGTCCGGGCCGGGCCCCATCCGCGTGGTGCATTTCTGGGACCCGGCCTGCCCGTGCAATGTCGGCAATCAGCAGCACTTGAGCGAACTGTTGGCGCATTACGTGCCACTGGGCATTGAGTTTTATGCGGTGCAAAAATCAGGCACTCAAGGCCAACTGCCCGAGAGCCTCGGCGCGATCAAATCCCTCGCCCAACTGCCCGGCGCCGAACACGTGAGCGCCAGCCCTGCCGTCGCCATCTGGGACCACAGTGGTCAACTGGCGTACTTTGGTCCTTACAGCGAAGGGGCCACCTGTAACGCCAGCAACAGTTTTATCGAGCCGATCCTGCAAGCGCTGAGCACCGGTCGTCCGGTAAAAGCCACGCACACCATGGCTGTGGGCTGTTATTGCCCGTGGCAGGCCGATCACGTCGCCCCGTGATGGCGTTTTAACGAACAGGAGCTCGCCCATGAAACGTAACCTGACTGTCATCGCCCTTATCGTCGCCTCCGTGGCCGGGGGTGGTGTCTGGTACGTGCAGAGCAAATTGCCCACGCGTCAGGGGCAGGTTGAGCTGCCCACACTGCAAGAGCCCGTCACCGTGCGTTACGACGAGCGCGGCGTGCCGCACATCCGCGCGGGCAATCAGCTGGATATGTACCGGGCGCTGGGGTATGTGCAGGCACAGGATCGGCTGTTCCAGATGGAAATCATGCGCCGCCTGGCCCGGGGTGAACTGGCTGAAGTGTTGGGCCCTAAACTAGTGGACACCGACAAACTGTTTCGCAGCCTGCGCATTCGCGAGCGAGCGGCCAGTTATGTCAGTGAACTGGATCAGCAATCGCCCGCCTGGCAGGCGCTGCAAGCGTATCTGGACGGTATTAATCAATACCAGGCCACCCACGCCACACCCGTGGAGTTCGATCTGCTGGGCATCACGCCCCGCGCGTTTACTGCCGAAGACACCATCAGCGTCTCCGGTTATATGGCTTACAGCTTTGCGGCCGCTTTCCGTACCGAGCCGCTTCTGACCTATGTGCGCGATCAACTGGGCAGCGATTACTTGAAGGTCTTTGACCTCGACTGGCAACCCAAAGGGGTCTTGCCCCCGACGCTGGCGGCCAATGACTGGAAATCCCTCGGCGCACTGGCGCAGCTCAGCGACAGCGCCTTGAGTCAGGCCGGGTTGCCGCAATTTGAAGGCAGCAATGCCTGGGTCGTGTCAGGCAGACGCACGCAAAGCGGTAAGCCACTGCTGGCGGGCGATCCGCACATCCGCTTTTCAGTGCCGTCGGTGTGGTACGAAGCGCAGCTGTCGGCCCCTGATTTTGACCTGTACGGCTATCACCAGGCGCTGGTGCCGTTCGCGTTTCTGGGCAACAACCGCGCGTTCGGCTGGAGCCTGACGATGTTCCAGAACGATGACCTGGACTTGATCGCCGAGAAGACCAACCCTGCCAACCCGAATCAGGTCTGGTATCAGGGCCAATGGGTCGACATGACCCGCACCGAACAGGAAATTGCCGTCAAGGGCCAGGCCCCCGTGACGCTGGTACTGCGTCAGTCGCCGCACGGGCCGATCATCAACGACGTGCTGGGTGGCATCGCTGGCAATACGCCCATCGCCATGTGGTGGGGCTTTCTGGAAACCAAAAACCCGATTCTGGAAGGTTTTTACCGGCTCAACCGCGCGGACACGGTCAGCAAAGCGCGTCAGGCCGCGACGTACATCCACTCGCCGGGGCTCAATGTGGTCTGGGCCAATGCCTCAGGCAACATCGGCTGGTGGGCCGCCGCGCAATTGCCCAAACGTGCGGCCGGGGTGAACCCGGCGTTCATTCTGGATGGCAGCACCGCGCAGGCCGACAAGCCCGGGTTTTACCCGTTCAGCGCCAACCCGCAGGAAGTGAACCCGCCGCGTGGCTATATCGTGTCGGCCAACTTCCAGCCGGTCTCACCCGCCGGCATTGAGATTGCGGGCTATTACAACCTGGCGGACCGCGGCCAGCAGCTCGATCGACAGCTAAGCGCCCCCGGTGTGAAGTGGAACCTGAAAAACAGTCAGGCGCTGCAACTGGGCACCACCACAGGTTATGGGCCGCGCGTGCTCACCGCCCTGCTGCCGGTACTGCGCAAGGTGGTGAGCGACCCGGCCGAACTCAAACTGGTGGAGCAACTGGCGCAGTGGCAAGGCGACTACCCGCTGGAGTCCACCAGTGCCACGCTGTTCAATCAATTGCTGTTCAGCCTGGCCGATGCCGCGATGCAGGATGAGTTGGGCGATGCCTTCTTCGACATTCTGCTGACCACCCGGTTGGTGGATGAAGCGCTACCTCGCCTGATTGCCAATCCGGCATCGCCGTGGTGGGACAATCGCCACACCCTGGCCAAAGAGTCGCGGGCCGACACGGTGCTGGTCGCTTGGCAAAACAGCATCACTGCGCTCAAAGCCACCTTAGGGGACGATCCCGCGCACTGGCAGTGGGGACGGGCGCACACGCTGACCCAAGAACACCCGCTGGGCAAACAGAAGCCGCTGGACTGGCTGCTCAACGTCGGCCCGTTCGACGCGCCGGGGAGCCATGAAGTGCCCAATAACCTGTCGGCCAAACTCGGGCCGGCGCCGTGGCCGGTGAGTTACGGCCCGTCCACGCGGCGTTTGATCGATTTCGCAGACCCGACCCACACCCTGACCATCAACCCGGTGGGCCAGAGCGGGGTGCCGTTCGACAAGCACTATAAGGATCAGGCGCAAAGCTACATTGAAGGCCAGTACGACAAACCGTACCTGGAAGAAGCCGATGTGCAGCTCAACACCCGTAGCACCTTGCGCTTGATGCCCCAGCCGTAAGCGCTGATCTGACCAGGGTCAGGCCAGGGCGTAGTTGAGGACGATGCCGACGAAGATTGCCAACCCGGCCCAGTGGTTGTGCAAGAAGGCCTTGAAGCAACGCTGCGGATCGCGGTCGCGGGTGTACCAGAACTCCCACACGAAGCAGCCCGCAGCCACCAGCAGACCCAGGTGGAACCAGCCGCCCAACTCAAAATGCGTCCCGGCCAGCCACAAGCAACCCAGCGCCAGGCCTTGCAGGCTGAGGTTGATCACGCGATCCGCATCACCGAACAGGATGGCGGTGGATTTGACACCGATTTTCAGGTCGTCTTCACGGTCAGTCATGGCGTAGTAGGTGTCGTAGGCCACGGTCCAGAGCAGGTTGGCGATGTACAGCAACCAGGCCGCCGCAGGCAGGCTGCCGGTTTCGGCCGTGAACGCCATCGGCATGCCCCACGAGAACGCAGCACCGAGCACCACTTGCGGGTAATAGGTGTAGCGCTTCATGAACGGGTAGCTGGCCGCCAATGCCAGGCCCCCGAAGGACAGCCAGATGGTGGTCGCATTGGTGCACAGCACCAGCAGGAAGCTGACCCCCATGAGCAGGGCAAAAAACACCAATGCTTCTTTACTGCTGATTTTTCCGCTCACCAAAGGGCGTTGTTCAGTGCGTTTGACGTGGCCGTCGACCTTGCGGTCCGCAAAGTCGTTAATCACGCAGCCACCGGCCCGGGTCAGGATGACGCCGAAGACAAAAATCAGCAGGTTGCTCAGGGACGGCACCCCTTTAGCGGCAATCCACAGCGCCCACAGGGTGGGCCACAGCAGCAGGTAAATGCCGATGGGTTTGTCCATGCGCGTCAGTTGGATGAAGTCCCATGCGCGGGGGTTCAGGCGATTGAGAGATTTGAGCAAACGCACGTACATCAGTTGGTCTCCGGCCGGGCACTCACTGCGGCCCACAGGTTGGGTAAAAACACTTCAGCCACCAGCACACTCAACGACCCGCGCATAAAACGTGAGCGCCGCGCCCACAGGTTGTCGGTGCGGTCGGCGTCCGGCAACCAGTCCCGAGGGTAGCGGCACACCTGCAACGGGCCACGCTCGAACGCCTGATCGCTGAACAACAACTCGCCCAGCGAACGCGTGCCCAGCGCGTCCATATTCAAACCACCCGCTTCAAGGGCGGACTTGGACGCCACACTGCGGGCAAACACCCACGGCACCTGATGCCCGCGTAAATACACTTCACGCACCCAGCCCAGACTGCCAGCGGGCAACTCGAGGGCGCGGCATTCGTCCTCGCGCAGGGTTTGCCAGCCTTCAAACAGTGGCGACACGCTGAAGTGGTCATTCGACACAGCAGTGAGGCGGCGGGTCAGGGAGCCTTCATCGAACAACCAGTCGAGGGTGAGGGCGTCGGGCAGGGCGCCAAGCTGACTTTGCTCAAGCCAGACGGGGGAGATCAACGGGGAAGTCATGTGCGGCACAGTCGGTCATAATTGGCAGCCATTGAGGGCGCCGAGCTTATCACGCTGCCCTTGCCCTGAGCGCTTGAGTAGCGATTGGTCGTCATCAGGCTTGCATCTGCGGCGTGCGATCAGTACAAAACGCCCTGATTTCACCTAGCACCACGTGCCGTTGTTAAGAAACCGTGGGCTTGTCTAAGCCTGAACCCGAGGAAATCCCCATGAAAAAGTGGCAATGCATCGTCTGTGGACTGATTTATAACGAAGCCGATGGCTGGCCGGATGACGGCATTGCGCCCGGCACCCTGTGGCAAGACGTGCCCGAAGACTGGCTGTGCCCGGACTGCGGCGTCGGCAAACTGGATTTCGAGATGATCGAAATCAACTGATCCTTTTTTGAGTTTGACCCCTATGGAGAATGGAATGAACGCACCTGTCGTGATCGTGGGCACCGGGCTGGCCGGCTACAACCTGGCTCGGGAGTTTCGCAAACTGGACAGCGAAACCCCACTGTTGTTAATCACGGCCGATGACGGGCGCTCCTACTCCAAGCCCATGCTCTCCACCGGTTTTGGCAAAAACAAAGAAGCCGACGGCCTGAGCATGGCCATGCCGGGCGCGATGGCCGAGCAACTCAAGGCCCAAGTGCGCACCCATACGCGCATCAGCGGCATCGACCCCGGCCATAAACAATTGTGGATCGGTGAAGAAGCCGTCCCGTATCGCGACCTGATTCTGGCGTGGGGCGCGCAGACGGTGCAGGTGCCGGTAGAAGGTGACGCTCAGGACGCGATTTTCCCGATCAACGACCTGGAAGACTACGCACGCTTTCGCGCCGCGGCTGCGGGCAAGCGCCGTGTGCTGATATTGGGCGCCGGTCTGATTGGCTGCGAATTTGCCAATGACCTGATCGCTGGCGGCTATGAAGTGGACCTGGTCGCCCCGTGCGAACAAATCATGCCCACCCTGCTGCACCCGGCCGCCGCCACGGCGGTGAAAACAGCCCTCGAAGGGCTCGGCGCACGCTTTCACCTCGGGCCGGTGCTGACCCGCCTGCAACGGACTGAGGACGGGCTGCACGCACAGCTGTCCGACGGCAGCGTCATCTCGTGCGACGTGGTGGTGTCCGCCATCGGTTTGCGCCCGCGCATCGACTTGGCGGCGGCTGCCGGGATTCGGGTCAATCGCGGGATCGAAGTGGATCGCCTGCTCAAAACCTCCCACGCCAACATTTTCGCGCTCGGGGACTGCGCCGAGGTGGAAGGCCTGAGCTTGCTGTACGTGATGCCGTTGATGAGCTGCGCCCGCGCGCTCGCACAAACCCTGGCGGGCAACCCGACGGCCGTCAGCTACGGCGCCATGCCGATCACCGTCAAAACGCCGGTGTGCCCCTTGGTGGTCTCGCCTGTACCCCGTGGCTGCGAAGGCGTGTGGTCGGTTGAAGGCGCTGGCGCTGATATCAAGGCGCTGTGCCGCGATGCTGATGGCAAATTGCTGGGCTATGCACTGACAGGCGAAGCCGTTCGCGAGAAATTGGCGCTCAACAAAGAGCTGCCTGCGCTTTTGGCGTAAATGCTGCGAATTCTGTCGCATATGCCTTTGCCTTGGGGCAACAAAGGCCGGATCGATGCTGGCGTCGGCTTTGGCCGCATGCCATTCTCACACCGGTCTGCCGCAGCGTAGAGCCTGCGGCGCCTTAGGCGTTGCTCCACAGAGAGCAGCACGGACATAACAACAAAAAACCGTCAAAGAGGCTTCATCATGCGTAAACCAGATCTCGCCGCCGCCATCGCTGAAAAGGCTGACCTCACCAAAGAACAAGCCAACCGTGTCCTGAATGCGGTACTGGAAGAAATCACCGGCGCCCTGCATCGCAAAGACACCGTCACGCTGGTCGGTTTCGGTACGTTCCTGCAGCGCCATCGCGGCGCCCGTACCGGTCAAAACCCGCAAACGGGCCAGCCGGTCACGATCAAAGCCAGCAACACGGTTGCATTCAAGCCTGGCAAATTCCTGAAAGACAGCGTCAACCCTTAGTCTTCGCCCGGCCATTAGCTGCACCTGGCCATGAAGAATGGGCACGCTGGCCCGGCCAGTCGCCCATTCTTGATAGACAATGAGACAATCGTGCGGCCATAAGTGGCAAAATCTCGCCTATCTACGCCTATCCCTACAGATATATGGCGTTCCCTGAGCAAATCGCTACACTGCGCCGGCCATTTATTTTTCCCTGAGGCCGCGTAGATGAAATTTCGTTTTTTGCTCTGGATGCTGGGCTTCCTGATGAGCAAGGCCAGCCGTAAAAACCCCGCGTTCCAGCAGCAACTGGTGGACAAGGATCTGGTGTTCCAGCTGCAAACCCTCGATGGCAAGGTTGCCCGTCACTTCAAGGTCAAAAACCAACGCATCACCAGCCACGCCGGGCTGTACCCGGAACCGGCTTTTGCGATTGCGTTCAAGGATGCGGCGTACGGGTTTGCGACCCTGCAGGCCAAGAACAAGCAATTGGCATTCATGACCGGGATTCAGGACAAGTCGATTCAGATCAAGGGTAATCCGGCACAGGTGATCTGGTTTCAAGGCCTGACCAAATACCTCAAACCGCGCAAAAAACCAAAAGCCCAGTGAATCCTGACCCTCTCCCGCCGGGAGAGGGCATTGAGTGGCGTGGCGGCTTTACGCCTGACTGAACTGCGCTGCCAGCTCACGCAGCAGCACCTCAGCCTCCAGCACTTTGCTGACCACGTCTTCGGCTTTCTCGCGCGTCACGCCAAGGCTTTCAAACAACGCGTCCGGCAGCGGCTCATAAGGCCCGTGACCGATGCTTCGGCTACGCAACAGGCCAACGGCCACACACACCAGATTCGGATACTGGGCATGTTCCCCGGTGTAATGCGGGTCGTGCTGGAAGCGCAGCGCGGTCGCCAACTCGTCAGGCATGTCCCAGTAACGCATCAGCCATGCGCCGATTTGCTCGCGCGTAATGCCCAGCAAATGGTGTTCGACAAGGCTGTGGCTGACGTGAGGGTTCACTTCCAGATGCCGGCAAATCAGCGAAAAGTGTGGCGGAAACACGTGCGCCAACAGCAGATAACCGAAGTTGTGCAGCAAACCCGCCAGATAGGTCAGACCGGTTTCAGGGCGGCCGGCCCGGGACATGGCGCGGGTCAACCCTTCAATGACCGCCGCCGTGTAAATCGACTGCTGCCAGTAAGGCGTGCTCGATTGCGGATGGTCCTTGGGCAAGCTCAGGGTTTTGCCCAAGGCCAGACCTAACGCCAGATTAATCACCAGGTCAAAACCCAGTACCCGCACGATGGCATCTTCTACGGAGCGAATCTTGCCCGGCGACGCGTAGTACGGCGACGCCGCCCAGCTCATTACTTGAGCCGCCAGCGCCGGGTCGGTTTCGACAACCCCGGTGATGTCGTCGATGGTGGCGTTGGGATCGACGCGCAAGCGGATGATTTTGCGTGCGGTTTCGGCCAGCGGTGGAATCTCGATGGTGGCTTCCAGCCGCTGCTGGATGCGGCGCGCCGTAAACGCATGCACCGCCTCAGTGATGGCTTCGCTGTCGTCATCGGGCCGATCAAGGTTGAGTTTGATCCCCGCCAGCGGTTCGGCAAAACGGCCCGCGCTGGCTTTGGTCAGCATGCTTTTGAAGTCCTCTTGCGAGATCTCCAGCAACAGGCCCGACTCCCCGGCATTAATCAGCAGCAGCGGCTGTTGCAGCAGTTGCTCTTCATACAGACAAGGCGAACTGGTGAGCGCCGGCAACCCCGGCAACAACGTCAGTTCGTGTTTGCCGAGCATGCGTTCCAGCGCGGCCGGAGCCACAGCCGTCATGCGCCGACCGGTCAGTTCCGCCAAACGGTTGAGGTCGAGCAAATGGCTCTGCGGGAACAGCACCATGAGTGCACCGACCGAATCATCGAGCAGTGCGGCTTGGACCTTGCGGGCGGGATTCAGGCCGGGGTGGTCAATGACTTCCCGGTATGGGATGGCCAACTCGCCGAGCAATTCCCGGATAACGGAGGGTGTGCTCGGGGAGGTTGGGGCGCTGGCGACTTCAGTCATGATGTGTGTCCGGTTCTTACAACTCGAATGTGGTTATCAGGCAGTTAATCGGCCGCTGATCTATTTACTGAACGCGCTTTAGACTTGCCCGTATTGCTGGCCATGCCGCAACCATCGGTCCAGCAACGGACTGACATGGGTTGGCCAACGCTCCAGGAGGGCTTGCGCGGCATCACGCACCGCAGGCAGCAGGTCAGCATCGCGCATCAGGTCCGCGACCTTGAATTGCAGCAGGCCTGTTTGCCGGGTGCCGAGCATTTCGCCGGGGCCACGCAGCTCCAGGTCTTTTTCCGCGATAACGAAACCATCGTTGGTCTCGCGCATGATGCCCAAACGCTGACGGCCGATTTGCGACAGCGGCGGGTGGTACAACAGCACGCAATGGCTGACGGCGCTGCCACGCCCGACGCGGCCGCGTAACTGGTGCAATTGCGACAGGCCCAGACGCTCGGGGTTTTCGATAATCATCAGGCTGGCGTTGGGCACGTCGACCCCGACTTCAATCACGGTGGTAGCAATCAGCAATTGCAGCTCACCGGCCTTGAAACACGCCATGACTTCGGCCTTTTCTGCGGCTTTCATGCGGCCGTGAATCAAGCCGACGCGCAGCTCGTCCAAGGCGCTGGACAGGTCTTCAAACGTAGTTTCTGCCGCCTGGCAGGTCAGCTCTTCAGATTCTTCGATCAAGGTGCACACCCAGTACGCCTGACGGCCTTCGGCACACGCAGCGCGCACCCGCTCGATCACTTCGACACGCCGGGTGTCGACCACCAGCACGGTGTTGACGGGCGTGCGGCCGGGGGGCAATTCGTCGAGGATCGACGTGTCGAGGTCAGCGTAAGCACTCATGGCCAGCGTGCGCGGGATCGGGGTGGCGGTCATGATCAATTGGTGCGGACATATCACACCGCCCGCCCCCTTATTGCGCAGGGCCAGCCGCTGCTGAACACCGAAACGGTGCTGCTCGTCGATGATGACCAGGGCCAGGTTCTTGAACTGCACTTGATCCTGAAACAACGCGTGCGTGCCCACCACCATCGGCGCGCCATTGGCGATCTGCTCCAGCGCAGAGGCGCGTGCCTTGCCCTTGAGCTTGCCCGCCAGCCACGCCACTTCAAGCCCCAGCGGTTCCAGCCAGCGTTTGAAGCTGATGAAGTGTTGCTCGGCGAGGATCTCCGTTGGCGCCATCAATGCCACTTGATAGCCTGCCTCCAGCGCCTGCAACGCCGCCATGGCCGCGACCACCGTTTTACCGGCGCCAACATCGCCCTGGATCAGACGTAGCATGGGCTCGTGCTGACTGAGATCGTAGGCAATTTCGTTGCCCACACGGACCTGGGCACCCGTGGGCGAAAACCCAAGATTGTTCAAAAATTGAACAGGCAGCTGTTTGGCCTTGGGCAAAACCGGAGCACGCAGCGACCGCAGGCTTTCACGCAGCCGCTGCTGGGAGAGCTGATGGGTGAGCAGTTCTTCGAAAGCCAGCCGGTGTTGAGCCCAATGATGGCCGAGGGCAAGCTCTTCTACATCCGCATCGGCCGGCGGCTGGTGCAAATAGCGAATCGCTTCGTCCAGCGGGGCCAGTTGGTAGTCTTTGGCCAGCTCCGGCGGCAGCCAGTCCGGCAGGCTGCGCGGTCCCAGCATGGCCAGGCATTGCTGGCTTAACTGGCGCAGCCGTTGCTGGGTCAAGCCTTCCGTCGTGGGGTAAATCGGAGTCAGGGTGGTGTCCACCGGAGGCGGCTCATCGCCCGTGATGGCGCGGTACTCCGGGTGGTAGATTTCCAGCCCCGATGCGCCGGGACGCGCTTCGCCGTAACACCGTACTTCGGTGCCGCGCTTGAGGCTTTCCTTTTGCGCATTGCTGAAGTGGTAGAAGCGCAGACTCAGGCCGCCGGTGCCGTCATTGATACGCACCAGCAGACTGCGACGCTTGCCCATGACCACATCGGCGCCGATCACCCGCCCTTCGACCACCGCATCCTGACCCGGCCGCAACGCGCCGATGGGCACGACGCGGGTACGGTCCTGATAACGCAGCGGCAAATGGAACAATACGTCTTGTACGGTTTCCAGCCCGACCTTGGCCAATTTCTCGGCCATGGCCTCGCCCACACCCTTGAGCGCAGTGACCGACACCTTCGACAACTCGGCCATGGCAGCACTTATGTCGCCGCAGGCGGCTTGGCCACCGAGCACAGGCGAATCGAATCAGCGAGGATCTCAATGGCTTTGGGCCGCGGGAAACTGGCGCGCCATGCAATCGCAACCGTCCGAAATGGCACGGGCGGCGTCAGTGGACGTACCGCAAGCACGCCGGGGGAATAGTGATGGCTGTCTACCGCCGACAGCGGCAGGATCGAAATCCCCAAACCGGAGGCCACCATGTGGCGAATGGTTTCGAGCGAGCTGGATTCCACCGTGGTGTGCTTGGCGCCGTCATTGCCTTTGGTCAGGGTCGGGCACGCTTCAAGCACCTGATCGCGGAAGCAATGGCCTTCACCCAGCAACAACAAGCTCTTGTCGTTCAGCAGGCTGGCGTCGATGGTTTCTTTTTTGGTCCACGGGTGTTCGCTCGGCATCAGCACGTAGAACGGCTCGTCGTAGAGCGGCAAGGTCAGCACGTCCGCTTCCTGGAACGGCAGGGCGATGATGATCGCGTCCAGTTCGCCGTTGCGCAGTTTGTCGCGCAGCACATGCGTGAAGTTTTCTTCGATGTACAACGGCATCTGCGGGGCGACCCGGTGCAGTTGCGGGATCAGGTGCGGAAACAGATAGGGGCCAACGGTGTAGATCGCGCCGACCTTGAGCGGGGCAGTCAGCTGGTTTTTACCCGCCTGGGCCAGCTCGCGAATGCCTTGCGCCTGCTCCAGTACTTTTTGGGCCTGGGCCACAATGCCTTCACCCACGGGCGTGAGTCGCACGGCGCTTTTGCTGCGCTCAAAAATCAGCACACCGAGTTCGTCTTCCAGTTTTTTCACGCCCACCGAGAGGGTGGGTTGGCTGACGTGGCAACGCTCAGCCGCATGGCCGAAATGTTGCTCTTGGGCAAGAGTAACGATGTAACGCAATTCTGTAAGAGTCATAGCGGGCGTCCATGGGGTTGCGGGCCAAAGCATAACGGCTGCAATCGATAGACGCACGTTATCAGACATTACCCACGCAGCTACAGTCGCTAATCAGTGCCTGAGCTGTTTTCTTGCGCTAGCAGACGCAAAAAGGGCACCTCGCGGTGCCCTTTCTGATGTTAGCGCCTACGTTTATCGATCGAATAAACGAAAGGCGCCACAATTTCGATGCTGCCGTTGGTCAGCATGTCTGCCGGAGGCTTGGGCAGCGGCTGTGCCCGGCGGATCATTTCCAGGGTGGCCCGGTCCAGATCGGCGTTGCCCGAGCGTCCTACCAACTCATAGGACAGCACCTTGCCCTCGGCATCGACTACGAAGCGCAGCCGGTTCAGGCCTTCCTTGCCACGCGACTGAGCAGCCGCCGGGTACTTTTTGTACTTGCCCAGGTGAGCCAGCAAGGCGCCTTCCCAACTGGCCTTCGCCGCCAACTGTTGTGCCGACGGCCCTTGGACCGGTGCGGCTGACTTCTCGCTTGGCGCCTTGGTAGGCGTCGCATCGCTCGGTTTTTCTTCAGAAGGTTTCTCTTTGACCGGCTCCTGCTTCTTTTCCACAGGCTTGGGAGGCTGCGGCTTCTGCTTGGGCTTGACCGGTTTAGGAACGGAAATCTTCGGCTTGGGCGCTTCGGCCAGCTTGGGGATCGGCAACTCTTCTACCGGTGCCGGCGGCTGTGGTGGGGTCACCACTTTCGGCGGCGCAGGAGGAGGCGGTGCCGGCAGTGGCGCGAGATCGATCATCATCGCCTGAGGCGGCAGTTCGATCGCGCGCGGGTTAGACCATTGCAGGGCGAGGATAACCGCCACTGCATGGACGCCCAATACCACGGCCAGGCTGATTCCGTAACGCGTCATCTTTTGGCGCGTCATGCTCATTTCTTGGCTGCCGTCTCAAGTCCGACCAGACCCACCTTCAAGTAACCGGCTGCGCGCAATGCATCCATTACGCTCATCAAGTCACCGTAATCCACGCCTTTATCGGCCTGGAAGAAGATCGTCGTGTCCTTGTTGTTGTGCGTGCGGGCATCCAGGGTCGGGCCCAGCGCTTCGACCGATACCGGCTCTTCGCCCAGGAACAGACGCTGGTCAGCCTTGACGCTCAGAAACACCGGCTTCTCGGGACGAGGCGCAGGCTTGGCCGTCGAAGCGGGCAGGTCCACTTTGATGTCCACAGTAGCCAGCGGAGCGGCCACCATGAAGATGATCAGCAGCACCAACATCACGTCAATGAAGGGCGTGACGTTGATTTCATGGTTCTCGGCGAGATCGTCTGCGCCTTCTTTTAAATGCAGGCCCATGGCCGATTACCCCACTTTCACCATGTGCGGTTGCGAGCTGCGCTCAGGCGGCAGGTGATCGAGGTCACGGCTGACCAGCAACAACACCTCGGCCGACGCGTCTGCCACCTGGGCCTTGTAGCCGGTGATCGAGCGGGCAAAGACGTTGTAAATCACGACCGCCGGGATCGCTGCAACCAGGCCCAAAGCCGTCGCCAGAAGGGCTTCGGCAATACCGGGCGCAACAACAGCCAGGTTGGTGGTTTGCGTTTTAGCGATGCCGATGAAGCTGTTCATGATGCCCCATACGGTCCCGAACAAACCAACAAATGGGGCAGTCGAACCGATGGTGGCCAATACACCTGTGCCGCTGCTCATGTTACGGCCGCATGCTGCAACCAGGCGCTCCAGGCGGAAGCTCACACGCTCCTTGATGCCTTCTTTTTCACGGCTGTTTGCCGACAAACGCATCTCTTCGAGAGCGTCTTGCACCAGCAGGTGAGCAAGGGTGCCTTCTTTGGCGGCCGACTCGCTGGCTTCCTTAAGGGTGCGGGCCTTTTTCAGGTTGGCGATTTCGGTACGCAGGCGACGCTTGGCGCCCAGCACTTCAAACCCTTTGGCAATCCAGATGGTCCAGGTAATGATCGAAGCAATAGCCAGACCGATCATCACAATTTTGACGATGATGTCGGCATTTTTATACATGCCCCAAGGCGACAGGTCGTGGGCCATGCCCAGGCTGTTGCCTTCTTCGGCGACGATTTGTTGTGCGTCTTCAGCGGGCACCGCAGCACCGTCAGCAGCATTGGCCGGCGCAGTAGCGTCAGGAGTGGCAACAGGAGGCGTGGCAGGAGCTGCCGCATCCGCCGGAGCAGGCGCGACGGCAGCAGGCTGGGTGGCAGGCGTCGTTGGCTCATCGGCAAACGCCGCAGCAGGAGCAAGTAACAGGCTGAACATCAGCGCCGCCACTCCACGCCAAAGGCGTGTCGGGCTCAACGGCTGGGTTGGCGAAGCGGTGGAATGATTGCGTGTCATGCTAGCCGGACCTGAGAAAGTATTAGGGTTTTGCCCTACAACGCGTGTAAGACCAAGGACAAATGATGCGTTATTATTGCAAGTAATTCTTGTTAACAAAAGCAATAGCACCTGTTTTTTTCCAGCGTCACGACCAACGTCTGACCTTTTCGTGCCGCTTTGTTGCTTTTCTTTAGGAGTTTGAGATGACCAAAGGCGCTGTTTTGATCGTCGGCTGTGGCGATGTCGGAAGCCGACTTGCTGCCCAACTGATGGATGCCGACTGGAAGGTGTACGGATTGCGACGCTCCGTTGATCGACTGCCCAAGGGGGTGATCGGCGTTCCCGCTGATCTGTTCAACGCGCAGTGCCCGGCCCAATGGCCCACTGAACAGATTGATTACGTCGTCTATAGCGTTGCCGCGACCGAGCATGACGAAGCGGGCTATCAAGCGGCGTATGTGCAAGCCCTCACCCACGCGTTGAGCTGGCTGAAACAGCACAACCAGCACCCCAAGCACTTGTTGTTTGTCTCCAGCAGCGGTGTGTATGTGCAGCAAAGCGGGGAATGGGTCGATGAGAACTCCCCGGCCGAAGCCACCCGGTATTCAGGCCGCATCATGCTCGATGCCGAACAGCTCGCGTTGAACAGCGGCATCCCCGCCAGCGTTGTACGCCTGACCGGTATTTATGGACCGGGCCGGGAGTGGCTGCTGGGGCAAGTGCGCAAAGGCTATCGCGTAGAGCGTGATCCGCCGCTGTATGGCAATCGCATTCATGCGGACGATGCGGGCGGGTTGCTGGCCTTTCTGTTAGAAGCGCACCGGCAGGGCAAAAAGCTGGACGATTGTTACATCGGTGTCGACAACGAGCCTGCACCGCTGGCAGATGTGGTCGACTGGCTGCGCGGGCAGTTGGGCGTCACACAATGGAGCGACGAAGCTAGCGTGCGACGCGCAGGTAGCAAGCGGTGCAGCAACGCGCGGGCCAGGGCATTGGGCTGGGAACCGCGCTACCCGAGCTACCGTGAAGGTTATGCGGCAATTCTGGCAGGGCAGTCTTAATTCAGAGAGGAGGGCGGGAGCTGTTAATCAAGCTCCCGCGCACGCTTAACTCTGTTTCTCAAGCACCCATTCACGCTTGCCCGGATACAACTGAGGCATTTCGTCAGGTTGCGATGCATCCAGCGCTTCAAAGATTTCGAGCTGCTTACCTTTACGCACGAAAATGTGAGCGGCACCCGCATCACCCTGCTGCAGCCACAGGCTGTCGTACTCACCGCTCATCGACGCACAATCGCCCGCCAGACACAGCGCGTAGGCATTCATGCCCGGCAACCCCGTGAGCTGGCCACCCGGTGAAAACGTCACCGTACCACCTTGCCCAGTGCCGCTCTGAATGCGCCACGGGCCACCCAGGTAAGCTGCTTTGAGCGCTTTTTCGAAGCTGGTTCCAAGCGGGTCATCGGCCATCACATTGACGCGTGACCGTACGAAAGATTGCTGAGGGTCGGCGTCAGCCGCAGCCTGGATGAGTTCATCGCCCTCCACACTCAAGGCCGTTGCCGCGCTGCCATAAAAATTAACCTGCCACACACCCTTGTCTTCGGGCTGCAATTTGCCTTCGACACGCTCGAAACCATTGGTGTAGCGGGCTTGAGCACGCTGGGTGTCAATGTCCCACTCAAGGTTGGGACCGTAAGTCAGCAACGCTTCACGCAGGTTGCCACCTTGGGCAGCTGCATCAATCGCAGCCTGGTTGATCCAGATACCACTGACATCGCGGTGGGCGGGTTCGTTGGCACAGCCACCCAGAAAAACGGTGAGCAGTGACAAGGCTAGCGCTTTGCGCATGGTGGAATCCTTTTAAAACGGGGAAAAGCGGGGGAGTTGGCGCAGCATGAGGACGCTGCGCCGAGGGGCATTACTCGATAACCAGAATGGCATCCATCTCAACCTGCGAACCCTTTGGCAGGGCTGCAACCCCAATGGCTGCACGAGCCGGGTAAGGTTGTTCGAAGTACGTGCCCATGATCTCGTTGACCTTGGCGAAGTGGCTCAAGTCAGTCAGGAAGATGTTCAGCTTGACGATATCTTTGAACGAACCGCCTGCTGCTTCGGCCACCGACTTCAGGTTTTCAAACACTTGGATGGTCTGGGCTTCGAAGCCTTCAACCAGCTCCATGGTGTTTGGGTCCAGCGGGATTTGACCGGACATGTAGACGGTATTGCCAGCTTTGATCGCCTGGGAATAAGTACCGATGGCCGCAGGTGCCTTGTCGCTGGTGATAACAGTCTTGGTCATGATTGACTCCTTGTAATGGCCGCAGGTAGACGGCCTATGCACGCATCCGAGTGATGCGGATAACCCCGGTAAGGGCACGCAGTTTTTTGATCACGCGAGCCAGGTGCACGCGATCGTGCACGCTGACCACCAGTTGGACCACGCTGATTCGACCATCGCGTTCGTCCATGCTGATCTTTTCAATGTTGCCGTCGGCGGCGTTCACGCTACTGGCCAGCAGCGCGATCAAACCGCGCTGGTGCTCCAGCTCGACGCGCAATTCGACGTTGAATTCGCCCGTTACATCCTTGGCCCATGCCAACTGGATGCACTTCTCAGGGTTGTGGCGGATTTCGCTGATATTGCGGCAGTTGTCCAAGTGCACAACCATGCCTTTGCCCGCGGACAAATGACCCACGATCGGGTCGCCCGGAATAGGCGTACAGCACTTGGCGTAGCTGAGCACCAACCCCTCGGTGCCACGGATGGCCAGTGGCCCTTCCGGGCTTGGCAACTGCTCACCTTCGCCCATCAGGCGGCGGGCGACGACGTAAGCCATGCGATTGCCCAGACCGATGTCTTCGAGCAAGTCTTCGATCTGTTCCAGGCGATATTCGTTGAGCATCGCCTGCACACGCTCGGCCGGGATCTTGTCCAGCGAGCTGTTGAACCCGTTGAGCACCTTGTTGAGCAGCCGCTCGCCGAGGTTCACCGACTCGGAACGACGCTGCAACTTGAGGGCGTGACGGATGTGGGTGCGGGCTTTGCCTGTCACCACAAAATTAAGCCACGCCGGATTCGGGCGGGCGCCGGGGGCACTGACAATCTCGACCGTAGAGCCGCTTTGCAGCGGTTCGGACAGCGGCGCAAGACGACGGTTGATCCGACAGGCAATGCAACTGTTGCCCACGTCAGTGTGTACCGCATACGCAAAGTCGACCGCCGTGGAGCCTTTTGGCAGCTCCATGATCCGGCCTTTGGGGGTGAATACGTAAACCTCGTCCGGGAACAGGTCGATTTTCACGCTTTCAATGAATTCGAGGGAGTTGCCTGCGCGCTGTTGCATTTCAAGCACGCCTTTGACCCATTGCCGTGCGCGGGCATGGGTGCCGGTGTGTTGCTCGTCGCCACTGGATTTGTACAACCAGTGGGCGGCAATACCGTTGTTGGCCATTTCTTCCATTTCACGGGTACGGATCTGGATTTCGATCGGTACACCATGCATGCCGAACAGCGTGGTATGCAGCGACTGATAGCCGTTGGCTTTGGGAATGGCAATGTAATCTTTGAAGCGCCCCGGCAGCGGCTTGTACAAATTATGTACAGCGCCCAACACGCGATAACAGGTATCGACCTTATCAACGATGATGCGGAACGCGTAAACGTCCATGATCTCGTTGAACGCCCGACGCTTGCCGCGCATCTTCTTGTAGATGCCGTAGATGTGTTTCTGGCGACCACTGACTTCGCCCTGAATGCCGTCCACGGCCAGACAGTGGCTCAGCGACTCTTCGATCTTGTTGACGATTTCCTTGCGATTGCCCCGGGCACGCTTGACGGCCTGATAGATGCGCGCCGAACGCATCGGGTACATCGCCTTGAAGCCGAGGTCTTCGAATTCGATTCGAATGTTGTGCATGCCCAGCCGGTTGGCAATGGGTGCGTAGATTTCCAGGGTTTCCTTGGCAATCCGCCGGCGTTTCTCGCCGGACAACACTTCGAGGGTACGCATGTTGTGCAGACGGTCAGCCAGTTTGACCAGAATCACGCGAATGTCCCGCGCCATGGCCATGGCCATTTTCTGGAAGTTTTCGGCTTGGGCTTCAGCTTTGGTTTCGAAGTTCATCTGGGTCAGCTTGCTGACACCATCAACCAGTTCTGCCACGGTTTCGCCGAACTGCGCGACGAGCGCCTCTTTGGCAATACCGGTGTCTTCGATGACGTCATGCAGCATCGCCGCCATCAGGCTTTGATGATCCATGTGCATGTCGGCAAGGATATTCGCGACTGCCAGCGGATGCGTGACATAAGGTTCGCCGCTGCGGCGGCGTTGGCCGTCGTGGGCTTGTTCTGCGTAGTAGTACGCTCGGCGGACCAGATTGACCTGGTCCGGGCCGAGGTACGCCGACAAGCGATCGGCGAGGGCGTCTATGCTCGGCAAGAGTAAGCCTCCTGCCAAAACTGTGTACCCTTCGCCGTGCTACGTCGACCGGGCATAGGCTTAGTTCGCCTCGTTGGACTCGTCCTCGAACGCTGCAAACAGCGGTTCGTCTTCGACGATTTCAGCGTTGGCGATAAACTCGTAGCTCATCAGGCCTTCAGCGATTTCACGCAGGGCTACAACAGTAGGCTTGTCGTTTTCCCACTGAACCAGCGGCTCTTTACCACCGGTGGCCAGTTGGCGGGCACGCTTGGTAGACAGCATGACCAGCTCAAAGCGGTTATCCACGTGTTCTAGACAGTCTTCAACGGTTACGCGGGCCATGGTCTTCCTCGTAGCAAATGCAATATGCGCGCTGCCCGGATGGGCGAGCGGACTGAACAGTTTAAAAAATCACCAGCCATTAGGGAAGCGCTGATTTTTCGAGCGCTCTCCCAAAACCGTCTGTAAGCGCCAATGTAAAGGCCTTACAGGGGTTTTGGGAAGAGCCCTTTAGCCGAGCAGTTCGGCCAGTAATTTGCCATAACGCTGCTGCTGACGCTTCTGTTGGAGGCGATTGGCACGGAAAATAGCCTTCAAATCCTCCAGCGCCAGCGCAAAGTCATCATTGATGATGAGGTAGTCATAGTCGACGTAGTGACTCATTTCACTCACCGCTTCGCGCATGCGGCCGTCAATGATTTCATCGCTGTCCTGCCCGCGATTGTCCAGACGCTCACGCAATGCTTGCTGGCTGGGCGGCAGGATAAAGATCGAACGCGCCTGCGGCATCAACTTGCGCACTTGTTCGGCACCCTGCCAGTCGATTTCCAGAATCAGGTCGTGACCTTCATCCAGCGTCTGCTGCAAATAGCTTTGGGACGTGCCATAGAGGTTGCCGAACACTTCTGCGCGCTCAAGAAAGTCGCCGTGCTCGATCATTTTCACGAATTCTTCGCGCTCGACGAAGTGGTAGTTCACGCCGTCGACTTCACCCGGACGCATCGCCCGCGTGGTGTGCGAAACCGAGACGCGGATTTGCGGCTCAAGGTCGATCAACGCCTTCACCAAGCTGGTTTTTCCTGCGCCCGAAGGTGCAGAAACGATGTAAAGGGTGCCAGTACTGTGGGTCATGTCAGGGGAAGCCTTACTCAATATTCTGTACTTGTTCACGCATCTGCTCGATCAACACTTTGAGGTTGACCGCTGCTTGCGTGCTGCGGGGATCAAAAGCCTTGGAGCCCAGTGTATTGGCTTCACGATTAAGCTCTTGCATCAGAAAATCCAGGCGCCGGCCCGCGGCACCACCGGACTTGAGTACACGCCGCACCTCAAGGAGGTGGGTACTCAAACGGTCAAGTTCTTCGGCCACGTCACTTTTTTGCGCCAGCATGACCATTTCCTGCTCAAGGCGCTGGGGGTCCATCTCAGCCTTCATGTCAGCAAAACGGTCGAGTACTTTTTGACGCTGGGTTGCCAGCATCTGCGGCACGAGCTCACGCAGGGTTTCAACATCGCTTTCGATGGCGGCCAGACGATCACTGATCAGCCGTGCCAGCTCGGCGCCTTCGCGCTCACGACCCTGCTTGAGCTCTTGCAGACCTTGCTTGAACAAAGCCAGTGCCTGCGAATTCAGTGCTTGCGGATCAGTCGCATCGGCCACCAGGACGCCAGGCCAGGCCAGGACCTCCAAAGGGTTCAGCGCAGCGGGTTGTTTAATCAGGCTGGCGATAGTCTCTGCAGCCGCAACCAGTTGCGCGGCGCGCTCATGATCAACCTGCAACGGCTTGCCCGTGGTTTCCTCAGTGAAACGCAACGTGCATTCCAGTTTGCCCCGCGAAATGCCCTGACGCAGCGCTTCGCGCACCGCGCCTTCCAGATCCCGAAAAGACTCGGGCAGACGCAGATGCGGCTCCAGGTAGCGGCTGTTGACCGAACGCAGCTCCCAACTAAGGGTGCCTTGAGTGCCAGCGCTTTCGACGCGGGCAAAGGCGGTCATGCTATGCACCATGGAGGTACCTCGCGGTCTGATGAATTAAGCCAAGTGGCCATTAAGGCGGCGGATTGTAGCGCAGAGCGGGGGATGCCCCCAAATGACGTCTGTCGCAAAACTCACGTCGTCATCACCCGCCGGTCATTGAAACGCTGCACGTTGTGCTGATTCGTCTTCAATTGCTGTAACTGAAAGCCTAAACGGTTGCCTCCTACACACCGCAGGGAGGTTTTAGATGTGACCCTGCCGGTCTATGGCCTTTATAATGCTCGCCAGTTTTCCGTCCCGTACAGGTATCCCACATGAAACGTCCAAGTGGTCGCGTTGCCGATCAGCTCCGTCCGATCCGCATCACCCGCAACTACACCAAACACGCAGAGGGTTCTGTACTGGTCGAGTTCGGTGACACCAAAGTCATTTGCACCGTCAGCGTCGAGAACGGCGTTCCACGCTTTCTCAAAGGTCAGGGCCAGGGCTGGTTGACCGCAGAGTACGGCATGCTGCCACGCGCCACGGGCGACCGTAACCAGCGTGAAGCCAGCCGTGGCAAACAAGGTGGCCGCACCCTGGAAATCCAGCGCTTGATCGGTCGCTCCCTGCGCGCGGCACTGGACATGTCAAAACTGGGCGATATCACTCTTTATGTCGACTGCGATGTGATTCAGGCAGACGGCGGCACCCGTACCGCTTCGATTACTGGCGCCATGGTTGCCCTGGTCGACGCGCTGAAAGTAATCAAAAAACGTGGCGGCCTTAAGAGCGGCGACCCGATCAAACAAATGATCGCCGCGGTATCGGTTGGCATGTATCAGGGCGAGCCCGTGCTTGACCTCGACTACCCTGAAGACTCGGCAGCCGAAACCGACCTCAATGTGGTGATGACCAGCACCGGTGGCTTCATCGAAGTGCAGGGCACCGCCGAAGGTGCGCCGTTCCAGCCAGACGAGCTGAACGCCATGCTGGCACTGGCTCAAAAAGGCATGACTGACATTTTTGCACTGCAACACGCCGCACTGGCAGACTGACAACACCTTTCGTTAACCCTTCGGAGAACGCCATGAGTGAACTGGACCTGTCAAAAACCGAGCCGGGCCCGAGCCGCGAAGCTCGGCAGTGGGCCATGTTTTGTCACTTCTCGGCGTTCCTCGGAATGTGGTTTCCGTTTGGCAGCCTGATCGGCCCACTGATCCTGTGGCAGATGAAGCGCGAAAGCGATCCGTTCATCGACGATCAAGGCAAAGAGGCGCTGAATTTTCAGATCACGGTAGCGATTGCTTCGGCCATTTGTTACGTCCTGATGTTTATCCTGATCGGTTTCGCGTTGCTTGGACTGGTGTTGATTGGGGCGGTGGTGCTGGTGGTGATCGCCGGGGTCAAAGCCAATGATGGCGTGACTTACCGTTATCCATTCACGTGGCGGCCGATCAAGTAAATGTGCCAGCACATTCAGCAGAATTTACCTCGCTCCCATTAAAAAACCCGCACCGAAAGGTGCGGGTTTTTTAATGCTTGTTTGGCCGTGTATCAGCTATCAACCGAACTGAAAGGACACAATGCAATTGTTGTCGTCAGCTTTAATGTTGATTCGGTCAGCGTCGAACTCTTTGGTAGACACTTCGTTGACGCCGACGACACGGGTGCGGCCCGTCAGTTCGCTGATATAGGCTTTGACGCTAGGTACGTAACGGGTGCCAATCAAATGGCTGATGAGCTGGGAAACTTGTTCATTGTTCATTTTTTAATCCCTTAAATGTATGAAATGTCCTACTGGACCACGCCATTTTCTAGGGTTTGCCAGCTCACTCCGCGGTATATATTTATCGTTTTTTTCCGCAAGGCACCCTCAAAACGTATCTCCATGTAATCCCTGACAGGTCCGGCCATCAGTCGACCCGCTCTCGTATTTTTGACAAAAAAAACCCGTTTCTCTCGAAACGGGCATTCTTCTGACAGCGACCGAACACTTAGATAGTCAGCGTCCAGTCGTAGTCCACGATCAAGGGCGCGTGCTGCGAGAACCGTGGCTGACGCGGCATCCGAGCGCTACGGACAAAACGGCGCAGGCCGGGTGTCAGCAACTGATAGTCGAAACGCCAGCCGAGGTTAAGCATCTCGGCCTGTTCGTTATCCGGCCACCAGCTGTACTGATCGCCTTCACGGCTGACTTCACGCAGGGCATCGACATAGCCCATGTTGCCGACAATCTCGTCCATCCAGGCACGTTCGGGCGCCAGAAAGCCGGGAGACTGCTGGCTGTCACGCCAGTTTTTAATGTCAAGTTTCTGCTGCGCCACATACAGCGAGCCGCAGTAGATGTACTCGCGACGCTTGCGACGCTGTTTATCCAGATAGCGTGCGAAATCGTCCATTAGCTTGAATTTTTGATTCAAGTCTTCATCGCCGTTCTGCCCCGAAGGAAGCAGCAAGGTCGCGATGCTGACCTTGTCGAAATCGGCTTGCAGGTAGCGCCCGTAGCGATCGGCGGTTTCGAAGCCGAGCCCAGTAATGACCGCTTTCGGCTGCAACCGCGAGTACAACGCCACGCCACCTTGGGCAGGGACTTCAGCTTCGCAGGCATAAAGAAAGTAGCCATCCAGCTGGTAGGCCGGATCGTCCAATTCAAAGGCGGAGGCGCGGGTGTCCTGCAGGCAAATAACGTCGGCATTCTGAGCTTGCAGCCAACTGAGCAAACCGCGCTCGACTGCCGTCTGAATACCATTAACGTTCACACTGATGATCCGCATAAATGGCCCCAAAAATCACGTGCGTGTATGATACACGCCGTCTTACTATTTAGCTAAATCCGCGGTATTCAGGGGCTTTTTTCATGCAAGCGTATCAGCGCGATTTCATCCGTTTTGCCATCGATCGCGGCGTTTTGCGCTTCGGCGAGTTCACCCTGAAGTCCGGGCGCACCAGCCCATACTTCTTCAATGCCGGCCTGTTCAATACGGGCTCTGCGCTGGCACAGCTGGGACGCTTCTATGCCGCCGCCATCGTAGACAGCGGCATCCCTTTCGACGTGCTGTTTGGCCCGGCCTACAAGGGTATTCCTTTGGCAGCGACCACTGCCGTGGCGCTGGCCGAGCATCATGACCGTGATGTGCCATGGTGCTTCAACCGCAAAGAAGCCAAGGCCCATGGCGAAGGCGGCAGTCTGGTCGGCTCCCCACTGGAAGGCAATGTACTGATCATCGACGACGTGATCACCGCTGGCACTGCCATCCGTGAAGTGATGCAAATCATTGGTGCTCAAGACGCCCGGGCTGCCGGTGTATTGATCGCGCTTAACCGGCAGGAACGCGGCAACGGCGAGTTATCAGCCATTCAAGAGGTCGAGCGCGACTTCGGCATTCCTGTCGTCAGCATTGTTTCTCTCACCCAGGTTTTGCAGTTCCTGGCGGATGATGAAGCGCTCAAACAGCATTTACCGGCCGTTGAAGCCTATCGGGCGCAGTACGGGATCTAACCCGCCGCCCATAAAAAAGGCCTCGCCCGAGATCGTCGGGCGAGGCCTTTTTATGTGGCGCGGCTTACACAGTTTTGCTGTTGGTAATCAGCGTGCCGACACCCGTGTCGGTGAAGATTTCCAGCAAGACCGCATTCGGCACACGACCATCCACGATGTGCGCCGTGGTCACCCCGCCTTGCACCGCTTCCAGTGCGCAGCGAATCTTCGGCAGCATGCCGCCGTAGATCGTACCGTCAGCGATCAGGTCATCCACCTGAGAGGTGGTCAACCCGGTCAGGACGTTGCCCTGCTTGTCCATCAACCCCGCGATATTGGTCAGCAACATCAGCTTTTCAGCCTTCAACGCTTCGGCCACTTTGCCGGCAACCAAATCCGCATTGATGTTGTAAGACTCGCCATTGGCACCCACGCCAATCGGCGCGATCACCGGGATGAAATCACCATTGGTCAGCATGTGCAGCAAGTCGGTATTGATCCCGACCACCTCACCCACGTGGCCAATGTCGATGATTTCCGGCGACGTCATTTCCGGCGTCTGACGGGTAACTGTCAGCTTTTTCGCGCGAATCAGCTCCGCGTCCTTACCGGTCAAACCAATGGCGCTGCCGCCGTGGCGGTTGATCAGGTTCACGATGTCCTTGTTGACCTGCCCACCCAGCACCATTTCAACCACATCCATGGTTTGCGCATCGGTGACACGCATGCCATCGATGAAGTGGCTCTCGATGGACAGCCGCTTGAGCAGATCCCCGATTTGCGGGCCGCCACCGTGAACGACGACCGGGTTGATCCCGACCGCCTTCATCAACACGATGTCACGGGCGAAACCGGTTTTCAGGTCATCGTTCTCCATTGCGTTGCCGCCGTATTTGATCACCAGCGTCTTGCCGACATAGCGGCGAATGTAGGGCAGCGCTTCGGACAAAACCTTGGCGACGTTGGAGGCGGCATCACGTTCGAGGGTCATTCAGGGCTCCGGTAGGACAAGTCGATCAAAACGGTAGTTGGAGATCAGGTGCCACACGCTTGAGTTGGGCGTGGAAAACATCCTTGATACGTTGCAGTTCGGCCTCGGTATCCGCCTCAAATCGCAGCACCAGCACCGGCGTGGTGTTGGATGCGCGAACCAGGCCCCAGCCATGCGGGTAATCGACCCGCACACCATCAATGGTGGTCAGCTCGGCGGCCTCACCCCATTGGGCATCGTGCAGGGCGCTAATGATGCTGAATTTGCTCTCATCCGTCACATCGATATTGATCTCAGGCGTAGAAATATCGTTCGGGAATGCCGCAAATACCTCTTCAGCGCTTTCTTGGCGGTGACTGAGGATTTCCAGCAGGCGCGCAGCACTGTAAATGCCGTCATCAAAACCGTACCAGCGCTCTTTGAAAAAGATGTGGCCGCTCATTTCGCCCGCGAGCAATGCACCCGTCTCTTTCATTTTCTTTTTGATCAACGAATGACCGGTCTTCCACATCAAGGGGCGACCGCCATATTCCTTGATCAGAGGAATCAGGCGGCGCGTACATTTGACGTCAAAAATGATCTCTGCGGCCGGGTTACGTACCAGCACATCCTGGGCAAACAGCATCAACAGGCGATCTGGAAAGACCATGGTTCCGGTATTGGTTACGACGCCGACACGGTCGCCATCACCATCAAAGGCCAGGCCCAGATCAGCGCCGACTTCCTTGACCTTCGCGATCAAATCCACAAGGTTTTCCGGCTTGCCCGGGTCCGGGTGATGGTTCGGGAAATGCCCGTCCACCTCGCAGAACAACGGGATGACTTCGCAATTGAGGGCCTCGATCAATTGGGGGGCAATCACGCCTGCCGCGCCGTTACCGCAATCAACGACCACTTTCAGACGCTTTTGAAGCTTGATGTCACGGGTAATTTGCGTCGCGTACTGCTCCAGAATCTCGACTTTCGCGATGCTGCCTTCGCCCCACGTCAGATCGTTGGTCTTGAGGCGCGTATGCAATGCCTGGATTTGCTCATTGGCCAACGTATCGCCCGCAATCACGATTTTGAACCCGTTGTAGTTCGAAGGGTTATGGCTACCCGTGAGCATCACACCGGACTTGCCAGCCAACACGTTGGCGGCGTAATACAACGCGGGTGTCGGCACCAGCCCCACATCGCTGACATGACAGCCACTGTCAGCCACACCTTGAATCAAACGCTCGACCAACTCTGGGCCAGAAAGACGGCCATCACGACCGACCGACACATTGGGCTCATCTTTGGCCAGGCTTTCAGCGCCAATTGCGCGACCTATCCAGTAGGCCGTTTCAGCGGTCAACGTCTCCGGAACTACGCCACGTATGTCGTAAGCACGAAAAATGCTGTCAGGGAATGCAGGGGCGACCGAAGTTGGGCTGCTCATTACAAGGTGTACTCCACTTTCAGGGAATTTGGGGCATGCGCTGAAATTCTCAGGCACACAAATGCCGACCCGGTGGCCGGACGTTTCGACGTCAGCGCACCGTCAGCGATCGAACGCAAACTGCAGGGTTGGACGGCGTTTTTACGGGAGAGTTCGTGAGGCCAATTGGCATCATTGCCCTTGTGGCAAAGGGCCGCCATCCGCTCAGGTAATGAATACGGGAACACTACGGGCGCGAACTTCATCCTGAATTACCACACGATCAATTAAGGCCGGGCAGGGCGCCCGGCCCGATGCAGCATAGTCAGAGGCTGCCGGAATGGCCAAAACCGCCTGCGCCACGCTGACTTTCGTCAAAGGTCTCAACCAGCTCGAAATGCGCTTGCACCACAGGCACCAGCACCAGTTGAGCGATGCGCTCACCGACCGCGATGTTGAACGCGGTTTGACCACGGTTCCAGCACGACACCATCAACTCACCCTGATAGTCCGAGTCGATCAACCCCACCAGGTTGCCCAGCACAATACCGTGCTTATGGCCCAGGCCCGAACGCGGCAAAATCAGCGCGGCCAAGCCCGGATCGCCAATGTACACGGACAGACCGGTCGGGATCAGCAGGGTCTGCCCCGGCTCCAGCACGGTGTCTTCTTTGAGCATGGCGCGCAGGTCGAGACCGGCGGAGCCTGGAGTGGCGTACTGCGGCAACGGGAATTCGTTGCCAATGCGTGGATCGAGAATTTTGGCTTGTAAAGCGTGCATACGAGTTAAACCTGGTTCAGACGTTCGGCGATAAATGTGACCAGCTGACGGGCGATCTTGCCCTTGCTGGTCTGAGCAAACACGGTGGCATGCAGTTGGCGATCAATCACGCTGCACGCATTTTCCTCGCTGTTGAAGCCAATGCTGGGGTTAGCCACATCATTGGCCACAATCAGGTCGAGGTTTTTGTCTTTGAGCTTGCGCGCGGCGTAGTCAAGCAAGTGCTCGGTTTCGGCAGCAAAACCGACACTGAACGGACGATCCGGGCGCGAGGCGATGGTGGCGAGAATGTCCGGGTTACGGACCATTTGCAGCAAGAGACCGTCACCACTTGTAGGGTCTTTCTTGAGTTTTTGCGGCGCGATCACCTCCGGCCGGTAATCCGCAACCGCAGCCGAGGCAATAAAGATGTCGCAAGGCATCGCGGCCTCGCAGGCTGCCAGCATGTCTCGCGCACTGACCACATCGATTCGGTTGACCCGATCAGGCGTCGGCAAATGCACCGGGCCGGTAATCAAGGTCACACGGGCACCGGCCTCCACAGCCGCTTCGGCCAGAGCAAAGCCCATTTTCCCGGAGCTGTGGTTCGTGATGTAACGCACAGGGTCGATGTTTTCCTGGGTCGGGCCGGCCGTAATCAACACGTGCTTGCCTGTCAGCACCTGACGCTGGAAGCATTCGGCGGCGCAGCTCACCAAATCATCAGCCTCAAGCATGCGACCAAAACCCACGTCTCCACAGGCCTGACTGCCGGAAGCCGGCCCAAACACTTTTACCCCACGGGTTTGCAACAGTTGAGTGTTGGCCTGGGTCGCCGGGTCACGCCACATGGCCTGGTTCATCGCGGGCGCAATGGCAACCGTAGCGTCAGTCGCGAGCACAAGGGTGGTCAGCAAGTCGTTGGCGATGCCTTGCGCCAGACGGGCAATCAGGTCAGCCGTCGCAGGCGCGATCAGCACCAGATCGGCCCATTTGGCCAGCTCGATGTGACCCATGGCAGCCTCGGCGGCCGGATCGAGCAGATCGAGATGAACCGGGTGGCCGGACAAGGCTTGCATGGTCAGCGGCGTGATGAACTCACTGCCACCACGGGTCATCACTACCCGCACTTCAGCGCCTTGATCCAGCAGACGGCGAACCAGCTCTGCACTTTTGTAAGCAGCAATGCCGCCGCCGACGCCCAAAACAATGCGTTTTCGATACAGCCGCTGCATAGGCCTGCCTTTTTAGTTCGATAATGACTGCGCGGAAAATGGCCAAATGCCACGCAAAAATGATGGGCTAAGATAACACAGCGCCTGCTATGGAACAGCGGCGCCCACTGACATGGAGGTGTTATGAGCATTAGGGATTGGCCCGCAGCCGAGCGTCCGCGGGAGAAACTTTTAGAGCAAGGATCAGCCAGCCTTTCAGACGCCGAGTTACTCGCTATCTTCCTGCGCACGGGAGTCACCGGCAAAAGCGCAGTGGATCTGGCACGTCACTTATTGGCTGAATTCGGCAGCTTGCGAGCATTGCTGGAAGCCGACTTGGGCTCGTTCAGCCGACAACTTGGGCTAGGCCCTGCCAAGTTCAGCCAGTTGCAGGCGGTGCTGGAGATGGGACGTCGTCACTTGGCCGAACGCTTGCGTCGCGACTCCGCGCTGGAGAGCCCGCAAGCGGTGCGCGATTACCTGAAATCGTTGCTGCGTCATGAGCACCACGAGGTGTTCGGCTGCCTGTTTATGGATTCCAAACATCGCATGCTGGCGTTTGAAGTATTGTTCAGAGGCTCGATCGACAGCGCCAGCGTGTACCCGCGCCAAGTCGTAAAGCGCGCACTGGCGCATAACGCGGCCGCGGTGATTTTTTGTCACAACCACCCTTCCGGTGTTCCGGAACCCAGCGAAGCCGACAGAACGCTAACCCAGCGCCTGACAGAGGCGCTGGACCTGATCGAAGTGAGGGTGCTCGACCATTTCATTGTCGGCGACGGTGAGCCGCTGTCCATGGTCGAGCATGGGTGGATGTGAAGGTTAAGGCTTGAGGCTGACCGAGGAAAAATCCTGACGGCCAAATGGACTCACCTGATAACCCTGTACGTCTTTATGCGTCAGCGCGTAAGCCGTTGGGTGTGCCAGTGGCAGCCACAACGCTTGCTGTTGAATCTGTGCCTGAGCCTTCTGATACAGCGCACTGCGCTTGTCCTGATCGCTCAGGTGTTTGCCTTCACTGATCAAGCTGTCCAGCGTCTTGTCGCAATAACGCGCAAAGTTGGTCCCCGACTGCACGGCCGCACAGGAAAACTGCGGCGTCAGGAAGTTATCCGGATCGCCGTTGTCCCCCGCCCAGCCCATAAACAGCAAATCGTGCTCACCCGCCTTGGCGCGGCGTATCAACTCGCCCCATTCGATCACCCGAATATCGGCCTTGATCCCGACCTTCGCCAAATCCGCTTGCAACAGTTGCGCCCCCAGGCTCGGATTGGGGTTCAACACGCTGCCTGTCGGACGCGTCCAGATCGTTGTACTGAAGCCGTCCTTGAGCCCGGCCTTGGCCAATAATGCCTTGGCTTTTTGCGGGTCATGGGGATACTCCGGCAAATCCTTGGCGTAGCTCCAGGTGGTTGCGGGATAAACACCCTTGGCCGCTTGACCGCTGTTTTCAAACACCGCTTTCAAGTAGGAGTTTCTGTCAAAAGCCAGATTGATCGCCTGCCGCACTTCGGGTTTATCCAGCGGTGGATGCTGAGTGTTGATCGCCACGAAAGCCGTCATGAATGCAGGCGTTTGCGCCACCTTCAACGTGGCCTCTTTGGCTGCGGCTTCAACATCCAGCGGTTTGGGCGAGAGCGCAATCTGACATTCGTTGCGTCGCAGCTTTTGCAGCCTGACGTTGGCATCCGGAGTAATGGCGAAGATCAGCCCGTCAACCTTGGGCTTGCCGGCGAAATAGTCAGGATTGGCCTTGTAGCGCACCACGGCATCCTTCTGAAAGCGCGAAAACACGAACGGCCCGGTGCCGATCGGCTGGCTGTTCATTTTTTCAGGCGTGCCCGCCTTCAGCAATTTGTCGGCGTATTCGGCCGAATAGATGGAAGCAAAGCCCATGCTCAACGCTGGCAGGAAGGTTGAGTCCGGATGGGTGAGGGTGAAGCGGACAGTCTGAGGGTCCGGGGTCTCGATGCTTTTAATCAGTGCAGGCAGTTGCAAAGACTGCGCGTGAGGAAAACCGCTTTGCGCCACTTTGTGCCAAGGGTTTGCAGGATCAAGCATGCGCTCAAAACTGAAGCGCACATCGTCGGCATTCAGCGCGCGCGTGGGGGTGAAGTAGGGCGTGGTGTGAAACTTGACGTCCGGGCGCAATTTAAAGTCGTACACGAGGCCGTCAGCGGACACTGACCAGCTTTGCGCAAGGCTTGGCACTAACTTCCCGGCCTGTGCATCAAAATCCACCAGACGGTTCATCAGCACGTCAGCAGACGCATTGGTGGTGCTGAGCGAGTTGTATTGCACGACATCGAACCCTTCAGGGCTGGCTTCAGTGCAGACGCTCAATGTGGCGGCGTGCGCCAACGGTGCCAAACAAAAAGAGAACAATAAAGGGGCGGCAGCGAGGCGCATGGTTGGTTTCCTTGACAAGTCGTTGGCCCATCTGCAGGCGCAGTCTGGAAAAGGCCTACCCTAGTGATCTATAGCGCAAATGACTACTTTTAAGCGCAACTCGTTCCCTAGTGAAGCTTCAGGAGGCCAAGGAAATTGACCGGACACCGTTTTTTTGTTTTCGTCATCGCGGTCGCGTCGCGGCTCAACGTGCGCCTTGAACGTAAACACGCCCCCTGTTGCACCTGAAACCTTTAACCCAGCGACGAGCGGTAAGGGCCCATAGGGCATAGGCTTTAGCGCGGATTGTCGCTAGAATGCCGCCTTTATCCATCAATGCAAATCACACTGCATGTTGTTGCTCAATAGTCTTTCTGGTATAAAGCAGCGCTCTTTTCTAGGGGCCCGGTTCCTTCGTTTGTAGGCGTAACCGGTAAGACCCTTAAAGAAACGCGGCGCCTAGCGCCAAATGACTGAGAGATTAAGCGGCCAACCCATGCCGGGTTGGGCATGTGGTTTTAGAGGGCTGAGGCATGTCGAGAGTCTGTCAAGTTACCGGTAAGGGTCCGGTGACTGGGAATAACATTTCCCACGCAAATAACAAAACCCGTCGTCGTTTCCTGCCGAACCTGCAGCATCACCGCTTCTGGGTTGAAGAAGAGAAACGTTTCGTGCGTCTGCGCGTATCCGCCAAGGGCATGCGTATCATCGACAAGCGTGGCATTACTGTCGTGCTGGCCGAAATCCGCCGCGCTGGCAAGATCTAAGGGAGCTAATCATGCGTGAATTGATCCGTTTGGTGTCGAGCGCTGGTACAGGCCATTTCTACACCACTGATAAGAACAAGCGCACCACTCCGGACAAAATCGAAATCAAAAAATTCGATCCGCGGGTTCGCAAGCACGTGATCTACAAAGAAGCCAAAATCAAGTAATTGATTTTTCTTCTTAACAAAGAAGGCCCGTATCTCACGATGCGGGCCTTTTTTGTGGCTCATGCCAAAGGGAACCTCAGCATGAGTGGTAGCAGGTAGCGTCAGCCCTTGAGGTTGAACACCTCATCCTGAAAACGGTAACCCCTGTCCCACCTCAAGCACTTTGAGGGTGAACGAACCCTCTTCTCCCGCCCCGCTTTCGTTCAGCAAAGGGTAACCCTCATCGTCCACTACTTTAACCTGACGTCCGTAAGGGCTGGTCAACTGCACACGTTCAACAACTTGCCCCATGCTTAAAGCCTCAGTTCCGAGGTTATCAAGCTGGAACAACAACTTGTTTAAATAATCGCCACCGTTAATATAGTCGGGGTGAACGTCGTACACACCTAAAAAGCCGTTTTTACTAATATCAACATGATGCCCATTAAACCGATGGTTTCGGTCATCCGACTGTTCAAGATGGCGTGTAAAGGCGGCGATACGATACAAGTGCCGACCATCCTCAAATACATAACAACCAAACCAAAAACTTAACTGCACCAAGTAACGATCCCAGACCATTCCATTACTTAAGCGCTTTGTATAGTTATCTTTTCCCGCAAACAACCAACCGTCGTTATTTTTAAATACGGTCTGATTATTCATGGTGGCAGCAACTTTATGCAGTACCTGGTCTTTACCCTTCCAGTAAACATCTGCACAAAAGCAATTTTGTGCCTTCAGTGTGCTTTTCATACGCCACCCTTAACCGCACATATAACCTTGAATAATATTGTTTTTATTGACGATGACGCGCAATCGATCTGCGTTGTATTCCATCGTGTAGACCTGACCGGGCCTTTCGACCCGAACCACCGTCGCGCCGGAGCGCTGGCGTATGCTTTCTACAAATTCAGGGGTTGCCGCATGCAGGATCTTGGTCAGGGCGAAGTCCAAGCTGCATGTTCCTGGTTCCTGTTCTGAAGCCGATGCCTGAACGCTTCCTGCACACAAAACGACCAGGCACGCAATGGCTGCTTTTTTCATATTGAATAACGTGCTCATTTCACTTCCTTGTCAAATTCAACAAAAACGTTTAACCCTGTTAAACGTTGACTCTCACCCCGTTACCCGCAGCGGTAGTAGCTCACTTTATTATCCGTACCCACGCCGATTCTCAGACGGTTCTCATTGAACTCAGTGGTATAGGCGACGCCCTTGCGCTCGACGCGAATATCTTTCGCTTCATAGACCTTACGCAATATTTCGAAGTTTTCAGGCGTGGCATCAAGGGGCACAACGGAATTGTAGGCAATATCAGTCCTGCACTTTCCACCTTCCGAAGCCATGGTCGGTGCAGACATAAATACCGCAGTAATAATAGCCGCTAAAGCCGTGTTTTTCGTTACCGTTAACGCGCTCATGTTAGTTCCTTATTGAGATAAGTGTTGGGGCGAATTCAGCCCACGTGCCGGTTTATATAATCAACCGCTGCACACTTAAAAGTCTGGATGTATTTTCCAACAGGGCGGGCGTCGAGCTGTAACTGAATTCGTCCTGTCTCCCCATTCAACCGGACACAAAAAAGCCCTGCCATTATCTAATGGCAGGGCTTTGGGCAACGCTCTAACTCGTCACTCTCAGCGTTTTTGCTCAAACACGACGTAAATTTTCCGACACGCCTCAAGCACTTCCCACGTGCCCTCAAACCCCGCCGGTATGACAAACCGGTCGCCTGCTCTCAGGGTTTTGGCATTACCTTCCCCGTCACGTAAAACTGAAACGCCCTGCAAGATTTCACAGTATTCGTGTTCGGTGTATTTAACCGTCCACTGACCCACCGCCCCTTCCCACACACCCGCGTTCATTTGCCCGCAGGGGCTGTCGTAATGGTTGTGGATAACTTGCTCGGGATCACCTTTGAGCACCTTCTCCGGTGCCGGGCGAAAGCGTTCAGCCTCGGTATTGGCGGTGTTGAAATCGACGATCGTTTCGATGCTCATGGTGCTTGTCCCCCCGAAATTGCGGTGTGTGTGGCCAGAAAGGCCAAAGTCTATGTTTATTAAAACGAACAAGCCACGCCGTTTACGACACGCGTGTCAAATATATTGAAAGTCTCACAGCCACTGGTTTAGGGTGGCGCATGTCTTGTGCCGATCACATGAGTGGATTGGACAGCATTCCTGAGGTGCCGCGTGAAAACCGTGGTGCATGTATATCAATAAGAGGAGGACACTCGAATGACCACCCTGACGCGTGCTGATTGGGAACAACGGGCCCAACAGCTGAAAATCGAAGGTCGCGCCTACATCAACGGTGAATACACCGCTGCGGTCTCCAATGAAACGTTCGAGTGTCTCAGCCCGGTCGATGGCCGTTTGCTGGGCAAGGTTGCCAGCTGCGATGCCGCAGATGCACAACGCGCCGTTGAAAACGCGCGCAAAACCTTCGACTCGGGCGTGTGGTCACGCATGGCACCGGCCAAGCGCAAAGCCACCATGATCCGTTTCGCGGGCCTGCTCAAGCAAAACGCTGAAGAACTGGCCCTGCTTGAAACCCTCGATATGGGCAAGCCGATCAGTGACTCCTTGGGCATCGACGTCCCCGGCGCCGCTAACGCGCTGAGCTGGAGCGGCGAAGCCATCGACAAGATTTACGACGAAGTGGCCGCGACTCCGCACAATCAACTGGGCCTGGTGACACGCGAACCGGTCGGTGTGGTGGCCGCCATCGTACCGTGGAACTTCCCCCTGATGATGGCCTGCTGGAAGCTCGGCCCTGCGTTGTCCACTGGTAACTCCGTCATCCTGAAGCCGTCCGAAAAATCGCCACTGACAGCCATCCGCATCGCCGCACTGGCCGTCGAAGCGGGAATTCCGGCAGGCGTGTTCAACGTTTTGCCGGGTTACGGCCACACCGTCGGCAAGGCACTGGCGTTGCACATGGACGTCGACACCCTGGTGTTTACGGGCTCCACCAAAATCGCCAAGCAACTGATGGTGTATGCCGGCGAATCCAACATGAAGCGTGTCTGGCTCGAAGCGGGCGGTAAAAGCCCGAACATCGTGTTTGCCGACGCACCTGACCTGCAAGCGGCCGCCGAATCGGCTGCCAGCGCCATTGCCTTCAACCAGGGCGAAGTCTGCACGGCAGGCTCGCGCCTGTTGGTCGAGCGCTCGATCAAAGACACATTCCTGCCGCTGGTGATCGAAGCCCTCAAAGGCTGGAAGCCGGGCAACCCGCTGGACCCGGCCACCACCGTCGGCGCACTGGTTGATACACAGCAAATGAACACCGTGCTGTCGTACATCAAATCGGGCCATACCGAAGGCGCCAAACTGGTTGCCGGGGGTAACCAGATCCTGCAAGAGACCGGCGGGACCTACGTCGAGCCGACCATCTTCGACGGTGTCAGCAACGCGATGAAAATCGCCCAGGAAGAAATCTTCGGCCCGGTGCTGTCGGTTATTACCTTCGACACAGCGCAAGAGGCGGTGCAGATCGCCAACGACACGCCTTACGGTCTGGCAGCAGCGGTGTGGACCGCCGATATTTCCAAGGCTCACCTGACCGCCAAGGCACTGCGCGCCGGCAGCGTCTGGGTTAACCAATACGATGGCGGCGACATGACCGCACCGTTTGGGGGGTTCAAACAGTCGGGCAACGGTCGTGATAAATCGCTGCACGCGTTCGACAAATACACCGAACTGAAATCCACCTGGATCAAGCTGTAACGCACCCGACCTTACCGTCGCACCACCCCTGTGGGAGCGAGCGAGTCTCGCGATGACCCTGCCCAACGGCAGACCCATCGCAGACCTGCCCGCTCCCACAGTTGCTTGAACACACAGAAACCACGTGATCCACAGGAGCACCCCCATGCGTTGGGCGACTTATTTTGCGGTGCTGGCTTCGGTCCTGAGCGTCGGGCTCGCGCTCGGCGTCAGCATGCCGCTGGTGTCGCTGCGCCTCGAAAGCTGGGGCTACGGCGGATTTGCCATCGGTGTGATGGCAGCCATGCCCGCCATTGGGGTACTGGTCGGCGCCAGCATTGCCAGCAAGCTCGCGGCACGCTTCGGCACGCCAGGGTTGATGCGTTTGTGCCTGTGGTGCGGCGCGCTGTCCATCGGGTTGTTGGCCTTGTTGCCCAGTTATCCCGTATGGCTGGTGTTGAGGCTGTTGATCGGGGTGGTGCTCACCGTGATCTTTATCCTCGGCGAGAGCTGGATCAACCAGTTGGTGACCGAGCAATGGCGAGGCCGCCTCGTGGCCTTGTACGGCTGCGCGTATGCCTTGAGCCAACTGTCCGGGCCTTTGCTTCTGGGGGTGGTGGGGTCTGAAAACGATTACGGCTTCTGGATCGGCGTCGCGTTGCTGACACTCTCGCCGTTGCTGCTGATGGGCCGCGATGGCGCCCCCGTGACGCAATCCTGCAGCGTGACCTTCAGCGATCTACTCGGTTTTTGTCGCGGTTTGCCGGCCATCGCGTGGGCTGTCGCGCTGTTTGCAGCCTTTGAGGCGATGATTCTGACGCTGTTGCCGGTGTACTGCCTGCGCCAAGGCTTCACCACCGACATCGCGCTGGCGATGGTCAGTACCGTGGTGGTCGGAGATGCCTTGCTGCAACTGCCCATTGGTGCGCTGGCCGACAAACTGTCGCGCCGCTCCTTGTTCACGGCATGCGCCGCCGCGCTGATGCTGTCCAGCCTCGCCGTGCCGCTCCTGATCGATACGCTGTTGATCTGGCCGGTGTGGGTGATGTTCGGTGCCAGTGCCGGGGGGTTGTTCACGTTGTCGCTGATCCTGATCGGCGAGCGTTACCGCGACGATGCGCTGGTGCGCGCCAATGCCCACGTGGCCCAGCTGTGGGGCATCGGCTGCCTGATCGGCCCGCTGGCGGCAGGGGCGGGCAGCCAATGGGTCAGTGGCCATGCGCTGCCTTTGTTCATGGCAGCCGGGGCGTTCGGGCTGGTGATTCTGGTGTTGCGTCAGGGCGCGTTTGGCGCCGAACAGTCGGCCGCCTAGAGCATCTTTTCCAGACCGAAACGCTTGCTGAACCAGGCATTGAACTGGCGCCACCCATTGCCCGGCTCACGCTTCAGGGTGTGCAATTGCCCGTTGTCTTCGGTCTGCCAGACGATGTTTCCGTCCTCCAGCACCGGCTGATAACTCAAGGCGGGCGACATCCCCTGCAACGCCAGCTTACGGGCCTGTGCCGCCAATTCAGGGCTGTCGACCAACACACCCACTTCGGTATTCCACAGCCCGGAACGGGGGTCGAAGTTGAATGAGCCAATAAAGGATTTTTGCTGATCGAAAATCATCGCCTTGCTGTGCAGGCTCGAATCGGAACTCAGGCTGGTCTTGAACAGATGCGGGCCGCTGCCGCCTGTACTGCCCGGCTGGCGACGCAACTCGTACAGTTTGACCCCATGCTCCAGCAGCGCTTTGCGATACGGCGCATAGCCGCCATGCACCGCGGGGACGTCAGTGGCTTCCAGCGAGTTGGTCAATAAACGTACATCGACCCCGGCGTCGGAGCGGCCGGTCAGGTAAACCAGGCCGGTTTCTCCCGGCACAAAATAGGCCGAGATCAGGATCAGTTCCTGATTTACGCCCGCCAGATCCGGCGCCAATTGCGTCGTCAACAATAAGTGCGGATCGGGCTCATCTTTGGCCAGCACTTTGCTCGGCGCATCCCACAAGGCCTGGTTCCAGGCCCAGATCAGCTCTTTGCGCCAGACCGCCAGTTGTGGCTTGGTTTCATACGACGCCAACTGCTCATAAAGCGCCGGGTTGCGCCGTTGCGCCTGGCTGAGTGACGCCTCCAGCTCTTTTCGGGCCTTGGACAGCTCGCGCCGGGACAGGCGCGACGAGACAAAATCCCCGATGGGCTGGCTTAACGCGCTGTTCCAGTACTGGTCAAAACTGTGCCCGAGCTGTTCAGCGACCGGCCCGACGCTCAACAAATCAATGTCGGTGAAGTTCAGGTCGGGCTGGGCGTCGAAGTACTCATCGCCCAGATTGCGCCCGCCCACAATGGCCACGCTGTTATCGGCCAACCACAGCTTGTTGTGCATGCGCCGATGCTGACGCGACAGGTTGAACAGCCGCCCCATGGCTCGCGTCACACCGGTGCTGCGCCCAAGCTGCAAGGGGTTGAACAGCCGGATTTGCACATTGGGGTGCGCCGCGAGCGTCGCCAGCAGTTCGTCGAGCCCGTCGCTGGCCGTGTCATCTAGCAGAATCCGCACCCGCACGCCGCGATCGGCCGCCTTCAACAACTCATCGACCAGCATCCGCGTACTCAAACCGTCATGCACGATGTAGTACTGCAAGTCGAGGCTGGTGTGCGCGTTGCGAATCAACTCGGCCCGCGCGCGAAAGGCTTCGCCACTGTTGGGAAGCAGGCGAAACCCCGAACGCCCCTGATAGGGCGCTACCTGTTGCTCAATGGAACGCCCGAAGGAGGATTTCGCCGCCGGGATGGCCTGACTCGGCCCGCGGGGCACGTCCAACGTGGCGCAGCCTCCCAGCAAGACGCTCAGCAAAACTGCGCACAGTGATTTCAACGGCAAGACCTCAATCCAATCATCGCAAGGTTAAAAGGGGTTTTCTGACAACAACTGGCTGACTGCCATGCCGACCTTGCGTACAGCGTCTTCGATCTGGGACGTAGGCTTGGCTGCGTAATTCATTCGTAAACAGTTCCGGTACTTGCCCGAAGCCGAAAAGATGCTGCCCACCGCGATCTGAACGCCTTGCTCCAACAACACGCGATTAAGCCGCAAGGTGTCGAATGCCTCTGGCAGTTCGAGCCACAACATAAAGCTGCCTTGCGGCCGACTGGCACGAGTGCCCGGCGGAAAATAACGGCTCACCCAATCCAGCATCAGGTCGCGATTACGCTGGTATTGCGCGCGCATCTTGCGTAAATGTGGCTCGAAATGTCCATTTTTCAAGAAATCGGCAATCGCCAGTTGCGGCTGCGGCGCAGTGGACCCGGTGCTGATGTATTTCATGTGCAGCACCCGCTCCAGATAGCGGCCGGGCGCGACCCAACCAATGCGCAAGCCCGGTGCCAACGTTTTTGAAAAAGAGCTGCAAAGCAGGACGCGTCCTTCGTCATCGAAGGATTTAATCGTGCGCGGGCGAGGGTAGGTGTAGGCCAGTTCGCCGTAAACATCGTCCTCAATGATCGCCACATCGAAGCGCTGTGCCAATGCCACCAAAGCCCGCTTGCGGGGCTCGGGCATGATGTACCCCAAGGGGTTATTGCAACTGGGCGTGACTTGAATGGCCTTGATGGGCCACTGTTCCAGCGCCAGCTCAAGCGCCTCCAGGCTGATACCGGTCAACGGGTCGGTGGGGATCTCCAGCGCTTTCATGCCCAACCCCTTGAGGGTCTGCATGGCGCCATGAAAGCTCGGCGAATCCACGGCCACGATATCCCCCGGCTCGCACACCGCGCGAATACTGCACGACAGCGCCTCGTGACAGCCCGTGGTGATCACCAGTTCGTCAGGCCCTAACTGGCAGCCAGAGTCGAGCAGCAAACGCGCCAATTGCTCACGCAAGCTCAGCACGCCATACACCGTGTCGTAATACAGGCCGGGCAAGTCCTGATGGCGACTCAGTTGCGCCAGGCTACGCAGCAACGGCTTGATGGTCGGCGTGGTGACGTCAGGCATGCCGCGGCCCAACTGAATCACGTCCTTGCGCGGCACCGAGCGGACCAGCTCCAGGACTTGCTCCCACTGGGAAATTTCCACCGGCCTTTGGGCTGGCTTGCCCATCCCCGGCAACGCAGGCAGCTCACGCTCCATCGGCACGAAATACCCGGATTTGGGCCGCGGCGAGGCCAGTCCGTTGTCTTCCAGCAACCTGTATGCCTGCTGCACGGTACTCAAGCTGACCCCATGCTCGGCGCTCAGTGCGCGCACTGACGGCAGGCGGTCGCCCGGTCGATAAAAGCCCTGCTCGATCCGCGTACCGATCAGGTCAGCGAGGTTGACGTAAAGGGTCATGACAGCACTCCCGGCAAGGGTTCGAACGTTAAAAACCAGTACAGATGCTGCCCATTTAAGAAATTCAGCGGCACAAAGCCGCATCTGTATGCACGCAAAAACAGTTCGGTGAATCTGTCATGGTTTCGCGATCAGGGCCATCCTTTTGACTCGTAGCCACCGAGGCAAAAGGAACCTGAAGATGAATGGTTTGAGCGATGTACGTCTGACACTGCACGGCCCGCAACTGCTAGAGGAGCGGGAGGTTTATCAACGGCCCAGCTCCCCTGCCGGTCTCAGTCGCTGGGGCCTGTTCTGGCACCGCTCACGCACCCGTCGCGTATTGCTGTCGATGGACGATCAGCAATTGCGCGACATAGGGCTGAGCCGCACCATGGCGCAACACGAAGGTTGCAAGCCGTTCTGGCGCTCGTAACGCCGGGGCTTAACGCAGCTCTTTGAGACGGTGCCACAACATCCCGAGTGCGAGCAGTGGAGAACGCAAGTATTTGCCACCCGGGAAGGTAATGTGCGGCACCTTGGCGAACAGGTCGAAGCCATCGCTGTGTTGTCCGCTGATGGCTTCGGCCAGCAGCTTGCCCGCCAAATGCGTGGCGTTCACGCCATGCCCGGAATACGCCTGAGCAAAGTACACGTTCGGCTGATCTGGCAAGCGGCCGATCTGCGGCAAACGGTTCGCGCCAATCCCAATCATGCCGCCCCACTGGTAATCGATGCGGACGTCTTTCAGATGCGGGAACACCTCCAGCATCTTCGGGCGCATGTAGGCCGCGATGTCCTGTGGGTCGCGTCCTGAATAGTGGCAGGCACCGCCGAACAGCAGGCGTCGGTCGGCGGACAGACGGTAGTAGTCCAGGGCCACGCGCTGATCGCAGACCGCCATGTTCTGCGGCAACAACGCGTGGGCCTGCGCTTCGCTCAGCGGCTCGGTGGCAATGATGTAACTGCCTGCGGGCAGCACCTTGCCGCTCAATTGCGGGTTGAGGTCTTTCAGGTAAGCGTTGCAGCCCAACACCAGGCTCTTGGCACGCACGGTCCCCCGGGCTGTGTGGACCCGCACTTCGGGGCCGTAATCAATGCGCGTCACCGCTGAATGCTCAAACAGCTGTACACCTAATTGCACGGCGGCGGCCGCTTCACCCAAAGCCAGATTGAGCGGGTGCAGGTGGCCAGACCCCATGTCAATCAACCCGCCCACATAACGGTCAGACCCGACCACGCTGCGCACTTCATGGGCTTGCAGCAGACGGGTTTCATGGCGATAACCCAGCGCGCGCAACGCTTCAGCCTCTTCGGCAAAACCTTCAAGGTCGCGCGGCTTATTGGCGAGGTCGCAGTACCCCCAGGTCAGGTCGCAAGCGATATTGAACCGCTCCACGCGCTGGCGAACGATTTCCACCGCCTCAAGCCCCATCAGCTTCATCTGGCGCACGCCGTCTTTGCCGATGATGCCTTCAAACTGCTCAAGGCTATGGCCTACGCCGCGGATCAGCTGCCCGCCGTTGCGACCACTGGCGCCCCAGCCGATCTTGTGTGCTTCGAGCACGATCACGCTCATGCCGCGCTCGGCCAGCTCCAGCGCCGTGTTCAGCCCCGAAAAGCCCCCGCCCACCACGCACACATCCGCCACATACTCACCTTGCAGCACCGGATGGTCGGGCTGCGGCAAGCTGCTGGCGGCGTAATAAGAAGCGGTGTGCTGGCTGCGCTGAACAGGGGCGTTCATGTGCGGGATCCTGATTATTTGTGTTTGGAAAATTTGACAGAGCATAAGCCGTGCCCTTCCCGTGGGGCAAGAACAGCTGGACGGCGCTGTCTAGGGCAGGGGTTTTCAGGCAGACTCTGTGGCCTTTTCAACATCGGTACGCGCTGAATGAGCTGTAACAGTCACAAAATCCGCTTTCTCAGGCAGCAAATCCCGTCGTTCGAATGCGTACCGGGTTGCCACGACTGCTGCGGGCCCGTGACCACCTCGTCCGAAGAAATGGCGCGTCTGCCGCGCAAAACAGCGGCCGAACAGGCGGCGGCCATGGACGAGCTCAATTGCGTACACCTGGGGCCGAACGGTTGCACGGTGTATGAAGAGCGCCCGTTGATCTGCCGCCTGTTCGGCACCACCCCGACATTGCCGTGCCCCAATGGCCGACGCCCTGTGGAGATGATTCATCCGAGCGCCGAAAAGCTGGTGCACGAATACATCGCCACCACCCGGCAAGTGCTGGTCTGAACGCTCGCGGCTGCACCCTCAGGTTCAATCCGGGATCGGCAGGTTCAGGCTTTCTTTGACCTCTTCCATCACGATGTAACTTTTGGATTCGCGCACGTGGGGCAGTTTCAACAGAATGTCCCCCAGCAACTTGCGATAAGACGCCATCTCGCTGATGCGCGCTTTTACCAGATAGTCAAAATCCCCTGACACCAGATGGCACTCCAGCACATGGGGAAGTTTCAGCACGGCACGTCGGAACTCATCAAAGGTGTCGCCTGACTTGTAGTCGAGGCTGATCTCAACGAACACCAGCAAACTGCCCTGCAAATGCTGCGGGTTGAGCCGGGCGTTGTAACCCATGATGATCCCTTCGCGCTCCAGCCTGCGCACCCGCTCGGTACACGGCGTGGTCGACAGCCCGACCTTCTCCCCCAGTTCAGTAAACGAGATGCGGCCGTCGGCCTGCAAAATGCGCAAAATATTGCGATCGATCTTGTCCAGTTCACGCTTTGTTTGGTGATTTGTGCGCATAGGAGAATCTCCTTTGTCAAAAGCGTTTAAGCCGAGAATTGTCGCCAAATATAGCCATTTATACAGTGAATTCCACTAGCCAATGGTTCATATACTGCGCCCATCTTCGCTTTGAACAATAAACGTCTGCGGCTGGCCGCGATGAGGGATATAAATATGCGAGTTATGGTATTGGGTGGCGGCGTCATTGGTACTGCCAGCGCCTATTATCTGGCCCGAGCCGGCTTTGAAGTGGTCGTGATCGACCGTCAGCCCGCCGTTGCAATGGAAACCAGCTTTGCCAACGCAGGCCAGGTTTCACCCGGTTATGCCTCACCGTGGGCTGCACCGGGCGTGCCGCTCAAAGCCATGAAATGGCTGCTCGAACGCCACGCGCCTTTGGCCATCAAAGCCACCGCCAATATCGATCAATACCTGTGGATGGCGCAGATGCTGCGCAACTGCACCGCCAGCCGTTATGCCGTGAACAAAGAGCGCATGGTGCGTCTGTCCGAGTACAGCCGCGACTGCCTGGATGAACTGCGCGCCGAAACCGGCATTGCCTACGAGGCTCGCAACCTGGGTACGACTCAACTGTTCCGCACCCAGGCGCAGCTCGATGGCGCCGCCAAAGACATCGCCGTCCTCAAAGAATCAGGCGTTCCTTACGAACTGCTCGACCGCGACGGCATTGCCCGCGTCGAACCTGCACTGGCCAGCGTCACCGACATTCTGGCCGGGGCTTTGCGCTTGCCGAATGACCAGACGGGCGACTGTCAGATGTTCACCACCCGCCTGGCAGAAATGGCGAAGAACCTGGGCGTGGAATTCCGCTTCGGCCAGGACATTCAGCGTCTGGACTACGCGGGCGACCGCATCAACGGTGTGATGATCGACGGCAAGCTCGAAACGGCCGACCGTTACGTGCTGGCGCTGGGCAGCTACTCGCCGCAACTGCTCAAGCCGCTGGGCATCAAGGCCCCGGTTTACCCGCTCAAGGGTTACTCGTTGACCATTCCGATCACCCACCCGGACATGGCCCCGACCTCGACGATTCTCGACGAGACCTACAAGGTCGCGATCACCCGTTTCGACAACCGCATTCGCGTCGGCGGCATGGCCGAGATTGCCGGTTTTGACCTCTCGCTTAATCCGCGTCGGCGCGAAACCCTGGAGATGATCGTCAACGACCTTTATCCTCGCGGCGGTGACTTGAGCCAGGCCAGTTTCTGGACCGGCTTGCGTCCCACCACGCCAGACGGCACGCCGATTGTCGGTGCGACCCCGTTCAAGAACCTGTTCCTGAACACCGGCCACGGCACACTCGGCTGGACCATGGCGTGCGGTTCCGGTCGTTACCTGGCTGATGTGATGGCCAAGAAAACGCCACAAATCAGCACCGAAGGCCTCGATATTTCGCGTTACGGCAACCACCAGGAGACTGCTAAACATGGCAATCCAGCGCCAGCTCACCAATGACCGCATGAGCCAGATCGTCGTCCACAACGGGACGGTGTACCTGTCCGGTCAAGTCGGCGATGACATGAATGCGGGTGTCGAGCAGCAGACCCGTGAAACGCTGGTTAACATCGAGCGCCTGCTGGATTTGGCTGGCACCGACAAGCATCACATCCTGTCGGTGACCATCTACCTCAAGGACATCGATGCTGATTTTGCCGGCATGAACCGTGTGTGGGACCAATGGCTGCCCAACGGTGTGCAACCGGCCCGTGCCACCGTTGAAGCCAAGCTGTGCGAACCCGAAATTCTGGTTGAGCTGTCAGTGATTGCAGCTCTGCCTTAACTGTTCTGCTCCGTGTAACAGTCCCTCTTGCGGCGCAGCTCGCAGTTAACGCTGCGGGTAGCGCCGTTTTTTTATTCATTAGCCGTTAGAAGCCCGCCATGCGCCCAGCCCGTGCCCTGATCGACCTTCAAGCCCTGCGTCATAACTACCAATTGGCCCGCGAAGTGACGGGGGCCAAAGCCCTCGCCGTGATCAAGGCCGATGCCTACGGCCATGGCGCCGTACGCTGCGCCCAGGCGCTGGAGGGCGAAGCGGATGGCTTCGCTGTCGCCTGCATTGAAGAAGCACTGGAGCTGCGCGAGGCGGGCATCCGTGCCCCGATCCTGCTGCTGGAGGGTTTTTTCACCGCCCAGGATGAACTGCCGCTGATCGTCGAGCACGACCTGTGGTGCGTGGTGCACTCGCTGTGGCAACTCGATGACATCCTCGCCAGCACGCTCGCCAGACCGATTCACGTCTGGCTCAAGCTTGACACCGGCATGCACCGCGTCGGGCTGCATCCGGCGGACTTTCAGGCGGCTTACCAACGCCTGCTCGCCAGCCCCAACGTTGCGAAGGTGGTGTTGATGAGCCACTTCTCCCGGGCAGACGAACTGGGATGCGGCCGCAGCGAAGAACAGGTGGCGGTGTTCGAAGCGGCCCGCGCTCAATTGAACGCTGAAGTGAGCCTGCGCAATTCGCCCGCGGTGCTTGGCTGGCCGAGTGTGCCCAGCGACTGGGTACGCCCTGGCCTGATGCTGTATGGAAGCACCCCGTTCGAAGAAGCCCATGCGCTGGCTGAACGTTTGCAGCCGGTGATGACACTGGAGTCCAAGGTCATTTGCGTGCGTGAATTGCCTGCCGGCGAACCGGTGGGCTATGGCGCCCGCTTCATCACCGACCGCCCCATGCGCATTGGCGTTGTGGCCATGGGCTACGCCGACGGTTATCCCCGCCACGCCCCCACGGGCACGCCGGTTTGGGTGGGCGGGCAACGCAGCCAATTGCTGGGGCGCGTGTCGATGGACATGCTGTGCATCGACCTGACGGATGTGCCAGAGGCGGGTCTGGGGTCTACCGTTGAACTGTGGGGTAAACACATCCTTGCCAGTGAAGTGGCGGCACATGCTGAAACCATTCCTTACCAGATTTTTTGCAACCTCAAACGCGTGCCAAGCCTCTATTCCGGGAGCTGATGGCAGACCGTCCAAATAAGGAGCCAAACGGTTGCGCAGGTTTGAAGTCGAAGTGTTGTAAATACTGAACGCTATCGCCATGATGGCGCCCATTCGACCTAAATCTGAACCCCAGGAGGCTCCCGCATTGGACGTCGGTGAACGACTGCAATCCATCCGCAAACTGAAAGGGCTATCTCAGCGTGAACTCGCCAAACGGGCGGGGGTCACCAATAGCACCATTTCAATGATCGAAAAGAACAGTGTCAGCCCTTCGATCAGTTCGTTGAGAAAAGTGCTGAGCGGCATCCCGATGTCGATGGTCGAGTTCTTTTCCGAAGAAATCCTTCAAGAAACACCGACTCAGATTGTCTATAAAGCCAATGAGCTGATCGACATTTCCGACGGTGCCGTGACCATGAAACTGGTCGGCCGCGCGCACCCCAGCCGGGCCATTGCCTTCCTGAACGAAATTTACCCACCGGGCGCCGACACCGGCGACGAAATGCTGACCCACGACGGTGAAGAAACCGGCATTTTGCTCGAAGGTCGTCTTGAATTGACCGTAGGTCTTGAGACGTTCGTGCTGGAAGCAGGTGACAGCTACTATTTCGAGAGCTCGAAGCCGCATCGTTTTCGCAATCCGTTCGACGTCGCAGCGCGACTAATCAGCGCAGCGACCCCGGCGAACTTCTAAGAAAAGAGGCGCCCTGCAGGCCCTGCAGAGGCGGCCCACGTTGCATTTCGCCACTTATAAGACCCCTTCTACTTTAGGGTTGTTTCAGAGTGGCGGGCTAACCGTTATACTTTCGCCCGCCCGCGAAACCGTGGTTGTGGGCGTGACTAGCCACCATTGAGGGTGAACGCGTGAACCTAATTATGAAAATGCTGGCCGTACCAGCAGCAGTAGTGGCCCTTTGGGCAGTCAACGCTCAAGCAACGACGAACGATGACATCGCAAAACGTCTTGAGCCTGTGGGTAAAGTTTGTATTGAAGGCCAGGAATGCAAAGGGATGGAAGTTGCAGCCTCGGTCGGCGGCGGCGGTATGTCGGCAGACGACATCATCGCCAAGCATTGCAACGCGTGCCATGGCACAGGCCTGTTGGGCGCACCGAAAATCGGTGACACCGCCGCCTGGAAAGAACGCGCAGATCACCAGGGCGGCCTTGACGGCATCCTGGCCAAGGCCATCACCGGGATCAACGCCATGCCGCCCAAAGGCACGTGCACAAGTTGCTCCGATGAAGACCTCAAAGGCGCCATCGAGAAGATGTCCGGTTTGAAATAAACCGATCTCCTGCAAAAAAGCCGCTGATGGGCGGCTTTTTTGTGCCTGCCGTTTCACCCCTGCCCACGGCCCTTACGCCGCAAGGCCGAAAGACCAAGTTACAAACCGTTCAGAAAACTCAGAATTCTCCTACGCGTCCCGTACCGGCATGTCGCTAGCATCGCGACACACCCATCCAGCGACTCATGCCTGTGTACGAAACGTGTGTGGCCTCATCTCATTCCCCTTGCCCCTGTCGCGCCTGCACCCGGCAGCGCAAGGCCGTCCCGGCGTTCAACGCACCTGCAAGCCCGCCAGGGATGGCACGCGGCAGCGTGTTCGCCAAGTCGTGTGCGCTGCCAGACGGGCTGATGGACTTCAGCAATTACAACGAGTTCGTCCCCGTGGAGGCGCTGACCCAGTACGGCGAATTTGCCGTGCTGGGCACCGACACCCGCATTGCCGGTGACCATACGGATTTGCTCTGGATTGGCGGCTCTCTCAGCGCCAGGCTGTTCGCCGCCCGCCTGCAGGGCAGCCTGGCCGTGAAGGCCCCACCGCGAAGCCGGGTCGTCGTCACCGTGCTGATGCCCAGCACCAATTCGGGGGACAGCGCGTTCTACCGTCACGAGCAATATGGCCAACTCACGGAAGGCAACACGCGTGTGAGGTTGACCGTCAAACATCTGCACGACGGCGCCATCAGCGCCTACGGTTTTTATACCGGCACCAAAAGAGAATGGCAGCGGGTCCCCGTCATCGCGGCACACGCGCACGCTGAACAACGGGTCGCCCGCGTGGGCAACGGCCTTGAAATAAGCTGGAAACCCGCACCCGACCCGTCGGCCATCGCCCCCCTTGCGCCCCTCGAAGGGGCATCCCTCAAACCGGCCGCCTGGGTGTTCCCGCCCTCCAATCAGGCCGACACGATGCTGGTCAACCCCGTCTACCCGCCCGACTATCAAGACGCCATTGTGTGGTTTCCCGGCCTTGCCCACCGTGCGCCTGTGTATGTTTCGATCAACGTGCGCTTGCCGGAAACCGGCGAAATCCACAGCGTGGGTTAAACACGCTGTTCCTGTTCCGGGCAGGCCGGTCGGGGTTAGTCTTGGTCAGTGCAACCAATACCCGTCACTCTCAGTCACATCTCTACACATGGATGGTTTTGGAGGATCAGATGGTGCAGTCCTGTTCAATCGAGCGCGCAGTCGATGACGTATTGGCGCGGCTTCCCTCGCATATTCACCTGGGTTTACCGCTGGGTCTGGGCAAGGCCAATCGCTTCGTCAACGCGCTCTACCAACGCATCAGGCAACTGCCCGAACGCCGACTGACGATATACACCGCCCTCAGCCTTGGCCGCCCGCCTCTGGGCGAAGGGCTGCAAAGGCAGTTTCTCGAACCGTTCATCGAGCGGGTGTTTGGCGACTACATTGAGCTGGACTACCTCGCCGACCTGCACCGCAACAGCCTCCCGGACAACATCCACGTCGAGCAATTCTTCATGCAGCCGGGCAGCCTGCTCAACAGCCCGTCGGCCCAACAAGACTACGTCAGCAGCAATTACAGCCACGCCGCCCGCGACATCAACGCCAATGGCTTGAATCTGGTCGCGCAACTCATCGCCCGTGATCCGCAGGATGCCAATCGCCTGAGCCTGAGCTGCAACCCCGACATCACCCTGGATCTGCTGCCGATGATCGCCAAGCGTCGGGCCGCGGGCGAGACCATCCTGATGCTGGGCCACGTCCACAGCGACCTGCCGTTCATGCCCGGCGACGCCGAAATGACAGCCGACGATTTTGACCTGCTCATCGAGGAGGAGGAGCGCACCACGCTGTTCTCCACACCCAATATGCCGGTGAGCCTGCAAGACCACTTTATCGGCCTGCACGCCAGCACCCTGGTGCGCGATGGCGGCACCTTGCAAATCGGGATCGGTGCCATGGGGGATGCGCTGGTGGCGGCATTACTGGCACGTCAGGCCGACAACGCAGGCTATCGCGCCTTGCTCGACGACCTGGACATCAGCCCTTGGCACAACCTGATCGAAGCAGAGGGCGGCATCGTGCCCTTCGCCCAAGGCTTGTACGGTTGCAGTGAAATGTTTGTACACGGGCTGATGGTGTTGGTGGACGCGGGCATCGTGCGGCGCAAGGTGTACCCGGACGCCGAACGTCAGGCGCTCGCCAACGCGGGCATGCTTGACGAGAGCCTGCACACTGACGGGGTGTGCGTGCATGGCGGCTTCATCCTCGGCCCGGCCAGTTTTTACCAACGCCTGCGGGAGGTGCCTCACAGCAAACGCAGCGAATTCAACATGACCGCCATCAGCTTTATCAACGAGCTGTACGGCCAGGAAGCATTGAAACGCCTGCAACGCCGCTACGCGCGCTTTGTGAACAGCGCGTTCACCATGACCTTGCTTGGCGCCGGGGTGGCCGATCAACTGCAAGACGGCCGCGTACTCAGCGGCGTGGGCGGGCAATACAACTTTGTCGCGCAGGGGCACGCCCTGCATGACGCACGCTCGGTCATCATCCTGCGCAGCTGGCGTGAGTCGGGCGGGGAGGTGAGTTCCAACATCGTCTGGGAATATGGGCACTGCACCATCCCGCGCCACCTGCGCGACATCGTGATCACCGAATACGGCATCGCTGATTTGCGCGGCAAAACAGACCGCAAGGTCATCGAAGCCTTGCTCAACATTACGGACTCACGCTTTCAGACCGAGCTCATCGAGCAGGCTCAGCACATCGGCAAGCTGCCCAAAGACTTTTGCCTGGATCCGCGCTTTGCCAACAACAGCCCGGAGCGCTTGCACGCCATCGCCGCGCGCCATCCGCACCTGTTCCCGGAGTACCCGCTGGGCTGTGATTTCAGCGCGCAGGAGCAAGACCTGCTGCGAGCCCTGAACTGGCTCAAGAGCAAATTCAAACTCACGCAGATCTATGAACTGGGCAAGGCCACGCTGGACGCACCCGCGCCCCATGCCTTCCCGGAGCACCTGGCGCGCATGCAACTGGCAAAGCCCACTGGCCTGCGCGAAGAGTTGTATCAGCGCTTGCTGCTGGCGGGTTTACAGGCAACCGCCAAGCCGCACTGAAACACAGGCACGCACGTGCTTTAACCGTTGGCGGCGCACGGCGTGGCCAGCGGTTAAAGAGGCAACGCCTTACTCGATAAAGGTCACTTTGCCGTCGGTCAGGGACTTGACCCGAGCCAACGACTCAACGCGATAACCCTGAGCGTCCAGTTCGGCACGGCCGCCCTGAAACGACTTCTCGATCACGATGCCAAGGCCTGCAACCGTGGCGCCCGCTTGCTTGATGATCGAAATCAGTGCCTGCGAAGCCTTGCCGTTGGCCAGGAAGTCATCGATGACCAGCACGCGGTCGGTGCTTTTCAGGTGACGCGGCGAGATCGCAACGGTGCTTTCGGTCTGCTTGGTGAACGAGTAAACGGTCGCCGTCAGCAGGTTCTCAGTCAGGGTCAGCGACTGGTGCTTGCGGGCAAAAATCACCGGCACGCCCAGGTTCAAACCCGTCATCACCGCAGGCGCAATGCCCGACGCTTCGATGGTGACGATCTTGGTGATGCCCGCATCTTTGAACAAACGCGCGAACTCGTCGCCGATCTCTTTCATCAATTGCGGATCGATCTGATGGTTCAAAAAGGCGTCGACCTTCAAAACCTGATCGGAAAGCACGATGCCTTCTTCGCGAATTTTCTTGTGCAGTGCTTCCAACGTAACGTCCTCAAATAGCGCTTATGCGCTGAAGGTAGAGTGAAAAATAGTCGATTTTAGCGTTTAAGCATGGCGCGTATATCGGCCAATGCCGTATTTCCGCGAACCGCTTTAACTTCGGTAGGGGTGTCGTCGTTACCTTCCCAGGCCAAGTCGTCCGGGGGCAGCTCATCCAGAAAGCGGCTAGGCGCGCAATCGATGATCTCGCCGTACTGTTTACGCTTGGCGGCAAAGGTAAACGCCAGCGTCTGACGTGCGCGGGTAATCCCGACGTAGGCCAGGCGCCGTTCTTCTTCAATGGTGTCGGCTTCAATACTGGAACGGTGCGGCAGGATTTCTTCTTCCATGCCCATGATGAACACGTAGGGGAATTCCAGGCCCTTGGACGCGTGCAAGGTCATCATCTGCACGCCTTCGGCGCCGTCTTCCTCTTCTTGCTGACGTTCGAGCATGTCACGCAACACCAGCTTGCCGATGGCCTCTTCGATGGTCATGCCGCCGTCTTCGTCTTTTTCGAGGGTGTTTTTCAACGCCTCGACCAAAAACCAGACGTTGGCCATGCGGTAGTCCGCCGCTTTCTCGCTCGAACTGTTGGTGCGCAGCCAGTTCTCGTAGTCGATGTCCATGATCATGCTGCGCAGCGCGGCTATCGGGTCTTCGCCCGCGCACTGCTGGCGGATGCGGTCCATGAAGCGCTTGAAGCGTGCCAGTCGGTCGGTGTAACGGGTGTCGAGGTGCTCGCCCAGGCCGATTTCGTCGGTGGCCGCGTACATCGAAATCTTGCGTTCGGTGGCGTAGTTGCCGAGTTTTTCCAGCGTCGTGGAACCGATTTCCCGGCGCGGCACGTTAATCACCCGCAGGAAGGCGTTGTCGTCATCCGGGTTCACGATCAAGCGGAAATAGGCCATCAGGTCTTTGACTTCCTGACGTCCGAAGAAGCTGTTACCGCCAGACAGACGATACGGAATCTGATGGTGCTGCAATTTCAGCTCAATCAGTTTGGCCTGATAGTTCCCGCGATAGAGGATCGCAAAGTCGCTGTAGGGCCGGTCGGTGCGCAAGTGCAACGTGAGGATTTCAACCGCCACACGCTCGGCTTCTGCGTCTTCGTTGCGGCAGCGAATGACCCGCACTTCATCGCCATGCCCCATCTCGCTCCACAGTTGCTTCTCGAACGCGTGCGGGTTGTTGGAAATGAGCACGTTGGCACAGCGCAGGATGCGGCTGGTGGAGCGATAGTTTTGCTCCAGCATCACCACTTTCAGGGACGGGTAATCGTCCTTGAGCAACATCAGGTTTTCCGGGCGGGCGCCGCGCCAGGCGTAGATTGACTGGTCGTCGTCGCCCACCACGGTGAACTGGTTGCGCGTGCCAATCAGGTACTTGACCAGCAAATACTGGCTGGCGTTGGTGTCCTGGTATTCGTCCACCAACAGGTAGCGCACCTTGTTCTGCCACTTTTCAAGGATGTCGGCGTGCTCTTCGAACAGCTTGACGGGCAACAGGATCAGGTCGTCAAAGTCCACCGCGTTGTACGCCTTGAGCGTGCGCTGGTAGTGGGTATAGACAATGGCGGCCGTCTGTTCCTTGGGGTTGCGGGCGTCCTCAAGGGCCTTGGCAGGCAGGATCAGGTCGTTTTTCCACGAGCCGATCATGTTCTTGATTTCATCGACCCCGTCGTCGCCCGAGTACTCCTTCTGCATGATGTCGGTCATCAGCGCTTTGACGTCCGCTTCGTCAAAGATCGAAAAACCCGGCTTGTAGCCCAGCCGCGCATGCTCCTTGCGGATGATGTTGAGCCCCAGGTTGTGAAACGTACTCACTGTCAGGCCACGGCCCTCGCCCTTTTTGAGCAATGTGCCGACCCGTTCCTTCATCTCGCGCGCCGCCTTGTTGGTAAAGGTCATGGCGACGATGTACTGGGCGCGGATGCCACAGTTCTGGATCAAGTGCGCGATTTTGCGGGTAATCACGCTGGTTTTGCCCGAGCCCGCGCCGGCGAGCACCAAAAGAGGGCCGCCGACGTAGCTCACGGCTTCTTGCTGCCGGGGATTGAGTCGGGACATGACGAGTCAGGGGGTCGTATCTGAAAAGGGCGGGCATTTTAACAGGCTGAGCAAATATTGCTGCCACTCTGCGACAGTGTGACGTAGCACTCTGTCTAAATTTGCTGCTTTTGTTACTTTCGCGCAGGATGCCGGGCGGATTTGAGGCTACCGTGAGAGGTGGACCACAAATATGTATTTGATAACCAATGTCATTTGCCATTGGTCGTCGGCGCGTCATAATGCTCACCGCCTGAAATTACTGCAGAGTCTAGGGAGCCAGCTTGTCTACGCCTGTCGAACCCTTGCGTTTGCTGCTATTGGCCGAAGAGCCTTCTTGGGCAGCGTTGTTGCGCGAGTGTCTGGCGCCCATAAAAACCGTTGCCGTTCTTGTGTGTGCGCCGAATTGGGAATCGGTCAGTTATCTGTTCGAAAACGACCGCAATGCGTTGCTGCTCACCACCCCCGCGCTACAACCCGCACCGGGCCGTTGCCGGTTATCGACCATTCTGCTGCTGGAGGCTGAACCCGATGCCTCGCCGCAAGGGGTCAGCGACTGGTTCGTGGCGTCCAACCTGACGACCGATTTATTGCGCCGAAGCCTGCGGCATGTTCGCGAGCGCGGCGTACTCGAACACACCTTGCAGCGCTTGGCCGAAGAAGACCCGCTGACCGGCATCGCCAACCGCCAGGGCTTTCAGACCCTGCTGGCCGTGCGTCTGGCGGAAAGTGAAGGCCGCGGCATCGCCCTCGGGCATCTGGACCTGGACAACTTTCGCCACGCCAACGATGCCCTTGGGCACCAGGCGGGGGATCGCCTGATCCTGCAAGTGGTGGCCCGGCTCAAAAGCCAGCTGGAAGCGGGCGATCAACTGGCCCGACTGGGCAGCGACGAATTCGCCTTGTTGATCGACACCCGCCGCGCCCCCGAACGCGCCGAGCAGATCGCTGAACGCATCACCGAAGCGCTGGCCGAACCTTACTGGATTGACGGCGAAAGCCTGTTGATCGGTTGCAGCCTTGGTATCGCCCATGCGCGCGCCAACGCCGGGGCCGATCCGCTGATGTGGCATGCGCACATCGCCATGCAGCAGGCCAAGAGCACGCAAGGCTGCACGTTTCACCTGTTCAATGAACGCATCAACCGCAACGCCCGCAGCCTGGCAGACCTTGAAAGCGAACTGCGCCGCGCCCTGCGCCGCGACGAGCTGGAGCTGCATTACCAGCCGCGCCTGGATTTGGGCACCGGGCAGATTGTCGGCCTTGAAGCCTTGGTGCGCTGGCGTCACGGCGAACGTGGCCTGCTGGCTCCCAGCGAGTTTGTGCCGCTGGCCGAACAAAGCGGGTTGATTGTGCCGCTGGGCTATTGGGTGATTTCCCGGGCGCTGCGCGACATGCAAGCCCTGCGCGAACACGGGTTTGCGCCGCTGCACATGGCGGTCAACCTGTCGTTCAGGCAATTTCAGGACAGCCAGTTGCTCTCCACCCTCAGCCGCTTGATTAGCGAGCGCGGGGTCGAGGCGCAGTGGTTGGAATTCGAACTGACTGAAACCGCCGTGATGCGGCGCAGCGACCTGGTCAAGCAGACGATGGATGCGCTGGGGCGGCTGGGCGTGAGGTTTTCGCTGGACGACTTCGGGACGGGGTTTTCTTCTTTCGTGCACCTCAACAGCCTGCCGATCGCCTTGTTGAAAATCGACAAAAGTTTCGTCGGCGGCATGGAGAGTCGCGAAGAAAACCGCAAGCTGGTGCCCGCCATGATCAACCTAGCGCACAACCTCAAGCTGGAAGTGGTCGCCGAAGGAGTCGAAACCCCCGAGCAACTGGCCCTGCTGCGTAGCTTTGGCTGCGATCAGGTACAGGGCTATTTCATCAGCAAGCCCTTGCCACTGACCGAACTGGTGGCCTTCTTGAGCCAGGCCATGGGCAAGCGCGAGGCGGCCTCGCGCTAACGTCGCGAGGCTCGGCTACCCCTACAGGCGGATCGCGGCGTTGTGCGCACGCCTGAGCATGCGCCGCATCTTCCACTCGAACGCCAGAGTCAGGCTGATGGCCGCGCACGCGAGCCCCAATGCCAGCCCCCACCAAACGCCCGCCGGGCCCCAGTCGAAGGTGAACGCCAGCAACCAGGCCAGCGGCGCGCCAATGGCCCAGTAGCAGAACAGGCCGACGAGAAAGGTCGTGCGGGCGTCTTTCAGCCCGCGAATCGCGCCCATGGCGATGGTTTGCGCACCGTCGAACAGCTCAAACCACGCCGCCACCGCCAGCAAGCTCATCGCCAGCTCGAACACCGGGCGGAACGCCAGATTGTCGTAGTCCAGCAAAAGGCCGACCAGCTCCTTGGGCCAGAACCAGAACACCACCGAAAAGCACAGCATGGTCGCCGCGCCAAAGCCGATCCCGACCCGTCCCGCCAGGCGTGCGCGCAACAAATCGCCTCCGCCGTAATGCTGACCGATGCGCATGGTGATCGCATACGACATGCCCGCGGGCACCATGAACGCAGCCGACACAATTTGCAGCGCGATCTGGTGCGCGGCCAGTTGCGTGCTGCCCATGGTGCCCATGCACAAGGCTGCAAAGGCAAACAACCCGACTTCCACCGCGTAGGTGCCACCGATGGGCAAGCCCAGGCGCCACAGTTCGCGCAGGTACGGCACGTTAAGCCGCGACAGACCTTTGCGCAGCGGATAGGCGTCGTAGGCCGGGTGCCGATGAATATGCCAGGCAAGCCCCAGCGCCATGGCCGTGGCCACAATCGCCGTCACCAGGCCGATGCCCATCAACCCCAGTTTGGGCAGGCCGAACATGCCGGTAATCAGCGCGTAATTGAGCAGGAAGTTGGCCACGGTGCCGATGACGCTAATGACCATCACGGGCACCGGGCGGCCCATCGCACTGGTAAAGCCGCGCAAGGCCATGAACGTCATGTAGCCGGGCAGTGCAAAAGGCAGTAACAACAAGAACTGACCAGCCATTTCGACGTTGCTCGGGGTTTGCCCGAACAGCAGCAACACCGGCTTGATGTTCCACAGGATCAATGCGGCGCCCAGCGCCAGCCCCCACGCCAGCCAAACGCCGGCCTGGGTGAGACGGGTCGCGCCCTCGATGTCGCCCGCGCCCTGGCGGATCGACACCAGCGTGCCCACGGAGGCAATCACCCCCAGGCAGAAAATCGACACGAACGAATAACTGGCCGCCCCCAAACTGCCGCCCGCCAGTGCTTCGGGGCTCAGGCGCGCCATCATCAGGGTGTCGGTGAGCACCATCAGCATGTGCGCCAACTGCGAAGCAATCAGCGGCCCAGCCAACCGCATGATGGCGCCGAGTTCGATACGTGCAGAATGCTGTTTGGTCATCGGTATGAATTCTTAAGATACGTTGAAAGGCTGGATTCTCGGCGCCTTCAGTGATTTAAGCAAAGGGATAAAAACGATCTATGGCATGATTAAAACTCATATCAAATACCTTTATGCCCGCATAAACCTCTCGTATACATGGAATATTCCTCATGTCTCGTAGCCTTCCTCCGCTGTATGCCTTGCGCGCGTTTGAAGCCGCTGCCCGTCACAGCTCGTTTACCCGTGCGGCCGATGAGTTATCCATCACCCAAAGCGCCGTCAGCCGCCACATCAAAACCCTGGAGGCGCACTTTGCCTGTCGACTGTTCCAGCGCAATGGCCGCACGCTGCAACTGACCGAAGCCGCACGCTTACTGGTGCCGGGCGTGCGCGAGGGGTTCCTCGCACTGGAGCGCGCCTGCACCACCTTGCGCGCAGAAGATGACATCTTGCGCATGAAGGCACCGTCGACCCTGACCATGCGCTGGTTGTTGGCCAGACTCAGCCGCTTTCGCCACTTGCAGGTGGGCAACGAAGTCCAGCTGACCAGCGCGTGGATGGACATCGACCATGTCGATTTCAATCAGGAGCCGTTCGACTGCGCGGTGTTGCTGAGTAACGGCCACTTCCCGCCTGACTGGGAGTGCACCTTGCTGTTCCCGGAAATGCTGATCCCGGTGGGCGCGGCCAACCTGCTCGACGAGCAACCGTGGGATGTCTCACGGCTGGCGGGCACCGAGTTGCTGCACCCCACGCCTGACCGTCGCGACTGGCGCCGCTGGCTGGACTGTCAGGGCCTGACCGGGCAGGTGTCGCTCAAGGGCGGGCAGGTGTTCGACACCCTCGAACTGGGGATGATCGCGGCGGCGCGCGGGTATGGCATCTCCATGGGCGACTTGCTGATGGTGGCCGAGGACGTCGCACAGGGGCGGTTGAGCCTGCCGTTTCCAACCGCCGTGGCCAGCGGCGAAAACTACTACCTGGTGTGGCCAAAAACCCGGCCCGGCGGAGAGCGCTTACGCCGCCTGAGCGGCTTCTTGCAGCAAGAAGTCGCCGCCATGGCGCTGCCCGACGTGCGGCGGCTGGCGTGAGGCTGGCGCGCCCGGCCTCACGCTACGACAGGGTCATTCGCACTCTGAAACAGCCTGGGTGGCATGTTTGAGGGCGTTGGCCAAGTCGCTGGCGTTACGGCTGGAGTAGATGCTGCCGCCGGTGTTTTCCGCAATGCAGTTGGACAGCGAGCTGTCACCGATATTGACCACATTCACCCGCAGCCGCGGTTGTTCGACAGCAATGCGCTGCGCCACCTTGCAGACGTTTTCATTGCAGCCGTCGTCGCCGTCCACAAACATCACGATCACCGCGTCGCGATCACGGCCATTGACCTGCCGGGCCGCCTTTTTCAGGCTCGACGCCAGCGGCGTGCCTTCGTTGGCGTTCAGCCCCTGAATCCCGGTGATCAACTGCGGGCGCTGCGCCGCGCTGAAGACACCGTGGTCGGGCTGGCGGAAACACCCGGCAAAGGTCATCAGCCGCGTGTCGATGTCGGGGTGCAGGTTGTTGATGATCCCGGTCAGCGCCGTTTTCGCGACGTCAAGACGGGTTTGCGGGGCGAAGATTTTCACCGTGCGCGGGTCATTGTCTTCGGGCTGGGGACGGCTCTTGAAGTACCAGTCCTCATCGTCCTTGGTCGCGTTGATGTTGAGGTTCATCGAACCCGATGTGTCGAGGATCACCACAAACTCAGGCGGCAACTCGCTGCCTTGCGGCGTGCTGGCACGGCACACAGGATTGCTCTGCACCGGCAACAGGTTCATCGGCGGCAAGCGCCAATGCCATAACGCCCACAGCAACAGGCCCAGCAGCAGAAACAGCGCCAGCAGCCACCACGGCCAGAGACGCCGTGGGCGCCGCACCACAACGGGTGCGGCTACGGGCGCAGGCGCCGGGGTCGCCACCGCGGGTTGTGCCTGCAACCCCCAGCGCACCACCACCGGATCGCCATTGATGCTGTAGAGGTTGTTCAGATCGGGCGCACCAATCAGGGTACGCAAACTGGCGGCCTGCTCCGGCTGACCGCGGGTGACCAGTTCATCGGCCAGTAACCCGAGGGTTTCCTGCCGCTGGCGATAGCGCTCCAGCAACGCCGCCTGCTGGTCTTCATTCAAGTCATGAAAGCGCGTGGGCTGGCCGCCCAGCTCGGTCCACCACTCCACCACGTCGCCACTGCCAATGCGCGGGATCGCGTAGACACTGGCCACCGACGGCGGGAAGTGCTTGAGGATCAGGGCGATTTTGTCTTTTAGCGCGTCCAGTCCGTGTGGCGTGGCGTGCTCGTCCCGGGTAATGCGCTGCATGGGGTGAATTCCTGAAAAAGACGTCGGCAGCGCCAGGCTGCCGACCGGGTCAAGCAGAAGGGCTTATTCGTAACCGAGGCTGAATTGCAGCTGGTTGACTTTCTTTTGCAGCGCCTTGAGTTCCTGTTGCTTGGCCGCCATTTGCTTGGCGTTGCCGGTGCTGGCGGGCTTGGCTTGCGCGGCTTTGAGCTGCTGCTCAAGCGCGGCAATTTGCTGCTGCACCTGCGCCTTGTTGCCGCTGCGGGTCTTGAGCGAACCCAGCAGTTGGCTCAGGGACTGGTTCAGCGCCGCCTGGGACTTCTGCTGCGCCAACAAGTCATTGCGCGACGCCGCCTGTTGCGCGGCAATGTCCTGGTACACCTGATGGAACATCGCGTTTTCTTGTTGGGATTTGGCCAGCGCCGCCTCGTTCTGGCGGATTTGCTCGCTGTAACCGCCGCCCGCGTCGCAGTTCACTTTGGTGAACAGGCTGGCATCACGGTTCGTGGCATCGCATTCACCCGGTTGGGTGGCGCAACCGGACAACACCAGCAACGCGCCCACCCCTAGCATCAATCGTACGTTCATGGTCTCAACCCAACGTGATCGCGGAACGCTGGCTGTACAAGCCATCGACTTCTTTTTGCAGGCTCGCCACTTTCTCGTTCATCTTCGAAATGTTGGCGTCGATCTGCTTCAACTCAGGGGCGTTGCCCTGGGCGCGCTCGACTTTCACCACGTCGTTGTAGCCCGCGACTTTGGTCTGCATGTTTTTCACTTCGCTGCGCAGTTGATCGATGTTGCTGTCGATCGCGGCAATCTGCTGTTGCGCCTGAGCCTTGTCGATTTTTTTGCTGGCCAGGTCGCGTTTGATCTGGGCGATCTGCGCCTTGTCATCGTTAATCACTTGCTGAGCCGTGGCGGTGCGCGTGACGACCTTTTGCGTGTCCAACTGCACGTCGCTGTTGTACTTCTGCAAGCGCTGCGTGGTGTTGGCGTATTCGCTACGACGCTGATCCACGTAGTAGTTGGCCCCCATCGCCACCCCACACGCCGCCACGCCTGCGGCAATCATGCACACCGCTTTATTCCCGGAGTTGCTCAGGGCACAGGTCAACACCGCAGCCCCCGCGCCCATGGCGCACGCCTGATAGCCCGACTTGCTGAAAAACTCGGCATCGGTGCCCTGGGTCAGGCGCGGATCGGGTGCCGGAGCGCCCGAACCCAACATGCCACTGCCAGTGCTGGCGCAACCGGTCAGCAGCACGCTGGCGGTGAGCATGAAACTGACCAGTAACTTCGAAGAGGACCAGAGGCGGCGCATCATTGTATTTCTCCTTGTTGAAGCGGGTTTCAGGGCTTATTGGGTGACGGACTTGCAGCTGCTCAGCCAGGCGTCAGTGTCGATCTTCTGCTTTTGCAGGTAGGTCTTCTGATTGGCCCAGTGGGTGCGCAGGTACGGTTTGAGTTCTTGCAGTTGTTTGTTCTGGCTGATGATTTCTTCCATCACCGGCACTTGCGGCTCCAGCAACGGCTGGCCGTACAAGGACGCGGACTCCACCAGGCTGCTGGCGTAATAGCGGCTGAGTTTGTGCAGGCGGTCCTTTTGCTCGTCGAGCTTGCCCTTGCGCATGTCGCAGCTCGGGTCTTTGTCTTCGGATTCACAGTTGAGTGCGTAGTTTTTCTGCAAGAAATCCAGGTAGCGGCCGTCATCAAGCATCTTGGTGCACAGGAAAGCGCCCAGGTTGAGGCTGGCGCGAATGGCTTGGTCGCGGGTCTCTTCCTGCTGCTGGTTGCTGGCGCGCAGCTGGTTTTCCAGCGCTTGCAGCTTCTCTTTGAGGGCTTTGTCTTCCACCGCGGAAGCGAGGTTGTTCAACTCCTGAACCGTGCCTTTGTCCTGCGACGCGTCCCCTTGCTGGGCGCCCGTGCCGAGTTTTTTCCAGCTCTTCTCGATGCTGCCCACGCGCTCGCGGGACGTCAGGGTGGGCGACACCAGCACCAGGCGCAAACCGGTGGTTTTGTTTTTCACCTGGCCGTCAGCGTTGTAGTACGGCTCTTCCTTGCGCAACGCGGTGCGAAGATCGGCCTGCGGCGTCAGGTAGTTGCCGCCGCGCACCACGTAACCACCGGCCTGACCGTGCTGGCGGTCCAGTTTGTTCAGGCGGAAGGGTTCAAACATCATTTCGTCGGCGTTGCCGAGCATGTCGTGCAGGCCCAGCGGGTTAGGCTTTTGCAGCCCTGAGAGTTGCAGCTTGCCGTTGGACGACTGCGCGCCGCCAAACCACTCATAGGCATTCAGGCCGTCGGGCATCGGGTAGCGCGTGTCGCTGAACTCGGCCGCGCCGACTTCCAGCCCGCCACGGGCCGCGAATTCCCACTCGGTCTCCGTGGGCAGGCGCAGGAAGCCCAGCGCACCATCTTCTTTCGGCAGTTTGTCGGCGGCGTTTTTACGCAACCACAGGTTGTACTTGTCCCCGGCATCGATGGCCTGCACCCAACTCACCGCCACCTGCGGCAGGCGCAGTTTGTTCGACGGGGTCGGGCAGGTCTCGGCGGTCAGCGCCTGATACTGCAACTGGCTCATCTCGTACTTGGCCATCAGGTAGTAACGGGACTTGTCGTTCTTGGCACCGGTGAAGCTGCCCGCAATGAACGCGGGGCGCTTTTGCTCGACATAACCCCAGTCCGGGCTGTCCTGACCAATGTTGATCGGGTAATCGTCCAGCGGGCCGGTGACCGGGATGAACACCTTGCGAAACACCATCGAGCCGTCGCACGGCATCGGCAGCACCACGTCACTGGCGTCGGGCACAGGGTTGAAATACTTCTCGTCCCAGCCTGCCGCCGAAGCGTTAAGCAAGTAGCCGAAGCTCAGGGATGCGAGCAACACAACACGTTTATAGCTCACGCAAACTCTCCGCAGGTTGGATGCTGATGGCCCGCAGCGCGCCGATCACGGCGACCAGTGCAGCGACCAACAGTGCAATCAGCAGGGCCGCCAGCCCGTGCCAGACAGTGATGTGACAAACAAAGGTGCCCGTGGCCTGACTGCTGCCGAGCAGGTGGTCGAACAGCAGGCTGCCAACCCCGTAAAACGCGAGCCCGCCGAGATACCCGGCAAGGCTTAACAGCATCGCCTGGGCGATCACGAACCCCGCCACCGCCGGGCTGCTGAAACCGAGCAGCCGCAGCACGGCGAGGCTTTTGCGTTTGCGGTCGATGTTGGCCAGAAACGCGCCGATCATCGACGCAATGCAGCCGATCAACGCCGCCCCGGCGATCACGCCAAAAATCAGACCCAGCACGTGGTTGATGGCTTTGACGTTGTCGATGTCGGCCAGGCGGCTGGACGTTTCAATGTTCTGCCCGTTCAACCAGCGCTCCAGCGGCGCGACGCCATCCACGTCGCGGGCGTACACCCGCGCCCTGGCGTAGAGCGGTTGCAGGTGGCCTAGTGGCTGACCGGTGTCGAGGCCGAACGCGGGCACCTGATAACCGTCGCGAAACCGCTCCAGCGCCAGCAGCAACGGTGGCGCGACAAACCCCGCGGCCCGGCCGAAACGGGCGGCGTCGAGCACCGCGACCACCTGCAAGGTCAGTTCGCCGCGTTCGTTGATGCCGTCCAGACGCCGGGTTGCGCGCAAACGCACGCTGTCGCCGACCTTGGCCTGCAAGCGTTGCGCGGCGCGGTCACTGAGGATCACTTGTTGGCCGCTCAGGTGGATCTGCGGCAGGTTGAGCAACGGGTCAGCGGCCTCGCTGGGGATAATTTCCGCGTTTTCGACAAAGCGCTGCAGGCCGACCAGCAAATCAGCCTGGGTGTTGAGCGAGCGGGTCTGGCCAATGGCAAAGCCGACTTCGGGTTGCTCACGCAACCGCGCGATCCAGGCCGCGTCGTAATTGCCGCTGCTGAGCATTTTCACTTCGAGGTTGCGCGGGTCGCTGAGCAGTTCGTTCTGCAACTGGCTGACCACGCCGTGCTTGAGGCCAAACAGCAGCAACAGCGGCGCAATCACTGCCACCAGCGAGGCAGCAATGCAAAACGACACCTTACGGTCATGCCAGAGGTCGTCGACCGCCAGCTTGCCGAGCAGGCCGAGACGGCTAATCCATGGCTTCAAACAGCGTTTCTCCCTGACGGCTGATCGCGCCCAGGCGCGGTAAGCCAAAGTCGCGCACCAGCGCCCAATCGTGGGACACCACCAGCGCACTCAAGCCAAGCTCATTGACCAGGCTCAGTAACAATTCGAACAGGCGCCGGGCGCTGTGGGGGTCGAGCGCGGCCGTCGGTTCGTCGGCCAGCAACACCTGCGGCTCATGGGCGATGGCCCGCACACAGGCCACCCGCTGGCGCTCGCCGATGGACAAGGCTTGGGGCAGCTTGCCCAGCAAACCGTCGAGGCGCAGTGCCAGCACGGCCCGATCCACCTGCGCGCTGTCGGCGGGCATGCCGAGCAAGCGGCGGGGCAGGCTGATGTTGTCGCGCACGCTCAAGAACGGCAGCAAGCCGCCGCTTTGCAGGATGAACCCCAAGTGCCGCGAGCGTACGGCCGACAAACCGGGCTGGTCATTCGCGGCAAGCATCTGCGCGATATCCAGCGAGGCCGTCGCCGGGCCGAGGCGAAATCGCCCCAGCTCCACGGGCTGCAATAACAAGCCGATGGCTTCGAGCAGGGTGCTTTTGCCGCAGCCGCTTTCGCCGGTGATGGCCAGAATTTCTCCGGGCTTCACCTGCAACGTCGGCAAACGCACATTGTGCGCCTGGGCGCCGCTGCCCCGGCGCACCCACATGTCCTGAATATCGAGCATGGGCGTCCCGTTAAGGCATCATTTCCAGCGGCACCGGGTACACGTTGTCCCGTGCATCGCTGTCTTTGGCCAGGGCCACCCAACGGTCCACGTCCGCGTTGTAACGCTGGTAGTGGCGCAGTTTGGTGCTCAGGTTGCGGATAAAGCGTTCTTGCGCCAGACCGTCCCAGCTCTTCCAGGTTTCTTCGTCCAGGTTGAGCACTTCGCTCTGGTACGGCAGGTCTTCGAGGTACTCACCGAGCACGCCCATGTCCGCCAACTTGGCGTTGCCGTTCTGCTTGAGCTGGTTGGGGTCGGCGCCCATGGTCGCCGCGACCGAACGCAGGCGATCAAACATTTCCGTCGGTGAGATCAACCCTTCGTTGGCCGCGTCCAGAATCTGTTTCATCACGTCGCTCAAATCGCTGAGCTGGGCTTTGGTCAGCAGCACACGCACATCGGTGGTGGGGATGTTTTGCTTGATCAGGTCGCGGTCCGTGATCCACGCCTCAAACACAGGCGGCGCCTGGCTGTTGGTTTTTTCACCCAGATACGCCAGTTGCATGGCATGACCGATCAAGGCCGCGTCATCGAGCATTTTTTGCTCGGCCGGATCTTTCTGAACAGCCACGTCCTGCTTGGCATTCAACGCGCTGCCGATGGCGTCATCGCCCATGTAGGCGGCCTTGACCTGCGCGGTGATGGCACCGGCCAGCGCATCGACCTTCTGACCGAACGCCTGCACGTCACCGGCATTGACCGGGTAGTACAGCGAGGTGTTGGTGCCGGGGTAGGTGGACAGGTTCTGGTACTGCGCCTCGGCCTTGCCGTGATCCTTGATCCCGGCCGGGGTTTTGAGGTGCAGGGTGTAAATCGCCACGCCAGGGTTGGCCGCTTCAAGGCGAACCTGATCGGCGCTGAGCCCGGTGCTGCTGAGCTTGTCATCGCCTTCAAGGGCACCCGCGTCGGTAATCAACACCACATACCGGGCGCCGAACTGTGACCAGTCGACCTTCTCGATGCTGTGCATCACACCGGCATACGAGTCTTCGTCGAAACTTTTGCTGGAGACCTTGGCTTGCTTGAGGTCCGCGACTTTGGCCAAAAAGTCTTCACTGCCGGTGACCTTGTTCGGGTCGGCGTACATTTTGGTCACGTATTCCAGCCCCGGCACCGCCTGGGTGTTGGAACGAAACGCCACCAGGCCGAACTTGACCTGATTGCCCAGGTTCTCGCTTTCGATCTGTTTGTAGACCTTGCGAATCGCTTCGCGGGTGCGGTCGATGTACGGGTCCATCGAGATGGTGGAGTCGATGACAAACACCACGGCCGCACTGAATTCTTTCAATTGGCTGGTTTTCACCGCGCCCGCGTCAGCGGCGTTGGCGGGGGCCGCTTGCACCGCTTTGTCCTCGGCCTTGCTCACCGACGAGACGTTGAGCAAACGCGTGCGGAAGCCTTCTTCGGTCATGACTTCTTCGCCGCTCAACACCGGCAGCAGGTAGAACTGCTTGTGCAGGTCGACGAAGTATTCCGGCTCCTGGGCCAGTACACCCGGCGCCAGCGTGCCCTGTTTGAGTTTGGCCCGCAGCGGCGCCACCTTGCTCACCGGGTCGGGCGCGTCGAGGATGCCTTCGAGCGTGGCGCGGTCCTTGAAGAACATCAGTCGATCACGGTTGGCCGGGTTGGTGAAGGCCAGTGTCAGCTGCATCTTCCAGTCCGTGGTGCAACTGGCCGGCAGCCAGCCGATGGTTTTGCCGTAGCTGTCAGGCCCGACCTTGAGCCACTGGGCATTGCCGGCGTCGGCCCGCTCGTACACGTAGAAACGGCTGAATGTCGGCTGAACCGCCCCGGCGGCGCCACCCGCGCTGCTGCTCAGTGCGCAGCCCGGCGTGGTGAGGACGCGCTGGAACAGGGTTTTCTTGCCTTCCTGAATCAGCGGCTTGTCGTCGGCCCAGGCCAGCGAAGTGCCCATGCACAGGGCCAGCAGGGCGCTGGCGGCCAAAGCAAAACGGCTCACGGCTTCAACTCCTCAAAACGCGCCTTGGCGTCGGCATTGTCCGGGTCCTGGCTGAGAATGGTTTCGTACCAGTAAGCGGCCGTGGCTTTGTCCGGCTCGGCAAAGCAGGTGCTGGCCTGATGGAATTTCGGGTCGTACTCATGGGCGTAGGCCATGGCGATGGGCAGATCACCGGCCTGTGCACGGTTGGCGTACAGCCGCTGGGCGACGCCGCAGTGGTTGTTGGCCTTGGCGACGTTGATGATTTCCAGCAGTTCGGCGCTGCCCGGCGCTTTTTTGATGCAGGTTTGCACAAACGTCAGCTCGGGCAAGGTGCTCATGCTCTCCAGCGTGCAGGCTTCGGCGCCCGTGATTGCCGGTGCAGGGGCGGGGGCCGGTTCAGGCGCAGGCGCTTGGGCCGCCGGGGTTTTGTTCAGCCAGAACCAGGCGCCCACCGCAATGGCCGCCAGCACCACCAGGGCGATGATCAAAGGCAGCAACCAGGATTTTTTGCGAGGCACAGGCGGGGCCGGGGCCGGGGTGGGTTCAGGGTCTGGTTGCGGGGTGACAGGTTCGACGACCGGCTCCGGCTCAACCACGGGCGCGGGTTCAGGCTGCGCCGGGGCGGGCGGAGGCGGCAGCTCGCCGGTGTCCTTGTGCTCGGGCAGCTTTTCTTCGGTGTTCGCTGACGACGGTTGCAAGCCCACCGCCGGTTTCAGCACCCCACGGTCGCTGTACCCGCCACCGCCCTGTTCGCGCAGCTCGATCATGAACTGGGCATTTGCCCCGCCTTCGAGCACCGGGTCGATCAGTTGCGGGCCGACCACGGTTTCCAATTCTTCTTCAGTGGCCCCCACGCTGAAATGCGCGACCTTGAACCAGTACGGGCTGTTGCTCCAGTGCTGGTCGCCCTGAAGGAAGTGGCCGTCCTGATTGCGCTGGATCGAAAACTCCAGGCACTCATGGCCGCCTTGCCATTTTTTGACCGACAGGCAGCCCTGACCGGCGATGTGGGGTTGCAACTTGAACAAGTCGACTCGAATGGTCATTGCTTATCTCGCAGGGAACATCTTGAGCACGTGGCCCAAGCGTTCATTTTGTTCTGGAGTGATTTCATTACCGGAGCCATGCCCGGCGTTTTCCATCGTGATGTAGGCCACGCCGCTCAGCCAGTCGCCCAAAAATTGCTGGGCCTGATTCGCCGGTTGCGCAGGCAGAATCGGCAGCTGGTCCGGGGCCACGTCGCCGTAAAACGCAAACAACGCCTCGCGATTTCCGGCATGGCTTTTCGGGCGCTCGGCCACAGGCTTTTGGGTGTAACCGAACCAGGCCACGAAGTCGCTCAGTACGCGCTGTACTTCCAGCACCTGACGTTCAACCATCTGATCGCGGCGTGACCCGCTTTGCGCGCGTTTGAGCACAGCGTCGCGCAGTTGACCGGGCAGATCGAGGCGATAGCCGCTGGTGATGAGTTCATCCACCAGCGCCTCAATCGATGGTTTGTCCAGTTGCAGCACGTCCATCAGGCCCTGACGGCCCGGGATCGCACGCAGGTAGGCAATCCAGTCCTTGAACACCGCACGGGCGAATTTGTGCTCGTTGCTTTGCAGTTCCGGGGCCTGGTTGGCCTCGGCCGCCGCGGCGACCGGCGCATCGAAGTCCACCGACAGATCCCCGAAGCTGTCACCGAAATCAAAGTCGCTGCTCGGCGCGTAGAGCTGCGGCTTTTTCTCCACCACCTGGTCGGCATCGTCTGCCGGTTCGCTGTCGTCCTCGTCATACACACCGTTGAGGTACAGCTCGCGGATGTCTTCGTTGGGCAATTGCAAGGTGTTGATCAGCTCGCCCAACACCGGGCCGCGGCGCTTGAGCTGGGCCAGAATCATCTGCGCCTGCTCGCGCTTGGCGGCGCTGGCGTCATCGCCATCGGCACGGTACAAGCGGCTCAAGGCCTTGAGCGTGTCGCCGTTGAGCGTCTGTTGCAGTTGTTCGCGGATGCGGCTGAGTTTGAACTCCAGCCCCGCCAGTTCGCTGAAACTTTCGCTGAACCGGGTGATGCCGCCATCGTTGAGGGTCAGCATCGCGTCCCACGCCTGATCGACGTCTTTGACGTGCTTGCTCACCAGCTCCGCCTTGACGAAGGTCTTGCGCATCAGCGTCAACTGCTCGCCGCAGCTGTCGGAGAATTGCTGCTCGTCCTTGCCCACAAGGTTGATAAACGGCGTCGGCATACGCGGTTTACGCACCAGATAGGTGTTGTTGAACGCCTGGTCGTTCTTCCAGTTGGCCATCCACGGGAAGCTCTTGAAGCGCTCCAGCATGGTGCGCGTCATCATGCTTTCCCACTCTTCGTCCAACTGAAGCGCGGTTTTTTGCAGGGACTGGGCGATGCACTTGTCGAACATGGTCAGGGCCCAGATCAGGCCGGTCGCACGGCCCGCACGCTCTTGCGCGGTCTTGCCCTGAGTGACTTCAATCCAGCGGCTGAGCACCGGGCCTACGTCATTCACGTCGCTCTGGTTGGTGGAACCGGTACACACCACCAGCGCGTTCATTTCCTGATCGTCGGTGTAGCGTTCGAACAGGTAGGCCACCTTGCCCCGCAGGATCAATTGCGAGACCGAGTTTTCCTGACCGTTTTCGCTGGAGATGCTGCTGATCTGACGTCGCCCGCGGTAGCCGGGGAAGTCGAGCAGGTCGACTTGTTCAACGATTTTCGCGTTCGGGGTTTCAACCAGCCGAAAGGTCATTTCCGCCGTCAGCGCCGCCAGTTGGGCAATGGGCAGGGAGTTGGGGTTCTGCAGCCGGCCGTCGGTGAACGGACGCACTTCGACCGGCAGATCCTGCGGGCTGGCGAAGCGCTCCAGGATGTCGACGCTCATGATGCTGTTGCGGCGGCTGTATTCCTCGCCCTGACGCTCCACCAGCACCGACAGCGGCGCGAACACGGTGGCGGGCATGCCCAGGCGGTTCAGTGAACCCGCCAATTGCTGATACACACGGGTCAGCGCGCTTTGCTCGCCCCACAGGATCGAAAACAGCTCGCCACGCTCCTGGAAATTCAGGCGCGGGGCCAGCTTGATCACTTTGGGCCAGTAGTGATGGGTCAGGGCCTTGAGGGATTTTTCGAAGCTCTTGTTCAGGTAATCGAGCAACGAGACCACGTCGTCAGCGTTTACACCCGGCTGCAAAGGCCCGGTTTCACGGCCTTCGAAGGGCTTGAGCGCTTTGCGGATGCACTCTTCGTCGATGACGTAATTGACCTTTTCCTGATCAAAATCCTTGAACCAGGTGTTGGCCAGAATTTTCGCCAGCTCGATTTCGTTGAACAGTTTGAGCTCGACCGGGAAGTTATCGTCTTCGCTCTTTTTCGCCAGACGGCTGAAACGCGTGACCAGCCCGGTGGCTTCTTTACCGCCGCCGCCGGGGTTCACGTGCTCGATGAAGTCCATGCGCTGAGGGCCGAAGTCGGTTTCCAGCGTGCCTTTGGGGCCTGCGGCGAGTGCCGAAATCAGAAAGGACTTGCCCGCCTGCGACAAGCCGAAAAACCCGGCCGTCATCGGCGTGGTCGCCACACGGCTCAGGCTCTTGGCCTGATTGCGCGCCTTGTGCAGTTCCAGACTGAGTGCGTCGGCTTCGCTGTCCAGGCGCGGGGCGGTGACACGGGTTTTCTCAACCCAGTCCAGCGCCTGACCGGCACCTTCATACACCGCGGCCCAGCTGTCACGCAGCGCTTGTTGCTCAGGGGTCAGGTTGCTCATTTGCGTTTTACGCTCCCGCTGTCCAGCCAATACTTGTTGTCGCTCAAGCCCGCCACCAGCAACGTGTTGAGTTGCAGCAGCAAGTCACTTTTGCGGAACTGCTTGTCGGTGTTCGATTCCACCTGGTCGATACTCAGCAGGTCACTGAGCTGTTCCTGACGCTTCATTTGCGTGGTCGGCTCAAGCACTTTGAAGGTGACCTTGACCACCGGCATCTCGCCTGCCACCACCGGCCGCGCTTCGGAGAAACGCTGACGCCCCGACGGCGTGAAACTCAGGGTGTACAGCGGCGAGGCGGACCAGCGTTCGGCCGCCAGTTGGCGGAAGCCCAACCGCATGTCACCGCGCATTTCCAGCGCAGGCGTGCGGGCGTCGAGGCCCTCACCGATTTCAGGCAGCACGATGCGCCCGTCCGCCGACTTCAGGTCGCGGTACAGCACGTCGGCGTCGGTGATGATGTTGCTCAGGTCGATCACGCCCAGGTGCTTGATGGTCGAATAGGGCTTGAGTGCCGAAGAACGGAAGTAGAAGTTCGGCACGCTGTGATTGGCGCACAGCAGGCACAGCATGGCGCCCACCGAGGCGGTGCTTTTCGGGTCGTCGATCAGGCCGTTCTTGTGGAACGGGTACCAGCCGCCGGTGCGGTAGTTTTGCAGCGCGAGAATGCGCCCCGGTGGCAGCGGCAGCATTTTGCGGATAAACGCTTGAATGCCCGGCAAGCGGGACGGGCGGCCGGTCAGCAGCAACATGTCGCACGGGTAGTGGGCGATCACTTCACACAGCGCACCGAGGATTTTGGTGATGTTGATCTGGCCGTTGAGGAACGCGCCATGCATCACTTGCAGGTCAAAGGTAATGGGGGTCTTGCACAGGTCGAAATCGGTCTGGCCGCCCAGCTCGCGGCGTACCGCGCTGTTCACGTAATCGAGCACGCTCTGGCTGATGGCGTCTTTGCCCAGCAGCTCAAGGTAGGTGTGGGTGCTGGCAACGACCGGGAACTCCGGGTTGTAAAGCTCGTACTGGCGCAGCAGTTCCAGCCCCAGCGGGGTGAACACCTGCAAGTTCAGTTGCTGGCGCAGCACCATGTCTTGCGCGCTGCCGGACTCGGCGCCGCACAGGCGCGACATCAGCGAAGCCGGGGCTTTTACGCCCGCATCCTGCAAAGCCTTCTCGAAGCTGGGCAGGATGAATTCCTGAATCACGTCGAGCAGGATGTCGTCGCCCGCCACCTTGAAGCCGTCCCGGAAACGCTGTTCCGGCACGATGTGCACGTTACTGCCGCTGGTGGCGTTGCCCGCACGGTCCAGCCGATAGTCGGTGATGACCAGGTCAGTGGTGCCGCCGCCGATGTCGATGGTGGCCAGCGTGATGCGCTCACGGTCTGTCTTGCCGGGGCGGGAAATGGCGTCGAAGAACTCTTCAGGATGGCCCGCGAAGTTTTCGTTCACTTCGGTGTAGAGGTACACCAGTTGCCCGCACGACGCCTCGTCCCACTCCACGCGCACTTTGGGCAGCGGCGTGGTGGACGGCGCGGCGTCCTGATCGTAAGGGTCCAGTTCATCGGTTTGCCAGTTCAGGCTTTTCCACACCAGGCCGATGGCGTGGCGCATGCGTTTCTCAAGGATGCTGCGCTCGGCCTGCGGCATGCCCGGCGGCACGGTCAGCGTGATGCTGTTCAGGCGACGCGGCACGCGGGTATGACCCTGACGCGAACGCTGGGCAGGGCTGTTGATTTGCATCAGTGCCTGCGCCAGCACTTCGGCCAGCATGAAGGTCATCAACGAGCTGCGTGAGTAACGCGGCATGAACACGGGCAGCTGTTCGTCAGGGTCGAGGCTGTACAGCGCGTCGCCGGTCTCGTTAATCAGGTGCGAAAACGGCGCGGCAGTGGCGAACGGCTCCTTGTCGGTCTTGACGTAGGCGCAGTTGAAGCGCCAGCCGTGGTCGTACGTGTTCTCATCCCACAGATAGCGTTTGGGGCTCGACAGCCCGGTCGACCCTTCGGTGCCACGGCGACGGCTGGCCAGGCGCCCGGCTTCTTTGCCCACGCGGGCGATGGTGGCCCACTGGAAGGCATCGTGACGGCCGCTCTTAACCGAGCAATGGTCCTTGCCGAACGAGGCTTGCGCAAACTCGACGCGGCTTTCGAACGCATCGTTGTAGGTGTGCTCGGGGGTAATCAGGTCACGCAACTCAAGCACATAGTTGTCCTTGAGGCCCGAACCGGTCTGGCCGTGGTCTTCGATGAGGATCCCACAGGTGCGCGAGTTGCCGACGTCGAGGACCAGGTCCACCGGAATCGGCGGCGTGACACCGCTGCCGTGGCTGGCCACAACCTTGAGTTCCGGCACTTTGACCTGCGGCGGCGGGGTGGTGTTGTCACGCGTGGTGCACGGTTCCATGAACAGGCTGAGCAGGTTGAGGTAGTGCGCCTCGGGCCAGCCTTCCTTGATGTCTTTTTCCAGCTCGTCACGCGGGGTTTTCGCGTTGCCTTCCTTGAACACCTCCAGCAGCCATTCCTTGACCCAGATCTGATCGAGGAACCAGCGCGCCTGCTGCGGCTTGCACGCCAGTTTGAAGGTGACGCCCGAGCTGGCGTCGTCCTTGTTGGGGCCCAGGTAGAGGCTGGTGTCGTGCTTGTCCATGGTGCGGGTGTCGAATGCCAGCGTCAGGCGATGGGTATTGCCATCGACATCCGGCTCGGCCAGGCGCACCAGGCGCATGCGCGACCAGTTGGTCGGGCCTTGATCAAAGGTGTACGGCGGGCGGTGACGGAACACCGGAATCGGCAGCCAAAGCCCGTCGTAGAGCTGCAGGCTGCTGTCCATGCTGATGTTCAGGGTGCTGCGCGCTTCGACGGTTTTGCCTGGCTCGCTTTCGTAAAAGTAGCTGGTCAGGCCATTGCGTTCGCCTTCTTCAAGGCGGCACAGCAAACCGTTGGTCAACGGCGCGAAGTCACCGGAGGGCAGCTTTTTCGGGTCCAGCCGCAGGGCGAAATCCATGAACTGGACGCCGGTGTCACCCACGAGGATGACGGTGTCTTCAAATTGGGTAACTTGAGGCAGCATGTCAGAGTCTTCCGGTCATTATTCGCCCGTCTGGCGCATGGAGATGGGGAATTTCTTGTCTTCGTAAACGCCGGTGCAATCGGCAATGCTGCGGGCACCCTGGCGGCAATCAATCTGCGGCATCTCGTAACTGCTGCCGTCGCTGCACGCCGCCTGACCCTGGCTATTGATCGCCAGACTGCCGCCCTGCATCGCAGCCGATACCGGGCCGGTGCAGTTGATGCCGTTGGCCTTGCGCACAATCACGTCGCCTTTGCCGTCCTTGAACTGGTATTCCAGGCGCAGTGGCTTGCCGGTGTTTTTGTCTTGAATGCCCGCACCTGCGCGGTAGTGGCCATTGAGGAAGTCCGCCTGACCATCAGGGCTTTGTGCCGGGATGGTCAGCGGTTCGCCGGGTACATTCGGCGCTGGCGGTGGCGTCGACGCTTGCGGCTCATCCGGGATCTGCGGCGGGGCAGGTGGCGTTTGGTCGGCAGCCTCGGCTGGCTCGGCTGCATCCGGCGCTGACGGCTCGTCTGCAGGGGCAGGCGGCGCGGCGTCAGGCTCCGGTTGCGGCTCGGACTCGGGCTGAGGCTCAGCAGCGGGCTGTGCATCCGGCACGGTGGGCACCTGAGCATTGGGCACCGAAGCCCCCAGACCTGCGCCCGGCACGGTGGGGCCGCCATTGGGCAGCGACAGGTCAGCGTTGACGTCAGGGGCGGGCACGCTCACGTCAGGCACGTTCACATCCGGCACGGTTGGCCATATCTGCGCGGGCAAGCCCAATTGTGGCGCGCAGCCGCGCAGGCCAAACAGCAGCAGGAGCAACAACAGCAAAAGCAGCGGCAACAGCCACCACCAACGACGCCACCATGGCCGCGCCACCACCGGCAACGGTGCAGGCGCGGGGACGGGTTCGGCAATCGGCGGCACCACGGGCGCAGGCGTGACCAGCGGCGCGGCCTGCGGGCGCAAGCAGTGCAACGGGTCCATGTTGTGATCGGCCCCGGGGCGACGGAACCCCCAGAACGTCAACACGGGTTTGCCGTTGACCAGGTACACGTAATGTTCGTCAGGGAAAGGCAGCACGTGCCCCAGCAGTTTGCCGAACACAGTACGGTCGACAGAAGGCTTGGTATCGCTGTTCGGGTCGAGGTAGGTGGCACTGAGCTGATTGAGGAACGCCTGGAGCTTTTCCAGCTCGCCGACGGCATGGGCGCGCTCATCAGGGGTGGCGCTGCTCCAGGGGATCACATCGCCCGGCAGCTCGCTGTACCAGTCAATGTTGTCGCCCAGTTCATCGCTTTGCGGGATGGCCAAGTGCTGAGCCATTTCTGGATTTTTGCGGCGAATGGCTTCGCGTAACTGCAGTGCTGCCCGGTAAACCGGCTGTCCGGTTTCGCCAAGGGCTGTGAAATCACCGCTTTTACCACTGCGTAGAAGTGCGCCGCGCATCCGAGCTCCATCTTTTTAAATTCGCGCGGTTAAACCCGGACGTGTGCCCGAACCGCTTCCCTGATTGAGCGCGTGACAGTACTGGCTAAACGATATCGGAGTCAATTAGCCATTAACTGATGCCTGTCATTTTCAACGCTTTGGCAGGCAAGCAGGCGCAAGGCAAAGGGCCGTGACGCCCTAAAGCGTACGGCGCAGGGTGTGAAGGATTGCGCGCGGTGGCGCTTCAGCCACTCACCGGCCGATACTGCAACGCCTCGGCCAGATGCCGGCGTTCTATCGATCCGGCCCCTTCCAGATCCGCCAGCGTGCGCGCCACTTTCAACAGGCGATGCGCCGCGCGCAATGACAAGGTCATGCGCTCGCAGGCGTTTTCCAGCCAGGTGTTATCCACAGCCGTCAACTGACAATGGCGGCGTACGCCGGGCAAGTCGAGAAACGCATTGGCGCAGCCCTGGCGCTGAACTTGCCGCCCACGGGCCAACGCCACCGAGGCGGCAGCCGTTGCGGTGTTGTCGCCCGATTGCGCAAGCGGATTGAGCGAGGTGGTTTCACGGGCCACGGTCAGGTGCAGGTCGATACGGTCCAGCAGCGGACCGGACAGTTTGTTGCGGTATCGCTGGATCTGCTCCGGCGTGCAGCGGCAGCGCCCGGTGGGCTCTCCCAGAAAACCGCAGGGGCAGGGGTTCATGGCGGCCACCAGCTGGAAGCGCGCCGGGAAACGCATGCGGTCTCGCGCTCGCGCTATCACGATAAAGCCCGACTCCATTGGCTCGCGTAAAACCTCCAGCACCTTGCGGTCAAACTCAGGCAACTCGTCGAGGAACAAGACGCCGTGGTGGGCCAGCGTGATTTCACCCGGCTGCGGCCTTGAACCTCCGCCCACCAATGCCGGGCCGGACGCGGAGTGATGTGGCTGACGAAAGGGGCGTTGCGGCCAACTGCTCAGCGGCTCATGGCTGGCCACGGACTGAATGGCCGCGACCTCAAGCGCCTCCTGTTCATCGAGCGGCGGCAGTAAACCGGGCAGGCGGCTGGCCAGCAGGGTTTTACCGGTGCCGGGCGGGCCTGTGAATAAGAGGTTATGGCTGCCAGCGGCGGCGACCAGCAGAGCGCGCTTGGCCGATTGCTGGCCTTGTACATCGCTCAGGTCGGGGTACGGCTTGCTCACTTGGAGCAGGCCGCTGGCGATGTAAGGCTCCATCACCGTGCGGCCCGCAAAGTGCGCGACCACTTGCAGCAAATGCTCGACCGCAATCACCGTCAACCCGGAGGCCAGACAGGCTTCCTCGGCATTGGCCACGGGCACCACCAGCGCACGCCCCGCCGCCCGGGCAGCCAAAGCAGCGGGCAGAACGCCCTGCACCGGACGAATCGCGCCCGACAACGCCAACTCACCGAGAAATTCCACGTTTTCCAGCGCCACGGCAGGCAATTGCCCACTGGCCGCCAAGATCCCCAGCGCGATGGCCACATCAAAACGCCCGCCGTCCTTGGGCAGGTCGGCGGGCGCGAGATTGAGCGTGATGCGGCGAGCCGGGAAGTCAAAACCGGCGTTGAGGATCGCACTGCGCACCCGGTCTTTGCTTTCTTTGACGGCGGTTTCAGGCAAACCGACCAGCGTCAGCGCAGGCAAGCCATTGGCCAGGTGCGCTTCGACGGTCACTACAGGCGCCTCAACGCCCACCTTGGCACGGCTGTGAACAATCGCCAGAGACATGACTCACTCCTTGAGTTCGCAAAAAACGCATCCTGCGCGAATTGACGCTCATGGGAGGAGGTTGAATGGATACGGAATGTGAACAGGCGCTGCGTCACGTGCTGGCAACCCTACCGGCGGACACCCACGGGTTTCAGGGCGTCATGCAAACACGTCCGTTGCCCACAGCCGGGACTGCGCGATTATTCGGCAGGTGGCAGCAATCGGGCTTCCATTTCGGCCACTTTGGCTTCCAGCGTTTCAAGGCGGGCACGGGTGCGCGCCAGTACCACCATCTGGCTGTCGAACTCTTCACGACTGACCAGATCCAGCTTGCTGAAGCCGCTTTGCAGCAGGGCTTTGAACTGGCTTTCGATCTCATTGCGCGGCAAGGCGGTGTCGCCATTGAACAAACGAGCAGCCTGGCCACTCAGGGCATCGAGAAAATCTTTGGGCGCGAGCATGGAATAGGTCCTTAACACTGATGGCGCCGAGTGTATCACGGGGTTTCAACCCTAACGGCGCCGGGGGCCGTTGCACATTTTATGAGCATGCCATCTCCCTCTCATGCACTGTTTTTGTGCACAAAATCCGTGCTTCTTTCGGATGCATTTTCTCTAAACCCGATAAGTCGCTGTAATTTCTGACTTTTCCAGACATGGCAAGGTTTCTGCTAAGGCAGTAATGACTCATGCACTGATGCAGTTGCTGTGACGAAGGCAGTGCGGCAGGCGGATCAAGGGATGTTTTCGTCACCAGCAGTTAACTGAGGTTGAACGGCCTGAAGAAGGCTGACGACGCGTTACAAAGCCAGACACTGCGCTTAGACTTGGGCCGGGTTTGTTTTCCTGGGGCAAGTCCACCAATTCGGGAGAAGTTTCATGAAGCTAGTCACCGCCATTATCAAGCCGTTCAAGTTAGACGACGTGCGCGAGTCGCTGTCCGAGATCGGCGTGCAGGGCATTACCGTTACTGAGGTCAAAGGCTTCGGCCGGCAGAAAGGCCATACCGAGCTGTACCGCGGCGCTGAATACGTGGTCGATTTTCTGCCAAAGGTGAAGATTGATGTCGCCATCGACGACAAAGATCTTGACCGGGTTATCGAGGCGATAACCAAGGCTGCCAACACCGGCAAGATCGGTGACGGCAAGATTTTTGTGGTCAATCTGGAACAGGCTATCCGCATCCGTACCGGCGAAACCGATACCGACGCCATCTAAGCCGCCAAACCCCAACGCCCCAGGAGAAAACACTATGACTCTGCGTAAATTCGCAGGGCTCGGAGCCCTGTTGTCTGTCGTAATGCCCGGCCTGGCCATGGCGGCAGACGAAGTGGCCGCTCCAGTCCTCAACTCCGGCGATACCGCCTGGATGCTGACCGCAACGGCCCTGGTGCTGTTTATGACCATTCCCGGCCTGGCGCTGTTCTACGGCGGCATGGTGCGCTCCAAAAACCTTCTTTCTGTGATGATGCAGTGCTTCGCCATCACCGGCCTGATCAGCATTCTGTGGGTCATTTATGGCTACAGCATCACGTTCGACACCACCGGCATGGAGCAGGGCGTCACCAACTTCAACTCGTTCATCGGCGGGTTCGGCAAAGCGTTCCTGGCAGGCGTCACGCCCGCCAGCCTGACATCGCCCACCGCACTGTTCCCGGAAGCCGTGTTCATCACCTTCCAGATGACCTTCGCCATCATCACTCCCGCGCTGATCGTCGGCGCCTTTGCTGAGCGCATGAAGTTCTCGGCGATGCTGATCTTCATGGGCGTGTGGTTCACCCTGGTGTATGCGCCCATCGCGCACATGGTGTGGAGCGGCAACGGCGGCCTGATGTGGGACTGGGGCGTGCTCGATTTCGCGGGCGGCACCGTGGTGCATATCAACGCGGGTATCGCGGGCCTGGTGGCGTGCATTGTGCTGGGCAAGCGCAAAGGCTACCCGACCACCCCCATGGCGCCGCATAACCTCGGTTACACGCTGGTCGGTGCCGCGATGCTGTGGATCGGCTGGTTCGGCTTCAACGCAGGTTCTGCCGCAGCCGCCAATGGCACGGCCGGTATGGCGATGCTGGTGACCCAAATTGCGACCGCCGCCGCTGCGCTGGGCTGGATGTTTGCCGAGTGGGTCACCCACGGCAAGCCAAGCGCGCTGGGCATTGCCTCAGGCGTGGTGGCCGGTCTGGTGGCCATCACCCCGGCGGCTGGCACCGTAGGCCCAATGGGTTCGATCGTGATCGGCCTGGCGTCGGGCGTGATCTGCTTCCTCTGCGCCACCAGCCTCAAGCGCAAACTGGGCTATGACGATTCGCTGGACGCCTTTGGTGTACACGGGGTGGGCGGTATCGTTGGCGCCATCCTCACTGGCGTATTTGCCGCCCCGGCACTGGGCGGCTTCGGTACGGTGACCGACATCGCGGCCCAAGTCTGGATTCAGTGCAAGGGCGTAGCGTTCACTGTCATCTACACCGCGATTGTGACCTTCGTCATCCTCAAAGTACTGGATGCCGTGATGGGTCTGCGGGTGACGGAGGAAGAGGAAGCCGTAGGCCTGGATCTGGCGCAACACAACGAGCGCGGCTACAACTTGTAAGCAGCCCCTCGAAAAAATACCCGGCCTGCCGGGTATTTTTTTGCCCGGAATGTGGCGCCATTCGCATCAAGAGAATGATTTTTCCTACACCTTTATGCAGTTATCAGATCTACGATGAAATGTAAGACGAACACTTACATCACAACTCGACTATTAGCTGCTTTGCTTTTTTCTTCAGCACGCTAGAATGCGCGCCGAAGGGCGGAGTTAAGCGCCCGAAAACCACGAAGGCACGGATCATCTCCTCAGGCTTTCAAGGTCAGCGTACCAAGGCACCGCGCCAGGTACCTGACACGTGTTTATTTAATGAGCGAATGCCCTCAACGGCACTCGTAAAGTCCTACCGCCTTACAAGGCGAAGAGGCGTAAGCCGCGGGTCATCCGGGGCTACTTTTTCACCAGCGGCGGTCCACGGTGGGCGTAGCTGGTCTATAACTAATCTGCTTTACGTAAGTCATGGGGTAGAACATGAGCGACGATGATCTGGAAAATGATGACCTCGAAGTAGGTGACGAAGACGAAACCGAAGAAGGTCTTGAAGCAGCCGCCGATGACGTGGCTGACGACGACGGTGGCGACGATGTGCCGGTCCCGGTGGCCAAAGGCAAATCCAAGGCAGCGGTGTCGGTCGATGACCTGCCCAGCGTAGAAGCCAAAAACAAGGAGCGTGACGCTCTGGCTCGCGCCATGGAGGAGTTTCTTTCCCGTGGCGGCAAGGTGCAGGAAGTCGAGGCCAATGTGGTGGCAGATCCACCCAAGAAGCCTGACAACAAGTACGGCAGCCGTCCTATTTAAGGTCTGTTGTTTGCTTGAAAAAAAAGCCCGCCGTCGCTGCGGGCTTTTTTGCGAGTGCCGGGAATGGATCCGGGCCAGCAGCCGAGGCACGAAGCCGTAACCCGGCTCCCGCACCACCCCTCAGCGGCGATAAACAGCTTCAACCAAAGTGCTTGAGCACCTGAGGCAACTCGCTCAGGCAGCCGATTTCAGCGTCAGGACGCGTGTCGCCTTGCCAGATGTTGCCACCGGGGTTAAACCAGACGGCGCGCAAGCCGGCCTGCTGGGCGCCAGCGATGTCGTCGCCCGGATGATCGCCCACATGCACGGCAGCACCGGCCTTCACGCCGCCTCGCGACAAGGCTTCGTGGAACAAACGTGCATCCGGCTTGGCGATGCCGATGTCTTCGGCGCACAACACAAACCTGAAGTGATGCCCCAAACCGATGCGCCGCACGTCAGCATTGCCATTGGTGACAACCCCCAGTGCGTAATCGCGCGCCAGTAACGCCAGCATTGGCTCGACCTGCGGGAAAACCTCCAGCGCGTGGCGGGCCTCGATGAACACCTCAAACGCCGCGTCTGCCAACGCGTGTGCGTCAGCGTATTGCGCCTCCTGCAGGGCGTGGAACAGCACGTGCCGACGCAGTGCACTGATTCGGTGCTTGAGGTGCGGGTGTTCACTTAAAACCTGCTCGCGAATCGCCTGGAATGTTCCAGGTTCAAGAGCGCCCACATCCGGTGCGTTTACAGCCAGCCACTGCCGCAAGGTCTCTTCGGCCCGCATGATCACGGGAGCGGTGTGCCACAGCGTGTCGTCAAGATCGAAGGTAATCAGTTCAATCGTCATTCACTGCCCTTACTGCGTTTGGCCCGTGGGTGGGCGCTGTCGTAGACCGTCGCCAGATGCTGGAAGTCCAAATGGGTATAGATTTGCGTGGTTTTGATGTCCGAATGCCCGAGCAGCTCTTGCACCGCGCGCAAATCCTGAGAGGACTCTAGCAAATGGCTGGCAAACGAATGGCGCAGCATGTGCGGGTGCAGGTTTTGCCCCAACTCGCGCTCGCCCGCAGCCTTGACGCGCAGTTGAATGGCGCGAGGCCCGAGACGGCGCCCGCGCTGGCTGACAAACACCGCGTCGTCTTCAGGGTTGGCCAGCGCCCGCAAAGGCAGCCAGACCTGCAGCGCCTCGCGGGCCTTTTGCCCGACCGGCAGCACACGCGTCTTGCTGCCTTTACCCAACACTTGCACCAGCCCGTCAGCCAGGTCCAGTTGATCCAGATTCAACCCGGTCAGCTCCGACAGGCGCAGCCCGGAGGAGTAAAACAATTCCAGAATCGCCTGATCGCGCTGCGCGAGGAAATCCTCTTCCACGGCGCCTTCCAGCAATTGCAGGGCGCGGTCGGTGTCGAGGGTTTTGGGCAGGCGACGTTCGCCTTTGGGCGGCGCCAGACCGTTGGCCGGGTCGTGATCGCACAGGCCTTCGCGGTTGAGGTAGTGATACAACCCGCGAACGGCCGACAACAACCGCGCAATGCTGCGCGAAGACTGTCCCTGATGATGCAGGCGCGCCACCAACTGACGCAGGCGCTGAATATCCAGGGCCGCCCAGTTGGGGATGGCTTCTTTGCTGCAAAACGCCACGACCTTGCCGAGATCGCGGCGATAGGCTTCCAGCGTGTGGGGCGACACTTGGCGCTCACTGCGCAGGTGAATGCAGTAAGCGTCCAGTTGCCGTTGCATGCCTAGCGCACCGAGCGCAGGGCGTTGGTGAAACGCGGCAACACGCGACCCAGCACTTCAGCGATGTAGCTGAGGAACAGGGTGCCCACCGAGCTTTTATAATGCTGCGGATCGCGGCTGGCGACGGCCAGTACGCCGTGCAGGCCCAGATGGTTGAGGGCAACGACAGCCGTCGAGCCGATTTGCTTGCGCTGCGCTTCGCCGAACAGGAAGTCCAGTTCATGCTCGCGCAGGCTGCCACTCACGGCCTTGCCTTCGGCCAGCAACCCCCCGAGGGCGCGCTGGGCGTCCGCGCTATTGACCCAGCGCCCCACCGGCATCGGGTTGTCACCAAACAGCACCAGGCTGACAAAGGGCACCTGAAAGTCCTGTCGCAGGCTGTCTTCGACGGCGATCACCAGTTCTTCAAGGCTGGTGGCGTCCATCAAGGCCAGGTTCAGGCGACGGGTTTTCTCAAACAGGCGATCGTTGTCGCGGGCCACATCCATCAGTTGTGACAGGCGATGGCGCATCTCGATATTGCGGCCACGCAACAGCTCAAGCTGGCGCTCCACCAACGACACCGTATCGCCGCGCTGGTGAGGAATGCGTTGGGTCAACAACAGTTCTTCGCGCTGGCTGAAGAAGTCGGGGTGAGCCTGAAGATAAGCCGCCACGGCCGCAGCCTCGGGGCTTTGATCCTGGACATCGAGGTCTGCTGGCTGTGGCTGGTCGGTCATCGTGTGCGCTCGCTCATAAACGGACTTGTCCTTCGTAAACACGCATCGCCGGGCCGGTCATGATCACTGAATGACCCGGACCTTCCCACTCGATGGTCAAACGACCACCGGGCAGGTCCAGCGTCACCGGGGTGTGCATCCAACCCTGAAGGATGGCAGCCACCGCCGCAGCGCACGCGCCTGTGCCGCAGGCCTGGGTTTCCCCGGCGCCGCGCTCCCAGACACGCAATTGCGCGCGGTGACGGTCGATGACGTGCAAAAAGCCGACATTGACCCGGGCCGGGAAGCGCGGGTGGTGTTCAATTTTCGGGCCTAACTCATGAACCGGCGCGGCATTGATGTCGTCGACGCGCAACACCGCATGCGGGTTGCCCATGGAGACGGCGGCCAACTGGACCGTCTGGCCATCGACGTCCACGTCATAGCTCAGCGCCTGCGCATCCGCCACAAACGGAATCTCGGCCGGCACCAGACGCGGCGGGCCCATATCCACGCTGATCTGGCCGTCACTGCGCACGTTCAGTTCAATGATGCCGCTTTTGGTTTCGACCTTGATCTGACGCTTGGTGGTCAGGCGCTTGTCGAGCACAAAACGGGCGAAACAGCGGGCACCGTTGCCACACTGCTCAACCTCGGAACCGTCGGCGTTGAAGATCCGGTAACGGAAATCCACTTCCGGGTTGCTGGGCGCTTCAACGATCAATAGTTGATCGAAGCCGACGCCCGTGTGCCGGTCGCCCCATTGCTTGGCGTGCTTGGGCAGGATGTGCGCGTGCTGGCTGACCAGGTCGAGAACCATGAAGTCATTGCCCAGGCCGTGCATTTTGGTAAAACGCAGCAACATGGGTTCACTCCGGCAGCAGGCTTTCGCCAGCAAACAGCTCGGCAACCGTCTCGCGACGACGCACTTCGAACGCCTGATCGCCGTCCACCAGCACCTCGGCCGCACGGCCACGGGTGTTGTAGTTAGAGCTCATGACAAAACCATAGGCACCGGCCGAATGCACCGCCAGCAGATCACCTTCGGCCAGCGCCAACGGGCGGTCTTTGGCCAGGAAGTCGCCGGTTTCGCAGATCGGACCCACGATGTCGTAGGCACGGGCTTCAGTGTCGCGCGGGCGAACCGCCGTCACGTCCATCCAGGCCTGATACAGCGCAGGGCGGATCAGGTCATTCATCGCCGCATCAACGATGGCGAAGTCTTTGTGTTCGGTGTGCTTGAGGTACTCGACCTGTGTCAGCAGCACGCCCGCGTTGGCCACAATGAAACGGCCCGGCTCGAACACCAGCGCCAGATCACGGCCCTCGATGCGCTCGCGCACCGCCTTGATGTAGTCAGCCGCCAGCGGAGGTTCTTCATCGCGATAACGCACGCCCAAGCCACCGCCCAGGTCGATATGGCGCAGGTAAATCCCGCAGTCGCCCAACCGGTCGATCAACGCCAGCAGGCGGTCGAGCGCATCGATGAACGGGTCAAGGGTGGTCAGTTGCGAACCGATGTGGCAATCGACGCCGACCACTTCGAGGTTCGGCAACTGCGCAGCACGGATGTACACATCCTCTGCGTCCGCGATGGCGATACCGAATTTGTTTTCTTTGAGGCCAGTGGAGATGTACGGGTGGGTGCCCGCGTCCACATCCGGGTTGACCCGCAGCGAGATCGGCGCACGCACGCCCATCTCGGCGGCCACGACCTGCAGGCGCTCCAGCTCGTCGGTGGACTCGACGTTGAAGCAATGCACGCCCACTTCGAGTGCGCGACGCATGTCATCGCGGGTCTTGCCGACACCGGAAAACACGATCTTGTCAGCCGAGCCGCCTGCGGCCAGCACACGCTCCAGCTCGCCACGGGACACGATGTCAAAACCGGCGCCCAAACGCGCCAGGACATTGAGTACACCCAGGTTGGAGTTGGCTTTAACTGCAAAACACACCAGATGCGGCATGCCGCTCAATGCGTCGGCATACGCGTTGTATTGCGCCTCGATGTGGGCCCGGGAATACACATACGTGGGCGTACCAAAACGCTCGGCAATGGCCGTCAGCGAAACACCTTCAGCGAATAACTCGCCGTCCCGGTAGTTAAAAGCGTCCATGGTGTTCCCTTATCAGTGCTTGTGCGGTTGCGACGACTTCGCTTGGTCTTCAGGGGACTTGGTGTCATCGGGCAGGTACAGCGGACCTTTTTGACCACAGGCAGAAACAAGGCAAGCAACCGCGACGAGCGCAGCAATGGAAGAGATCAGGCGCTTCATGGCGAAATCCTTTGAAAAGCTTTAATTGCGCCCGAGTATACCGAGCACCCACCGGCTTGCCTATGCAGCAGAGCGGTCGCGCAAAAGCACCTGTGCGGATAATCAGTCCTGTGCCGGCTGCGGGTCGGTTGGGGTTTGCAATCGGTCTGGAGCGCCCGTATCTTGCGATCTCCGAGCATGACTAGACATTACGAGGTTCCACCATGAGTTTGACTGAAGCCCGTTTCCACGATCTGGTCGATGCAACCCAGGAAAACCTGGAAGACATTTTTGACGACAGCGATCTGGACGTCGACGTAGAGAACGCCGCAGGTATTCTGACAATCAAGTTTGAGAGCGGTAAACAGCTGATTTTCAGTCGTCAGGCCCCTCTGCTACAACTTTGGCTGGCGGCGCCTAGCGGCGGTTTCCACTTCGATTACGACGAAAAACTCAGCACCTGGAAGTGCGACAAATCTGATGAACTGTTGTGCGAAATGGTTGAGCGCTTAACACTGGAACACGCCGAGACCGAGCTGGATTTTGACGAGATTTAACTGTGACTGCCCCTGCTAAACCTGCAAAACCGCTGTACAGCAACGTCAGCCCGGCGGTGCCGTCGCCTTGCATCAGCACGTGCCGGCTGGATGAACACAAAGTGTGTCTGGGCTGCTTTCGGCATGTCGAAGACATCCGCGAGTGGCGTTCGGCAGACGACCAGCGGCGCCGGGTGATTTGTGAACAGGCGCGCCTCAGGCGCGCCCCGTAATCACGGTTACAGGCTGCAACGGCATTGGCCTCTGGCTTGTGTATTTATTTTGCTGTGGTAGTGTCCGGGTTCGCCTCGCACTAACGAGGTTGGTCAAAACCCCGCCATTTTCTGGCGGGGTTTTGCTTTTTCGTGCAGAAAAAAGGAGTCTGCCAGGTCATGACCACTTCACCCCAACCCTCCATCATCCTCACCCGCCTGGACGTCCAGCGTCTGGAGCAATTGATTGAGTCCCTCGACGATTCGTTGCCAGGCGTCGTCGCGCTACAAGAAGAACTTGATCGTGCCGAAACGGTTGTAGGCCATACCGAAGTGCCTGCAGGCGTTGTCACCATGAATTCGCGTGTGCACTGCCGCGAACAGGGCAGCGGCAAGGATTACCACCTGACACTGGTTTACCCCAAAGACGCGAACGCAGACGAAGGCAAGATTTCGATTCTTGCACCCGTCGGCAGTGCCTTGCTGGGTCTTCAGGTCGGCCAACATATCAACTGGCCAGCACCGGGCGGCAAAACCCTCAAGCTGGAACTGCTGGAAGTTGAATACCAGCCTGAAGCCGCTGGCAATTACGACCTTTAAGCCTCAGACCTGCGCCAGCGCCTCGTTGAGCGCCTGCTCCAGATCCGCCTTGTAGCGCAGGCATAGATGGCTCGGGCTGTGGCTTTCGCCCAACAGCCCCGATAAATCCAGATCAGTGATGTAACAGCGGTAGCGCTCGGTTTCACGGCGCTGCCCGACAATTTCCCGCGCCACCGCTGCGTATAACTGATCGCCATGGTCCATCTGGCTGAATTCGCGCTGGTTGCAGAACAGCGTGACCCATTGGCCACCATGCGCGCCTTTACCGACCACCGCTTGCACCTCGTAGTAAGGCGTCAACGCCGCAATGGCGGGGATGCGCCGCGCTTCAACGCTGCGCGCCCGGCCCTTGCCCGACGGCAATAGCTGGTAATACAACAGGTCCAGTGGCGGGGCGGGGCTCTCGTCTTCCAACGGCTGGCACGCTTCCCTACGAAACAACGACGCCTGTAAAAAACGCTGCAAGGGCACCAACAGGCTCATCTCGTCATGGAACGAAACAGTCTGCTGCCACAGCACATTGCACTCGTCGAGCACGCTGAGGTCGGCCTCACCATCATTGAGTCGATAAAACACTTGAATGGCCCCCGGCTTGCCTTTGGGCAGGATCAGCCCCAGGTCATCCTCGCCTAAAGCCATCGGGTCCAGATGCACCGGCCGATACGTTGCCAGGCTCTGGCTCAGATAGCCGGCCAGTGCGCTGCGGTCCGCCAGGGCCACGTGGTGTACGTGCTCTTTGGTCAACTCCAGCACATGTAGACGCTGCTCGACTTGCACCACATACCGCAGCGCTTGCCCGCTGGCACGCAGCGCCTGTGCCGTATTGAAAATCCCTTCCACCCGATGCGCGATAAATTGCGCCCGGTTGTGGCACAAGCAGCGCACGCGCAACTGCGGGGCTTCACGCCCGGTCGGTTGCGCATTGAGGTAGTCCGCCAGGCATTCAAACAGCGCATGTTCGCCATCGAAACGGCTGACGATGACCTCGTTCCAACTGTTGAGCGTGACTTGGTCCAGGGTCAGCACCAGGTTTTCGCGCACCCCGGCGTAACTCAGCGAATCCGTGCGTTCGGTGGTCATCAGGATATTCATTTCACGGTGATGCTTGAGCGGGTCAATTCCGACGTTGACCACAATCAGCACCTGCGCCGGCACACTGGGCCGCAACAACTGCGTTTCGTCCACCGCCGCCAGCGGCAACGGAATCAGTTGTTGCAAACACCCCAGCAGGTTGAACAGTTCGTACTCGCTGACATCCGTCGTGCCGGGGTTGAGGGCCAGACGGGTGCTGTTGTCGATGACCCCGTTGCGATGGCACCAGGCCAGCAACTCAAGCAGCGCAGGGCTGCGCTTGATGACCGGCGTGTGCTCCCACTCGTGCACCGCGAGGTTGCCGCGATAGACGCCCCAATGAAACTCGCCGGGTTCTTTCTTGTTTGGCGAGTGCACCAGTGTCAGCAGGTCTTGCGCCAGATTGGGCGCAATGCCGGGGTTGATGTGGTCGACCTTGCCGGCCTTGCGCTCAAACGCGGCGTACAACCGTCGCCCCAGCACATTCAAGTCACGTTTGTTGGTCAGCCCGGCGGCTTGCTCATCGCGGGCAAACTGGCTCAAAAAGCGGTAGCTGTAATTGAGTTCGTGCACCAGCGCCCGGCGTTCATGGACCGCCTGTTCGGCCTTCCATACCGGGCGGCTGTCGAGCCAGGCCAACTGTCGCTCATCCCAGCCCCACTCCCGCGCCAGACGCTCCAACAACTGGCGCTGCCATTGCGTGCCGCGTTGGGCGAGGTTGCCGGTCAGCTTGCGGTTAACTTTCAGATACAAACTGCGGCGCACCAGTTCCAGCCGCTCGACGTCGCCCCGCACCTTGAGGTACTGCTCAATGCGCCGATACACCACCACATACGGATCGAGTTCATCGAGGTCCAGCTGATGGGCATACACCGCCTGCTTGAAGCGCAGGCTCAGGCACTGCACCTTCGGGTGTTCACTGGCATACACCTCGATCAGCAGCAGTTTGAGCACCGACTTGTAGGGCGACTCAATCCCTTTGAACAACTGCCACAACCCGGCCCCCACGAATTCGCCGGGCGGGATGTGTGCCAGATGCCCCAGGTCGACGGTTTCGTCAGCCCGAATAAAACGCTTGGAGAGCAGGGTGTGGGTAAATTCGGCGTAGTTGGCCTCTTCTTTGGCCGGCACCCACCACCACATCGGGGTACGCCCCGCGAGCCAAATGGCGGTGCGATAAAACTCATCCAGCAATAAATAATGCTGCGTCGTACCGCAATCGTCCGTGCTCAGGCGGGCATCGCGTTCGCCCAAGGCAAAGCGGGGCGCATCAATCAGGAAAAAATGCGCATCGGCGCCTAAACCGGCCGCCCAGGCTTCCAGCAACTGGCATTTCTTGCGCAACTCTTCGAGGGACAGTTCACTCAGGTCCGGGGCATGGCAAATCCACACATCCATGTCGCTCTGATCGGTCTGGGCCAAGGTTCCCAGGCTGCCCATCAGGAACAGGCCGTGGATCGGCAACTGTGCAGTGGGCGTGCGCGCCTTGTAGGAAAACGAGCGGGTCAGGCGCTGGGCTTCGGTCAGGGCAGGGCCGTCAGGCTCATACCCGGCAACCCCGGCAGGCGTGCTGCCCGACACATAACCGGGCAACAGCGGGTGATTCACATGAAAAAACAACGGCAGCAGGCTCAGCACCGTTTGCTGACGCGGGGTCAGGCCCTCCGTTGCCCGCAGCAGGCGTGCGCGATTGACGTGAAGAAACCGCTCACGCAAATGAGTGAGTGTCTGTCGGTCAATACCTTCATTCAGATCTATCTGAATTTCCTGGGTGCGCGTCATATCAAACTCAAACCGGCTCGCTAGGCGAGAAAGAGAAGGGAGGCAACGTAGGGGGAGTCTACAGCGAGAGTATGAAAAGGCTTAGGACGAAAGCGCTTTTGACGTCAGATTTTTTTGCGGGGAGGAGACGGTAAGCCTGCGGAATCCCTCATTCACCGAAGAGATTCCGAAGGCGATCAGTGGCGTCAGGCAAGCTCTGCCAACTTCACGGCCACCAGAGGCTTGGTGGTCAGAATCGACAGTATCGTTTGCACGTGCTCTACAGCATCACGGCCCAGGCTGGTGAGGTAGCCCCCGTCAGGTTGGGTGATGAGGTCTTTTTCATGGAGCCGCTTGGCGGCAGCGATCAGCTTTTCGTCAGCTGTTTGATGGACTTTAAGCCCTTCTTGAGTGCTGTTCAGATCGAACAGTGCAAGGACTTCCAGTTCGGCAACCAACTCAGGGGTAAACGACATAAGGACTCCAGACTATGCAGGAAAAGACGACAACGGCCCTAAGGTGAGCCTGATTAGCCTGACTGTCCAGTAACAGTTCTCGCCGGGCCCGAGCCATTTGCCGCACCTGCCCCGCACGGTGCACGGGCGAGGCAGTTGGAGTGTAGACCGCGTATGACAATGTGCTGGCCGGTGTGGCCGGGCGGTCTGCCGCCCCCGTGAACGTCCACTTCATGGCCCCGATCAGCCTGCATGGCCGAGCAGCGGAGACCGGGCAGGCCGTAAATCGTATTTCAGTTATATAAACATTCTTAAATAGTATTTTTAAGAATAATCGCGCCTCACTACTATTGCCCCCACGCCGACACGAACCCTTCGGCCCCCCCTTTTTTCAGGAGCAGCACCATGAGCGCATCTCTGCGTAGCGTTGACGGCCAGGACGAAGCCACCATTCTGCGGGAAATCCAGAGCGCGCTACGTGACCTGCGCTTCGGTGCCGTGGAAATCACTGTGCACAACGCGCAAGTGGTCCAGATCGAACGTAAAGAGAAGTTCCGTCTGCAGAACCCCGGCCAAAAAAATAGCTGAATACCGCAGGCGCCCTGTCTGGGGCGCTTATAACAACTAAAAATACACGCTGCTCTGGAGCCTCACCTATGTCCCTACGCCGTTACGCTTTGGCCGCGCTGGCCAGTGCCATTTTTGCGGGTTCTGCCGTGGCCAAAGATTACGAGTTGTTGAACGTTTCCTACGATCCAACCCGTGAGCTGTATCAGGATTACAACGCTGAATTCACTCAGTTCTGGCAGCAAAGCCATCCCGGCGACACAGTCAAAATCCAGCAATCCCATGGGGGCTCGGGCAAACAGGCCCGTGGCGTGATCGATGGCCTGCGCGCTGACGTGGTGACCCTGGCGTTGGCAGGTGACATCGACGAAATCGCCAAGTTGGGTAAAACGCTGCCGGATAACTGGCAAACCCGCCTTCCGGACGCGAGCACCCCGTACACCTCGACCATCGTGTTCCTGGTGCGCAAGGGCAACCCTAAAGGCATCAAGGACTGGAACGACCTGACCAAAGACGGCGTGTCGGTGATTACACCGAACCCGAAAACCAGTGGCGGCGCACGCTGGAACTTCCTCGCGGCCTATGCCTACGGCCTCAAGGCCAATGGTGGCGACGAAACCAAAGCCAAGGCCTATGTAGAAAAACTGTTCCAGCATGTGCCTGTGCTGGACACCGGCGCGCGCGGCTCGACCATCACCTTCGTCAACAACGGTCAGGGTGACGTGCTGCTGGCGTGGGAAAACGAAGCCTTTTTGGCGCTCAAAGAAGATGGCGGGGCAGACAAGTTCGACATCGTCGTGCCTTCACTGTCGATTCTGGCCGAGCCTCCGGTCGCCGTGGTCGACAAAAACGCGGACAAAAAAGGCAACGCCGAGATCGCAAAAGCCTACCTCGAACACCTGTACAGCCCGGCCGGTCAGGAAATTGCTGCAAAAAATTTCTACCGCCCGCGTGATGAGAAGGTCGCGGCCAAATACGCACAACAGTTTCCGAAGCTGGACCTTGTGACTATCGACAAAGACTTCGGTGGCTGGAAGACTGCCCAACCGAAATTCTTCAATGACGGTGGCGTGTTCGACCAGATCTATCAGGCGCAATAATCTGTGGGGCGGGCCTTTTAGGTATCGCTGAAAGCTAGAACATTAAGCCCGCAATCGGTTTGCGGGCTTCGTGCGTTAAACAAGGACTTTTATGTCGCGTCGTATCTCCCCCGTCATACCCGGCTTCGGGCTGACACTGGGCTACACCTTGGTGTATCTCAGCCTGATTGTGCTGATCCCCCTGGCCGCCATGTTCGTGCATGCCGCCCAGCTGACCTGGGACCAGTTTTGGGCCATCGTCACCGCCCCTCGCGTACTGGCCGCGCTCAAATTGAGCTTCGGTACTGCCTTTGTTGCAGCACTGATCAACGGCATCATCGGCACCGTGCTGGCCTGGGTGCTGGTGCGCTACACCTTCCCGGGGCGCAAGGTCATCGATGCCATGATCGACCTGCCTTTCGCGCTGCCGACCGCGGTCGCCGGTATCGCCCTGACCGCGCTTTACGCCCCCAACGGCTGGATTGGCCAGTTCGCCACCGACCTGGGTTTCAAAATCGCCTACACCCCGATGGGTATCACCCTGGCACTGACCTTCGTCACGCTGCCGTTCGTGGTGCGCACCGTCCAGCCGGTGCTGGCTGATATCCCGCGTGAGGTCGAAGAAGCTGCCGCGTGCCTGGGCGCCAAACCCTTGCAAGTGTTCCGCCACATTCTGGTGCCCGCGTTGTTGCCCGCCTGGCTCACCGGCTTCGCACTGGCCTTCGCCCGCGGCGTTGGCGAGTACGGCTCCGTAATTTTCATCGCCGGCAACATGCCGATGAAAACCGAGATCCTGCCGCTGCTGATCATGGTCAAGCTGGACCAATACGACTACACCGGTGCCACGGCCATTGGCGTGATGATGCTGGTGGTTTCCTTCATTTTGCTGCTGCTGATCAACCTGATTCAGCGCCGCATCGAAACCCCTTGAAGGAGGCGTCACCATGTCCAACTCCACTTTGAACGCAGCCTCCGTCGCCAACGCCGCCCGCCGTGGCAGCCCGCTGTCGCGTCGGGTACTGATTGCCTTTGGTTGGTTGTTCTTCGTCGTCTTCCTGCTGTTGCCTCTGCTGATCGTGGTTTCTCAGGGCCTGAAACTGGGCTTCGGCGCGTTCTTCGACGCCATCCTTGAACCCGATGCCCTGTCGGCCCTGAAACTGACCGTGATCGCCGTCGCGATTTCGGTGCCGCTCAACGTGGTCTTCGGCGTCAGTGCGGCCTGGTGCGTGAGCAAATACAGCTTCCGCGGCAAAAGCATCCTCGTCACCCTGATCGACCTGCCGTTCTCGGTGTCGCCGGTGATCGCCGGTCTGGTCTACGTGCTGATGTTCGGTGCGCAGGGCTTTTTCGGTGAGTGGCTGCAAGACCATGACATCCAGATTGTGTTCGCACTGCCAGGCATCGTGCTGGCGACCATTTTTGTCACCGTGCCCTTCGTGGCGCGCGAACTGATCCCGCTGATGCAGGAGCAGGGCACGCAAGAAGAAGAAGCCGCACGCCTGCTGGGCGCCAACGGCTGGCAGATGTTCTGGCACGTCACGGTGCCCAATATCAAATGGGGCCTGATCTACGGCGTGGTGCTGTGTACCGCGCGGGCGATGGGCGAATTCGGTGCAGTGTCGGTGGTGTCCGGGCACATTCGCGGGGTGACCAACACCCTGCCGCTGCACGTCGAGATTCTCTACAACGAATACAACCACGTTGCCGCCTTCGCCGTGGCCACCCTGTTGCTGATCCTGGCGCTCTTCATCCTGCTGCTCAAGCAGTGGAGCGAATCCCGTATTAACCGCCTGCGCGCCAGCGCCGCAGAGGAATAAAGCATGTCGATCGAAGTTCGTAACGTCAGCAAAAACTTCAACGCCTTCAAGGCGCTGGACCGCATCAATCTGGACATCCAGAGTGGCGAGCTGGTGGCTTTGCTGGGGCCGTCGGGCTGCGGCAAAACCACGTTGCTGCGCATCATTGCCGGCCTGGAAACCCCGGACGAAGGCAACATCGTGTTCCACGGCGAAGACGTCTCCGGCCATGACGTGCGTGATCGCAACGTCGGGTTTGTGTTCCAGCATTACGCGCTGTTCCGCCACATGACGGTGTTTGACAACGTCGCGTTCGGCCTGCGCATGAAGCCGAAAAAGGAACGCCCGAGCGAAAGCCGGATTGCCGAAAAAGTCCACGAACTGCTGAATATGGTGCAACTGGACTGGTTATCCGACCGTTACCCGGAGCAACTGTCAGGCGGCCAGCGTCAACGTATTGCCCTGGCCCGCGCCCTGGCGGTTGAGCCTAAAGTGCTGTTGCTGGACGAACCTTTCGGCGCCCTGGATGCCAAGGTGCGTAAAGAGCTGCGCCGCTGGTTGGCGCGCCTGCACGAAGACATCAACCTGACATCGGTGTTCGTCACCCACGACCAGGAAGAAGCGATGGAAGTCGCGGACCGCATCGTGGTCATGAACAAAGGCGTGATCGAGCAGATCGGCTCCCCGGGTGACGTCTATGAAAACCCGGCCAGCGACTTTGTCTACCACTTCCTGGGCGACTCCAACCGCCTGCACATCGGTGAAGACCAACACGTCCTGTTCCGTCCGCACGAAGTGTCGTTGTCACGCCATGAGATTGAAGAACACCACGCCGCCCAGGTACGCGACATCCGTCCGCTGGGCGCGACCACTCGCGTGACCTTGAAGGTTGAGGGGCAAAGCGAGTTGATCGAAGTAGAAGTGGTCAAAGACCATGACAGCCTGACCGATCTGACCCGTGGCGAGACGTTGTTCTTCAAACCGAAGGTGTGGCAGAAGCACTCTAGCCTGTAACGTTCGCGCGCCCCACCAAAGCCTGACGTCTCTCGACGCTCAGGCTTTTTTTAGGCGTTTGAACACTACTTCTGCACCTAAACACCTACAAAACTATCGGCTACTTCTCTCGCAAGTTACCCATCGGCCCCGACATAGCTATCCGACTTTCGCACTTAAAGTCCGCCTCTTCTCTCACAGCAAGATGCAAGGATTCGCATGAAGGAAAACCGAAGGCCCATCAAGGCACGCGCCTCCAAATGGGCGACGGGCATCACAGATGCCTTGCTCAAAAGAAATATCTCTCCCAACCAGATTTCAATCGCCAGCGTGGTCTTTGCGTTAGCCGGTGCCAGCCTGTTGATCGTGGACAACGGGGTCATGGGGTCGATCGCGTGTGCGCTCTTTATTCAACTGCGCCTGCTGTGCAATCTGCTCGATGGCATGGTGGCGATAGAGGGTGGAAAACAATCCAGCCTCGGCAGTCTGTACAACGAATTTCCGGATCGCGTGGCCGACAGTGTGCTCATCGTCGGGCTTGGCTATGCCATCGGTTATTCAGACCTTGGATGGTTTGGCGCCCTGGCTGCAGCCCTGACCGCCTATGTCAGGGTTTTTGGCGGTTCGATTGGCCTCACTCAGTGCTTTAAAGGGCCCATGGCCAAACAGCACCGGATGGCACTGATGACGGGCGCCCTCTTATTCAATGCGATTGAAACGGCCGTTTATGGCACGCACCTCGCGCTAGTGGCCACCCTGTTCATCATCGTTATCGGCTCGCTTATCACCTGCGGCACACGAACGCTCGCTATCGTCAGACAGCTAAAGGAAAACGCCCATGTGGATCAGTAACGCTCTGATTTCAGTGCTTCGTGTCCTGATTGGTGTGAACGCCCGCTGGGAGAGCCCTCCCGACCTGACCCGCCAGCGCATCTATTTCGCCAACCACACCAGCCATATGGACACACTGGCCATCATTGCGGCCCTCCCGCAAGAGGCTCGCCTTAATGTGAAGCCGGTGGCCGCAGCCGACTATTGGGGCAAGAACGCATTTCTTTCGTACATTTCAAAAAAAGGGCTGAATGCCGTATTGATTGAGCGTAAGCCAGACGCCGGTAAACCCGCGCTGGAGCCCATATTCGACGTGCTGCACGCCGGGCACTCCATCATTTTCTTTCCGGAAGGAACGCGCTCCTGCCAAGCCCTGCCGGGCGATTTCAAATCGGGTCTGTTCCGGTTGAGCGAAACGTTCCCAGATGTCGACTTGGTGCCCGTTTATTTGGAAAACCTTCATCGCTCAATGCCTAAAGGCAAACATTTCCCCCTGCCCATTATCTGCACCATCAGGATCGGCAATCCGCTGCCCACCATCGCTGGCGAAGAGAAACAGCTATTCCTTGAGCGGGCGCGCGATGCCATCGTGAGGTTATCCAAATGACATTTGAAACCAAGTTTCTGTGGTTCTTTGCCGGGCTTGCCAGTCTGCTGGTCATCGCCTCGATCATCGGTCATGTACTGGCCAGGCGCGCGACCACCGAGCATGGCGTGGAAACGGTCGAAAACCTGAATCAGCGTGTGAATGCGTGGTGGGGGATGGTGATTGTTTTCTTTACCTCCTACCTGCTCGGCAGTCATGCAACCGTCATTCTTTTCGGTTTCATTTCTCTGTTAGCGCTCCGAGAGTTCATCACGTTGGCCCCCACCAAAAGAGGCGACCATAACGCGCTGTTTGTCGCCTTTTTCATCCTTATACCGCTGCAATATGTGCTGATCGCTACCCACTGGTATTCGATGTTTACGCTATTGATCCCGGTGTATGCCTTTCTACTGCTACCCGCGATTGCGGTACTGAGTCAGGACACCGACGGGTTTTTGGAGCGCACGGCAAAAATCCAGTGGGGGGTGATGATCTGCATTTTCTGCATTAGCCACGCACCCGCGCTGTTAATGCTGGATCTGGAGGGGTTTGAGGGGCAAAACGCGTTGCTGTTGTTCTATATGGTGTTTGTGGTGCAGATGAGTGATGTCCTGCAGTACGTGTTTGGCAAGCTCTTTGGCAAACACAAAGTCGCGCCACAGGTCAGTCCGTCAAAAACCGTTGAGGGTCTGGTGGGCGGCGGTCTGGCGGCGACCCTGATTGGCGGGGGCATGTTTTGGCTGACCCCCTTCAATTTTTGGCAATCACTGTTGATGGCCTTTGTGATCGTGGTGATGGGGTTTGTCGGCGGGCTGGTCATGTCAGCCATCAAGCGAAGCCTGAGCGCCAAAGATTGGGGCACATTGATCAAAGGCCACGGCGGGATGCTCGACAGAATGGACTCGGTTTGCTTTGCGGCGCCGATCTTCTTTCACCTGACACGCTACTTCTTCTCGGCCTAAAAGCCGCCCTGTGGTCGCACCGCAATAGCGACCACAGGGCGTTTGGCGTTAAGGCTTTTTCAACTTCGGATTGGGAAAGAATTGCACCGCCTGAACCTTGGGATCAGGCGTTTTATTCAAGGCCGAGGTATTGACCCGCGTCCCCAATTCCTTGGGTATCGACAGGCCTTGCTCATTCAAGGTGTCCGAATAACCGCATGCCACACATTCGCGGTGTGGCACGTCGTTTTCATTCCACATCATCAATTTGTCAGGCTCGCTACACGCCGGGCAAACCGCCCCGGCGATAAAGCGTTTTTTGGTTTTGATCACGGGTGCATCGCTCATGCTGCCGAACCCTCGGTCAGGCCGCTGTGACGCAACAGCGCGTCAATCGATGGCTCACGGCCACGGAAATCCTTGAACAGCTCCATCGGCGCTTTGGAACCCCCGCGGGCCAGAATCGCCTGACGGAATGCCTTGCCGGTGTGCGGGTTGAACACGCCTTCTTCTTCAAAGCGCGAGAACGCGTCCGCCGACAGCACTTCGGCCCACTTGTAGCTGTAATAGCCCGCCGCGTAACCGCCCGCGAAGATGTGCGCAAAGCTGTTCGGGAAGCGGTTATACGCCGGTGGGCGCATGACCGAAACCTCATCGCGGATGCCGTCGAGCACTTGAGCCACGCTGCGGCCGTCACCGTGGGTGGCGTGCAGTTCGAAGTCGAACAGCGAGAATTCCAGCTGGCGAACCATCATCAGGCCGGACTGGAAATTCTTGGCCGCGAGCATTTTTTGCAGCAAGTCTTGCGGCAAAGCTTCGCCGGTTTCGTAGTGACCGGAAATCAGCGCCAGGCCTTCAGGCTCCCAGCACCAGTTTTCCATGAACTGACTCGGCAGCTCGACCGCATCCCACGCCACGCCATTGATGCCGGACACGCCCGAGTGTTCGATCTCGGTCAGCATGTGGTGCAAGCCGTGACCGAACTCGTGGAACAGGGTGGTCACTTCGTCGTGTGTCAGCAAAGCAGGCTTGCCCGCCACTGCCGGGGTGAAGTTGCACACCAGGTTCGCCACCGGGCTTTGCAACACGCCAGCCGCCGTGCGGCGACGATCGCGGGCGCCGTCCATCCACGCACCGCCGCGCTTGTTGGCGCGGGCGTACAGGTCAAAGAAGAAACGTCCGATGTGCTGGCCGTTTTCCTTGATTTCAAACAGGCGAACGTCCGGGTGCCAGGTGTCGAAACCTTTGAGTTCAACGATGTCGATGCCGTACAGGGTATGCACGATGTCGAACAGGCCCTTGAGCACTTTGTCGATCGGGAAGTAAGCGCGCAGGGTTTCCTGAGACACGCTGTAGCGCTGCTCGCGCAGCTTCTCGCCGAAGAATCCGGTGTCCCAGCTTTTGAGTTCCGGGCAGCCCTGTTCGGCGGCATAGGCTTTCAGCTGCTCCAGGTCACGCGCGGCAAACGGCTTGCTGCGCTTGGCCAGATCACGCAGGAAGGTCAGCACCTGGTCCGGGGTCTCGGCCATTTTGGTGGCCAGGCTCAGCTCGGCAAAACTGCCGAAGCCCAGCAATTGCGCCAACTCCTGGCGCAGGTCGAGGATTTCTTCCATCACCGGGCCGTTATCGAACGTACCGGCATTCGGGCCTTGATCCGATGCGCGGGTGCAGTACGCCGCGTAGACTTCTTCGCGCAGCGCGCGGTCTTCGGCGTAGGTCATGACTGGGTAGTAGCTCGGGAATTCGAGGGTAATCAGCCAGCCGCCCAGCCCTTTGGCTTGAGCCGCTGCCGCCATTTGCGCCTTGGCCGACTCGGTCAGGCCCGCCAGGGCCGCTTCGTCAGTGATGTGCTTGGTCCAGGCTTGCGTGGCGTCCAGCAGTTGGTTGGAAAACTTGCTGCCCAGCTCGGACAGCTTGCTCTGCACCTCGGCGTAGCGCTTTTGCTTGTCGTGCGGCAGGTCGATACCCGACAGACGGAAGTCGCGCAGCGAGTGCTCCAGAATGGTCAGTTGCGCCTGATCGAAGTCAGCGACGTGCGGGCTGTGCGCGAGGGCTTCGAACGCTTGGAACAGCTCGCGGTTCTGGCCCATCTCGGTCGAATAGGCACTCAAGGCAGGCAAACATGCCTCGTAGGCAGCCCGCAGTTCGGCGCTGTTACACACGGCATTGAGGTGGCTGACCGGGCTCCAGGCAGCGCCCAGCCGGTCGTTCAGCTCATCCATGGCCAGCACCAGACCTTCCCATGTCGGGTTTTGGCCTTGGTCTTGAAGAATTTTTTCGATGCCGGCGCGGTTGTCAGCGAGGATCTGCTCGATGGCCGGCTGCACGTGCTCAGGACGGATCGCCGAGAACGGCGGCAGGTCGTAGGGCTGCAATAGAGGGTTGTTCTCGCTCACGTTAAGCACCTTGGCTGGAAGAAACATTGGGCCATCTTAATTACAATCGCCGCAGTCCGCAGCCCTGTGACGCCCTATTACTGCTAAAGAAGGAAGCTATTTGTGTCCATCCGTCCGTTCCAGCAGCACACCCCCGCATTGGGCGAACGCGCCTTCGTTGACCGTTCGGCCGTGGTGATCGGCGATGTCGAGATCGGCGCCGACAGCTCCGTCTGGCCACTGACCGTAATTCGCGGCGACATGCACCGCATCCGTATCGGCGCGCGCACCAGCGTGCAAGACGGCTGCGTGCTGCACATCACCCACGCCGGGCCGTTCAACCCCGACGGGTTCCCGCTGCTGATCGGGGACGACGTGACCCTCGCGCACAAAGTCATGCTGCATGGCTGTACCGTGGGCAACCGCGTGCTGATCGGCATGGGCAGCATCGTGATGGACGGCGCCGTCATTGAGGACGATGTCATCGTGGGCGCAGGCAGCCTGGTGCCACCCGGCAAGCGTCTGGACAGCGGTTTTCTGTACGTTGGCAGCCCGGTCAGGCCAGTGCGTGCGCTGACCGACAAGGAAAAGGCCTTCTTCACCTACAGCGCTGGCAACTACGTCAAACTCAAGGACCAACACTTGGCCGAAGGCTACCACCAGCCCGTTTGAGCCTCTTCAAGATCACGGCTTAGGAGCCTTGCATGCATTACCAAAACGTATTGTTCGACCTTGATGGCACGTTGACTGACCCGCGAGAAGGCATTACCCGTTCAATTCAGTACGGCCTGAGCAAAATGGGCATCGACGAACCTGACCTGAGCAAACTGGAACACTTCATTGGCCCGCCTTTGCTGCAAGCGTTCATGGCCACCTATGGCTTTGACGAGGCCCGTGCCTGGGAAGCCATGGGCTTTTACCGCGAGCGGTTTGCCGTGACCGGGCTGTATGAAAACCACGTGTTTGACGGTGTGACGCCGTTGCTGGAAGAGCTGGTCGGCCAAGGTCGGCAGCTGTTTATCGCCACCTCCAAGCCGCAAGTGTATGCCCGCGAAATCGCGCGTCACTTTGACTTCGCCCGCCACTTCAAAGTGATTTACGGCAGCGAGCTGGACGGCACGCGCACCCATAAAGTCGAGCTGATCCGCCACTTGCTGACCGAGCAAGGCCTCGACCCGGCCCAGACCTTGATGATCGGCGACCGCAAGCACGACCTGATCGGCGCCCGGGAAAATGGCCTGGATGCCGCCGCCGTTGGGTATGGCTTTGGCAGTTTTGAAGAGCTGAGCGCGTTCGCGCCCACGTACCACTTCCAGACTCTGGTGCAACTGCATCAGGCGTTCAGGTAAAGGCGCTGCCGAGGTTGGGCGGGGGGGCAGGCCCCGCTCAACGCATCAGCGGCTGCGTTGCTCGATCGCCTGCTGCAAATCCTTGCGCCAGCCCAGCAAAAAGCCCAATTCCACCACCACAAACAAAGGGCCGACGATCAACCCGGTCACGTCATCGATGAACGCCGGTTTGCGGCCTTCGTAGTAATGCCCCACGAACTGAATCACCCACCCCAGCACAAACAAGCCGACGCCCCAGCCCAGCCACAGCCCCGTGCTCAGGGCGGCGAGCCGATAACCGAGCCACACCGCCAACCCCATCAATACCGTCATCAGCAACCCGAGCCGTCGCTCAAGTCGCAGATAAAACACCGCGCAGGCCACCATCAGCACCAACGCTGGCGAGATGACGGCCCACTGCGGGCGTGACAGCAGCGTCGCCACCGCAATCACGATCAGCGGAATGCCGACAAAGTGGCTCAGGATATTGCGCGTATCGCGGTGATACGCGGCGTACTGGCTCAAATGCTCGACGAGGGTTTTCATGGCGCCGCCTTTGGGATGAACGAACAACCCAGTGTAGGCGCTTGCCTCACACCGCGATAAAGGCCAAGGGCACATCACGCACCTGAATGGGCGCAACCGGCGTGTAGTGATCCGCGTGGGTCAGCTCATGCAGCAGCTCTTCGCGCAGTTGATGAAACGCAAAGCTGGCGCGTTGACGCGGGTGCGGCAGGTCAACGTTGACCACCTGTTTGATCCGGCCCGGACGCGGCTCAAGCACCACCACGCGGTCAGCCAAAAATATCGCTTCTTCCACGTCGTGGGTCACCAGCACCGTGGTGATTTTCGCCCGTGCCCGAATTGCCAGCAGCTCATCCTGCATGTGCTGACGGGTCAGGGCATCCAGCGCGCCGAACGGCTCGTCCAGCAGCAGAATCCGTGGGCTGGCCACCAACCCGCGAGCAATCGCCACACGTTGCGCCATGCCGCCCGACAACTGATGCGGAAGGGCGCGGGCGAAATCCGTCAAACCCACCAATTCGATGAACGCCGCCACCCGCTGACGGCGCTCCACGGGGCTGAGCGCTTCGTTGACCAGCCCCAGGCCGATGTTGTCCTCCACGCTGAGCCACGGGAACAACCGGTGCTCCTGAAACACAATCCCGCGTTCACTGCCCACGCCCGTGACCGGCTTGCCATCGACTTCAATCGTGCCGTGAAAGTCGGTGTCCAGCCCCACCAGCAGGCGCAGCAAAGTCGACTTGCCGCAGCCACTGGACCCGACGATGGCGACAAACTCACCTTCAGCGATTTGCACGTTGAAATCACGGATGGCTTCCAGTGCCGCGCCATCCACCTCGAAGGTTTTGCCCACGTGGTTAAAACTGACAATCGGTGCGTTCATGCGTGTCTCCAGCGCGTTGCGCGACGTTCCAGGCCTTGGCCAATCAGGTTCAAAGCGGCGCCGGTCAGGCCGACCAGCAGCATGCCGCTGAAGATCGTGTCCATGCGCAGCAGTTGTTGCGCACCGATCATCAGGCTGCCGATGCCGCCGTTGGACGGCATGAAATATTCCGCGCCGATGGTGCCGAGCCACGCATAGATCAGGCTCAGGCGCAGCCCGGCGAAGATCCCCGGCGCGGCCCCCGGCAAGACCAACACGCGCACGCGCTGCCACAGGCTCAGACGCATCACCTGCGCGGCCTCTCGCAGCAGGGGCGAAAGCGTCGCTACGCTGCGTTGGGTGGCAATAAACAGCGGAAAAAAAGCAGCCAGAGCAACGAACGCCCACTTCGACAACTCGCCCAGGCCAAACCATGCCGTGAGCAGCGGCACCCATGCGAAAATCGCAATCTGGCGCAAGGCCGACAAGCTCGGCCCGAGCAACCGCTCACTGACACGCGACATCCCCAGCAGCACGCCCAGGCCAAACCCCAAACCGCCCCCCATCACCAGGCCACCCAGCGTGCGTTTCAGGCTCAAGGCCAGCGCCGTGGGCAAACTGCCGTCAACCAGCCCGGTCCAGGTGCTCTGCAACACCGCCAGCGGGCTGAGCAAAATCTGCGGGTCGACCCACTGCAACGCCACTGCCAGTTGCCACACCCCGAACAACCCCAGCGGCAACCACCAGGACTCCAGGCGCTGCCAGCCTTGAGCACGGAGGCCACGCGCCAATTGGGCGGTGGCCGCATGGGGCCAGTGCACCCATTTTTTATCCAGCCAGCCGATACCGCGGTCCATCACCCCGATCACCGCGATGCACACAAACACGATGTCGAGCATAAACAGCTGCCGCGCATACACCATCAGATAGCCGATGCCTTCGCTGGACGCCAGCAACTCCACCGCCAGTAACGACGTCCAGCCCGTGGCCAGCGCCAGCCGTAACCCGGACATGAAGCCGGGCAGGGCCGCCGGGATAATCAGGCGCCGCAACCGTACCGTCAGCGGCAAGCGCAACACCTGCGCGGCCTCGCGCAACGCGGGCTGGGCATCGCGCACGCCGATTAACGTGTGCAGGGTGACGGGCACCACGATGGCCTTGATCAGCACCACCAGTTTGAGCACTTCACCGATGCCGAAAAACACCATGAACAGGGGAATCCACGCCAACGTCGGGATTTGCGCCAGTGCGCTGAAGGTCGGCAGCACCACGCGCTCGGCGCGGCGGCTCAATCCCATCACCGCCCCCAGCACCGCACCGATGCTCACCCCCGCCAGCAACCCCACCAACAGGCGCTGCAAGCTGATGGCCAAATGTGCCCACAGCTCGCCGGAACCCAGTTCCAGCGCGCTTTGCCACACCAGCGAAGGCGGCGGCAGGATTTGCTCGCTCATCCATTGATTGCGGCTCGCCAGCCACCACAAAGCCAGCAAGCTGAACGGCACAATCCAGGGCAAAACCCGTTGATTGAAAGGGGGTAACCACACCTTGAACCCCAGCGGCGGGGCGGTCATCGGTGAATTGAGCAGCGAAGCCTTAGTCATCGCAGACCTCCGTTGTCGGCTGTGTGGGCGTTATCAAACCGGTTGTAGATATTTCCGTCTGATCTATAAAACGCTAAAAAGCTGCCTATCGGTGATAAGCACTGCTCTTTATGGCCTGTCTTTGCGCAGGCTTCCAATGCAATGCATGAATATTTTCAGTGCGATTCATGCATACCTGGCCAGCACCCGCAGGCTGCAACGCTTATTCCTTTTGGTTACTAAGTTGTGAACTCTTAGTATTTATTGTCCTGAAAATCTTCTGCCTACTTTTTGCTCCTCAAAGCCCGCCGCCTTCAGGAGCTGCAACCATGCCCATCCCGTTCAAACGCGCTTTGCGCCGCCTCGCCGCCCCCACACTCATTGGCGTGCTGGGCTACTTGCCCTGGCTGGCGCAGGCTGAGGACCTGAAACACATCCGCATCGCCGTGCCCGACCTGAGCGCTGGCGCGCAACACAGTGGTGGCGGTATCAGCGACGTCCTGCGCAGCCAGCAACTGCTGGAAAAAGCCTTTGCCGAAGACGGCGTCACCATCGACTGGAAATACTTCAAAGGCGCAGGGCCAGTGATCAACGAAGCGTTCGCCAATGGCCAGGTCGACTTCGCTTACCTGGCCGATCTGGCGGCCATCATCGGCAAAGCCAATGGTCTGGACACCCGCCTGTTGAGCGCGGCGGCACGGGGCAACAAGCAATACCTGGCCGTGGTGCCAGGCTCGGGGATCAAAACCCTGCACGACCTCAAGGGCAAACGTGTCGGCCTGTTCCGTGGCACCGCGACCCAACTGTCGTTCGACGCCGCGTTGGCCAGCGTGGGCCTGAGCGAGAAGGACCTGAAAGTCATCAACCTGGACTTCAACGCCGCCGTGGCAGCCCTGGCCGCCCAACAGATCGATGCCTCGTGGGGCGGCTCCAACCTCAGCTCGCTGCAGGCCAAAGGCCTGGCCGAGATCCCGTTGACCACCAAAGATTTAAACAACGCAGGCAGCGTCCAAAGCGTACTAGTAGGCGCCAAGGCCCGAGACCCTGACATCCACGTGCAGTTACAGGCCGATGAAGGGGTGAACTACGGCGAAGTGGCGCGGGCCATGGCCTCCATTGAACGGGCGGGCATTACCAAAGTGTCGGTGATAACGGCGCGTTGAAATCCGTGCACAGCGCAGCAGAACGCGCCTGCTAAGCAGTTTTAGTTATTAATAAATAGCTTCTTATTCCTTAGCGAATCTAAAAGCCGTCCCTATACTGACCCGGTAACACACCCAAGCAGGAGGCGCACACCCATGGGCAACGAGTCGATTCGCTATCTGATAGTGCCGGGCTGGCAAGGTTCGTCCGACGATCATTGGCAAACCCACTGGCAGAACAGCCTGCCCAACGGTGCCCGTGTGGAACAGGCTGACTGGTTGACGCCACGTCGCGAAGACTGGATCGCGGCCCTGGCCGAAGCGATTGCCGCCGACAGCACGCCGGTGATTCTGATTGCCCATAGCCTGGGTTGCATCACCGTGGCGCATTGGGCCGAGCGGGCACCTGCCAGCCTGTTGAGCCAGGTGCGTGGCGCGCTGCTGGTGGCGCCGGCCGATGTCGAACGCCCGGCCTGTGCGCCCGCCCTGCGTAACTTTGCACCGATTCCAACGCGGCCTTTGCCGTTCCCGAGCCAGATCGTCAGTTCCGATAACGACCCGGCCGTGAGCGCCCCCAGGGCGATGGAGTTTGCCCGCCAGTGGGCCGCGGAGATCGGGATCATCAGCGGCGCCGGGCACATCAACGTCAAGTCCGGGCATCAGCGCTGGGAGCAAGGTTTCGCCTTTTTGTATCGCCTGCAAACCCGCATAGAGCACGACGCCCTGCGCCGCGCATGATTTTTCTGTAACGCCCGCGCCCTCCCTGCGGCGGCGGGCGGGAGCCTGCCATGAGCCTGCATGAAACTTTCGGTCAGCCGCTGCTGACGTTTCCCGACGCTGAAAAAAGCCCGCTGAGCATTCGCGCCAAGGCGCTGGTGTTTGTCGACCCGCGCTCACGCCAATTGCGCAACGACCTCGAACTGTTGGCGCCGCGTTCGCTGCCCGTGCTGATCCGGGGCGAGACCGGCACCGGCAAGGAACTGCTGGCCCGCCACATCCATCGCGCCAGCGACCGCACCGGTTTGTTCGTGTCGGTGAACTGCGGCGCGATCAGCCCGACCTACGCCGACGCCGAGCTGTTTGGTTACGCCGCCGGGGCCCACAGCAGTTCTGCCAGCAGTCGCGCGGGGTGGTTCGGGTCGGCCAATGGCGGCACCTTGTACTTGGACGAGATCGGGGATTTGCCGCTGGCGATTCAGATCAAGCTGCTGGCCGCGCTGGAAAACCACGAAGTCACCCGCGTGGGCGCGCATCAACCCAACCCGGTGGATGTGCGGCTGGTGGCCGCCACCAGCATCGATCTGGCGCAGGCGGTCGCGGCGGGCAAGTTCCATGAACGGCTGTATCACTATTTGAGCGAAGGACGGCTGGACTTGCCGGCCTTGCGCGAACGGCCGGGGGATATTCTGTCGCTGGCCGAATACTTTTTAGGCATCTACAGCCAGCGGCTGAACCTGAGCGTGCCTTTTATCAGCGACAGCACACAGCGTGTACTGGAGCGCCACAGTTGGCCGGGCAACACCCGCGAGCTGGAGAACGTGATCCATTTTGCGTTGCTGGTGAGTGCCGGTGAGGAGATCCAGCCCGAGCATTTGAACCTGCCGGATGCGCTGAGCCAGATCGAACGGTTCATCAAGGGCGCCACCGAACAGGAACGGGCGGCGCTCAAAGAGTGGCTGCGGTAGGGCCAGCGCCGCCGCGTGCCTCAACCGAGACTGTAAATAACCAATTGATATAAGAGCCAGATTAAAAATTATTATTAGGGAATAAAGAATCTCGGTATTGTCGGCTCCGTCATCCAAATCAAGCCGTCATTCGAACGGCCACGTACGTAGGGGCATTGCATGAAAAAGGTTCTGTTGTTTACCGCATTGGCGGCTGCTTTGACGGCAGGCCTGGCACAGGCTGGCGAGAAACTGGTGGTGGCTGCAACCCCGGTTCCCCACGCCGAAATCCTTGAACTGATCAAACCGGCCCTCGCCAAAGAAGGTGTGGACCTGGACATCAAAGTCTTCACCGACTACGTGCAACCCAACGTGCAGGTCGATCAGAAGCGTCTGGACGCCAACTATTTCCAGACCCTGCCGTACTTGCAGAGCTTCAACGAAGGGAAAGGCACTCACCTTGAAACCGTGATCGGCGTTCACGTTGAACCGTTTGGCGGTTACTCAAAGAAAGTTAAATCGCTGGCCGAACTCAAAGACGGCGCAACCATCGCGATCCCTAACGAAGGCAGCAACAGCGGCCGTGCGTTGATCCTGCTGCAAAAGGCCGGTTTGATCGAACTCAAAGACCCGACCAACGCCGTCGCGACGCCGAAAGACATCGCCAAAAACCCGCACAACTTCAAGTTCAAAGAGCTTGAGTCCGCCATGTTGCCGCGGGTGCTGGATCAGGTCGACCTGGACATGATCAACACCAATTACGCACTGGAAGCAGGCCTGAACCCGGCTAAAGATGCCTTGCTGATTGAAGGTTCAGACTCGCCTTACGTGAACTACCTGGTGGCACGCCCTGACAACAAGAACAGCGAAGCGATCCAGAAGCTGGCCAAAGCCCTGACCAGCCCTGAAGTCAAAGCGTTCATTGAGAAGAAATACAACGGTGCCGTGCTGCCCGCGTTTTAACCCGCGCCGCGTCACCGCAAACGCCGACGGCTTGCACAGCGTCGGCGTTTTTTATGGTTTGTCACACACACTAGCAACATCGATAGGTAGGCGACGTGTGTTTTAAGGTGAATGCTGCAGGTCTTTAAAACAAGCCAGCACACCCTATGACCTGCGTCCGCTATCGCTACGATCCTCTGGATCGCCTGATCGCCAACCAAGTGGACACCACCCCGTCCGTGCAGCACTTTTATAACCGCGAGCGTTTAAGCACTCGGCTGCAAGGCGATCAGGGCCAGTCGGTCTTTCACTATCAAAACCAACTCTTGGCAACGGCAGACACCACCGGCAAACAGCTACTGGTGACCAACCTGCAACGCAGCGTTTTGCACACGCTCAGTGCTGACGGCAGTCACGCGTCAGGGTATGGCCCTTATGGCTATCCATCAGCTCAACATGGCCAGCAGAGTCTGTTGGGGTTTAACGGAGAATTGCCTGACCCTGTTACCGGGCACTATCTGCTCGGCAATGGCCATCGAGCCTTCAACCCCGTGTTAATGCGCTTTAATAGCCCGGACCGATTAAGCCCGTTTGGCGCGGGGGGGATCAACGCCTATGCCTATTGCAAAGGGGACCCGGTGAATCGGGTAGACCCCAGCGGGCGATTACCCCTGAACGCTATCCTTTCTATAGCACTCGCATCTCTCTCCTTGGCTCATGTCATCAATGGGGCCGTGCCCGGTATCGGGTTTTGGAGCGCACTCAAAAACCTGAAAAACAAACCCCTCTCGGTCGCTGCCTTGGCGAAAGTCGCCGGTACAGGAGTGGGACTCACAGCCAGTGTCGTCGGTTTGAGCCGGCAGGTGGTGGCATCCAAGGGGGAGGGGGATGACGATAATGCACTGCTTTGGGCAACGCTGGGCCTCTCGGCACTGGGTTTAGCGGCAGGTATTGGTGCTAACGCGTTCGGCTGGAAAGCGATGCGCCAACAGGCCAGACAGGCCAGACTGGCAAAAGCCAAGGCGGCCTATGTGGATACCCTCGATGATCTTAATGAAATCCAACAGGGCTTCGGAACCCGATCATCCGTGTCTAACAGCGCTACGCCCGCCTCATCAGCAAGCGTCTCAAGATCCTCTTCGTCGGCAGGGGCTCGCCCTGAGCTTTCAGCACCGCCCCAAGAGGAGGTTCCTCTGGGCTATGTCAGAAATCAGGAAAAACAAAATAATGTGTTGAAAGAGCTGGCCAATATCCAGACGACCGCTGGAAAGATCAGACGAAGCACCCTTTAATCTGCGCACTGCCCTCCCGGAAAGTCCCGCCACCCTGCGAACGACCCACCCCATCATGTGTTCCCATCGATGGATAACGCGCTAACGGGTCAACGCCAGCGGCTTTCATATGGGCGACTTCCTACAAAGAAACAAACATGATTACCTGTCACCACACATAGAATCCCACGGACACTGAACCCTGTTCTACGCTGTCAGTCGTATCGTCAGCTAAAACAGCATCACGCAAAGGAGCCTGCATGGCTGGTCCACGAAGTATGGGTATGTTGGGCGTCAGCCTGGTGGTATTGCTGACCGCGTGCGGTAAAGAAGCCCCCAAAGAGCCTCTGTCGCCACGGGTGTATGTACAGCAAGTGAACACGCGCGAATTTGCTCCCCCGATTCAACTTAGCGGTGACATTCAGGCGCGGGTCGAAACCCAGCTTTCCTTCCGCGTGGGCGGCAAGATCATCGAGCGCAGCGTGGACGTTGGCGATCACATTCAGGCCCATCAAGTGCTGGCGCGCCTGGACCCCAAAGACTTGAAAATCCAGGTCGCCACGGCTCAGGCCAGCGTCAGTGCCCAGCAGGCGCAAGTGGTGCAGACCCGCGCCGCATTTATTCGTCAGCAAAAACTGCTGCCAAAAGGCTATACCAGCCAAAGCGAATACGATGCCGCCAACGCCGCCCAACAGAGCGCGCAAAGTGCGCTGGCCGCCGCTCAGGCGCAGTTGGCCAACGCCCGCGAACAGTTGAGTTACAGCAACCTCGAAGCCGAAGCGCCGGGCGTCATCACGGCGCGGCAGGCCGAAGTGGGGCAAGTGGTACAGGCCACCATGCCGATTTTCACCCTGGCCCGCGACGGCGCCCGGGATGCGGTGTTCAACGTCTACGAGTCGCTGTTTATCGAACCGCCCAAAGACCCGACCGTACAGGTCACGCTGTTGAGCAACCCGCAGATCAAGGTCAAGGGCCAGATCCGCGAAATCACCCCCACCGTGGCCGCCCAAAGCGGCACCCTGCAAATCAAGGTGCAGCTCGATGAACTGCCCAAGGGCATGGATTTGGGCTCGATTGTCACCGTCAACCTGACCCCGCCGCCGAGCCGCAGCATCGAACTGCCCTGGTCGGCGCTGACCAAAGACGTCAGCGAGCCCGCCGTGTGGCTGGTGGACGGCACTAACAACGTGCGCCTGCAACGGGTCAAGGTCGGGCGTTACCTGACCGGCAGCGTGATCATCAATGAAGGCCTCAAAGACGGAGAGCATGTGGTGGTCGCAGGCGGACAACTGTTGCACCCCGGTATGCAGGTCGAAATTGCCCCCACGCCAGCCGGGGGCACTCAACTATGAAGCCTCTGTGGATGGTGCCCCTGGCGGCCGCCCTGCTGGTCGGTTGCTCTGAAGAAAAAGCCCCCGAGCCGGTGCGCCCCGCGCTGTTCGTGGTGGTCCAGCCCGAGCTGACGGAACACTTCGGCCGCTTTGCCGGCACGATCGAAGCCCGCTACGAAAGCACGTTGGGCTTTCGTGTGCCGGGGCGCATTGTGCGGCGGTATTACGACGTGGGCGCGGTGGTCAAACAGGGCGATATTCTGGCCAACCTCGACCCCACCGATCAGCAGAACCAACTGCGTTCGGCGCAAGGCGATCTGGCCAAGGTGCAGGCACAGCTCATCAACGCGCAGGCCAACGCCCGGCGCCAGCAAGAACTGTTCGACCGTGGCGTCGGCGCCCAGGCGCAACTCGACACCGCCCAAGCCGACCTGAAAACCACCGCCGCGTCCATGCAACAGGCCGTGGCGGCGGTCAATCAGGCGCAAGACCAACTCAGTTACTGCAACCTGCGCGCTGACCATGACTCCGTCATCACCGACTGGAAGGCCGAAGCGGGCCAAGTGGTGAGCATCGGTGAAGAGGTCGTCACGCTGGCCCGCCCCGAAATCAAGGAAGCAGTGATCGACCTGCCGGGGCCATTGGCCGAGGCGTTGCCCAAAGGCATCGAATTTCAAGTGGCAGGGCAGCTCGATCCCAACGTGAAAACCACCGCCCGTGTGCGGGAAATCGCCCCACAGGCCGACAGCGCCACCCGCACCCGGCGTACCCGCCTGACACTGGACCAGACGCCACCCGCGTTCCGCCTGGGCAGTTCGGTCAGCGTGACGGTCAGCAGCCCGATTGCCGAGCATTTCGAGCTGCCCGTCACCGCCCTGCAAGAAACCGACGGCAAAACCCGCGTATGGATCATTGACACGCCCTCGCACACCGTCAGCCCGCACGAGGTCACCGTGCTGCGCCGCGACGCACACACGGCGCTGTTGAGCGGCGGCCTTAAAGGCGGCGACAAAGTGGTCATCGCCGGGGTCAACAGCCTCATGCCCGGACAGAACGTCAGACTGGATAAGGAAAGCTCGCAATGAATGGGAAGAAGTTCAACCTGTCCGAGTGGGCCCTGAAGCATCAGTCGTTTGTCTGGTATTTGATGTTCGTCTCGGTGCTTGCCGGGATCTTTTCGTACATGAACCTGGGGCGCGCCGAAGACCCGAGCTTCGCCATCAAAACCATGGTGATCCAGACCCGCTGGCCGGGCGCCACGGTCGATGAAACCATGCTGCAGGTCACCGACCGGATCGAGAAAAAACTCGAAGAACTCGACTCCCTGGACTACGTACAAAGCTACACCCGACCCGGTGAATCCACGGTGTTCGTGTTCCTCAAGGACACCACCGAGGCCAAGGCGATCCCACAGATCTGGTACCAGGTGCGCAAGAAGATCGACGACATTCGCGGCGACTTCCCCCAAGGCATTCAAGGCCCGGGGTTCGACGACGAATTCGGGGATGTGTACGGCACGATTTACGCCTTCACCGGCGACGGCTTCACCATGCGCCAGCTGCGCGACTACGTCGAGCACGTGCGCACCGGGATTCGCGACGTGCCCAATCGCGGCAAGGTGATGACCATTGGCGAACAGGACGAAACGTTCTACCTGAACTTCTCGACTCGCAAACTGGCAGCGCTGGGGCTGGATCAGCAGCAAGTGCTGCAAAGCCTGCAAGCACAAAACGCCGTGACCCCGGCCGGGGTGATCGAAGCGGGGCCGGAGCGCATGTCGGTGCGCACCTCCGGGCAATTCCACACCACTGAAGACCTCGAAGCCGTCAACCTGCGGGTCAATGACCGGTTCTATCGCCTGGCGGACATTGCTGAAATCAGCCGGGGTTACGTTGACCCCGCCGAGCCGATGTTTCATTACAACGGCAAACCCGCCATCGGCCTCGCCATCGCCATGAACGATGGCGGCAACATTCAGGAGTTCGGGCAGCAACTGCAACAACGCATCGAAGACCTGACCGCCGAGCTGCCGCTGGGTGTGGACGTACACATGGTGTCGGACCAGGCCCAGGTGGTTGAAGTGGCCGTGGGCGGCTTCACCAGTGCGCTGTTCGAAGCGGTGATTATCGTGCTGGGCGTGAGCTTTATCAGCCTCGGCCTGCGCGCCGGCCTGGTGGTGGCCATCTCCATCCCGCTGGTGCTGGCGCTGGTGTTTGTGTTCATGGAATTTGCTGGCATTGCCATGCAGCGGGTGTCGCTGGGTGCGCTGATTATCGCCCTCGGCCTGCTGGTGGACGACGCGATGATTACCGTGGAGGTGATGATTACGCGGCTCGAAATGGGCGAAAGCAAGGAGGAGGCGGCCACGTTTGCCTACCACTCCACGGCCTTCCCGATGCTCACCGGTACGCTGGTGACGGTCGCCGGTTTCGTGCCCATCGGGCTCAACAACAGCTCGGCGGGCGAATACACCTTCACCCTGTTCGCGGTGATTGCCGTCGCCATGCTGGTCTCATGGGTGGTAGCGGTGCTGTTCGCGCCGGTGTTGGGCGTGCATATCCTCAGCGCCAAGGTCAAACCCAAGCCCGAGAAGCCCGGCCGTCTGGCCCACGCGTTTGATACAGGGTTGCTGTGGTGCATGCGCCATCGGTGGCTCACCATTGGCGCCACCGTGCTGATGTTCGTGCTGTCGGTGTTCGGCCTGGGGCTGGTGCAGAACCAGTTCTTCCCGTCGTCGGACCGACCTGAAATTCTCGTGGACCTGAACCTGCCGCAAAACGCGTCAATCGCTGAAACCCTCAAGGTCACTCAGCGCTTTGAGGACACCCTCAAGGGCGACCCGGACATCGTGCGCTGGAGCAGTTACATCGGCGAAGGGGCGATCCGTTTCTACCTGCCGCTGGATCAGCAACTGCAAAACCCGTTCTTTGCGCAACTGGTGATCGTCAGCACCGGGCTTGAGAGCCGCGATGCGCTGATGGCGCGACTGGAAAAACGCCTGCGCGACGATTTTGTGGGCGTCGGCACCTTCGTCCACACCCTTGAACTGGGGCCTCCCGTGGGGCAGCCGCTGCAATACCGGGTCAGCGGCCCGAACATTGATCAAGTGCGCAAACACGCGATTGATCTGGCCACGGTGCTGGATACCAACCCCAACGTCGGCGAAATCAACTTCAACTGGAACGAACCGGGCAAAGTCCTGCGCATCGACATTGCTCAGGACAAAGCGCGCCAGTACGGTTTGTCATCCGAAGACGTGGCGCGCGTGATGAACAGCATCGTCAGCGGCGCGGCGGTCAGTCAGGTCAAAGACGACATTTATTTGATCAACATTGTCGGCCGGGCGGTGGGCACCGAGCGCGATTCCCCGGAAACCCTGCTTAACCTGCAAATCACTACCCCGAGCGGCACCTCTATCCCGCTACTGGCCTTTGCCTCGGTGCGTTACGAACTGGAGCAACCGCTGATCTGGAGCCGTGACCGCATCCCGACCCTGACCCTCAAGGCCTCAGTACGCGGCAGCATGCAGCCGACCGATCTGGTAGCCGACCTCAAGCCAGCGATTGATAAGTTTGCGGCCGACCTGCCGCGTGGCTACACGCTGCAAACCGGCGGCACGGTCGAGCAAAGCGCCAAGGCGCAAGGCCCGATCGCGCACGTGGTGCCGTTGATGCTGTTTTTGATGGCGACCTTTTTGATGATCCAGTTGCAGAGCGTGCAGAAGATGTTTCTGGTGGCCAGCGTCGCGCCGCTGGGGCTGATCGGCGTGGTGCTGGCGCTGGTGCCGACCGGCACGCCCATGGGTTTTGTGGCGATCCTCGGGGTGCTGGCGCTGGTGGGCATCATCATTCGTAACTCGGTGATTCTGGTGACACAGATCGACCAGTTCGAGCGCGACGGCTACGACCCGTGGCACGCCGTGGTGCAGGCGACTGAACACCGTCGTCGGCCGATCTTGCTCACCGCTGCGGCCGCCAGTCTGGGCATGATCCCGATTGCCCGCGAAGTGTTCTGGGGGCCGATGGCCTACGCCATGATTGGCGGCATCATCTCTGCCACCTTGCTGACCCTGCTGTTCCTGCCCGCACTGTACGTGGCCTGGTACAAAATCAAGGAGTCGAAGGAACCAAGCCCGGTCGCCAAATAATCGAGGCAGGGGGGCGTGTTCGCGAGGCCTAAGGAGGGGCCAACGCCCCAACCCGCTACCGCAGAAAGAGGGTGGCAGCTGTGCGCGGGTGTGCAAGACCGGTTATTGGGACCCGGCAGACCCTAAGATCTCCCGCGCACAACTGCCATAACGCAGGTGCAGGCGCGGAGCCTACCAAGCGATATGACAAGTTGAAATCCAATAATCGGGCTTGCACGCCCGGACGCTGAAAATTCAGCGACGGCGCGGACTATAGGCAGCCCGTAACGGCCATCACAATGGGGGCAAACGCGAGCAAGCCTGATCCCACAACAGTCAGGGAAAGGTCCGTAGAGCTGGCCGACCCCGCGTTGCCTGCTGATGAGCAACAAGGCCTAGCGCGCGCCCAACCACAAGCCCGCCCATGGCGGGCGGGCTTGTGACCATCAACGCACCAAATGCAGGAACTGCATGTGGCGCTCGTACTGGTCGAGGATGTCGTTGATGATTTGCTCTTTGGTGTAGCCCGTCAGGTCGTAGTCCTGGCTGCCTTCACTCAAGTGCACTTCGGCGCGGTAGTAACGGCGGTTACGCAGCTCTTTGGGCCCCATGCCACCCCGGGCGAACGACGGGGTGAAGTAGCCGCGCATCTGCACTTGGTACACGAACGGGTGTTCGTCACCGTGGCCGATTTCAAGGCTGACGTTGTCGTTGGCCGGGTCGGGCTGGGTGACCACGTTGAGGCCTTTCTCAAGGAACACTGCGCTCACTTCTTCAATCGCCGGGCGCACGGTGGTGTCCATGAAACGGTACACCTCGTCACGAGACGGGAAGTGCACGGCCTGACTCAAGCGCTGACGCCAGCCGCCACGCCCGCGGCGCGAAGCCGAGACCGGTGCCAGTGAGTGCATTTGCGCGATTTTCTTCTGCGACTCCAGATAGAACGCCTTGTGCAGGCCCCACATCATCAGCAACAGAATCAACGAGAACGGCAACGAGGTCAGCACCACCGCCGACTTCAGTGCATCAATGCTGCCGGAGAACAACAGCGCACTGGTGACCAGCGCCGTCATCGCCCCCCAGAACACGCGCAGCCATTTCGGACCGTCTTCGTCCGCGCTACCGCCACGGGCCGACAGGGTGGACAGCACCACGGTGCCGGAGTCGGCCGAGGTCACGAAGAACACAAAACTGATGAACACCGTCACGGCGATCACGGTTTTGCTCCACGGGTAGGTTTCCAGCAGCAAGTACAGGGTGCGCGACGGGTCGTCGATAGCCGACTGGCCTAGGGCAACCATGCCGTGGTTGAGCACTTGGTCGATGGCGCTGTTGCCGAAGATGGACATCCACGCCAGGGTGAAGCCCAACGGGATCAGCAGCACGCCAAACACGAACTCACGGATGGTCCGGCCACGGGAAATGCGCGCAATGAACAGGCCCACAAACGGCGACCATGCGATCCACCAGGCCCAATAGAACACGGTCCAGCCACCCAGCCAGTCGCTTGGCTTGTCGTAGGCGTACACGTCGAAACTCTTGGTCGGCAGCGAGCCGAGGTAGTCACCGATGTTTTGCACCAGGGTGTTGAGCAAATGCTGGGTCGGCCCGGCAAACAGCACAAACAGCAGCAGGGCGCAGGCCAGCAGCATGTTGATGTCGGACATCACCCGCACGCCTTTATCGACGCCAGCAATCGCCACCAAAATGGCAGCGCCCATCATCAGCGTGATCAGGCCCACCTGCACCCATTGGGTGTGCGGCATGCCAAACAGGTAGTCGAGGCCAGAATTGAGGTGCAGCACCCCAAAGCCCATATCGGCGCCCAGACCGAACACCGTGGCGATGATGCCGAAGCCATCCACGGCGTAGCCGATAGGCCCGTTGATACGCTTGCCAATCAGCGGGTAAAGCGCCGAGCGCAGCGCCAGCGGCAGGTTGTGGCGATACGCAAAGTACGCCAGCGCCATGCCGACAAACGCAAACACACCCCAGCCGTGCAGGCCCCAGTGCAAGAACAGCAACTGCATGCCCTGACGCGCAGCCTCGGCGTTACCGGCCGGGCCTTGCGGCGGGTTGAGCATGTGCGTCAGGGGTTCTGAAACGCAGAAGAAAAATAGCGTGATGCTGATCCCGGCGGCGAAGAGCATGCCCGCCCAGGACAGGTAACTGAACTCAGGTTCGTCGTGGTCGGCACCGAGCTTGATCTTGCCGTAGCCGGACAAGGCGGTGACGACCACGAAGATCAGATACAGAGTCATCGCTAGCATGTAGTACCAGCCGACCGTATTGGCCGCCCAGTTTTGTGCTGCCAGCAGCCATTCACCGGCCGCGGCGGGCATGGCAATCACCACCACGCCAAAGATCAGGATAAAGATCGCCGCGAAGTAGAAAACCGGCGGGTTCATGCGGATGGGAGACGTCTCGGACGTCAGCGGTACACTCATCGGATGTGCACCTTATAGAGGTAAAACGTGAGCAAAAAGAGCGGGTTCGGCAAAGGTAAGCCTCCTGTTGTGAGCGGGCAGCGGACCACCGTTTTAAGTTGAACGAGGATTCAAGTTAAACATAGATGGCCTTTTAGAACTAATCGCTGACCACGCCTTCACGCCTAATACGTTAGCGCATGGCAAGGTATGACACATGGCCATGATCAACGTTCAGCCGTTGTCACAAGGGCCTATCAGCGCGATGCGGGTGCCTCAGGAAGGACGCGTTTTCGACGCTGAAAAAAAAGAAAAATCTTCGCCACGAACTGTTCAAAAAGCAATCAGTTTAGGAGCGTTCGATCATGCGATTAGGTGGTGCATGAAAACTCATGATCGAGCGTACTTTTTTGAGCGTTTAGACATTTCTTGGTACCGAAATTACCACGAGAGCGATTACCATCACGTAAATCGCCCCACCCAGCACACTGAAAAATGTGTCAAGTGTGTACCCGGAAAGTATTAAAATCCCCAGCAAGGAGGTCATTACCAACAAGCTATTAAAGAGCAGAAATACTATTACTTTAAACTTATATGAAGCGGTGGCGATCCGGGTAGAAATAAGTACTCCCAAGCTTGCCATCAAAACTGCAACAAACCCAATACAGAGTAGTATTGCAACGTAAGTCATTACTGCAGGAACACCTGTTGTGTCTGAAAGATTTGAAGGATTTTCAGCCACGTCGTGGGTTGCCATAAACGAACAAAAGCACGCAACCCCGAATAAAAAAATAGAAACAATTGAGGTTTTAAACAGATTCATTAAAATATTCCACGCTCTTTTTAGCACTAGGGAATTGCAGTATAACTCTTTAGTAAAAATCCAGCGCATTTCACATTTTACTACTCCAAGGGTAGCACGTTTTAAAATTGCCATTTTACTTCGCGCCGTCAACTCACCGTAACGTTCTCCAACAATGTCATCACGGTTCTTTCAATCTCAAGCCTATCAATTATTGACCTACCATATTTACCGAAATTTCGCCTGGCATTTCTATGGTGTATACATATCGCATAACTTTACCAAGAGTTGAAGTGAGTGTTTCGCCTAACCAATTACGATGATTCGACGGGTTCGCATCATATCTACCGTTAAATGCTCGTATTGCGCCATTGAAAGACCAACTACCGCTGGCATATTTGTCCACTTGGCCTACAACTCGTAAAGTGATATTCCCTAATACCAACCCAGAAGAAACACTGTCCTTTGTCACGTTATAGGGAAACTTTACGTCTAGCGTGCTCTTCCCAATTGGGTTAGCGCTGTGAATTGCGTTCATCACATCAGAAATCTGCGATAAATTCACCTTCAATCCAATGTTATTGATGGGAAAACTTACGGTTTCTCCCATCCCGTCTATTGCGTGCTGAAGGGCGTGCAACGCCGTTAGGGGCCCGCCTGAAAAGACTCTACCTTTGGTCGGGTATTTGATTATGTTTTCATTGATTTGCTGGCACGCTTTCAAATTACGGACAATCTTGTTTAGAACCATACTCAAATCGCCACCTTCTGCACACATCTGATCTGCAGCGGCCAATGCCTTTAATTCTATTTTTGCATATAAATGCCACCCAAAAGGCTTCACTACTTCTTGAAAAGTTTCCAAGTAATTAGGTCCCGCGTAATTGTTGATTCTTGACTCCAATGACACAGCAACCGGATTTGGCAAACCACGAGGGAAGCTCTGCCCAGAGTTAAGGGCTGGCTCTGAGGGGGAATACTGACCTCCGGAATTAAATTCTGGATATGCCGTTACATAGATAGGAGGTAATGTAGTTGTCATAAATAGTCTTATAATTATTATGATGGATCATACAATTATTAAACCTAGACTCACCTACCAAAAAAACCACAAGAAATATGTTCTGATTAGTGTCAGACACTTCTTAAAAACATTTATTCACTCATAAATTGATGTTGCCCTCACGTTTCAGAACACCGACAAATCCAGCGGCCGAATCGCCCCCATCCAGATCGCATGTTCGGTGTGATCCAGCAGGTCGTCGCCCGTTTCAGGGTGTAAAAACACCACCAGCCCGTTGCGATGCAGCGCCAGCCACGGCAAGACCACGCCGATCAACTCAGGGCCAAATGCCAACTGGCAGCTCCAATCGGGGTGCGGGCCGACCGGTTTTTCGTGGACGCGCCCCATTTGCAGCTTGAAAAGGCGCGTGGCTTCTTCAGCGAGGACGCGCGCCTGGTCGAGGGTCGTGGCGTCGAAGTAGAGGTGAGCGTGATAGCCCTTGATGCGTTGCATGAGTACCTGTTGAAGACGATGCCAAGGCTTGAGGTGTGCTTTACAGCGCCAGCAACCGGCGCAATTGCACCAGCGCGGGGGCCGTGTCCGGGCGCACGCCGCGCCACAGGTAGAAGGCTTCTGCGGCCTGTTCGGCCAGCATTCCCAAGCCGTCCATGACCTGCCCCGCGCGGTGTTCGGTGGCCCACGCACAAAACGGCGTTGGCTCTTTGCCATACATCATGTCGTAGCACAGGGTGTTGCCTGGCTCGATCAGGCTGCTGGCAATGGGCGGGACTTCACCGGCCAGGCTGGCCGATGTCGCGTTGATGATCAGATCGACCGGTTCACGCAGCCAGTCAAAACCACTGGCGGCCACGGGGCCAAGGTCGCTGAACAGTTCGGCCAGTTGTTCGGCTTTTTCGACCGTGCGGTTGGCGATGGTCACTGAGGCCGGGCCTTGCGCCAAAATCGGCTCCAGCGCGCCACGCACCGCGCCGCCCGCGCCCAGAATGAGGATGCGCTTGCCCTTGAGGCTGAACCCCGCATTGACCGTCAAATCACGCACCAGCCCGGCGCCGTCGGTGTTGTCACCCAGCACACGGCCATCGGCCAGTTTGCTCAGGGTGTTCACCGCGCCAGCCCGGAGCGCACGAGCGCTCAACTGATGGGCAAAGCGGTAGGCCTGCTCTTTGAAGGGCACGGTGACATTTGCCCCGCGTCCTTGTGTGAAAAACGCGGTGGCGCAACCCGTAAAATCATCCAGCGGCGCCAGCAGGGTGTCGTACTGCATGGCCTGCCCGGTTTGCTCGGCAAACAGACGGTGCAGCACCGGCGATTTGCTGTGGGCGATCGGGTTACCAAAAACGACGTAACGGTCCATCAGGCAAATTCCTCGGGCAATGTCAGGCGTTGGCCAGCCAGTCTCGGTCTTGCAGGAAGTAGTCAGTCAAACGCGCTTCCGGGCTGCCAGGCTCGGCTTTCCAGTCGTAGCCCCAGCGCACCTGTGGCGGCAACGACATCAGGATCGACTCGGTACGGCCCCCGGACTGCAGGCCGAACAAGGTGCCACGATCGTAGACCAGATTGAACTCGACGTAGCGGCCACGGCGGAATTCTTGAAACTCGCGCTGCTGTGCTGTGTATTCATCCGCCTTGCGGCGCTGAACGATCGGCAGGTAAGCGTCGATATACGCATCGCCAATGGCACGAATGAAAGCGAAGCAGGTGTCGAAATCCCACGCGTTCAGGTCATCAAAGAACAGGCCGCCGATGCCACGGGGCTCGTTGCGATGCTTGATGTGGAAATAGGTGTCGCACCAGGCCTTGTAACGCGGGTACACCTCGGCGCCAAACGGCGCGCATGCCTGCTCGGCAATGCGGTGCCAGTGCACGCAGTCTTCTTCGACGGCGTAGTAGGGCGTGAGGTCGAAACCGCCACCGAACCACCAGACCGGCTCTTCGCCTTCTTTTTCAGCGATGAAAAAGCGCACGTTGGCGTGGGAAGTCGGCACATGCGGGTTGTGCGGGTGGATCACCAGCGACACGCCCAGGGCTTCAAAACCACGGCCCGCCAGTTCAGGGCGATGCGCGCTGGCGGACGGCGGCAAACCGCTGCCGAAGACGTGGGAAAAGTTGACGCCGCCTTTTTCGATCACGTGGCCGTTTTCGATCACGCGGGTACGACCGCCACCGCCTGCCGGACGCTGCCAGGCGTCTTCAACGAAGCGCGCGCCGCCGTCTTCGGTTTCCAGAGCGGTGCAAATACGGTCTTGAAGGTCAAGCAGATAGGCTTTCACAGCCTCGGTGCGGGTAGTCATGACATCACCTTGAATAGGTCAAAGCTACGCGGCACTTCGTCAGAGCGGGGCCGGCGGCAAAGGGCCGCTAGCATACCACCGCGTCCCGCCTCCTCGCAGTTGACGAAGATCACGCTTAAGCGTTGGATGTAGCCTTCGTGAACCAGCGAGGACAGTGCAGATGGCTAAACGTATTCAGTTTCAGGCCCACGGCGGCCCAGAAGTGCTTGAGTTTGTTGACTACACCCCCGCCGAGCCAGGCCCGCAGCAGGTGCGGGTGCGCAATCAGGCCATCGGTCTTAATTTCATCGACACCTATTACCGCAGCGGTTTGTACCCGCTGCCCGAGCTGCCGTCCGGGCTGGGCAATGAAGGGGCGGGGGTGGTGGATGCCATCGGCAGCGACGTGCACAACGTCAAGGTCGGCGACCGCGTGGCCTACGGCACCGGCCCGCTGGGGGCTTACAGCGAGTTGCACGTGTTGCCCGCCGCGAATGTGGTGAAGCTGCCCGATGACATTTCGTATGAAGAGGCCGCCGCCGTGATGCTTAAGGGCCTCACAGTCCAGTACTTGTTGCGTCAGACCTATGAACTCAAAGGCGGCGAAACCATTCTGTTCCACGCGGCGGCCGGTGGTGTGGGTTCGATTGCCTGCCAATGGGCCAAGGCGCTGGGCGTGAAATTGATCGGCACGGTCAGTTCCCCGAAAAAAGCAGCATTGGCCAAAAAGCTGGGCGCGTGGGCAACCATCGACTACAGCCACGAAGATGTGGTTCAGCGGGTTCTGGAACTGACCGACGGCAAGAAATGCCCGGTGGTGTACGACGGCGTCGGTAAAGATACGTGGCTGACGTCTCTGGACTGCCTGTCGCCGCGGGGGCTGATGGTCAGCTTCGGCAACGCATCGGGCGCCGTGACGGGTGTGAATCTGGGGATTTTGTCGCAGAAGGGCTCGTTGTATGTCACACGGCCAACATTGGCGTCGTATGCCAATACCCCCGCGAACCTGCAAAAAATGGCAGACGAGCTGTTCGAGATGATCCGCAGCGACAACATTACGGTGGACATCAGCCAGCGCTTTGCCTTGAAAGACGCCGCTAAGGCACAGACCGAACTGTCAGCACGCCGCACGACCGGCTCGACGATTCTGGTGCCTTGATCTCAACCCGCCGGCAGCCGCTGGCGAAGGCCTCTCAGCCTGCGACAGCGGCCCCGCGTTGATCAGGCCGGGCGAACCACTTTGCCCGTCGCCAGATCGCGAATCAGGCTCGGGTTTTTCCGCCCACCCAGGTTGCCGCCCAACACATGGTCGATTTGCCCCCGGAAGTATTGCTCCACCTTCAGCCGCGTCCGCGCAGCCGGCAAACCCGCCGGGTTGGCAGACGTCGAGACGATCGGGCCCACCAATGAACACAGTTCGCGCACCAGCGGGTGATCGCTCACGCGCAATGCCACGGTGTCGTGCACGCCGGTAATCCACTCGGGCAACAAGCCCTGGTGCGGCACCAGCCAGGTGTTCGGCCCCGGCCAAGTGCTGGCCATGCGGTCGAGCCAGTCCTGGGGGAAGTCCTCAAACAGGAAGTCGAATTGGTGAATATTGTCGGCAATCAAAATCAGGCCTTTATCCACAGGCCGCGACTTGATGGCCAGCAGCCGTTCTACCGCGTCTTCATCCCATGGGTCGCAACCCAAACCCCAGACCGCTTCGGTGGGATAGGCAATCACCGCGCCCGCGCGAATGGCGGTTGCGGCTTGCTGTACGCGCCAGGTGCTGATCATTGAATGTCTCCAGATATGTGCTGTGCGCAAGTGTACTTAGCTGGCGCGAGCAAACCAACGTCCGCCCTCCAGGACCACGTGGCCTTCTAGCTCCAGCTCGGTCAGGGCGGCGAGCAGGGTGGGCAATGCCCATCCGCTGGCACGGGCCAGGCCTTCGCTGGTGTAGGGCGATGCCTGCAACAATTGCACGAGCGGATGACAACTTGGCGTGAACAATCCACCGGTGGACACCGGCATTGAGCGCCAGCCGCGCAGCCCTTCCAGAATGTGCTCAACGGTTTCCACCAGCGTAGCCCCGTCGCGGATCAATTGGTGACAGCCCCGCGCGCCGGGGTGGTGGATGGACCCGGGCAGGGCGTACACCTCTCGCCCCTGTTCGGCCGCCAGCCGCGCCGTTATCAGCGAGCCGCTGGCCACGCTGGCTTCCACGACCAGTACCCCCAGGGATAAACCGCTGATGATGCGGTTGCGACGGGGGAAGTTGCTGGCGTGTGGTCCGGCGTCCAGCGGGAGCTCTGAAACAACGGCGCTGCCGCTCGCAATCATGGCCTCAGCCAAGGCCCGATGGCGCTGTGGATAAAGTTTTTGCAGACCGGTGCCGAGCACCCCGACGGTCTGCCCGCCGATGTCCAGCGCGGCCTGATGCGCGGCGCCATCAATCCCCAGCGCCAGCCCGCTGGTGATGACAAATCCGGCGCCCGCCAAAGCGCGGGAAAACGCACTGGCGGTGTCCAGCCCCGGCCGCGAAGCGCGTCGGCTGCCGACCATGGCCAGCTGTGGTTTTTCCAGAATCGACGGCGCGCCCGCCACAAACAACAGGGGCGGCGCATCGCTGAGTTCAGCCAGCAAGGCCGGGTAATCGGGTTGGTCGTGGAGCAGCAGATGCTGGTTGCAGCCCTCAAGCCAGCGCAATGCAGCGCTTGCGCCGTCGCGCACCTCAACACTGCGCCGGGCTTCGGCGCACACCGCCGGCAAGCCCAGCGACCGCCACGCACTGGCAGGCGCACTGAGCGCCGAGCTGGCTGAGCCAAAGGCATTGAACAGGGTGTAATAACGACGCGGGCCAACTTCAGGCAAGCGGTGAAGGCGCAGACGCGCTTCCAGCTCTGCCGGGGAAATACGCGAACATTCAGACAGCGACATAGGATCATCCTTGATCTGTTTCACCAGCGTTACGAAGCCAATAACCTGTGGATAACTCTGTTAACAAGTTGTTTGGGAAAATCGCCCGCCGGGACGGCAGGGCGGCGCGCTACCCTTGAAATACAAGCGGCATTCCCCACCTTAGTAGAACGATTCAGCCAGACAGCGAAGAGGCAAAAGGCCACTTGGCCGAATCGCATGAGAAGTGGGCATTACCCCTCAGGCCCTGCACGCATCCGACTCACAATCAACGCAGGCGGGGCCTGAGTTTCAGCGCAAAATGGCAGCGGCAAAACGCGACAGCGGGTGTCATACCCGCTGACAAACGAGCGTTCGGCGGCAGGTTACAAAGTGCTACAAGCGCCAGACCGCAAGGCGCGCGTACCGTGCAGCCCGGCAGCTAGTCGTTTCATCCGCGGGGGAATCCCTTTATTATGTGCGCTCGCGTGAAACGCTTGAGCCCGAGCGGGTTCTCTCTGAAAGAGACGTTTTGCACAGGTTGCCCGAGTCCTCAGGACCCACCTGACAACCGTTATTAATCTTTCATACAGTGCAGCAATTACGCCTATGGCCATCTTGAACATCCTCGAATTCCCAGACTCGCGACTACGCACCATCGCCAAGCCCGTGGAGGTTGTGGACGACGAAGTGCGTCAGTTGATCGATGACATGTTTGAAACCATGTACGAAGCGCCGGGCATCGGTCTGGCAGCGACCCAGGTCAACGTCCACAAGCGCATCGTGGTCATGGACCTGAGCGAAGACCGCAGCGCACCGATGGTCTTCATCAATCCGGTGTTCGAAACCCTGACTGACGAGATGGACCAGTACCAGGAAGGCTGCCTGTCGGTGCCGGGGTTCTACGAAAACGTGGACCGCCCGCAGCGCGTCAAGATCAACGCGCTGGACCGTGATGGCAAACCGTTCGAAATGATTGCCGAAGGCCTGCTGGCCGTGTGCATCCAGCACGAGTGCGATCACCTCAACGGCAAGCTGTTCGTCGATTACCTGTCTAATCTCAAGCGTGACCGGATCAAGAAGAAGCTGGAAAAACTGCACCGCCAGAACGCCTGACCGGCCCTGTGACCGCCGCCCCCGCACGAGGCGGCGATCCCGCGCGACGCGGCTTTGATCCGGGCAACACCGATAGGCCTCAAGCCCCCGCCACCGGGGCTATCGGTAGTTCCCGGGATTATTCCCGCGCATTCCCCCATTCCAAGTGAGTAATCCATGACTGAGCCACTGCGCATCGTCTTTGCCGGCACCCCAGAATTCGCCGCTGAACACCTCAAGGCACTGCTCGACAGCCCTTACGAGATCGTCGCGGTTTACACCCAACCGGATCGTCCGGCCGGGCGCGGGCAAAAGCTGATGCCAAGCCCGGTCAAGCAACTCGCGCTGGAACACTCTATTGCTGTCATGCAGCCGCCCACTTTGCGTGCGCCTGAGGCCCAGGCCGAACTGGCCGCGCTCAAGCCGGATTTGATGGTGGTCGTGGCCTATGGCCTGATCCTGCCGCAAGCCGTGCTCGATATTCCGCGTCTGGGCTGTATCAACAGCCATGCTTCGCTGCTGCCACGCTGGCGCGGTGCGGCGCCGATCCAGCGGGCAATTGAAGCGGGCGACAGCGAAAGCGGCGTGACCGTGATGCGCATGGAGGCCGGTTTGGACACCGGCCCGATGCTGCTCAAGGCCGTTACCCCTATCACGCGTGAAGACACCGGCGGCAGCCTGCATGACCGTCTGGCCGAGTTGGGCCCGCCTGCGGTGATCGAAGCCATTGCCGGTCTGGCAGCCGGTACGTTGGTGGGCGAAGTGCAGGACGACAGCCTCGCGACCTACGCCCACAAGTTGAACAAAGACGAAGCACGCATCGACTGGAATCGTCCGGCAAGTGAGCTTGAGCGACAGATTCGCGCTTTCAACCCATGGCCGATTTGCCACACCACGTTGAATGGCGAAACCATGAAAGTGCTCGCGGCAAAAATACCTTACGTGAGCCATGTGACGACGCCGGGGGAAGTGATAGGCGCAACCAAGGGTGGTCTTATCGTGAGCTGCGGGACAGGTGCTTTGTCGCTGACACGCCTGCAATTACCCGGTGGCAAAGCGCTGAACTTCAGCGACTTTTTCAACAGCCGCCGTGAGAAATTCGCAGTCGGCACCACCCTCGGTGAAACGGAAAAAGCCCAATGAACCCGCGTCTGGCCGCCGCCAAGGCACTGACAGCTGTTCTGAACGGCAAAGCGTCGCTTAACAGCTCGTTGCCATTACAGCTGGATAAAGTCGAAGTCCGCGATCGCGGCCTGACCCAAGACCTCGCATTCGGCACGGCGCGCTGGCAGCCACGGCTGTCGGCGCTGGCCAACAAACTGCTGCAAAAGCCCTTTAAAGCGGCAGACGCTGACGTTGAAGCGTTGCTGCTGGTCGGCCTGTATCAACTGCTCTACACCCGCATTCCCGCCCACGCCGCCATCGGTGAAACCGTGGGGTGCGCCGACAAGCTGAAAAAGCCGTGGGCCAAAGGGTTGCTCAATGCCGTGTTGCGCAATGCCCAGCGCGAAAGCGAGGCGCTGCTGGCCGAGCTGGAACACGACCCGGTGGTGCGCACTGCCCACCCGCGCTGGTTGCAAAAATCCCTGAAAGCGTTCTGGCCTGAGCAATGGGAAGCCATCTGCGCCGCCAACAACGCGCATCCGCCCATGATTCTGCGGGTCAATCGTCGTCATCACAGCCGCGACGCCTACCTGCAATTGCTGGCGGACGCGGGCGTCCAGGCGACGGCTTGTGCCTTCAGCCGGGACGGTATCGTGCTGGCCGAAGCCTGCGACGTGCGTCACCTGCCAGGCTTTGCCGAAGGCTGGATCAGCGTGCAGGACGAAGCCGCACAACTGGCGGCCGACCTGCTCGATCTGGCACCCGGCCAGCGCGTGCTGGATGCCTGCTGCGCACCGGGCGGCAAAACCTGCCACATCCTTGAAGTTGAACCCAACCTCGCCGGCGTGGTGGCCGTGGATCTCGAAGCCAAGCGTCTGGTGCGCGTGCGCGAGAACCTTGAGCGACTGGGCCTGAGTGCCGAACTGATAGCTGCCGACGGCCGCGACACGGCCACATGGTGGGACGGCAAACCGTTCCAGCGCATTTTGCTGGATGCGCCTTGCTCAGCAACGGGCGTTATCCGACGCCACCCGGACATCAAGCTGACGCGTCAGCCAGACGACATCGCCGCCCTCGCGACCTTGCAAGGTGAGTTGCTGGACGCCATGTGGCCGACGCTCGACGTCGGTGGCATCCTGCTCTACGCCACGTGCTCAACGCTACCGACCGAGAACACCGAGGTGATTGAAGCATTCCTCGCCCGCACACCGGGTGCGCGAGAGCTGGACATCGCCGGGCAATTCGGTCTCAAGCAACCGCACGGGCGCCAACTACTGGCCCAGGAAGGCGGGCACGATGGCTTCTATTACGCCAAGTTGATCAAGATCGCAGCCGCTCGCGGCTAATCGAGAACAGGAAATGACGGCATGAAAATCATCATCCTCGGCGCAGGCCAGGTCGGTGGCACCCTGGCAGAGCATCTGGCCAGCGAAGCCAACGACATCACAGTGGTCGATACCGACGGCGAACGCCTGCGCGACCTCGGTGACCGCCTCGACATCCGCACCATTCAGGGCCGCGCTTCACTGCCCAATGTACTGCGTCAGGCGGGCGCCGACGATGCCGACATGCTGGTGGCAGTGACCAACAGCGACGAGACCAACATGGTCGCCTGCCAAGTGGCGTACTCGCTGTTCCACACACCCACCAAAATTGCCCGGGTGCGTGAATCGGCCTACCTGAGCCGGGGCGAAGAGCTGTTCGACAACGACGCGATTCCGGTCGATGTGCTGATCAGCCCCGAGCAAGTGGTGACCAATTACATCAAGCGCCTGATCGAACACCCCGGTGCCTTGCAGGTGATCGACTTCGCGGAAGGCAAGGCGCAATTGGTGGCGGTCAAGGCGTACTACGGTGGCCCGCTGATTGGTCAGCAATTGCGCCAACTGCGCGAGCACATGCCGAATGTGGATACACGGGTGGCGGCGATTTTCCGACGTGATCGGCCAATTACGCCCCGTGGCGACACGGTGATCGAGGCCGACGACGAAGTCTTTTTCATCGCCGCCCGCGCCAACATTCGCGCCGTGATGAGCGAAATGCGCCGCCTGGATGAAAGCTACAAACGCATCGTGATTGCTGGCGGCGGCCAGATCGGCGAGCGGCTGGCCGAAGCCATCGAAAGCCGTTATCAGGTCAAGATCATCGAGATGAGCGCTGCCCGTTGCCGCTACCTGTCGGACACACTCGACAGCACCGTGGTGCTGCAAGGCAGCGCTTCGGACCGCGACCTGATGCTGGAAGAAAACATCGCGGATGCCGACCTGTTCCTGGCGCTGACCAACGACGACGAAGCCAACATCATGTCGTCGCTGCTGGCCAAGCGGCTGGGGGCGAAGAAGGTCATGACCATCATCAACAACCCGGCGTATGTAGACCTGATTCAGGGCGGCGAAATCGACATCGCCATCAGCCCTCAGCTGGCCACCATCGGCACCTTGCTGGCCCACGTGCGGCGCGGCGATATCGTCAGCGTGCACTCACTGCGCCGCGGCGCGGCCGAAGCCATCGAGGCCATCGCTCACGGCGATTCGAAGTCAAGCAAGGTGATCGGGCGGAGCATCGGTGAAATCCACCTGCCACCCGGTACCACCATCGGCGCAATCATTCGCGATGAAGAAGTGCTGATTGCCCACGACGCCACGGTGATCAATGCCGGGGACCATGTGATTTTGTTCCTTGTGGATAAAAAGCATATTCGCGACGTCGAGAAGCTGTTCCACGTAGGACTGAGCTTTTTCTAAGGAGCCAGACGGATGTTGGATTCACTGGAAAAGATGTTGGCCAAGGGTGTGGATAACGCATTGCTGCGCTTTGGGCTGGGCAAGGGTTATCTCGACCTTGGGGATCACCTCAAGGCGGTGCAGCACCTGCAATGCTGCGTGACCTTTGATCCCAAGTACTCTGCGGCGTGGAAGTTGTTGGGCAAGGCGCACCTGGCGGCCGGGGATCGGGCCGCAGCGCGTTCGGCGTGGGAGCAAGGGCTAGCGGCAGCGCAGGCCCATGGCGACAAACAAGCCGAAAAAGAAATGACCGTGTTTTTGAAAAAACTCGACAAGTAGTCGCCGCCGCAGCCTGCGGCAGCCACTACAAGGTCGGTCGGCGGGCGCGTTAGTACCAGCGCGCCTCGCCCGGCGGACGCTTTTTGAAGCGTTTCATGCTCCACATGTACTGGCTCGGGTAAGCCCGCACGTACTTTTCCACCACTTGGCTCATCGCTTTGCACGACGTTTCGGTGTCGGTGCTGTACATGGCTTCGGGCGCCGCTTCCAGAATCACTTTGAAGCCCGAGCCGTCAGGCAGGCGCAGGGCGTGCAGGAACACCCCCACGGCTTTGCCGCCCGCCAGCATGTTGGGCACAAATTTGCTGGTCAGGGCCTGAGTGCCGAGGAACGGCACGAAAATACCTGCCGATTCCGCGGGCTCGGGGTCGGCCGGGATACCGACCTGACCGCCTTTGCGCACTTCCTTGATGACACTCAAGATGCCTTCTTTGGTCGACGCGGCCACGCGGTTGCCCAGTTGCACGCGCTGTTTGCGCAGCAGTTCGTCCACCGCCTTGAGCTTGGGCGGACGGTAGAAAATGATCGGCTTGCACTGGCTGCAATAGAAGTGATTGAGCACTTCCCAGTTACCCAAATGGCTGGTGATCCCGACCACGCCCTTGCCAGAGGCCAGCGCGTCCTTGAGCACCTGCAGCCCCTCGACTTCACGCACCAGGTCGATGGAGCGCTGGGCAGGCCAGATCCACGCGCAGGCACTTTCCGTCAGGCTTTTGCCGATGTCCTTAAGGCTTTGGCCCACCAGTTGCTCGCGGGCAACCGGGTCCATGTCCGGGAAACATTTCGCGAGGTTGATGCGCACCACTTCCCGCGAACGGTTCGGCAGTTTCCACATCAGCCAGCCGATGGCCGACCCCACACGTTGCACCGCGCCCCACGGGAGCATGGCAAACACGCGCAACGCCCCGACCAGCAAGGCACCTTTAAACTTTTCCACAGGGGGTTCCCATTCAATACAAAAACAGCGTTTGTCGTCGCTGACCAAGCACGAGGCGGCGACCACAGGGTTCAAGAGTGGCCAGCATTCTAACCGCCGTTTGCCAGCTCCGCGTAGCGGTAGCAGGTGGTGGCGTGGTCCATGACCATGCCACTGGCTTGCATGAAGGCATAGCAAATGGTCGGTCCGACGAACGTAAACCCGGCTTTTTTCAGGCCTTTGCTCATGGCTTCGGCCTCGGGGGTGACGGCCGGAAACTCATGCCGTTCGGTGAAGTGATTGATCTTGGGCGTCCCTTGCACAAACGACCACAAGAACGCCACCGGGTTGTCCAGCGCCAGCCAGGCCTGGGCATTGCGCCGGGCGCCCACCACTTTCAGGCGGTTGCGAATGATCCCCGGGTCTTGCAGTAACGTCTCTATCTCGGCGTCGCTCATCACCGCCAGACGCTGGGCATCAAAGCCAAACATGACCTGGCGATAGTGCTCGCGTTTCTTCAGAACCGTGATCCATGACAAGCCGGCCTGGAACCCTTCGAGCAATAACAACTCGAACAACCCGTGCGCATCGCGCAACGGTACGCCCCACTCCTGATCGTGATAGGCCATGTACAGAGGATCATCCGAACACCAGAAACAACGTGCCATAAAGGCTCCAAGAGGTGGAGGCGCGACCGAATCGGGTATACTCCCGCTCTTTAAATCGCAGCCCAAGAAACAGGTGAATTTGTGAGCCAGCCTACGCCAGCAGTGCGTACCTTCCAAGACTTGATCCTCGCCCTCCAGCAATACTGGGCCGAGCAAGGTTGTGTGGTGCTTCAGCCCTACGATATGGAAGTGGGCGCCGGCACATTCCATACCGCCACTTTTTTGCGCTCCCTGGGCCCAGAAACGTGGAACGCCGCTTATGTGCAGCCCAGTCGTCGCCCGACTGACGGCCGCTACGGCGAAAACCCGAACCGTTTGCAGCACTACTACCAGTTCCAGGTGGTCTTGAAGCCAAACCCGCCTAATTTCCAGGAGCTGTACCTGGGCTCGCTGAAGCACATCGGCCTCGACCCGCTGGTGCACGACATCCGTTTCGTTGAAGACAACTGGGAATCGCCAACCCTGGGCGCCTGGGGTCTGGGCTGGGAAATCTGGCTCAACGGCATGGAAGTCACCCAGTTCACCTACTTCCAGCAAGTAGGCGGCATTGAGTGCTACCCGGTAACCGGCGAAATCACCTACGGCCTTGAGCGACTGGCGATGTACCTGCAAGGCGTGGATTCCGTCTACGACCTGGTCTGGACTGACGGTCCGTTCGGCAAAGTGACCTACGGCGACGTGTTCCACCAGAACGAGGTCGAGCAGTCGACTTACAACTTCGAACACGCCAACGTCGACAAACTGTTTGAGCTGTTCGATTTCTACGAAAGCGAAGCCAAGCGCCTGATCGAACTCGACCAGCCGCTGCCGTTGCCAAGCTACGAAATGGTGCTCAAGGCATCGCACACCTTTAACTTGCTGGATGCGCGCCGCGCCATTTCCGTGACGGCCCGTCAGCAATACATCCTGCGTGTGCGTACCCTGGCGCGTTCGGTGGCTCAGGCGTACCTCGAAGCGCGCGCCAAATTGGGCTTCCCGATGGCACCCCCTGATTTGCGTGATGAAGTGTTGGCTAAGTTGGAGGCTGCACAATGAGTGCTCAAGATTTTCTGGTTGAACTGGGCACTGAAGAACTGCCGCCAAAAGCCCTCAGCACACTGGCCGACGCCTTTCTGGCCGGGATTGAAAAAGGCCTGCAAAACGCTGGTCTGAACTTCACCGCGAAAAAAGTCTACGCCGCGCCGCGTCGTCTGGCCGTGCTGTTGACGCAGCTCGACACCCAGCAACCGGACCGCAGCATCAACATCGACGGCCCGCCACGTCAGGCCGCGTTCGACGCTGAAGGCAACCCGACGCAGGCGGCTCTGGGCTTCGCCAAAAAGTGCGGCGTTGAGCTGAGCGAAATCGATCAGAGCGGCCCGAAACTGCGTTTCAGCCAGGTGATTGTCGGCAAGCCGACCGCCAGCCTGCTGCCGACCATCGTTGAAGATTCGTTGAACGACTTGCCGATTCCAAAGCGCATGCGCTGGGGCGCCCGCAAGGAAGAGTTCGTACGTCCGACCCAATGGCTGGTCATGCTGCTGGGCGACGAAGTGGTCAACTGCACGATCCTCGCGCAGACAGCCGGTCGCGACTCCCGTGGTCACCGCTTCCATCACCCTGAAAGCGTGCGTATCACCTCGCCGGCCAACTACCTCGAAGACTTGCGCAAAGCCTATGTGCTGGCCGACTTCAACGAGCGCCGCGAGTTGATTGCCAAGCGCGTGGCCGAGCTGGCGACCCTGCAGGAAGGCACCGCCATCGTGCCGCCAAGCCTGCTCGACGAAGTGACCGCACTGGTTGAGTGGCCTGTGCCGCTGGTGTGCTCGTTCGAAGAACGCTTCCTCGATGTACCGCAAGAAGCGCTGATCACCACCATGCAGGACAACCAGAAGTACTTCTGCCTGCTGGACGTGGATGGCAAGTTGCTGCCGCGCTTTATCACCGTGGCCAACATCGAGAGCAAAGACCCGCAGCAGATCATCTCGGGTAACGAGAAAGTCGTGCGCCCACGTCTGACGGACGCTGAGTTCTTCTTCAAGCAAGACAAGAAGCAGAAGCTCGAAGACTTCAACCTGCGCCTGCAAAACGTGGTGTTCCAAGCGCAGTTGGGCAGCGTGTTCGACAAAGCCGAGCGCGTGTCCAAACTGGCTGCGTTCATCGCGCCACGCATTGGCGGCGACGCCCAGCGTGCTGCCCGTGCTGGTTTGTTGTCCAAGTGCGACCTGGCCACTGAAATGGTGGGCGAGTTCCCGGAGATGCAAGGCATTGCCGGTTACTACTACGCCCTCAACGACGGCGAGCCGGAAGACGTTGCACTGGCGCTCAACGAGCAGTACATGCCACGTGGCGCAGGCGCTGAACTGCCAGGCACCCTGACCGGTGCGGCCGTGGCCATCGCTGACAAGCTCGACACCCTGGTCGGCATCTTCGGGATCGGCATGTTGCCTACCGGCAGCAAAGACCCGTATGCCCTGCGCCGTGCAGCGCTGGGTATCCTGCGCATCCTGATCGACAAAAAACTCGACCTCGACCTGACTGAAGCCGTTAATTTCGCGGTGACCGCGTTTGGCGCCAAGATCAAGTCGGCGGGGCTGGCGGATCAAGTGCTGGAATTCATCTTCGACCGCCTGCGTGCGCGTTATGAAGACGAAGGCGTGGACGTGGCCACTTACCTCTCGGTACGTGCCCTGCAACCGACCTCGGCGCTGGACTTCGATCAACGCGTGCAAGCCGTACAGGCGTTCCGTCAATTGCCGGAAGCCGCTGCCCTGGCGGCCGTGAACAAGCGCGTGTCGAACCTGTTGAGCAAAGTGGACGGCACCGTGTCGACCCACGTTGAAGCCAAGTTCTTCGACAATGCCAGCGAGTTCTCGCTGTACTCGGCCATTCAAAAGGCCGATGAAGCGGTGCAACCCATGGCCGCTGCCCGTCAGTACAACGAGGCCCTGACCCGTCTGGCGGCGTTGCGCGAGCCAGTGGATGCATTCTTCGAAGCCGTGATGATCAACGCTGACGACGCCAACGTGCGGGCTAACCGCTACGCATTGCTGGCGCGCCTGCGCGGTCTGTTCCTCGGCGTTGCCGACATCTCGTTGCTGGGCTAAGGGGCTGCTGTTGAAACTGCTGATTCTCGATCGGGACGGAGTGATCAATTACGACTCCGACGCTTACATCAAGTCTGTCGAGGAGTGGATCCCGCTCCCCGGCGCGATTGAGGCCATCGCGCAGTTGAGCAAGGCGGGCTGGACGGTGGCCATCGCCACCAACCAGTCCGGCATTGCACGCGGCTACTACGACATCGCCACCCTGAACGCTATGCACGACCGTTTGCGGGCGCTTGTGGCCGAGCAGGGCGGCGACGTTGGCCGGATTGAATATTGCCCGCACGGGCCTGATGAAGGCTGCGACTGCCGAAAACCCAAACCCGGCATGCTGCGCACGATTGCCGAGCATTACAGCGCCGATTTACATGAATGTTGGTTTGTTGGCGACAGTTTGGGTGACTTGCAGGCTGCAAAAGCCGTCGGTTCACAGCCAGTTTTGGTGAAAACCGGAAAAGGCGAAAAAACGCTCGAAAAAAATCTTCCGGCTACTACCCTGATTTTTAACGATCTGGCGGCAGTTGCCGCAAAACTTATCCACACATAAGGCATTTTTGAACACCTGCTGACATCCGTTGCCCAGGCCTGTTCACAAATGCATTATCCGCAACGGTAAAAGCCTCTATGTCGATCCTGCAGGCCATCAGAACTTTTTTCTTTTACCTGCTGCTGGGCACCAGCTCGCTGCTGTGGTGCTCGCTGAGTTTTTTTGTCGCCCCCTTTCTGCCGTTTCGTGCGCGTTATCGTTTTATCAACGTGTACTGGTGCCGTTGTGCACTGTGGCTGACGCGGGTGTTCCTGAACATTCACGTTGAAGTGAAGGGCGCAGAAAACGTCCCGCAGCGTCCGTGCGTGATTCTGGCCAACCACCAAAGCACCTGGGAGACGTTTTTCCTCTCCGCTTACTTTCAGCCGCTGAGCCAGGTGCTCAAGCGTGAACTGTTGTATGTGCCGTTTTTCGGCTGGGCCATGGCCATGCTGCGCCCGATAGCCATCGACCGTGACAACCCGAAAGCGGCACTCAAACACATCGCCAAGAAGGGCGACGAGCTGCTCAAGGACAACATTTGGGTGCTGATCTTCCCGGAAGGCACGCGGGTGCCTTACGGCACGGTGGGCAAGTTCTCCCGAGGCGGTACGGCGCTGGCGGTCAATGCTGATTTGCCGGTGTTGCCGATTGCCCATAACGCGGGCAAGTACTGGCCAAAAGTGGGTTGGGCGAAAAAACCCGGCACGATCGAGGTGGTGATTGGCGAGCCGATGTACGCCAATGGCACCGGGCCACGCGCCATTGCCGAGCTGAACGACCGGGTTCAAGCCTGGAACGAACAGGCTCAACGCGCCATGGGTTCGCTGCCGCCAGTGACTGAACCGGTTGAAGCGATTGAGCGCTAGGCGTTTTGTGGATAACGTGTGTACAAGTTTTGGACCTCTTCGTAAAAACGCTCGTAACTCGTTGATTTGTTTGCTTATTTCTCGGTATGACTTTTTAACGTAAAACGTGCATAAGTTTTTCTAAGGCTTAAAAAAACCGGCATTTTCGCCGGTTTTTTTGTGCCGCTTATACAGCCTCTTACACCTTATCGATATTCACGTTCCGGGTTTCCTTAAGGCACAGCATGCCCACCACCAGGCTGACCCCGGTAATCAGCACCGGATACCACAGCCCGTAGAAGATATCCCCGGTGTACACCACCAGCGCGAACGACACGGTGGGCAGAAAACCACCAAACCAGCCATTGCCGATGTGGTACGGCAGCGACATGGACGTGTAGCGAATGCGGGTCGGGAACAGTTCCACCATCACCGCGGCCAACGGGCCGTAGGTCATGGTCGCAATCAACGTCAGCATGACCATCACCAGCACCACCATGGGCTGGTTGACAGCACTTGGGTCAGCCTTGGCCGGGTAGCCGGCGGCCGAGATGGCGGCACGCATGGCCGCTTCGTCGAAGCCCTGGATCTGCTGCTCGCCCACCGACACTTGCACGGGCGTGCCGGGCGCTGCCGACACAGAGGTGTACGGCAAACCCTGTTTCACCAGGAAGGTTTTGACCTTGTCGCACGGGCTGTCGAAGCGCGCCTTGCCCACCGGGTCAAACTGAAACGTGCAGGTCGAAGGATCGGCCATCACCACAATCGGTGACTGGCGGCTTGCCGCGTCAATCTGCGGGTTGGCGTAGTGGCTGAGGGCTTTGAACAGCGGGAAGTACAGCACGGTGGCCAACAACAAGCCCATCATCAGGATCGGCTTGCGCCCGACGCGGTCCGACAGCCAGCCAAAGAAGATGAAGAACGGCGCGCCAATCACCACGCTGATAATCAGCAGCGTGTTGGCCTGCGCCGGGTCCATCTTGAGCATTTGCGTGAGGAAGAACAGCACGTAGAACTGCGCGGTATAGAAGGTCACGGCCTGCCCGGCGTTGATGCCGAACAGCGCAATCAGCACGATTTTGAGGTTTTCCCATTTGCCGAAAGACTCGCGGATCGGCGATTTGCTGCTTTTACCTTCGGCCTTCATTTTCACGAAGGCAGGTGACTCATGCATGCTCATGCGGATCCAGGTCGAGATGCACAACAGCACGATGGACAGCAGGAACGGCAGGCGCCAGCCCCACACTTCAAACTCGTCGCCCGTCAGGTAGCGACAGCCCAGCACCACCACCAGCGACAGCAGCAGGCCCAGGGTCGCGGTGGATTGAATCCAGCTGGTGTTGAAGCCGCGCTTGCCGGGCGGCGCGTGCTCAGCCACGTAAGTGGCAGCACCGCCGTATTCACCGCCGAGCGCCAGCCCTTGAAGCATGCGCAGCAGCACCAGCATGATCGGGGCCGCAATGCCGATGCTGGCATAGGTGGGTAGCAAACCGACGGCAAAGGTCGAAAGGCCCATCAGAACGATGGTCATGAGGAAGGTGTATTTTCGCCCGATCATGTCGCCCAAGCGGCCGAACACCAGCGCCCCGAACGGACGCACCAAGAAGCCGGCAGCAAAGGCCATCAGCGCAAAAATGAACGCAGTGGTGTCATTCACCCCGGCGAAGAACTGCTTGCTGAGGACCGTCGCCAGCGCGCCATACAAGAAAAAGTCATACCACTCGAAAACGGTCCCGAGGGATGACGCAAAAATGATTTTTCGTTCTTCTCGACCTGTCGGCGCTTTCGCGACGCCAGCCGTTTGTGCGATTGAGTCTGACATGTTCAATGTCCTCGGCCCTTGGGGCCACAGTGATTATTGTTGTTGTCCACTGTCGGTTCCGGATGACTGCGACCGGAACCACGATCACCTTCAGGCGACCGGTATTGCTGCTACGCGAGACGTATCCACCGCTTTTTCTGCCCGATTGACGGGTGGTTCAAGAATCAATTGCGCAGCTTTTTCGCCAATCATCAGCGTAGGCGAACAGGTATTGCCCGACACGATATCGGGCATGATCGACGCATCGGCCACCCTTAATCCCACGACGCCATGAACCCGCAATTGAGCATCCACCACGGCGTCTGAATCCTGCCCCATGCGGCAGGTGCCCACGGGATGGAAAATCGTCGTACCGATGCGGGCGGCCGCTTCATACAACTGTTGCTCAGTTTGCAGTTCAGGGCCAGGCAGATATTCCTCGGGGCTGAAGCCTTGCAGGGCAGGGCTGGCGACAATGTGGCGCGTCAGCCGGATGGCATCCGCCGCCACGCTTAAATCGTCGGGGTGGCTGAGGTAATTAGGATCGATCAACGGCGCGTCGTCCGGGTTGGCAGAGCGGATATCCACGCGGCCGCGACTCTTAGGCCGCAGGTTGCACACCGATGCGGTGAAGGCGGGAAAGGTGTGCAACGGCTCACCGAAGCGTTCCAGCGACAATGGCTGCACGTGGTACTGCAAATTCGCGGAAGGCTGCGCGGGGTCTGACTTCACAAATGCCCCCAACTGGCTGGGCGCCATGGCCAGAGGGCCGCTGCGGTCGTAAGCGTAACGCAGGCCCATGCCCAGTTTGCCCCACAGGCTATTGGCCACCTGATTGAGGGTGCGCGCTTTGCTCAGTTTGAAGATCAGACGCAGTTGCAGGTGGTCCTGCAAGTTGCCGCCGACACCGGGCAGCTCGTGCTCGACCTTGATGTTCAGGCTTTCGAGTAAGGGTCGCGGGCCAATCCCCGAGCGCTGCAAAATCCCCGGCGAGCCTATCGCGCCTGCGCACAGAATGATTTCACGCTGCGCGTTGAAGTCCTGTTCCGTGCCTTGCCAACGTGCGCGCACATGGGTGGCGCGGCCATTGTCTAACAGCACTTTATTGACGTGAACGTCGGTGAGCACGGTCAAATTCGGCCGTTTCAGGATCGGCCGTAAAAATGCTTTGGAGGCGTTCCAGCGCACCCCGGCACGCTGATTGACCTGAAAGTAGCCACAACCCTGATTGTCGCCGGTGTTGAAATCGTCGACGGTTGGGATGCCGCTTTGGGCAGCGGCGGCGCGAAAAGCGTCGAGTATGGGCCAGGAATAACGCTGTTGCTCCACGCGCCATTCGCCGTCACTGCTGTGCATATCGGCATTGCCGCCGTAGTGTTTTTCGCTGCGTTTGAACAGCGGCAGCACGTCTTTCCAGGCCCAGCCCGGGTTGCCCTGTTCGGCCCAACGGTCGTAATCACTTGCCTGACCGCGCATGTAGATCATGCCGTTGATCGACGAACAGCCGCCCAGCACCTTGCCCCGTGGATAACTCAGGCTGCGGCCTTGCAAGCCGGCCTGCACTTGGGTTTTGAAGCACCAGTCGGTGCGCGGGTTGCCGATGCAGTACAGATACCCCACAGGGATGTGAATCCATGGGTAGTTATCGCGGCCGCCCGCTTCCAGCAGCAGCACCGAGTGGGCAGGGTTGGCCGACAAACGGTTGGCCAGCACAGAACCGGCAGGGCCTGCGCCCACAATGATGTAGTCATAGACCTGAGTCGCTGATGGCATGAAGCACCTCGCGCCTGTATTTATTTTTATTGTCCTGCCCCATCGTATTGATTAATTTCGAGTTGAAAACGCGCGATTTCGCCCATGGCCTGTGCGTTTTTGCACAACACCTCCTACAGCTGCGCCCGAGGACACTCATGTTCGACTGGAATGACCTGCGGTATTTTCTGGAGTTGCAGCGCAGCGGCCGCCTGCTGACCGCCGCCAAACGCCTCAATACCACCCACAGCACGGTGGCGCGGCACATTGAGACCATCGAACACCATCTGGGCACAGCGCTGTTCGTGCAGCATGCGCAAGGGTACGAACTGACCCCGGCCGGGCAAGCGCTGCTCAAGCACGCCGAGGCAATGGAAAACGTCGCGCTGCTGGCTCAGGAAGAAATCACCCAGGCCATGGCGCCGCTGGGCAAGATCCGTCTGGGGGTCACCGAAGGCATCGGCATCATGTTCATTACAGCCCGTCTGCGCGGCCTATTTGAGCGCTATCCGGGGCTGGAGGTGGAGCTGGTGGCGGTGCCGCGCTTTGTCAGCATTCTCAACCGTGAGGCCGAAATCAGCATCCATCTGGAGCGACCCAACGCCGACCTGTTGATCACCCGCAAACTCACGGATTACACCCTCGGGCTTTATGCCAGCCCCACGTACCTGGAAAGAGCACCCGCGCTCAATGATCGCGATGACCTTGGCCAGCACGATTGGATCGGGTACGTCGATGACCTGTTGTTCAGCCAGGAGCTGCTGTTCCTGAATACCTTCTGCCGCACCCCGACCGTGACGTTTCGCAGCACCAGCGTGATCGCACAGCAACAGGCGGCAAGCGCCGGGTTGGGCATTGCCGTGCTGCCCAATTACATGGCCCGTCACGACCCGGCGCTGGTGCGGGTCTTGCCGCAGGAGTCGGTGCAACGCAGCTACTGGATCAGCACCCGTCGCGAGCTGCATAAGTCTGTGCGGTTGCGCGTGGTGTGGGACTTTTTGCTGGCGCTATGCACAGCCGAACAACCCGTGCTGATGGCCCCCTGACCGGCCCACGCGCGCGGGGGCCTGTGGATAACGTTTAAAAAACAAAAACGCGAAACAGCCCACACCTTGTGCATAAATTCGGCAGCACATAAAACCCTGTTCTAGAGTCACGCCCTTAAATCGGGACTTCGCGATAGAAGCCCGCGCTCTAATAACGATAAGAAGTGAGCTTTTATGAACAGGGACGTTCGTCGTGGCAGCGCCGCGCCTATTGTTTGCGCCAGCCTGCTGGTGATGCTTTCTACCCCGGCCCGGGCGGTGTATCAGGAACAGGGCACCGCAGGCGATGCGGCCAGCTGGCGCTCCGCCGAGTATGGGCAGGATTGGGGCCTTGAGCGGCTGTCGGCCAATGCGGCGTACGCGGCGGGTGTCACCGGGGCCGGGGTCAAGATCGGCGTCATGGATTCGGGGTTCGACCCGGGTCATCCCGAAGCCGCCCGCTTCCAGGCCGTTACGGCCAGCGGTCAGTCCGCAGACGGCACGCCCTTTTCGGTCAGCGGCGTGCTCAACCCGCGTAACGACTCCCACGGCACCCACGTCACCGGCACCATCGCCGCCGCCCGTGATGGCGTTGGCATGCACGGTGTGGCCTTCAATGCCGATCTGTATGTGGCCAATACCAACCAGAACGACGGTTTTCTGTTCGGCCCCCACCCGGATGCACTCTATTTCAAGGCCGCCTATAACGCGTTGGCGGATGCAGGCGTGCGAGCGATCAACAACAGTTGGGGCAGCCAGCCCAAAGACGTGAACTATCAAACCCTCGGTGGTCTGCACGCGGCGTATGCACAGCATTACAACCAAAACACCTGGCTGGATGCGGCTGCCGACGTGTCGCGTCGTGGGGTGATCAATGTGTTCAGCGCCGGTAACAGCGGGGTGGCCAACGCCAGCGTGCGTTCAGCGTTGCCGTACTTTCAACCCGACCTTGAAGGACACTGGCTGGCGGTCTCCGGGCTGGATAAAAACAATCAGCAAAAGTACAACCAGTGCGGCATCGCCAAGTACTGGTGCATCGCCACCCCCGGCGCATTGATCAACAGCACTATCCCGGGCGATGGCTACGGGGTGAAGTCCGGCACTTCCATGTCGGCCCCGCATGCCACGGGCGCTCTGGCGCTGGTCATGGAGCGCTACCCGTACCTGAACAACCAGCAAGCCCTCAACGTCTTGCTGACGACCTCCACCCAACTGGACGGCTCGCTCACTCAGGCACCGAGTGAGCGGGTGGGCTGGGGCGTACCGGATCTGGACCGGGCAATGAAGGGGCCGGGCCAGTTGCTCGGGACCTTTGATGTGCAACTGAACAACGGGCAACACGATGTGTGGAGCAATAACCTGACGGATACCGCGCTGGCCGCCCGTCAGCAGGAAGACGCGGCCGAGCATCTGGCGTGGCAACACACGCTGATCGACAACGGGTGGACTCAGGGCCTTGCGAGCGGCGCCAGCCAACAGGAACACACCGATTACGCCATTGGCATGGCCCGCGATGCAGCCGCTGCCCAACGCGAATACCAGGGCCGTCTGATCAAGTCCGGTGCAGGCAGCCTCACGCTGACCGGCGCCAACACCTATCGCGGCCCCACCACAGTCAATGGCGGCACCCTCAACGTGAACGGCTCGATCACCTCGAACGTGACGATCAACGACAGCGGCACACTCGGCGGATCGGGCAGTGTCGGCGGTTTGATCGCCAACACAGGGGCGAGTGTGGCGCCCGGTAACTCCATCGGCACGCTGAACGTCGCGGGCGACGTGACCTTCAAGGCCGGCTCGACCTACGCCGTGGAGTTATCCCCAACCCAAAGCGACCAACTGGTCGCGGGCGGCAAGGCCACGCTGGAGGGCGGTACTGTGACACTGGCGCTGGAAAACACCCCTGATCTGCTTACCCAGCCGCAAGCGCGCAGCCTGCTAGGCCGCCAGTATCAGATCCTGCACGCGGCGGGCGGCATTGAAGGGCAGTTCGCCAGCGTCATGCCCAATTTCCTGTTTATCGGCGCACACCTCGACTACTCGGCCAGCACCGTGCAGATGGCGATCGAGCGCACGGCCACCGCCTTTGCCGACGTCGGCGCCACGCCGAACCAGCGCGCTGTCGCCGCCGCCAGTGAACAATTGGGCGCGGGCAATGCGGTGTATGAAAGCGTATTAAACGCTCCGTCGATCGCCGAGGCTCAACGCGCATTCCAACAGTTGTCGGGAGAAATTCATCCGGCACTGGGCACGATGCTGATCAACGACAGCCGTCAATTACGGGAGGCAGTCGGTGAACGCCTCAATTCGCCAGACGCCTGGCAGTCATCGCACGCAGCGCCCGAGGTGTGGTTCAAGGCACTCGGCGCGTGGGGCAAAACCGACTCAGGCCATGACACGGCGGATTACACGACCTCGATTGGCGGTGCAGTGGCCGGCGTGGATGGCGCACTCAATGACGAAACCCGGCTCGGCCTGCTGGGCGGTTACAGCGACAGTTCGCTGAATATGGGCACCGGCACGCATTCGCGGGCCACGGTGGACAGCTATCACGTAGGCGCCTACATCGGCCACGCGCTGGGGGCGGTTCGGGTCAGCGGCGGTGCAACCTACAGCTGGCACCGTGCCGATGTGAAACGCGACTTGCAGTACAACCACAGCAGCGCCAAACAAAAAACCAAACGTGACGCGCAAACGGTGCAGGTCTTTACCGAAGCGGCCTACCGCGTGGACTTGCCAGCGGTGGAGCTGGAGCCGTTCGCCCATCTGGCGTACATCCACCTCAACAGTGAGGGGTTCACCGAAAAAGGGGACGCCGCCGCACTCAAGGGCAGTCACGATCAACGCGACGCGGTGCTCGGCACATTAGGTCTGCGGGCGCTGAAAACGGTGCATATCGCCCAGCAACCACTGGATCTGGCGGGCAGCCTGGGCTGGCAGCACACCCTCAGCGCAGTCGATTCGGGCACCCCTGTGCGATTCGCCTCGGGCGGGCCGAGCTTCACCGTTGAAAGTTCGCCGTTGGTACGGGATGCCGCCCTTGTCGGCGCGCACGCCAGCCTCGCGATCAACCGCGACTTGCGCGTCAACCTGGATTACAGCGGCCAACTGGCCAATCGGGAAAAAAGCCACGGCGTGGGCCTGAGCCTCAATTGGCAGTTCTGATTTCACGGCTTTCGTAAACACCCTGTGCCTTGGGCGCAGGGCTCTTCAGCACGTCACCAGGGAAGGTCATTAAATGGACGTAACACGTGGGCAACTCCTGCCTGTAGGAACGCTGCCGTTTAAAAAACGGGTCATGTCATTGGCATTGGGCATGGCATCAGTGGGCATGATCGGACAATTGCACGCTGCTCCTTATCTAGAGGCCGGACGGGCAGGTCAGCCCGATAGCTGGCGCAGCCCGGAGTTCAAGGCGGACTGGGGCTTGGGCGCGATCAATGCGCAAGATGCCTACGCCGCGGGGTACAGCGGCAAGGGCGTCAAACTCGGGATCTTCGATCAGCCGGTCTACGCGCAGCACCCTGAGTTCAACAGCCCGAACAAAGTCATCACCCTGACCACCTCCGGCATTCGCGAATACACCGACCCGTACATTCCGGTCAAAGCCGGTGACGCGTTCATCTACGACGGCAGCCCGTCGGCCGGGTCGGACGGCAAATTGGGCTCCCACGGCACCCACGTCGGCGGCATTGCAGGGGGCAACCGCGATGGCGGCCCGATGCACGGCGTGGCCTATGACGCGCAGATCATCATGGCCGACAACGGCGACCCCGGCCCGGAAGACGGCATTATTCGTGGCAATGACGGCGCGGTTTACAAAGCTGGTTGGGATGCGCTGGCCGCCAGCGGGGCGCGGATCATCAACAACAGTTGGGGCATTGGTATCACCGACACGTTTCGCCTGGGCGGACGCGACCCGGCTTACCCGCACTTCACCGCGGACGACGCGCAGAAGCAGTTCGATCAGATTGTGCCGCTGCTCGACACCAAGGCGGGTGGCGCTTACAGCGGTGCCATCGAATCGGCGCGCAGTGGCATCGTGACCATTTTCGCCGCCGGTAATGACTACAATCTCAACAACCCGGACGCCATTGCAGGGCTGGCGCATTTCGTCCCGGACATCGCCCCCAACTGGATCACGGTTGCCAGCTTGCAGCAAAACCCTGACACCACCAGCGCCATCCCTTACACCCTGAGTACGTTCTCATCCCGGTGCGGGTATGCGGCCAGTTTCTGCGTGTCCGCACCGGGCACCGGGATCTACAGCGCCGTGATCGGTGGCACCACGCTGGACAACATGACGGTCGGTTACGGCAATAAAAGCGGCACCTCAATGGCCGCCCCCCATGTGGCGGGCAGTGCAGCCGTGTTGATGGAGCGCTTCCCGTACATGACCGGGGCACAGGTGGCAGGCGTGCTTAAGTCCACGGCAACCGACCTGGGCGCGGCGGGTGTGGACGAGCTGTATGGCTGGGGCATGATCAATCTGCATAAAGCCATCGACGGCCCCGGCATGTTCATCGCCGATGCCGATATCCCACAAGCCCTGCGCGTAGCAGGCTCGTACGGCGACGGCCAGTTTGTGGCAGACATGCCGGGCGTGGGCGCGCTGATAGATGCCGGAAAACCCACGGAGCGACGCTGCACGGATGCCAGCTGCGGTTTGGATGTCTGGCGTAACGACATCGGCGGCCACGGCGGGCTGACCAAACAAGGCATCGGTACGTTGGTGCTGACTGGCGCCAATACTTACAGTGGGCCAACGGCGATCAATCAGGGCCTGCTGGCGGTGAATGGCTCGCTCAGCTCCGCCGTCACGGTGAACCAGAACGGCGTTCTGGGTGGCAGCGGCCAGGTCGGCGCACTGACTGCCAACGCGGGCGGTACGGTGGCGCCGGGCAACTCGATCGGCACGCTTAATGTGGCGGGTAACGTGACGTTCGAGCCGGGCGCCACCTACGCCGTTGAGTTATCCCCAACCCAAAGCGACCGAATTGTGGCGGACGGTAAAGCCACATTGAAGGGCGGCACAGTGACCCTGGCACTGGAAAACAATCCTGCGCTGTTGAGTCGCCAGCAAGCCGGCAGCTTGTTGGGCCAACAGTTCAGCATTCTCCAGGCCGCGGGCGGGGTAGAGGGGCGATTCGCCAGCGTCTTGCCCAACTACCTGTTCATCGGCGGGCAGCTGGATTATTCAGCCACGGCGGTGCAATTGGGCATCGAACGCACGGCTGCATCATTCGCCAGTGTCGCGCTAACCCCTAACCAACGAGCCGTGGCCGCCGCAGCGGAAGGGCTAAGCGCTGGTAATGCGGTGTATGAAGGGATTTTGCTGTCCCCTTCGGTGACCAGTGCGCGTCAGGCGTATCAGCAATTGAGTGGTGAAATTCACCCTGCCATTGCCACCCAACTGATTAACGACAGTCGCCACGTACGCGACGCCGTGGGTGATCGTTTGCGCCAGCATGACCTGTACACCGCCGGTTCAGAGGCGGCTGGCCAGAACTCTGTCTGGGTCAAGGCCCTCGGTGCGTGGGGTAAAACCGATGCCGGCTCATCCAACGCGCAGTACACCACCTCGTTGGGCGGCATGCTGATCGGCGCGGACGGGCTTATCACCGAGGCCACCCGCGTCGGCCTGTTCACCGGTTACAGCCACAGCGGCCTGAACATGGGAGACGGCACGCACGCCAACGCGTCGACCGACAGCTACCACCTCGGCGCCTACGTAGGGCATGAAATCGATGCCCTGCGCCTGAGTGCGGGTGGCGCTTATAGCTGGAACCGGACCGACGTGAAACGTGATGTGCAATTTGCCGACATCGATGCCAAACAAAAAACCAAACGCGATGCTGGCACTGCGCAGGTCTTCACTGAAGCCGCCTACCGCATCCAACTCCCGTCGCTGGCGCTGGAGCCTTTCGCTAACCTGGCGTATGTACACGTGAGCAGCGACAGCTTCCATGAAAAGGGCGGGGCCGCAGCACTCAAAGGACGCCGCGATAATCGCGAAGCCGTGTTATCGACCCTCGGCCTGCGGGCTGCCAAAACCTTCACCTTAAACAGTGACCAAAAAATGGACGTAGCGGGCAGCCTGGGTTGGCAACACAACTTGAATGCTGTGGGCTCGGATCAGGACTTGAGCTTCGTGGCGGGCAGCACGCCCTTCAGCGTTCACAGTGTTTCATTGGCCCGCGATGCAGCGGTGGTAGGTGCTCAAGTGGGCGTGGCACTGGGTAAAGACACGCGCCTGGAACTGGATTACAACGGGCAGTTGAGCAACAAGGACAAGACGCACGGGGTAGGGTTGAACCTGAGCTGGCAGTTCTGACGACCGCGCTTTCTGCGCGCATAAAAAAAGGCCAACGCTTGCGTTGGCCTTTTTCGTGGTGCATTTACATCCGCATTAGAAGTCCAGGTTGGACACCGCCAATGCGTTGCTCTCGATGAACTCACGACGCGGTTCAACTGCGTCGCCCATCAAGGTATTGAAGATCTGGTCAGCGCCGATCGCGTCTTCAATGGTGACCTTCAGCATGCGGCGCACGCTTGGGTCCATGGTGGTTTCCCAGAGCTGATCCGGGTTCATTTCACCCAGACCTTTGTAGCGCTGAATGGTGTGACGCTTGGTGCTTTCAGCCATCAACCAGTCCAGTGCTTCCTTGAACTCGGTGACTTGCTTGCGGCGTTCGCCACGCTGGATGTAGGCGCCTTCATCCAGCAGGGTGCTCAACTGCGCGCCCAGGGTCACAACGGTTTTGTAGTCGTTGCTGCCGAAGAAATCACGGTTGAAGGTGATGAACGTCGAGTGGCCGTGGGAGATCAGTTCGACTTCCGGCAACCAGACGTTGCGCTCCGTGTCTTCACGCAGGCTGGCTTTGTACACCAGACCCGATTTCTCGACCAGACGCAGACGCTCTTCGAACTTGGCCATCCACGCCTGCATGGCAGCGTGGTCACCCAATTGCTCAAGGGTCACGGCCGGCAGGTAGATGAAGTGCTCGGTCAGCTCCTGAGGGTACAGGCGCGACAGACGCTTAAGGGTTTTCATCACCATGCGGAAGTCGTACACCAGACGCTCCAGTGCCTCGCCGGAGATGCCCGGGGCGTCTTCGTTCAAGTGCAGGCTGGCGTCTTCAAGGGCCGACTGCGTCATGTACTCTTCCATGGCGTCGTCGTCTTTGATGTATTGCTCTTGCTTGCCCTTTTTGACTTTGTACAACGGCGGCTGAGCGATGTAGATGTAGCCACGCTCGATCAGCTCCGGCAACTGACGGAAGAAGAAGGTCAGCAGCAGGGTACGGATGTGCGAACCGTCGACGTCAGCATCGGTCATGATGATGATGTTGTGATAGCGCAGTTTGTCGATGTTGTACTCTTCGCGGCCAATCCCGCAGCCCAGCGCCGTGATCAAGGTGCCGACTTCTTGCGAAGAAATCATCTTGTCGAAGCGAGCTTTCTCAACGTTGAGGATTTTACCTTTCAACGGCAGGATCGCTTGAGTGCGGCGGTTACGTCCCTGCTTGGCGGAGCCGCCAGCAGAGTCACCTTCCACCAGGTACAGTTCGGACAACGCCGGGTCTTTTTCCTGGCAGTCAGCCAGCTTGCCCGGCAAACCTGCGATATCCAGCGCGCCTTTACGGCGCGTCATCTCACGGGCTTTACGCGCTGCTTCACGGGCACGGGCGGCGTCGATCATTTTGCCGACAACCAGCTTGGCTTCGTTCGGGTTTTCCAGCAGGAAGTCCGAGAAGTACTTGCCCATTTCCTGTTCAACAGCGGTCTTCACTTCGGAAGAGACCAGCTTGTCTTTGGTCTGGGAGCTGAACTTCGGGTCAGGCACTTTTACCGAAATAATCGCGGTCAAACCTTCACGGGCGTCATCGCCGGTGGTGGCTACCTTGTGCTTCTTGGCCAGGCCTTCAGCTTCGATGTACGTGTTCAAGTTACGCGTCAGGGCAGAGCGGAAGCCCACCAAGTGCGTACCGCCATCGCGCTGCGGAATGTTGTTGGTAAAGCACAACAGGTTTTCGTTGAAGCTGTCGTTCCACTGCAGAGCAATTTCTACACCGATGCCGTCTTCACGCTGAACGCTGAAGTGGAACACCTGGTTAACGGGTGTCTTGTTGGTGTTCAGGTAGTCAACGAATGCACGCAGACCGCCTTCGTATTTGAACAGCTCTTCCTTGCCGCTGCGCTCATCCTTCAGGACGATGCCAACACCGGAGTTGAGGAAGGACAGCTCACGAATACGCTTGGCCAGGATGTCCCAGCTGAAGTGAATGTTCTTGAAGGTTTCTGCCGACGGCTTGAAGTGGATCTGGGTACCGGTGGTTTCGCTCTCACCGACGATGGCCATCGGCGCCTGAGGCACACCGTGAACGTAGGTCTGTTCCCAGATTTTGCCGCTGCGACGTACGGTCAGCACCAGAATTTCGGACAGGGCGTTAACCACCGACACACCTACACCGTGCAGACCGCCGGAGACTTTATAGGAGTTGTCGTCGAACTTACCGCCAGCGTGCAGCACCGTCATGATGACTTCAGCTGCGGAAACGCCTTCTTCTTTGTGCACATCGACCGGAATGCCACGACCGTTGTCGCGCACGGTGATGGATTCATCCGGGTGGATGGTGATGGTGATGTCGTCGCAATGGCCAGCCAGCGCTTCGTCGATGGAGTTATCGACCACCTCGAACACCATGTGGTGCAGACCGCTGCCATCGTCGGTGTCACCAATGTACATACCGGGACGTTTGCGTACGGCATCCAGGCCTTTCAGCACTTTAATGCTCGTTGAGTCGTACGTATTTTCTTCGCTCAATGCCTTCACTCCCGATGGTCGTGGGTCTGGGTGATACAGCCCTGTTCCACGTGGAACAGTGCAACTGGCGTTTCCGTCTGCCAGCCTTCCCTCAATAATTCGTGATCTACACAGGTGATAAACACCTGGCAGCGTAAGTCTTCCAACAAGCGACACAGTGCGTGGCGATGTTGCTCGTCGAGTTCAGACGGCAAATCGTCCACCAGATAAATACATTGGCCGCGCCGTGCCTGACTGACCAAATGCCCCTGAGCAATTCGCAAAGCGCAGACCACTAACTTTTGCTGCCCGCGCGAGAGGATTTCTGCGGCGTTGTGGCCGCCCAGCTTCAGGCGTAAATCAGCACGTTGCGGTCCCGCCTGGGTATGACCCATTTGCTGATCGCGGTGGACGGATGCGGCGAGCACTGCGCTCAGCTCACGGTCTTTGTCCCACCCACGGTAATAACTCAGCGTTAACCCTTCGAGCTCCAACAACTCGCTCAGGGTCTGCTCAAAGACTGGTTTCAAGGCTTTGATATAGGCGCGTCGGTATTCATCGATTTCAGCACTGGCCAGACACAGTTCCCGGTCCCAGGCCGCTTGTGAAACGGCGTCGAGTGTACCATGCCGCAGCCATGAGTTCCGCTGCCGCAGGGCCTTCTGTAGCCGCTGCCAGGTCGACATGAAGCGCGGTTCGACGTGGAACACTCCCCAATCCAGAAACTGCCTACGGATCTTCGGGGCGCCTTCCAGTAGACGGAAGCTGTCCGGGTTAATTAATTGCAGCGGTAATATCTCGGCCAATTGCGCCGCACTGCGCGCATTCTGGCCATCGATACGGATTTGAAACTCCCCCTGCCGGTCGCGTGAGATGCCCAGCGCACTGTGGCCACCTTCAGCCAACTCAACCTGGCCGAAGACGGTGCAGGTCTGTTGTTCATGCTGAATAACGGGGTTGAGGCGCACGCTACGGAACGAGCGGGCCAGCCCCAGCAAGTGGATAGCTTCCAGCACGCTGGTTTTACCGCTGCCGTTGTCGCCGTACAGGATATTGATGCGGGGGGAAGGGGAGAACGTCACCGGGTGCAAGTTACGCACCGCGGTGACTGTGACACGACTGAGGGACATCTAGTGCAGGCTGTGCATAAGTTACAGACGCATCGGCATGACAACGTAGGCCGAATCGTCGTTGTCCGATTCTTGCACCAACGCACTGCTGTTGGAGTCCGACAGGATCAGACGCACTTGCTCAGTGGTCATGACGCCCAGCACGTCCAGCAGATAGCTCACGTTGAAGCCGATCTCCAGCGAGCCGCCGTTGTAGTCAACGCCCACTTCTTCTTCCGCTTCTTCCTGTTCCGGGTTATTGGCCTGGATTTTCAGTTGGCCATTGGCCAGTTGCAGACGAATACCGCGGTATTTCTCGTTGGACAGAATCGCAGTGCGGCTGAACGCTTCACGCAAGGCCTGACGATCACCGATAACGGTTTTGTCGCCGCCTTTAGGCAGCACGCGCTCGTAGTCCGGGAACTTACCGTCCACCAGTTTGGAGGTGAAGGTGAATTCACCAGTTGTTGCGCGAATGTGGTGAGCCCCCAGCACGATGCTGACTTCACCGTCCGGTTCCGTCAGCAGGCGGGCCAGCTCCAGGATGCCCTTGCGCGGCACGATGACCTGATGGCGATCCGGCTGGCCGATATCGGCTTTCATCGAACACATGGCCAGACGGTGTCCATCGGTGGCTACGGCACGGATGATCCCGGCCGACACTTCGAGCAACATACCGTTGAGGTAGTAGCGTACGTCTTGTTGCGCCATGGCGAAGCTGGTGCGCTCGATCAAACGACGCAGCTTGCTCTGTTGCAGGTTACAGGTCAACGAACCTGGGCCTTCTTCAACCGTCGGGAAGTCATTGGCAGGCAGGGTCGACAGCGTGAAGCGGCTACGTCCGGCCTTGACCACCAGCTTCTGGTCATCAAGCTTGATGTCGATCAGCGCATCGTTGGGCAAACTTTTGCAGATATCCATCAGCTTGCGCGCAGGTACGGTGATTTCGCCGGGCTCAGCCGGCTCTTCCAGTTGTACGCGACCTACCAGCTCGACTTCCAGGTCAGTACCGGTCAGCGACAGTTGCTGGCCTTCGACAACCAACAGCACGTTGGACAATACCGGCAAGGTCTGGCGGCGTTCAACGACGCCTGCGACCAGTTGCAGGGGTTTCAACAGGGCTTCGCGTTGAATGGTGAAATGCATGGTCTAGTCCCTTGCCTTAATAAGCTGCGCTGGTGTCATCAGGTGGTCAGTGTACGCAGCAGGTTCTTGTAGTCCTCGCGGATGTCCGCGTCGGATTCCTTGAGTTCGTTGATTTTGCGGCACGCATGCAAGACCGTCGTATGGTCGCGGCCACCAAACACGTCACCGATTTCCGGCAAGCTGTGGTTGGTCAGCTCTTTGGACAACGCCATTGCGACCTGACGTGGACGCGCCACCGAGCGCGAACGGCGCTTGGACAGCAAATCCGAGATCTTGATCTTGTAGTACTCCGCGACAGTGCGCTGGATGTTATCCACAGAGACCAGCTTGTCTTGCAGCGCCAGCAAGTCTTTAAGGGATTCGCGAATCAGCTCGATGGTGATGTCGCGGCCCATAAAGTGCGAGTGAGCAATCACCCGCTTGAGTGCGCCTTCAAGCTCACGCACGTTGGAGCGAATGCGTTGTGCAATAAAGAAGGCAGCATCGTGGGGCAAATCGACTTTGGCCTGATCGGCCTTCTTCATCAGGATCGCCACACGTGTTTCCAGTTCCGGCGGCTCGACGGCCACTGTCAGGCCCCAGCCGAAACGTGATTTGAGGCGTTCTTCCAGGCCTTCGATTTCTTTCGGGTAACGGTCGCTGGTCAGAATCACTTGCTGACCGCCTTCAAGCAGGGCGTTGAAGGTATGGAAGAACTCTTCCTGAGACCGCTCCTTGCGCGCAAAGAACTGAATGTCATCGATGAGCAACGCATCCACCGAGCGGTAGAAGCGCTTGAACTCATTGATCGCGTTGAGCTGCAGGGCTTTGACCATGTCCGCTACAAAACGCTCGGAATGCAGGTACACCACCTTGGCATTCGGGTTCTTCTTGAGCAGGTGGTTGCCCACAGCATGCATCAAGTGAGTCTTACCCAGACCTACACCGCCGTATAGAAACAGCGGGTTGTAACCGTGCTTGGGGTTGTCCGCCACTTGCCACGCCGCAGCGCGGGCCAGTTGGTTGGATTTACCCTCGACAAAGTTTTCAAAGGTGAACGTGCGGTTCAGGTAACTGGTGTGCTTGAGCGCACCTTCGACTTGAACGGTACGTTGCTCGGCGCGAACCGGCGCTTGTTGCGAACTGGCGCCAGCCATTGGATCGAAGCTGTCGCGCGACGGCTCTTCACTCGTCTGCGTTGCAGGCTTGGGCGCAGGCGCAGGTGTTGCAGCGGCCTGAGAAGGAGCACTTGGGGCTACGGAGGGGGCGGGGGCCTGTTGCGAGGCAGCAGCCGCCAACGGCGCATTCGGTGCAGCGCGAGGCGCCGAGCTGCGCTTGCTGCCTATTAATAAGGACAACGCAGGCGCCATGCCATTGCTGTGCTCATTCAACAGCTCAAGCAGACGGCTCAGGTACTTCTCGTTCACCCAGTCGAGCACAAAACGGTTGGGTGCATACACGCGCAACTCGTCGCCTTCGGCTTCGACCTGTAGTGGACGGATCCAGGTGTTGAATTGCTGGGCAGGCAGTTCTTCGCGCAAAAGCTCTACGCACTGCTGCCAAAGTTCCACTGACACGGATATCCCCTAAGTTGAAAGCCGGTGAGGCAAAAACAGGCGCCATTGTAGCGACCACGCGTTCACTTATCCACATGTAGGTTGCCTGTCTATAAGGAAGGATTCGGTTTTTATCCCTGAATAAAGCGACAAATGGTAGGTGCATAAGGTCTGTGGATAAGCGGGCCTAAGCCCGTTGCACAAGTGGGGGTGAAACGTTGTGCATAAGTCGCCTGTGGATAAAGAGCCCTTTCATGCACAGCTTTTCCGACGGTGCGGCACAGGCAGAGCACGGCTTGTGGACAACCTTTTGAATCGCTGAAAGCCCTTTCCCATATGGCCTACAGCGTTTTATCCACAGATACCGGGCTCTGTAAGAGTAGTTAGTTCTTTAAAAGAGCTTTAAATAAAACGTTTTTTAATTTCTATAGCTACGCCGTGAGAGGGCTGTGTAAAAAAGCCCACATCTATTTACCAGGAAAGGTTGGTTGGAAATTGACCTATTGGCTTGCATTCTCTAGAATCGCCGGTCTCTTAAAACGGGGGCCATTCCGGCCCGTTGTGGACGAACCAGGTAGCACGACATGAAACGTACTTTCCAACCAAGCACTATCAAACGCGCCCGCACTCACGGTTTCCGTGCACGCATGGCTACTAAAAACGGCCGTGCCGTCCTGTCGCGTCGCCGCGCCAAAGGCCGTGCGCGTCTGGCAGTTTGATAATCAGACAATGGTGGTGAGTCAGGACTTCAGTCGGGAAAAGCGGTTACTCACTCCCCGGCATTTCAAGGCAGTCTTTGACTCCCCCACCGGCAAGGTACCGGGGAAAAATCTCCTGCTCCTTGCGCGCAGTAACGGTCTCGATCACCCCCGCTTGGGGTTAGTGATCGGTAAAAAGAGCGTAAAGCTCTCCGTTCAGCGCAATCGCCTTAAGCGTTTGATGCGTGAATCGTTTCGTCTCCACCAGGATTCACTGGTCGGTTGGGATATCGTTATCGTCGCGCGCAAAGGTTTGGGTGACGTAGAGAACCCCGAATTGATTCAGCATTTCGGCAAACTCTGGAAGCGCCTGGCGCGTAATTCGCCAGTTCCAGCGGTTAACTCCGAAACTGTAGGGGTAGGCAGTCCTGATGCGTAAACTGGCACTCGTTCCGATCCAGTTTTATCGTTATGCCATTAGTCCTTTGATGGCCAGCCACTGCCGTTTCTACCCCAGTTGTTCCTGCTACGCGTTGGAAGCCATCGAAAATCATGGCGTTCTTCGCGGCGGCTGGCTGACCTTTCGTCGTTTAGGTCGCTGTCACCCGTGGAATCCCGGTGGTTATGACCCGGTTCCACCTATCCCTACCTCCCGTTCTTCTTCGATGGCCGAGTAATCATGGATATTAAACGCACGATCCTGATCGTCGCCCTGGCAGTCGTGTCCTACGTTATGGTTCTCAAATGGAACCAGGACTATGGTCAGGCTGCTCTGCCGACTCAGAATGTTGCCGCCAGCAGTACCACCGCGCCGGCTTTGCCCGACACGGTTCCAGGTAACAACGCTTCCAACAGTGCTGATGTCCCTAGCGCCACGGCTGATACCAGCACGCCGACCGAAACACCGGTTGCTGCTAGCAAAGACTTGATCCACGTAAAAACTGACGTACTGGACATCGCAATTGATCCACAGGGCGGCGACATTGCCCAATTGCGTTTGCCACTGTACCCGCGCCGTCAGGACCACCCGGATGTTCCATTCCAGTTGTTCGATAACGGCAACGAGCGTACCTATCTGGCGCAAAGCGGCCTGACAGGCAAGGATGGCCCGGATGCACGTTCTACCGGTCGCCCGGTTTTCAGCACCGAGAAAAAAACCTATGAGCTGGCCCCAGGCCAGGATCAATTGGTTGTTGATCTCAAATTCAGCGAAAACGGCGTCAACTACATCAAACGTTTCACGCTCAAGCGTGGCCTTTACGATGTACAAGTCACTTATCTGATTGATAACGAGAGCGGCAAGCCGTGGAACGGCAACCTGTTCGCGCAATTGAAACGTGACGCCAGCTCCGATCCTTCGTCCAGCACCGCGACCGGTACTGCTACTTACCTGGGCGCTGCCCTGTGGACAAGTGCAGAACCGTATAAAAAAGTGTCGATGAAAGACATCGACAAAGGTCAGCTTAAAGAGACCGTTGAAGGTGGTTGGGTCGCCTGGCTGCAGCACTACTTTGTAACGGCGTGGATTCCTCAGAAAGGCGATAACAACGTCGTTCAGACCCGCAAAGACAACCAGGGCAACTACATCATCGGTTTCACTGGCCCGACGTTGACCGTTGAACCGGGTAAAACCGCTGAAACCAGCGCCACCCTGTATGCAGGTCCAAAGAGCCAGGGTGTACTCAAAGAGTTATCCCCAGGTCTGGAACTGACAGTCGACTACGGCATCCTGTGGTTCATTGCCCAGCCAATTTTCTGGCTGCTGCAACATATCCACAGCATCGTGGGTAACTGGGGTTGGTCGATCATCTTCCTGACCATGCTGATCAAAGGGATCTTCTTCCCGCTGTCGGCCGCCAGCTACAAGTCGATGGCTCGCATGCGCGCTGTGGCGCCAAAACTGGCCGCTCTGAAAGAGCAGTTCGGTGATGACCGTCAGAAAATGTCGCAAGCAATGATGGAGCTGTACAAGAAAGAGAAGATCAATCCACTGGGCGGCTGCTTGCCGATTCTGGTGCAGATGCCTGTCTTCCTGTCCTTGTACTGGGTACTTCTGGAAAGTGTTGAAATGCGCCAGGCGCCGTTTATGCTCTGGATTACCGACCTGTCGATCAAAGACCCGTTCTTCATTCTGCCGATCATCATGGGTGCAACCATGTTCATCCAGCAGCGTCTGAACCCGACACCTCCGGACCCGATGCAGGCCAAGGTGATGAAGTTGATGCCGATCATCTTCACCTTCTTCTTCCTGTGGTTCCCGGCTGGTCTGGTGCTGTACTGGGTTGTGAACAACTGCCTGTCCATCGCTCAACAGTGGTACATCACGCGTAAAGTTGAAGCGGCTACCAAAAAAGTCGCCGAGTAACTTACTCTGGTAAGCACCACTCAAAACGCCCCCTAGTGGGGCGTTTTGCTATCTGACACTTTTGTTTTCGAGGCCCGTTTTATGAGTGTTCCGGCTGAAACCATTGCCGCTGTGGCAACCGCCCAAGGGCGAGGTGGTGTGGGGATCGTGCGCATTTCCGGTCCACTCGCGAGCAAGGCTGCACAAGCGTTCAGTGCACGCGAGCTCAAACCGCGTTATGCCCATTACGGGCCGTTTTATGGTGAAAACCGCGAAGTGCTGGATGAAGGCATTGCCTTGTACTTCCCGGGGCCCAACTCATTCACAGGCGAAGACGTCCTGGAATTGCAGGGACATGGCGGGCCTGTCGTGCTCGATATGCTCCTGCAACGCTGCATGGAGCTGGGCTGTCGACTGGCCCGTCCGGGGGAATTCAGCGAACGCGCTTTTTTGAATGACAAACTCGACCTGGCCCAGGCCGAAGCCATTGCCGACCTGATCGAGGCGAGTTCTGCACAGGCCGCGCGCAATGCACTGCGATCGTTGCAGGGCGCGTTTTCGCAGCGTGTGCATAACTTGACCGAGCAACTCATCAGTCTGCGGATTTACGTTGAGGCCGCGATTGATTTTCCGGAAGAAGAAATCGATTTTCTGGCCGATGGTCATGTCCTTGGCATGCTGGACAAGGTTCGCGACGAGTTATCCACCGTTCAGCGCGAAGCCGGGCAGGGTGCCTTGCTGCGCGACGGGATGACGGTTGTGATTGCGGGGCGGCCAAACGCGGGGAAATCCAGCCTGCTCAATGCCCTCGCAGGGCGTGAGGCGGCCATCGTGACTGAAATTGCCGGCACGACACGCGATGTGTTGCGCGAACATATCCACATTGATGGCATGCCGCTGCACGTGGTGGACACGGCGGGTTTGCGCGATACCGAAGATCACGTTGAGAAAATCGGTGTGCAACGTGCCCTCAAAGCCATTGGTGAAGCCGACCGCGTGTTGCTGGTCGTCGATGCGACGGCTCCGGAAGCCGATGATCCGTTTGCACTGTGGCCAGAGTTTTTGGAACAGCGTCCCGATCCGTCGAAGGTCACGCTGATTCGTAATAAAGCCGACCTGACGGGGGAAGCCATTGCACTGGAAGTCAGCGAAGATGGCCATGTCACCATCAGCCTGAGCGCACGTTCCACTGAAGGTCTGGATTTATTGCGTGAGCATCTGAAAGCCTGCATGGGGTACGAACAAACCTCAGAGAGCAGTTTCAGCGCCCGGCGGCGGCACCTTGAGGCCCTGGGGCATGCCAGTGCTGCGTTGGAGCATGGTCGGGCGCAACTGACCCTGGCTGGCGCCGGGGAACTGCTGGCTGAAGACTTGCGACAGGCCCAACATGCATTGGGAGAGATCACAGGCGCATTCAGTTCAGATGACCTACTGGGCCGGATTTTCTCCAGTTTCTGTATCGGCAAGTGATGCGGATAGCGGCTGTGTCAGTCAACTCACGCAGCCGCCGTTGAACCGACTCAATAAAAGGCATCCTCATGCCTTTTCAACTGCTAGAGTTTTTGCATTCCTACAGAGGTATTAGTCCAATGCGCCATTGATGCCGCCGCGATGTTAGCGGCCAGTTCTTGTTCCCCTCCTGGCAGGGGCCGTTCTGCGCATCTTTGGAGTACATATGACTCACGCCACCTATGTGACGCTTGAAGGCGTTTCGTTACATCTGCCCGATGGCAGACCACTCTTCACGCAACTTGACCTACAGCTGGACCAACCACGCATGGCGCTGGTGGGGCGCAATGGTGTGGGGAAAAGTCTGTTGGCCCGCTTGATCGCCGGGGCCATCTTGCCCACAACCGGGCGCTGCCTGCGAGCAGGCTCTGTGTACTACCTGGGTCAGTACATGACTGAAGAACCTGGTTGCACAGTCGCGGATCTTTTGCGCGTCAAACCAGTGGTCCAAGCGCTGGAACGCATGGAGCAGGGCCATTACTCGCCGCTTGATCTCGACCTCATCGGTGATCAGTGGATGCGGCGTGAACACCTGCTGAATGCGTTGGCCAACGCGCACTTGTCACACCTCACACTGAACACGCCAGTCGCCTCACTGAGTGGCGGCGAAGCCATGCGGGTTGCTCTACTAGGGGCGTTTGCGTCTAAAGCGGATCTGTTGATTCTTGATGAACCGACCAACCATCTGGATGCCTGTCACCGACAGCTGTTGAGCGAGCAGCTGGATAAATGGCCGAAAGCGGTGCTGGTCATCAGTCATGACCGCGTTTTACTGGAGTCCATGCAGTGCATTATCGAGTTATCGTCGCAAGGGCTAATTCGCTACAGCGGCGGCTATTCGAGTTATGCACAGGCCAAGGATTTACAACAAAAGCGTGCCCAGCAGAGGTTGGAGCGGGCCAAGGTTGAACAAAAACGTGAAGCACAGGCATTGCGTGCGCAACGAGAAAATCTCGAACGCAAACAGGCCCGGGGTCAAAAACAGGCCAGTGACTCCAACCAGGCAAACATCCTGTTGGGTCGACAGAAACAAAGAAGCCAGCTAACCCACGGCAAGGTGCTTAAGCAGCAAGACGCAACCCTTCAAACGTTGGCCACGGAGGTGAAGGCAGCCGCGTTAGGGGTGGAAGAACCACACAGCATCTTTATCCAGCCTGCCAAAACACGTTCAAATGCTCCTGTGCGCAGTGCCGAATTGATCGAGGCGCGCTTGCCTTTTGCAGCGGCCGATGAAGATTCCCTCAACCTGATGTTGACTCGCGGGCAACGAATAGCCGTATCCGGGCCTAACGGTTGCGGCAAGTCGACCTTGTTGAAGGTGCTGGCGGGGCACTTGCCCTTGATTTCGGGGGTATGCACAAGGTTTGTACACACCGCTTACCTTGACCAGACTCTGTCATGCCTGTCGCCACGGCGTTCCAGCCTTGAACAGCTGCAATCCCTTAATCCTGCCATCCACCAAGGGGAGTTGCGCACATGGCTGGCGCAGCTTGGTCTGGGCGCACACCAAATCCACCTTCCATGTGCGCAACTCAGTGGGGGGGAGCGTTTAAAAGCAGCTATGGCATGTGTGTTTTACAGGGCTCAGCCCGTATCGCTGTTATTGCTCGATGAACCGACCAACCATCTGGATCTGGCTTCCATCCAGGCGCTAGAAGTCATGCTCAAGCACTACACGGGCACCTTGGTGATCGCCTCACATGACCACCACTTTATCCGTGCGTCAGAGGTCACTCACACGCTGAAGCGCATCGCTAACGGCTGGCAAATCGCACAGTCTTGATTACCCCTTCATCACCAAACCCGACCTTGCATTCAAAAATCGTCTGACTCTGATGGGGACTGACGGTTTTCTGCTGCCTGAAAGACAGAAGAATGGCTATTTTCTGTGGATTAAGCCCTGTGCATAACTGGGCCACAGCTCGGTGGGTAAGTAGGGTTCAAAACTGAAGATAACCTCGCCTGTGGATAATCCACTGTAATATCCACAGGCTTAAGGCACTTATCCCATCCCCTCATGGGCACATGACCACAGACTTTTGATTCTCTGTACAGTACGTAAAATAAGGCCTTCAAAGATCTATCCACAGAAAAGTAGCTGCATAGAAATAAACATAAAAACAAAGCTTTAATAAATTTCTTCTTTATTTATTTTTCTATCTTGCCTTATCCACAGCTGGTTAAATTTTGTGCAAAGGGTTCTTTAAGAAGGGCGAAGTCCCTATACTTCGCGGTCTATCCAAAACTCCCTAGAAACAGGCACGAGGTGCGTGGTGAATTTCCCTTCCCGTTTTGCAGTGATCGTCATCGGCGGCGGTCACGCCGGAACCGAGGCTGCACTTGCTTCAGCGCGCATGGGCGTAAAAACCCTGTTGCTGACCCACAACGTGGAAACCCTCGGGCAAATGAGCTGCAATCCTGCAATCGGCGGGATCGGCAAAAGTCATCTGGTTAAAGAAATCGACGCCCTCGGCGGCGCGATGGCGACGGCTACCGATAAAGGCGGTATCCAGTTCCGCGTACTCAATGGCCGCAAAGGTCCTGCGGTGCGGGCAACACGTGCTCAGGCGGACCGCATCCTCTACAAGGCCGCAGTGCGTGAAATCCTCGAAAATCAGCCCAACCTGTGGATATTTCAACAGGCCGCTGATGATTTGATCGTTGAACAGGATCAGGTACGTGGCGTTGTGACCCAAATGGGTCTGCGTTTCATGGCCGATGCCGTGGTGTTGACCACCGGCACATTCCTGGGCGGACTTATCCACATCGGTATGCAGAACTATTCGGGCGGACGCGCGGGTGATCCGCCGTCTATCGCCTTGGCTCAACGCCTGCGTGAATTGCCTTTGCGGGTGGGACGCTTGAAAACCGGCACACCGCCGCGTATCGATGGCCGCTCTGTCGATTTTTCGGTCATGACCGAACAGCCTGGGGATACGCCGATTCCGGTGATGTCGTTCATGGGCAACAAGGAACAGCACCCGGCGCAGGTCAGTTGCTGGATTACCCATACCAACGCGCGGACTCACGAAATCATTGCCTCCAACCTTGATCGTTCACCGATGTATTCGGGGGTGATCGAAGGTATCGGGCCGCGTTATTGCCCCTCCATCGAAGACAAGATCCATCGCTTTGCCGACAAAGAAAGCCATCAGGTCTTCATCGAACCGGAAGGCTTGACCACCCACGAGCTGTACCCGAACGGGATTTCAACTTCCTTGCCGTTCGATGTGCAAATTCAGATCGTGCAATCGATTCGCGGTATGGAAAACGCCCACATCGTGCGTCCGGGTTATGCCATCGAGTACGACTATTTCGATCCGCGTGACCTGAAATACAGCCTTGAAACCAAGGTGATCGGCGGTTTGTTCTTCGCCGGTCAAATCAACGGTACTACCGGTTACGAAGAAGCCGGCGCCCAGGGTTTATTGGCGGGAACCAACGCCGCGTTGCTCGCACAAGGCAAAGAAAGCTGGTGTCCGCGTCGCGATGAAGCCTACATCGGCGTATTGGTCGATGACCTGATTACCTTGGGCACTCAGGAACCGTACCGGATGTTTACCTCCCGGGCGGAATACCGTTTGATCCTGCGTGAAGACAACGCCGACATGCGCTTGACTGAGAAAGGCCGTGAGTTAGGGCTGGTCGATGACGCTCGTTGGGCAGCTTTTTGCGACAAGCGCGAAAGCATTGAGCGCGAAGAACAGCGCTTGAAAAGCACTTGGGTTCGTCCAGGCACGGAACAAGGCGACGCCATTGCTGCCAAATTCGGTACGCCGCTTACCCACGAGTACAACTTGCTGAATTTGCTGACCCGTCCTGAGATCGACTACGCCGGTTTGGTTGAAGTGACTGGGCAGGGCGCTATTGACCCGCTGGTTGCTGAGCAAGTTGAAATCAAAACCAAATACGCGGGCTACATTGATCGCCAACAGGATGAAATAGCCCGGCTGCGGGCCAGTGAAAATACCAAATTGCCTGTGGATATCGATTACACGACCATCTCCGGTCTGTCGAAAGAGATCCAGAGCAAGCTGGGTGCCACACGCCCTGAGACACTGGGTCAGGCTTCGCGGATTCCTGGCGTCACCCCGGCTGCGATTTCCCTGTTGATGATTCACCTGAAAAAACGCGGCGCAGGCCGCACGTTGGAGCTAAACGCTTGAGTTCGCTGGTCACTGCACAACACGCCGAAGAGTTATCCACAGGTGCACGCCTGCTGGGCGTCAATCTGACCGAAACCCAGCATCAGCAACTGCTGGGTTATCTGGCCCTGTTGATCAAATGGAACAAGGCTTACAACCTCACGGCTGTGCGTAACCCTGACGAGATGGTGTCGCGCCATTTGCTCGACAGCCTGAGTGTGATGTCTTTCATCGAAAACGGCCGTTGGCTGGACGTCGGCAGCGGAGGCGGCATGCCCGGCATCCCTCTGGCGATTTTGTTCCCGGACTCCCAAGTCACGTGTCTGGACAGCAACGGCAAGAAAACCCGTTTTCTGACCCAAGTGAAACTTGAGCTTCAGCTGGGCAATCTTCAGGTTATCCACAGTCGAGTTGAAGAATATCAACCTGAGCTGCCGTTCAATGGCATTGTGTCCAGAGCTTTCAGCAGCATGGAGAACTTCACTCATTGGACTCGCCATCTGGGCGACAGCGAAACACGCTGGTTGGCCATGAAGGGCGTTCATCCTGCTGATGAGCTGGTAGCATTGCCCACTGATTTTCGTCTAGATAGCGAACACGCCTTGACCGTACCGGGTTGCCAAGGCCAACGCCATCTGCTGATACTGCGCCGCACGGCATGATTGGGAACGCACGCAAGAATGGCTAAGGTATTCGCAATAGCGAACCAAAAGGGTGGTGTGGGTAAGACCACCACCTGTATCAACCTCGCGGCATCGCTGGTCGCTACCAAGCGTCGGGTGTTGTTGATCGACCTTGATCCACAAGGCAACGCCACCATGGGTAGCGGTGTGGATAAGCATGGTCTTGAAAATTCGGTATACGACCTGTTGATCGGTGAGTGCGATTTGGCCCAGGCCATGCACTATTCCGAGCACGGTGGTTACCAGTTGCTGCCGGCCAACCGGGATCTCACGGCGGCGGAAGTCGTGCTGCTTGAGATGCAGATGAAAGAAAGCCGTCTGCGTACAGCGTTGGCACCGGTTCGAGAAAGTTACGATTACATCCTGATCGATTGCCCCCCGTCACTGTCGATGCTGACCTTGAACGCGCTGGTGGCTGCCGATGGGGTCATTATCCCCATGCAGTGCGAATACTTTGCGCTGGAAGGGTTGAGCGACCTTGTGGATAACATCAAGCGCATCGCAGAACTGCTGAACCCTAACCTGAAGGTCGAGGGCCTGTTGCGTACCATGTACGATCCGCGCCTGAGCCTCATGAACGATGTATCGGCCCAGCTCAAAGAGCATTTCGGCGGTCAGCTCTATGACACGGTGATCCCGCGCAACATTCGTTTGGCCGAGGCTCCGAGTTACGGAATGCCGGCGCTGGCGTATGACAAAAACTCCCGTGGCGCGATTGCTTACCTGGCCCTGGCGGGCGAGTTGGTTCGTCGTCAACGTCGTAGCTCCCGCCCTGTTCAGCCAACTTAAGGAAATCCCATGGCCGTCAAGAAACGAGGTCTAGGACGCGGACTGGATGCACTGCTCAGTGGTCCTACGGTCAGCTCGCTGGAAGAGCAAGCGGTCAAGGTTGATCAAAGTGAATTGCAGCATTTGCCACTGGACCTGATCCAGCGCGGTAAATATCAACCGCGCCGTGACATGGACCCGCAAGCCCTCGAAGAACTTGCCAACTCGATCAAATCCCAGGGCGTGATGCAGCCGATCGTGGTGCGCCCGATTGAAGGCAACCGCTTTGAAATCATTGCGGGCGAACGTCGCTGGCGTGCCAGCCAACAGGCGGGCAAAGAGACCATCCCGGCGATGGTGCGTGATGTACCGGACGAAACCGCCATCGCGATGGCATTGATCGAGAACATTCAGCGCGAAGATCTCAATCCGATCGAAGAAGCCATTGCCTTGCAGCGTTTGCAGCAAGAGTTTCAACTGACTCAACAACAAGTGGCTGATGCGGTGGGTAAGTCCCGCGTGTCTGTGGCTAACTTGTTGCGTTTGATTTCCCTGCCTGACGTGATTAAAACCATGCTGTCGCACGGTGACCTTGAAATGGGTCATGCCCGTGCGTTGCTCGGTTTGCCGGAAATTCAGCAGGTTGAAGGGGCGCGACACGTTGTCGCACGCGGACTGACCGTACGTCAGACCGAAGCGCTGGTGCGTCAGTGGTTGAGCGGCAAACAGGAGCCTGCCGAACCGGTTAAACCTGATCCGGACATTGCACGTCTGGAACAGCGACTGGCTGAACGCCTAGGCTCTGCGGTGCAGATCCGCCACGGAAAGAAGGGAAAGGGCCAATTAGTAATTGGTTACAATTCTCTGGATGAGCTCCAGGGTGTGCTTGCACACATCCGCTGAAACAATTCCTCGTGTAGCGCGCAGTCGGAAATCACTACCTGACAGTTGAATAGGGGATTAAGCACCCCTATACTCTGCGCGCATTTTGTCGGCACAAATTATGCCAAGTTATTACTTTTGGCAGCCGACCTTTGAGGAGCAGATGTGATGGAAACACGCACGCCAAACCGCTTGCCGTTCCATCGCCTGGCGGTTTTTCCGGTTTTACTGGCTCAATTTTTCGTTTTATTGCTAGCTGCTCTGGGGCTCTGGCAATGGCATGGAGTTGTCGCCGGATATTCGGGACTCTGCGGAGGCCTGATTGCTTTGCTACCCAATGTGTATTTTGCTCACAGAGCTTTCCGGTTTTCCGGCGCTCGAGCAGCGCAAGCCATCGTGCGGTCGTTTTACGCCGGCGAGGCGGGCAAATTAATTTTGACGGCAGTGCTGTTCGCGCTGACGTTTGCAGGTGTGAAGCCATTGGCGCCGTTAGCAGTATTTGGCGTCTTCGTGCTGACCCAACTGGTCAGCTGGTTCGCTCCCCTGCTAATGAGAACAACACTTTCGAGACCTTAGGGCGTTTGAGGCAACCATGGCAGAAACAACCGCTTCGGGCTATATCCAGCACCACTTACAGAACCTGACCTTCGGGCAGCTACCTGATGGCGGCTGGGGCTTTGCTCACACCGTTGCAGAAGCTAAAGAAATGGGCTTTTGGGCATTCCACGTCGATACACTCGGCTGGTCGCTGTTTGTAGGCCTGATCTTTATCCTCGTTTTCCGCATGGCGGCCAAGAAGGCAACTTCCGGTCAACCAGGCGCACTGCAGAACTTCGTAGAAGTGCTGGTGGAATTCGTTGATGGCAGCGTCAAAGACAGTTTCCACGGCCGCAGCGCTGTAATTGCTCCGCTGGCGCTGACCATTTTCGTGTGGGTGTTCCTGATGAACGCCATCGACTTGATCCCGGTGGACTGGATTCCTCAGTTGGCCATCCTGATCACTGGCGATGAGCACTTCCCGTTCCGTGCCGTACCGACGACTGATCCGAACGCTACCCTGGGCATGGCCCTGTCGGTATTCGCGCTGATCATCTTCTACAGCATCAAGATCAAGGGCATCGGCGGCTTCATCGGCGAACTGACCCTGCACCCGTTTGGCAGCAAGAACATTTTTGTTCAGGCGCTGCTGATTCCGGTGAACTTCCTGCTCGAATTCGTGACGTTGATTGCCAAGCCAATCTCGCTGGCACTGCGTCTGTTCGGCAACATGTACGCTGGCGAGCTGGTGTTTATCCTGATCGCCGTAATGTTCGGCAGCGGCCTGCTTTGGCTTAGCGGTCTGGGCGTGGTGCTGCAATGGGCGTGGGCTGTATTCCACATCCTGATCATCACCTTGCAAGCGTTCATCTTCATGATGTTGACCATCGTTTACTTGTCGATGGCGCACGAAGAGAACCACTAAGGTCCGTTTCGGCGAGCCTGGTGCCCCTCTCGCTTCGGTGAGAGGGTGTCGCAAAATGATTTTGTTTTACCGCTTTAATCTAAAAACCTAAACCATACGACGTAAAAGTCGGGAGGAAAGATGGAAACTGTAGTTGGTCTAACCGCTATCGCTGTTGCACTGTTGATCGGCCTGGGCGCACTGGGTACTGCAATTGGTTTCGGCCTGTTGGGCGGCAAGTTCCTGGAAGGCGCTGCGCGTCAACCAGAAATGGTTCCAATGCTGCAAGTTAAAATGTTCATCGTTGCCGGTCTGCTCGACGCCGTAACCATGATCGGTGTTGGTATCGCACTGTTCTTCACCTTCGCTAATCCCTTCGTTGGTCAACTCGCTGGCTAATCACTCGAATTTTCGAGTTGATTAGAGTGATGGACAACGAACGAGCGAGGTGTTGGCGTGAACATTAATGCAACCCTGATTGGCCAGTCCGTTGCGTTCTTCATTTTTGTACTGTTTTGCATGAAGTTCGTGTGGCCTCCGGTCATCGCGGCATTGCAAGAACGTCAGAAGAAGATTGCGGCTGGACTGGACGCTGCTAACCGAGCAGCTCGCGACCTGGAGTTGGCCCAAGATAAAGCGGGTCAGCAACTGCGCGAAGCTAAGGCTCAAGCAGCTGAAATCATTGAGCAAGCCAAGAAACGCGGTACTCAGATCGTAGACGAAGCCCGTGAACAGGCTCGCGTTGAAGCTGACCGTGTGAAGGCTCAGGCTCAGGCCGAGATCGAACAGGAACTGAACAGCGTCAAAGACGCCCTGCGTACCCAATTGGGTGGCTTGGCTGTTGAAGGTGCTGAGAAGATCCTGGGTGCCACAATCGATCAAAACGCGCACGCGGAGCTGGTTAATAAACTGGCTGCTGAAATTTAAGCGAGGGCGATCATGGCAGAATTGACCACGTTGGCCCGACCTTACGCTAAGGCAGCCTTCGAGCACGCCCAGGCCCACCAGCAACTGGCCTCTTGGTCAGCCATGCTCGGCCTGGCTGCAGCAGTGTCGCAAGACGACACTATGCAGCGCGTGCTCAAGGCCCCGCGACTGACGAGCGCAGAAAAGGCCGCCACATTTATTGATGTGTGCGGCGACAAGTTCACTGTAGAAGCACAGAACTTCATCCATGTCGTTGCCGAAAACGACCGTCTCCCGCTGTTGCCGGAGATCGCCGCTCTGTTTGACCTGTACAAGGCCGAACAAGAGAAATCGGTAGACGTTGAAGTGACCAGTGCTTTTGCATTGAACCAAGAACAGCAAGACAAACTCGCCAAGGTTCTCAGTGCACGACTCGACCGGGAAGTGCGCCTGCAAGTTGCGGAGGATGCCAGCCTGATAGGTGGTGTCATCATCCGCGCCGGCGACCTGGTTATCGATGGCTCGGTTCGCGGGAAACTCGCAAACCTTGCCGAAGCATTGAAATCTTGAGTTTGAAGGGGCAGCAGAGCAATGCAGCAACTCAATCCTTCCGAAATAAGTGAAATTATCAAGGGCCGCATCGAAAAGCTCGATGTGACCTCTCAAGCCCGCAACGAAGGCACTGTCGTCAGCGTATCTGACGGCATTGTGCGGATTCACGGTCTGGCCGACGTAATGTACGGCGAAATGATCGAGTTTCCGGGCAGCGTCTTCGGCATGGCGCTTAACCTTGAGCAAGACTCTGTAGGTGCCGTAGTACTGGGCGCATACACGACTCTGGCTGAAGGCATGAGCGCCAAGTGCACCGGCCGCATCCTGGAAGTTCCGGTTGGTAAGGAACTGCTGGGTCGCGTTGTCGACGCACTGGGTAACCCAGTTGACGGCAAAGGTCCGCTGAACAACACCGAGACCGATGCGGTCGAGAAAGTTGCTCCAGGCGTGATCTGGCGTAAGTCGGTAGACCAGCCTGTACAGACTGGCTACAAGGCTGTCGATGCCATGATTCCTGTCGGCCGTGGCCAGCGTGAGCTGATCATCGGTGACCGTCAGATCGGTAAAACCGCTCTGGCGATCGACGCGATCATCAACCAGAAAGACAGCGGCATTTTCTGTGTATACGTAGCGATCGGTCAGAAGCAATCGACCATCGCCAACGTGGTTCGCAAGCTGGAAGAAAACGGCGCGCTGGCTAACACCATCGTCGTGGCTGCCAGTGCTTCCGAATCCGCAGCGCTGCAGTTCCTGGCACCGTACTCCGGTTGCACCATGGGCGAATACTTCCGCGACCGCGGTGAAGACGCACTGATCGTTTATGACGATCTGTCCAAGCAAGCAGTGGCTTACCGCCAGATTTCCCTGCTGCTGCGCCGTCCACCAGGCCGTGAAGCTTACCCAGGCGACGTGTTCTATCTCCACTCCCGTCTGCTGGAGCGCGCATCCCGCGTTTCGGAAGAATACGTAGAGAAGTTCACCAACGGCGCAGTGACCGGCAAAACCGGTTCCCTGACCGCACTGCCGATCATCGAAACACAAGCTGGCGACGTTTCCGCGTTCGTTCCGACCAACGTGATTTCCATCACTGACGGTCAGATCTTCCTGGAATCGGCCATGTTCAACTCGGGCATCCGTCCTGCAGTGAACGCCGGTGTTTCGGTATCCCGTGTGGGTGGTGCCGCTCAGACCAAGATCATCAAGAAGCTGTCCGGTGGTATCCGTACCGCTCTGGCTCAGTACCGTGAACTGGCGGCATTCGCCCAGTTCGCTTCTGACCTGGACGAAGCGACCCGTAAGCAACTTGAGCATGGTCAGCGCGTTACCGAGCTGATGAAGCAGAAGCAATATGCACCAATGTCGATCGCTGACATGGCGCTGTCGCTGTATGCCGCTGAGCGTGGGTTCCTGACTGACGTCGAAATCACCAAGGTCGGCAGCTTTGAACAAGCGCTGATTGCTTACTTCAACCGCGATCACGCCGATTTGATGGCGAAGATCAACGTGAAGGGTGACTTCAATGACGACATCGACGCTGGCATGAAAGCCGGTATCGAGAAGTTCAAGGCCACCCAAACCTGGTAAGCCGCAGCGGGAGCCGCAAGGCTCCCGCTTGCTAACCTGATAGGTGTTACATGGCAGGCGCAAAAGAGATTCGCAGTAAGATTGCGAGCATCAAAAGCACGCAAAAAATTACCAGCGCCATGGAAAAAGTGGCGGTCAGCAAAATGCGCAAGGCACAAATGCGCATGGCTGCTAGCCGTCCTTATGCGGAGCGCATCCGCCAGGTTATTGGGCATTTGGCCAACGCCAACCCGGAATACCGCCACCCTTTCATGATCGACCGCCCTGTTAAGCGTGTTGGTTATGTTGTAGTGAGCAGTGACCGTGGTTTGTGCGGTGGTTTGAATACCAACCTGTTCAAGGCTTTGGTCAAGGACATGGCGGTAAACCGCGAAAACGGCGCCGAGATTGATCTGTGCGTGGTCGGCAGCAAGGGTGCGGCTTTTTTCCGTAACTTCGGCGGTAACGTCGTCGCTGCCATCAGCCATCTGGGTGAAGAACCGTCGATCAATGATTTGATCGGCAGCGTTAAGGTGATGCTGGATGCTTACCTGGAAGGCCGTATTGATCGCCTGTCCGTGGTGTCCAACAAGTTCATCAACACCATGACGCAACAGCCGACTGTGGAGCAATTGATTCCACTGGTGGCGACCCCGGATCAAGAACTCAAGCACCACTGGGACTACCTCTACGAACCAGACGCCAAAGAGCTGCTTGACGGCTTGATGGTGCGTTACGTGGAATCGCAGGTATACCAGGCGGTGGTCGAGAACAGTGCAGCTGAACAAGCTGCGCGGATGATCGCAATGAAGAACGCCACTGACAACGCCGGTGATTTGATCAGCGATTTGCAGCTGATCTACAACAAGGCGCGTCAGGCTGCGATCACCCAAGAGATCTCGGAAATCGTCGGCGGCGCTGCCGCGGTTTAACGGTTCAAATATTCAGAGGATCCAGCTATGAGTAGCGGACGTATCGTTCAAATCATCGGCGCCGTGATCGACGTGGAATTTCCACGCGAAAACGTACCGAGCATCTACAACGCGCTGAAAGTACAAGGCGCGGAAACAACTCTGGAAGTTCAGCAACAGCTGGGCGACGGCGTTGTTCGTACCATTGCGATGGGTTCCACCGAAGGCTTGAAGCGCGGTCTGGACGTCATCGACACTGGCGCAGCCATCTCCGTACCGGTCGGTAAAGCGACTTTGGGCCGGATCATGGACGTACTGGGCAACCCGATTGACGAAGCTGGCCCGATTGACACCGAAGAGCGTTGGGGCATTCACCGTCCTGCACCGTCCTTCGCTGAACAAGCTGGCGGCAACGATCTGCTGGAAACAGGCATCAAGGTTATCGACCTGGTTTGCCCGTTTGCAAAAGGCGGTAAGGTGGGTCTGTTCGGTGGTGCCGGTGTAGGCAAAACCGTAAACATGATGGAACTGATCCGTAACATCGCCATGGAACACAGCGGTTACTCCGTGTTCGCTGGTGTGGGTGAGCGTACTCGTGAGGGTAACGACTTCTACCACGAGATGAAGGATTCCAGCGTACTGGACAAAGTGGCACTGGTTTACGGTCAGATGAACGAGCCGCCGGGTAACCGTCTGCGCGTAGCACTGACCGGCCTGACCATGGCCGAGAAGTTCCGTGACGAAGGTAACGACGTACTGTTGTTCGTTGACAACATCTACCGTTACACCCTGGCCGGTACTGAAGTATCCGCACTGCTGGGCCGTATGCCTTCCGCAGTAGGTTACCAGCCGACCCTGGCCGAAGAGATGGGTACTCTGCAAGAGCGTATCACTTCGACCAAAAGCGGTTCGATCACCTCCATCCAGGCGGTATACGTACCTGCGGATGACTTGACTGACCCGTCGCCTGCAACCACGTTTGCCCACTTGGACGCGACCGTTGTACTGTCCCGTGACATCGCCTCCCTGGGTATCTACCCGGCGGTTGATCCACTGGATTCGACTTCGCGCCAGCTGGATCCGAACGTCATCGGCCAGGAACACTACGACACCGCTCGTGGCGTTCAGTACGTATTGCAGCGTTACAAAGAACTGAAGGACATCATTGCGATCCTGGGTATGGACGAGCTGTCGGAAACCGACAAGCAGTTGGTATCCCGTGCTCGTAAGATCCAGCGTTTCTTGTCTCAGCCGTTCTTCGTGGCTGAAGTCTTCACTGGCGCTTCGGGTAAATACGTTTCCCTGAAAGACACCATTGCTGGCTTCAAAGGCATCCTCAACGGTGACTACGACCACCTGCCAGAACAAGCGTTCTACATGGTCGGCGGCATCGAAGAAGCGATCGAGAAAGCCAAGAAACTGTAATTCGGGCGCCCGGAAACGGGCGCTAATCAGGTTGAGGCAATCAGATGGCTAATATGACAGTCCATTGCGATATCGTCAGCGCGGAAGGAGAAATCTTTTCCGGTCTGGTTGAGATGGTGATTGCGCACGGCAGCCTGGGTGATCTTGGTATCGCTCTGGGTCACGCTCCGCTGATCACTGAACTCAAGCCAGGTCCGATCCGCCTGATCAAACAGGGTGGGGAAGCCGAGGTGTTTTACATCTCCGGTGGTTACCTCGAGGTTCAGCCGAACATGGTCAAGGTGCTTGCCGACACCGTGCAACGTGCTGCCGACCTGGATGAAGCCTCCGCTCAGGAAGCCGTCAAGGCTGCCGAGAAGGCCCTGAACGAAAAAGGCGCAGACTTCGATTACGGAGCTGCGGCTGCACGACTGGCCGAGGCCGCAGCTCAGCTGCGCACCGTCCAGCAGATCCGCAAGAAGTTCGGCGGCTAAGCTGCCTGCTTCATTGTGTGATTGATTAAAAAGGGTAGCCTCGGCTACCCTTTTTCTTTTTCCGCGAAATACTTTTGGTCGCATCCGCTGACCACCCAGGATTGGTAGCCAGTCATGTCTCTCGATATCGTAATTCTCGCCGCAGGTCAGGGCACCCGCATGCGTTCGGCCTTGCCCAAGGTTCTGCACCCGGTGGCCGGTAACTCCATGCTGGGTCATGTTATCCACAGCGCCCGCCAACTGAAGCCAAACGGGATTCATGTCGTTATCGGTCATGGGGCGGACAGGATCCGCGAGCGCCTCGCCGCGGACGATTTGAACTTTGTGCTGCAAGACCAGCAATTGGGCACCGGTCACGCAGTGGCCCAAGCCCTACCCTTTTTGACGGCAGAGAATGTCCTGATCTTGTACGGCGACGTACCGTTGATTGAAGTCGACACGTTGCAGCGGTTGCTCAAGCACGTAACGCCGCAACAGTTGGGCTTGCTCACAGTCAACCTGGATGATCCGACCGGGTACGGCCGCATCGTGCGTGACGCAGCCGGCAAGGTGAGTGCGATTGTTGAGCACAAGGATGCAACTGAAGCCGAGCGCACCATTACTGAAGGCAATACTGGCATCCTCGCCGTTCCGGCCAGCCGTCTGGGTGACTGGATGAGCCGGTTGTCCAATAACAACGCGCAAGGTGAGTATTACCTGACTGACGTGATTGCCATGGCCGTGAACGATGGCTTGATCGTCGCCACGGAACAACCGCACGACGCGATGGAAGTGCAGGGCGCCAATGATCGTAAGCAGCTGGCGGAGCTGGAACGTCATTATCAACAACGTGAAGCGCGTCGTTTAATGGCGTTGGGGGTCACCTTGCGCGACCCGGCACGCTTCGATGTTCGAGGTGACGTAACCGTGGGACGTGATGTGCTCATCGACATCAACGTTATCCTCGAAGGTCGCGTGGTCATCGAAGACGATGTGGTCATTGGGCCGAATTGCGTGATCAAAGACAGCGTCTTGCGTAAAGGGGTCGTGGTCAAAGCCAACAGCCATCTCGATGGTGCGGTGATGGGCGAGGGCAGTGATGCCGGCCCCTTTGCGCGCCTGCGTCCAGGCAGCGTGCTCGATGCCCGGGCCCATGTGGGTAACTTCGTCGAATTGAAAAACGCCCATCTGGGTGAAGACGCCAAATGCGGCCATCTGACCTACCTTGGGGATGCCGAGGTTGGCGCACGCACCAACATTGGTGCTGGCACCATTACGTGCAATTACGATGGCGCCAACAAGTGGAAAACCGTGCTGGGCGCTGATGTCTTTATTGGTTCCAATAACTCACTCGTAGCGCCTGTGGATATCTTAGACGGTGCAACCACGGCCGCCGGTTCGACGATCAATCAAAACGTACCGGCCGAACACCTTGCCGTTGGTCGGGCACGGCAGCGCAACATCGAAGGTTGGAAACGCCCGGTTAAGCAGCCAAAGGCGTGAAGCAGGGTTATCCACACGCTAAATGCGAACAATGTGGGTAATTTTCTATTGTTACAAATTGCTTAATAATCAATGAGTTATAAAAGCCCTTATCCTCTAGCTGTGGATAAGGGCTTTTTTATTCATACCAATCGATCCTGAATCGCCTCTGGTTATCAGGATTTGAAGAGTTATGCACAGCAAAAAACCCAACAATTCCGTTGACGTCGAATTCGAGATCAGGTCTCATTGCTTTCGTTATCTTTCGAAACGAAACTTAAGGCGTTTATGTCAAAGCGCAATACTCCACAGCGTAGACACAACATCCTTGGCCTGCTCAATGAGCAAGGCGAAGTCAGTGTGGATGAGCTGGCCAAACGCTTCGAAACTTCAGAGGTTACGATTCGCAAGGATTTAGCCGCCCTCGAAAGTAATGGGCTGCTTTTGCGCCGTTACGGCGGGGCTATCACCCTGCCGCAAGAGTTAGTGATAGACCCGACGCAACCGGTGTCACTTTATAAGCAAGCCATTGCCCGGGCGGCCGTCAATCTGCTCAAAGAACATGCGCGCATCATCATTGACAGTGGCAGCACCACGGCTGCCATGATTCCTGAACTCGGGTTGCAGCCGGGCCTGGTGGTCATGACCAATTCACTTCATGTCGCGAATGCCTTGAGTGAACTGGAACACGAGCCGGTGTTGCTCATGACAGGTGGAACCTGGGACCCGCATTCGGAATCTTTTCAGGGCCAGGTGGCCGAACAGGTGCTGCGATCGTACGACTTTGATCAATTGTTCATTGGCGCTGACGGCATCGACTTGCAGCGCGGCACCACCACGTTTAACGAATTGTTGGGGCTGAGCCGGGTCATGGCAGACGTCGCGCGTGAAGTGATCGTGATGGTGGAGGCCGACAAGATCGGTCGCAAAATACCCAATCTGGAACTGCCCTGGAGCAGCGTCCATACCCTTATTACTGATGATCGCTTGCCTCAAGAAGCGCGCGAACAGATTCAGGCCCGAGGCATAACCTTGTTATGCGCGGCACTTAGTTAGGAGAACGTTATGTGTGGAATTGTTGGCGCAGTCGCTGAACGGAATATCACGGCCATTCTGCTCGAAGGCCTGAAGCGTCTTGAATACCGCGGGTATGACAGTGCCGGTGTCGCTGTTTTCACAAACAACGGCACGCTGGAGCGTATGCGTCGCAACGGCAAAGTGGCAGAGCTTGAACAGGCGCTGGCCGGCGAGCCGTTGGTGGGGCGTCTAGGTATCGCTCACACTCGCTGGGCTACACACGGCGCTCCCTGCGAGCGCAATGCGCATCCGCACTTTTCGGGCTCCGATCTGGCAGTCGTGCACAACGGCATCATCGAAAACCATGAAGCCCTGCGCGAACAACTCAAGGGACTGGGCTACGTATTTACCTCGGACACTGACACTGAAGTCATCGCACACCTGCTTAACCATAAGCTCAAAGATAACAACGACCTGACGGCGGCCCTCAAAGCGACTGTCAAAGAGTTGCACGGGGCTTATGGTTTGGCCGTTATCAGTGCCAAACAACCGGACCGTCTGGTCGCTGCTCGCAGCGGCAGCCCACTGGTGATTGGCCTGGGTCTGGGGGAAAACTTCCTGGCCTCTGATCAACTGGCCCTGCGCCAGGTCACTGACCGGTTCATGTACCTGGAAGAAGGCGACATCGCTGAGATCCGCCGCGACAGCGTGCAGATCTGGGATGTGAACGGCCACAGCGTTCAGCGTGATACCGTGCAGTACAGCGACGGCGCCGAAGCAGCCGACAAAGGCGAGTTTCGTCACTACATGCTCAAGGAAATTCACGAGCAGCCTTCGGTCGTTCAACGCACGTTGGAAAACCGCTTGGGTCAAGACCACGTCTTGGTTCAGGCTTTTGGTCCACACGCGGCCGAACTGTTTGCCAAGGTCCGCAATGTTCAGATCGTCGCCTGTGGCACCAGCTACCACGCTGGCATGGTTGCGCGTTACTGGCTGGAGTCTTTGGCAGGCATTCCTTGCCAAGTCGAAGTGGCCAGTGAATTCCGTTATCGCAAAGTGGTGGTCCAGCCAGACACATTGTTCGTTTCCATCTCGCAATCGGGCGAGACCGCTGACACGTTGGCCGCTCTGCGCAACGCTAAAGAGCTGGGCTTCCTGGGCAGTCTGGCCATTTGTAACGTTGGCATCAGCTCGCTGGTACGTGAGTCTGACCTGACCCTGCTGACCCAGGCGGGTCGCGAAATTGGTGTGGCTTCCACCAAAGCCTTCACCACCCAACTGGTGGGGCTGTTGCTACTGACGCTGTCGTTGGGGCAAGTACGCGGGACGTTGGAGGAGGGGGTTGAAGCCCAACTGGTAGAAGAACTGCGTCGCTTGCCTGCCCGTCTTGGGGAAGCACTGGCGATGGATGCGACCGTCGAAAAAGTCGCGGAGTTGTTCGCTGACAAACATCACACCCTGTTCCTGGGTCGCGGTGCTCAGTTCCCGGTGGCGATGGAAGGTGCGCTCAAGCTGAAGGAAATTTCGTATATCCACGCAGAAGCCTACCCGGCCGGTGAGTTGAAACATGGACCGCTCGCGCTGGTGGATAACGACATGCCGGTGGTGACCGTCGCGCCGAATAACGAATTGCTGGAAAAGTTGAAATCCAACTTGCAAGAAGTGCGTGCACGCGGTGGCGAGTTGATTGTTTTCGCGGATGAACAAGCGGCCATGACCAATGGGGAAGGCACGCATGTGATTAACATGCCACACATCCATGACGTACTGGCGCCCATCCTCTACACCATCCCGTTGCAATTGTTGTCGTACTACGTCGCTGTGCTCAAAGGGACGGACGTCGACCAGCCGCGCAACCTGGCGAAATCCGTCACTGTTGAATAAGTGCCCCGACGATAAAAGTCGTTGGTGTTAGACAATTAAAATTGTCGCAGGAGTCGGCAGGTCTGCCTTGCCGCCTCCTGCCTTTCCCAATGGGCCGCTCAGGCCCGTAAAGCGTGACCCCCGTTCTCCGGGGGATCCTCGCAACGGATAGACAAACACTCAGTGAACAACGCCATTAAAGGTGGAAGTCGCCCGCAGCCTCCGGCTGGTACAGCACTTTCCTGATCTCAATGCGGCGCGTGCGATCTGAAATTCGCCAGTTGATGGCGTCCCCCTCTTGATAACCCAGAATCGCGGCGCCGATGTCAGATGACACGGAATATTTGCCTGCGTTACTGTCCGCGTCTTCAGGGTAGACCAAGGCCACCTCCATCTCTTCGCCATCCAGCTGCAGCAAGGCCCTGGAGTTCATCGTGACGACATTGCTCGCCACCTGCTGCGGGTTGACGACAACCGCGCGCTCTAATTCATGTTCGAGTTCCACAACAACTGGGCCTTGTTCCAGCGCGATTAGACTCTCGAGCCTGGCCTTGTCGATTTCAGTGATGTAGATCCGGGTGGCGTCGTCAACGGCCCCTTCGCGCAATAACTGAAGATAACGTCCCGCCGTCATGGAGAACGATTTCAAGGTCGGCGTTTCGCTCTCGAGTTTAAAGCCGCTGCGCAGAAAGGCTTTCAATGAACGCGCGTTGTGCGGATGTATCTTGGCGATGAGTTTCTTGGCCCGCATGTCGAGGAAGGCCATTTTCATGCCCTCGCGGATCGTGCGGGCGCCGAGGTTTCGGCCCCATTTTTCACTGTCTCCAATGGCCAGAACGATCTCGCACTCAGAGCCGGTCTTGATTAGTCGGACAAAGCCCACCGGGTCGTCATACCGGTCATAGGCCATAAAAAATCGGCCGCCCCGGTTGAACAGGTGGGTCAGGATCGGCAATTGAGTCCGGTCGATCGCGTGTTCGAGGGTGCGTGAGACATCACGCGAATCGCTCAGGTAGCAGGTGACACGTTCATCTTCCAACCAATCCATCAACGTCAGCGCGTGCGCCCGAGTTACTTCAGGGCACAGCGAAATGAAAGGCTTGTTCATCTTCACCACACGTATTTGTAAAGGATGAAAGCCTGTCATGGGGATGACCATGCTGGTTCTTTCGGCAACTGGCTATGTTAAGACATATCGTGAGTAATGCCGAATCGATCTAAGAACGTAAGCAATCATGCCTCGGGTTGTGGGTGCTGCACGTCAGGAGACTTAACAGGGTGGAAAGCGGCCGCCTGTCCACGCTGCTATAAAAAACGCGTCAGCCGTTGATTAACCTCTGTTCAGGCTATGCAAACTCACCCCTTTTCGCGCAAGGTGGTGTGCGGCCATGAATCGGACAAGGAACATTCGTTTCAGCACTTGGCCATTGTTTTGTTCCTCTGCAGAGGCCTCTTCATGTTCAAGCGTTTATCCAGACCCGCGCGCATCAGTCTCTTTTGTCTTTCAACGCTGGCCGCCTCTTTCGCCAGTGCCGCCGACACCCCTTATCCGGATGCGGCTGCCAGCGATCCTGCAAAAATGGGCTGGATGGTCGGTGCTCCGCCACCGCCTGACCGTATCATTCGCTTCGCCGATGGCAGTTATTTCAAGTTTCCGGCCATGCGCTGGAGCGTGTCCAACTTCCGCCAATTGATGCCGACCACTAACGTATCCCGTGGTTTGGGCGCTCCAGTACCGTTAGCACGTGCGTTGCGCACCGACATCGATCAACTGACGTTTATACCGACCGGCAGCACAGAACCCATGACCTGGGAACAATCACTGGCGGCCAACTACACCGACGGCATTGTCGTGTTGCATCGCGGCAAGGTCGTGTACGAACGGTATTTTGGTGTGTTGAACCCTGAAGGTGAGCACGCCGCCATGTCGGTGACCAAATCGGTGGTCGGGACAATGGGAGCGATGTTGGTGGCGGATGGCACATTGGATGCCAATAAAAAAATTGTCGATTACGTGCCTGAACTGGCCAACTCAGCGTTTGCCACGGCCACGCTGCGTCAGGTACTCGACATGACCACCGCGCTTAAATTCAGTGAAGACTACGCCGACCCCAAGGCGGAAGTCTGGCAGCACGCAATGGCCGGTAACCCGCTGCCCAAGCCGGCAGGCTACACCGGACCACAAACCTACATGGAATACCTGCAAACGGTTCAACCTCTGGGCGAACATGGCAAAGCCTTTGGGTACAAGACCGTGAACTCGGATGTCTTGGGATGGGTTATTGCCCGGGTAACGGGGCGCAATGTGGCGCAGTTGCTGTCGGAGAAAATCTGGCAACGTCTGGGGGCCGAGCAAGATGCTTACTTTACGGTGGACTCCATCGGTACACCGTTCGCCGGTGGCGGCTTCAATGCCGGTCTGCGAGACATGGCGAGGTTCGGCGAGTTAATGCGCAACGACGGCCAATACTTGGGGCAACAAATTGTTCCCAAAGCGGTGGTGGAAGATATTCGGGCGGGTGGGGATAAAGCAGCCTTTGCCAAGGCTGGCTACGACCAACTCAAAGGTGGCAGCTACCGCAACATGTGGTGGGTGACGCATAACGCCGACGGTGCCTACATGGCTCGCGGCGTATATGGGCAGCGCATCTACATCGACCCTAAAGCCGAGATGGTGATTGTGCGTTTCGCCTCAAACCCCATTGCCAGTAATTCGGCCAATGACCCGGTGACCATTCCTGCGTTTGAAGCGTTGGCCAAACAGTTAATCGCTCACCCCTGATACTGCAAGGCGTGACTATCCGGTTTGCGCTTCGTTTTGAATGATTCAACGTCTGGGGCGGTGAAACTTAAAAAAGGTTTCATCCGCTCTAGATCAAACCTTCTGGCCCGTGAGCCTGACAGTTTCAGTTAATCGACTACCCTTATTTTTTGACGTCTGAAATGAGGGAGGACTACTGATGCTTGCGCAACTGCCACCAGCTTTACAGAATCTCAAAATTCCACTTCGCCTGAAGCTATGGGATGGTCTCGAATTCGACTTGGGCCCAACGCCCAGTGTCACGATCGTGGTCAAGGATCCAACCATCGTTTCAGAAATCACCCACCCCACGCTCGACTTGCTAGGCAGCGCTTTTGTAGAAGGGCGCCTGGAGCTGGCTGAAGGTTCTATCAGTGAAGTCATCCGGGTGTGCGATGAGCTCAGCCAGGCGCTATTGGTTGAGGACGATGACGCCACGCCCCCGCGCCAGTATCACGACAAGGCGACAGATGCCGAGTCGATTTCCTACCATTACGATGTGTCCAACGCGTTTTATCAGCTCTGGCTGGATCGCGACATGGTTTACTCCTGTGGGTATTTCGAGACGGGCGAAGAAAGTCTGGAGGAGGCGCAACAGGCAAAATTTCGTCACCTGTGCCGTAAGTTGCGACTTAAGCCGGGCGAATACCTGCTGGACGTTGGATGTGGTTGGGGCGGGCTTGCGCGCTTCGCTGCTCGGGAGTTCGGGGTCAAAGTGTTCGGTATTACCTTGAGCAAGGAACAACTTGCCTTGGCTAAAGAGCGCGTTAAGGCGGAAGGCCTGCAAGATAAGGTCGACCTGCAACTGTTGGATTATCGGGATCTGCCTCAGGACGGACGTTTCGACAAGATTGTGAGCGTGGGCATGTTTGAACACGTCGGGCACGCCAACCTGCGAGAGTACTGCCAGATTTTGTTTAATGCCGTGCGTGAAGGCGGCTTGGTGATGAACCACGGTATTACCGCCAAGCACACTGACGGTCGTCAGGTGGGACGCGGGGCGGGCGAGTTCATTGAGCGCTATGTGTTTCCCAACGGGGAGTTGCCGCACCTGTCGATGATTAGTGCCCAGATCAGTGAAGCCGGGCTGGAAGTGGTCGACGTCGAAAGTTTACGCCTGCATTACGCGCGTACGTTGGAGCATTGGAGTCAGCGCCTGGAGCAGAACCTTGATGCCGCGGCCAACGAAGTCCCCGAACAGATTTTGCGTATTTGGCGGCTTTATCTGGCAGGTTGCGCTTATGCCTTTACCCGTGGCTGGATAAACATTCATCAGATTCTGGCCACCAAACCCCATGCGGATGGCTCAATTGAATTACCCCCAACACGCGCGGATCTCTATCGCTGAGCGATGCCTGGCCCTGAGATTTGATGAAAACCGTGCCACTGAGTGACACGGTTTTTTTTTATAGAACGGGCGAAACCAGGCGCGCAATGCGCATCCCCAGTTGCTGTAAATGGTGGGTGCTTTTGATGTCGTCTTCGGTGATTTCGCGAGCCAATGCAAAGTCGTCATGCAGCATGTTTTCAACTTCTCGGGCAAAGGATTCATCAACCGTCAGTAACATCACTTCAAAGTTAAGACGGAACGAACGGTTATCCATATTGGCGCTGCCGATGGCGCTGATTTCGTTGTCGACCAACACGACCTTTTGATGCACGAACCCTGGCTGATAACGGAATATTTTTACCCCGGCCCGGACCGCTTCGAAGGCATACAGACTTGAAGCGGCGTACACAATTTTGTGATCCGGGCGCGAGGGAATCAGAATCCGTACATCTACCCCGCGCAACACGGCGAGTCTAAGAGCCGAAAATACAGCCTCGTCGGGTACGAAGTAGGGCGTCGTAATCCATACGCGTTCGTTAGCAGCATGGATGGCTTCGACGAAAAACAACGAGCAGGTTTCGTATGAGTCGGCAGGGCCACTGGCCAAAAACTGACACAGCACGCCACCCTCCGGGTAGGTCTGGGGCAAGATGAGGGGCGGCAATTTACGGGCCGCCCAGAACCAGTCTTCAGCAAATGACTCTTGCAAGCAGGCCACCACGGGGCCACTCACTTCCACGTGGGTATCGCGCCATGGGGACAAGGGAGGCTTGCTGCCCAAGTATTCATCCCCGACGTTATGCCCGCCGACGAACCCTTTAACCCCATCGACCACGACGACTTTACGGTGGTTGCGAAAGTTGACCTGGAAGCGACTGATCCAGCCCCCGCGTGTCGCGAAAGCCTTTGCCTGAACACCGCCAGCTCCCAGGGTTTCAGCATAACTCCCGGGCAAGGAGTGGCTGCCGATGCTGTCGTACAGCAAATACACCTGTACGCCTTGGGCGGCTTTTTCCAGCAACAAGGCATGTAGCTTCTTACCCAGGTCATCGTCATGGACGATAAAAAACTGAACGAGCACCACTTCTTTGGCAGCTCGAATGGCGGCAAAAATGGCATCGAAGGTGGCGGCTCCATTGATGAGTAACCGAACCTGATTGTTGGCCAGGCAAGGCATGCGGCCTAACTTCGGCATTGCGCGCAGCGAGGTATACGCTTTTGAATTACGGGCTGCCAGTGCCTCTTCTACCCAAGGTCTCCAGTCCAGATTGGCAATGGCCTCACGCATTTCCTGGTTGGCCTGTCGACGCGCCTTGATGTAATCGTCGAACGTACTGCGCCCAAAAATCAAATAAGGAATCAGGGTGAAGTAGGGGATGAAGAACAACGACATGGCCCAGGCAATTGCACCTTGAGCGGTTCTCACGGTTAATACCGCATGCACCGCGGCAATCAAACCCAGGCTGTGGATCAATAAAATCAGATAACCGAAAACGTGCGGGCCGAGATAATCCATGCGTATCCTTGCTCCTCAATGTTTGACGCCAAGTACGTAAAAGACCACGTTCTGGTATGAATGTCCCTAATTGTTTACTGATGCAACACCCGCTGTTTTGTGACGTCTAACGCTGACTTATCAATAGGAGCTGCTTGATGAATGTTCGTTTGCTTGGGCTTGTCATGGCCTTTGGTTTATCGATCCCTGTGGCTCAAGCCCAAATGTTGCAACCCGGTCTGTGGGAGCTGACGTCGAGCAATATGCAGGTGGACGGTAATCAACTCCCCGATTTTCAAATGATGATGGGTCAACTCAAAACCATGCTGACCCCTGAGCAATTGGCTCAACTGGAGAAGCAAGGCATCAACATGGGCGGTAAAGGTGTTCGGGTATGCCTGACCCCTGAACAGGTGAAATCCGATTCCATCCCCCTGACTGATCCCCAGTCGGGATGTCAGCAGCAGATCACTGAGCGTAGTGGAAATCAGTGGAAGTTTCGCTTTAGTTGTCCAAAAGCTCAGGGGGCAGGTGTGGCGACATTTGCCAGTGATCGTGAATTCACGACCCATGTTACGGGCACCTTCAATGCGACAGGCCTTAAGCAAACGGGGAGCCTGGATTCCCAGGCTGTCTGGTTGGGTGCTGATTGTGGAACCGTAAAACCTCGCGCCTAAAGCGATATGCCGCGCTCTGCACCGTCAGCGCGCGGTTAACACTGCAATGCTTATCTACGCCAATTCCAACGACTCTTCGCTACAGCATCATGGCTGTGCAAACTCTCTGCATGCACCACCTTCAGATTGAATCCTTTCACCGCTGAAGTGGACTTCAGTGCCACATGCAACCGTCGCACTGCATCCTCGCAAAACATCAAATTCTGTCCATTGGCTAACGCGAAGGCTTGCTCGTCCTCGCGTTTCACAGCGGTTTGTACGGCGGTGCCCAGTGCCTTTTCGGCCTTATCAATGACGTGCTCAATAGGGAAATTGTCTCCGTCTTCGCGGATGTGCAATTGCAAGTGAGCTGTACTTCTCTGGCTATGGGGGGTCGCTACAATCCCTCGCGTACTGCCGAGCCACGCTAAAACCTCGGCGTGCTGAAGTGTTTTATTTGCGTAGTCATCGACAAATTTCTGCTGGATGAGTTGTCGTGCCAAGGCTGCTGAGCAGGGGCACGTTGATGAATATTCCACTTCAACATTTAGTTCCACGTGGAACATTCCGTTTTCCAGGGATGCTTTTATCTCCACGGGATAACTCTTCCAACCACTCAATGGGCTGATCAATGCCGGCCGCTTCAAGAGCATTTGAGTGTTGAGATTCAGGTAGGCACATGTGGACAAGTCGTCATGCGAGTCTAAAAAACGCTGCAAAATTTTCTTCAAAAGTGCGGGGTTCACGGCCTGCGAATCTAAAACTTCTAGCGCTAAAAATAAGCGTGACATGTGAATACCGCGCGCTTCGCCATCATCGAGGCTGACCCCCGCATCGGCTGTCGCTGCTAAGCGTTGCCCATTAATGACAACTGGCAGCGCAATGCCGCACATGCCGACCCAATCCAAGGGAATGTCGTGAAGCGCAGTTTGTGAGGCAATGTCAGGCAGGGTGAGAGAGGTCATGTGTGTTTTCCATTAAGGGAACGCATTTGTGTTACACAGTAACAATTATAGCCTTGTATTGTTATAGTGTATCAATTGCTTCGCTTGCGTCGGTCGCTCCCACAAGCGGGCGTTTTGACCTGCTCACCCTGATGAGGAATCACCATGCCCAAACGTCTTCCCGTAACAGTGCTGTCAGGTTTTCTCGGTGCAGGCAAAAGCACCCTGTTGAATCACATCTTGCGCAATCGTGACGATCTGCGCGTGGCCGTCATCGTCAATGACATGAGTGAGATAAATATCGATGGAGCTGAGGTTCAGCGCGATGTCACCCTGAACCGTGCAGAGGAAAAATTGGTGGAACTGAGCAATGGGTGTATCTGCTGCACCTTGCGCGAAGACCTTTTAGAGGAGGTCAGCAAATTGGCCAAGGAAGGTCGTTTCGATTATTTATTGATCGAATCCACCGGCATTTCTGAGCCTTTGCCTGTCGCTGAAACATTCACCTTTCGAGATGACGCGGGTCAAAGCCTGGCGGATATCGCACGTCTGGATACCATGGTGACGGTCGTGGATGGGCTTAACTTTCTGCGCGATTTTCAGGCCGCCGAGCAGTTGGCGTCTCGCGGTGAAACCCTGGGAGAAGACGACGAGCGCTCAATCACCGACTTGCTGATCGAACAGGTCGAATTTGCAGACGTCATTTTGATCAGCAAGATTGATCTCATCAGCCGGGCCGAACGTGAAGAACTAAAGGCCATTCTTCAGCGACTGAACGCAGAAGCAGAAATTCTCCCAATGGTGATGGGAGAAATTGCGCTGAAAAAAATTCTCGATACCCGCCGTTTCGATTTTGAGCGTGCCGCCCAGTCGCCCGGCTGGTTGAAAGAAATGCGCGGGGAACATGTACCTGAAACCCAGGAGTACGGCATCGCTTCGACGGTCTATCGTGCGGTTCGGCCTTTTCACCCTGAGCGTTTTTTTAACGTTATCGACCGGCCCTGGACCAACGGTAAATTGCTGCGCTCCAAAGGTTTTTTCTGGCTGGCGAGCAAGTACCAGGAGGCCGGTAGCTGGTCTCAGGCAGGGGGGCTGATGCGGTATGGATACGCGGGTCGCTGGTGGCGTTTTGTACCCCAGGATCAATGGCCTGAAGATGCAGAAACTCGCGCCGAAATCCTTAAAAAATGGCTTCCTGAGACAGCAGATTGTCGTCAGGAATTGGTGTTTATCGGTCAGCACATCGACTTCAACGCACTCACCGTCGAACTAGATGCTTGCTTGCTGACCGATGCTGAAGTCGCAATGGGCCCTGAAGCCTGGCTACAGCTGAGCGACCCATTTGGCGACTGGTACAGCGAGGTGGCCGCGTGATGAAGGCTGACGCGCGCCTTATTCAACATGCGCAGGGGAAAGCCCCGCAGGTGTTGACGCGCATCCACGAGGAAGGCGTAAACATGGCCGTGTGGCAACGCGCATTGCCGGTCCATATCGCAGACTTCTGTGCGCTGTTGTTGTCACTCGATGAACCCCTTGCGCAAGCCTTGAGCTTCGAATTACCCGATGAAAATACACCGCCCAATCTGCAAGGGCTGGCGCAGCGATTCTGCGACCTGGAAGGCTATACGGGCTTCATGGCAGATGTTTGCTGGCTAGTCAGTGCCTATGCGTGCCTGCTTGGGGCCAAGCGCGTTGGACTGCGCCTCAGAGCCCTGGATAAAGCCATGTGTCCGCGCTTTCATGTGGACCATGTGCCCGCACGACTGGTGACGACTTATGCCGGGCCGGGCAGCGAGTGGGTAGAAGAAGGCGTGATGGATCGTCAGCATTTAGGCAATGATCAGGCTGAGGGCCCCGACAGTACGTTCATTCAGCAGATGAGCGCGGGAGACGTCGCGCTGCTTAAAGGCGAAAAGTGGCAGGGCAATCAGGGGGCGGGTTTGATCCATCGTTCACCGGCATTGAAAACCGGGGAGCGACGGCTGATTTTGACCCTCGACTGGCTCGCCTGAGGCATATTGCAGCCTTGGATTCCTACAGAAGCGGGCGATGATGTTGCACAACATTCCTACTCATGTGATCGCCGGGCCGCTCGGTGCAGGTAAAACCAGTCTGATTCAGCACCTGATGGCACAGAAGCCGGCACACGAACGCTGGGCGGTTTTGGTGAATGAGTTCGGGCAAATCGGTCTCGACGCGGCCTTGATGAGTTCGGCAGATGATCAAATCGCGATCGCTGAAGTGGCGGGCGGGTGCGTGTGTTGCGTGAACGGCGCGCCTTTTCAAATTGGCTTGAGCCGCCTTTTACGCAAGGCAAAACCCGACCGCCTGTTCATCGAACCCTCTGGCCTTGGCCATCCCGCGCGCATCCTCCAGCAGTTAAGCGTGACGCCCTGGCTGGGTGTTTTGGCGTTACAACCCTGCGTCATGGTCCTGGATACCGAAGCGCTCGCTCAGGGAAAACCCTTGTCGCAAAGCCAGCGCGAAGCCCTGGAAATGGCCGGTTTATTGGTCATGAATAAATCTAATAGTGTGGAAAAAGAGCAACGTGAGCAGATTGCATCATGCCTGCCAAAGTGCCCTCTGCTATGGACCGAACAGGGCTACATCCCGCTAAATACGCTGCCTGTAGCCACTATTAGCGATATTCATGTTGTGGATAACTCATTGATTTATAAGGATTTTAATTCACTTGGCAGTATTTTTTCCGGGCCTGAGACGCCCATTATTGTGTTCAGGCAGCAGCCTGAAGGGTGGAGTGCCGGCTGGAAATGGCAGCCCTCGCGCCAGTTTGATCTGCAAGCGCTGAACCGATGGCTTGAAGGCCTGAATTGGCTGCGTGCAAAGCTGGTTGTTCATGGATCTGCGGGCTGGATGTCCTCAAATTCGCTGAAAAATCGGCTGGAACCCTGGAAAAACGCTGAATGGCGCAAAGATTCACGTATTGAACTGATCTTCGACGCCCCGCAGGACCTGAATGCCCTGACAGAAGGCCTGCAACAATGCCTTTCGCACTGAATTTCCTCTGAAAAGTGCCAATCTGTACTGGTAAAGTTGTCCTACAATTCGTGCTGATTGCGAAAAGTTGAGCTGAAAATATCCACTGGAAAGCGTCTATTTAGGGGTTTTCAGGCGTTTTTAGTGCAATCTGCAAGAAAGTTATCCACAGGTCGCCTAAAAAGCGTAGAGAAGGTTGCCGCGTCCCAGGAGAGGATCAAGTTTCTCCTGGGTTCGGCACTATTGGCGGGGTTTGGTGTGTTGCTGGCGCCATTGGCTCAGTTCGATGACTTGAGCGCTGGGGATATCGCGCTGTTCAGGCTCTGGTTCAGCCTTGAACGGGTAGGGGGCCAGTTCAATTTTGGCGCTGTGGGCTCCAAATTGAGTGATGGTGCCCGCATGGCGCTGATCACCGGTGACGGTGAATTCAAAGTTATACACACGGGCCAGGCGGCGATTGCCCTTGGCGTCCGGGATAAAGGCGATCTTCTTCAGGGCCACGTTTTCATCGAGTAACTCGATGTCGAGTTTGTTGCAGTGCTGTTTGACGCGCTCCAGCGCCCGCTCGCGCATGCCGTGGTTGTGCCACAGCCAGGCAGCGCCTGTTGCCAATAACATCAGCACAAACATATTTCCAAGGGTCAGCATCACATGTGCTCCAACAGAGTGGGCTCAGCTTAACTGCGTCTTCAGCCTGTCGTACAGGTTGCTTTTCGTCGCATACTGCGTGGCTTGAATCCACACGCAGTCTGGAAGCCGGCATGAAACGTACGCCTCACTTACTCGCCATCCAATCCCACGTGGTTTTCGGCCATGCCGGCAACAGCGCGGCCGTTTTTCCCATGCAGCGCGTGGGCGTCAATGTATGGCCTTTGAATACCGTGCAGTTCTCAAACCACACTCAGTATGGCCAATGGGCTGGCGAAGTGCTGGCCCCGGACCAAATTCCGGCGTTGGTTGACGGGATTGCCGCCATCGGAGAGCTGGGCAACTGCGACGCCGTGTTATCCGGTTATTTGGGCAGCGCTGCGCAAGGGCGAGCCATTCTCAGTGGGGTCGCGCGGATCAAGGCCGTTAACCCCAACGCGCTGTACCTGTGCGACCCGGTCATGGGGCACCCGGAGAAAGGCTGCATTGTGCCGTACGAAGTCAGTGATTTTTTGCTGAATGAAGCGGCCGCCGTGGCCGACTTTCTGTGCCCCAACCAGTTGGAGCTGGACAGCTTCTGTGGTCGTCACCCGCAGTCGCTGTTCGATTGCCTGGCGATGGCGCGCAGCCTGTTGGCACGCGGCCCCAAGGCCGTTCTGGTCAAGCACTTGTCCTACCCTGGCAAGCCGGAAGAAAGTTTCGAAATGCTGCTGGTCACCCCTGAAGGCAATTGGCACCTGCGCCGCCCGTTACTGGCGTTTCCCCGTCAGCCCGTCGGTGTGGGCGATTTGACGTCCGGCTTGTTCCTGGCGCGGGTATTGCTGGGAGACAGCCTGGTCGCCGCGTTCGAATTTGCCGCTTCGGCCGTGCATGAAGTGCTGCTGGAAACCCAGGCGTGCACCAGCTACGAACTGCAACTGGTGCGTGCCCAGGACCGTATTGCTCACCCGCGAGTGCGGTTTGAGGCGATGCCGATCCACCTGTAAACCCCGTTTGCTGGCGATAAAACCTTCCCGGTCATTCAAAAATGACGGAATGGGCTGAATCGCCAGTACGCGTGCTCCTACAGGAGCGGCTGAGGTTTACAGCGTCTCGTCTTTCAATTCCTGATAGCGTTTTTCCAGTTCCTGTCGGATCTGGCGACGCTGTTTGCCCTGGATAAAGCGACGTTTGTCTTCGCTGTTAACGGGCTGTAAAGGCGGTACAGCCGCCGGCTTACGATCATCGTCCACCGCCACCATGGTGAAGAAGCAGCTGTTGGTGTGACGCACGGAGCGCTCACGGATGTTTTCAGTGACGACCTTGATCCCCACTTCCATCGACGTGGTGCCGGTGTAGTTGACCGAGGCCAGAAAGGTCACCAGCTCACCGACATGCACCGGCTCGCGAAAAATTACCTGATCGACTGACAGGGTCACGACATAGCGCCCGGCATAGCGGCTGGCACAGGCGTAGGCGACTTCGTCGAGGTACTTGAGCAGGGTTCCGCCGTGAACATTGCCAGAAAAATTGGCCATGTCCGGGGTCATCAAGACCGTCATCGACAGTTGGGCGTTTCCGGGTTCCATAGCAGCAGGCTCGCGGTAATGTTGCAGCAGTGAAAAAGGTATCTCTGTGGATACTTTTCGCGTTTTTTGAAAGCTTCAACAACGGGACGCTGCCGCACGGGCTGCCGTCACGCTCTGGCGCACATGTTTCCACATATTGCGCTGCCTTTCTGCGGTAAATCCCGGTGTTAACCTGCAAACGCCCGTTTCCAGGGTATTTCCTACACTTCAAGCGTCCGCTACGCACAGAGTAATCCTCTGTGTCTGTCGTTTTGTTTCCGGACAGCACTCACACAAGGAGGCGACACGTCATGCATGCCATCAGTTTTATTCAGGATCTGGCAGTCATCATGCTGGTCGCAGGTGTGGTGACCATTCTATTTCACCGTTTCAAGCAGCCCGTGGTCTTGGGGTACATCGTGGCGGGTTTCATCATTGGCCCGCATACGCCACCGTTTGGCCTGATTCACGACGAACAGACCATCAAAACCCTGGCGGAGTTGGGGGTGATATTCCTGATGTTCTGCCTGGGGCTTGAGTTCAGCCTGCGCAAATTGTTCAAAGTGGGCGCCACGGCGTTTATCGCGGCGTTCATGGAAATCACCCTGATGATCTGGATCGGCTATGAGATCGGCCGCTGGTTCGACTGGAACACCATGGACGCGTTGTTCCTCGGCGCCATTTTGGCTATTTCGTCGACCACGATCATCGTCAAGGCGCTGAACGACCTGAAAATGAAAAACGAACGGTTCGCACAGCTGATTTTTGGCGTGCTGATCGTCGAGGACATTTTGGGCATCGGGATTATTGCCCTGCTTTCCAGCATCGCCGTCAGTGGCAGCGTGAGCCCGGAAGAGGTGTTCTCGACCGTCGGCAAACTCTCGTTGTTCATGATCGTGGCATTGGTCATTGGCATTTTGCTGGTACCCCGGGTACTGGCTTATGTAGCGCGGTTTGAAAGCAATGAGATGCTACTGATTACCGTGCTGGGGCTGTGTTTTGGTTTCTGTCTGCTCGTGGTCAAGCTGGAGTACAGCATGGTGCTGGGGGCGTTTTTGATCGGCGCAATCATGGCCGAATCCCGGCAGCTGCTGAAAATCGAAAGGCTGATCGAGCCGGTGCGTGACCTCTTCAGTGCGATCTTTTTCGTCGCCATCGGCTTGATGCTCGATCCTGCCATCTTGTGGGAATACGCTCTGCCGATAGTCGTCATTACCTGTGCGGTGGTACTGGGCAAGATGTTGTCCTGTGGCTTGGGTGCGTTTATCGCAGGTAATGATGGACGGACCTCGCTGAGAGTCGGGATGGGGCTCTCTCAGATCGGAGAGTTTTCATTCATCATCGCGGCACTGGGCATGACCTTGCAGGTCACCAGCAGCTTCCTGTACCCCGTAGCGGTCGCTGTGTCGGTGCTGACCACCCTGATGACCCCGTATTTGATTCGCGCCGCTGATCCGCTCTCGCTCAAGCTGGCGCAGATCATGCCCAACCGGGTGTCGCGCGTGTTCGGGCTCTATGGCGAATGGCTGAGCAGTATTCAGCCCCAGGGCGAAGGGGCACGGTTGGCGGCGATGATTCGCAAGATCTTGCTGCAAGTGGGTGTCAATCTGGCCCTGGTGATGGCCATATTCTTTGCCGGGGGGTATTTCGCCCCTCGCATTGCGGTGTATTTGCAGGGGTGGGTGATGAAATCGAGCTGGCAGCATGGCTTGATCTGGGGCGCCGCGTTATTGCTGTCGCTGCCGTTTCTGATCGCGGCGTATCGCAAACTCAAGGCACTGTCGATGCTCTTGGCAGAGATGGGGGTTAAACCCGAGATGGCGGGGCGGCACACACAGCGCGTCCGTCGCGTGATTGCTGAAGTGATCCCGATTCTATCGTTGCTGGTTATCTTCTTGCTGCTGTCAGCCTTGTCCGCCAGTATCTTGCCGACCAATGAACTGCTGATCGTGATTGCGGTGGTTGCAGCCGGGGTCGCGGCGGTGTTGTGGCGCTGGTTCGTGCGCATTCACACGCGCATGCAAGTGGCCTTGCTGGAAACCCTCGACAACCACAAGGATGTGGGCCACTAGCGGCCTGGTTTATCTTCTGCAGGAGCGAGCTTGCCTCGTGATGGGGATGGTGCTCAGCCCCTCTCGCGCACGCTCACTCCTGCAAAGCAGCTGGCGGGTGTATCAGCTTTCCAGCCAGACATCCCGTGCCCAGTGCCAGACCGATTCCCATGTCTCTTCGGTAACCAGCTCTTCTTCGGCGGACCACAGCACGACCGTGCCGTCTTCCTCGACGCAGTAGTAGTCGTCGCCGTCCTGACAGATAGGGATCAGGCTGCGGTCTACGCCCGCATCCCATGCATTGGCCGCGACGTCAGGCAGGTAGGTATGCGATTGCGGGTCGGTCACAGTGACCGGTTCCAGGCTGCCATACACCACGTCGCTGACCGTCAGCAAAAACTCTCGGAAAACAAAGGGAATATCGATGAACAGCTGTTCTTCGATTTCCACCAGCAAATCTTCGTCAGGCAGTTCCAGAGGAACCGGGACGGGTTCATTTGCCTCACGCAATTGTTCAATGATCTCTTCCACGACCTCAATCCTCATACTCTAATGGCGCGGTTTTATATGACGCGCTTTATACAGTAGCTCGTTATAAGTGCAATCGTGAAATGCAAAGCCCCGGACAAGTCCGGGGCTTTGGTTACAACCTGTTAAGCGAAATCGATCAGCCGTTCTGACGGATACCGGCTACAAGCCAAGGCTGGTTTTCACCTTGAACGCGTTCCATGTTCCAGCTTTCGCTGAAGGCTTCACCCTGATCAAAACGTGAGGTTTTGGAGAGGCCGCTGAACGTCAGTGTGGCGATGGTTTTATCGGCGCGATCGTCCAGGCCGTCCAGCTGAACGGTCAGGTTATCGATGTACGTCGAGTTGAAGCCATCACCCAGATCAGCGCGCTCGCGCTTGAGGAATTCAAGCATTTGCGGAGTCACGAACTCAGCGATCTTGTCCATTTCGTTAGCGTCCCAATGCTGTTGCAAGGACTGGAAATGGTTGCGCGCGGCTTCCAGGAAGCTCTGCTCGTTGAACCAGGCGGGCGCGTTGATGACCGGGCGTGGCGCCGCGGCAGAAGAACCGCCACCGAAGATCGACGCAGTGGCTGGCTTGGCGTCGAACGCTTCGCGCTGCATCGGTGCGTGACCCGCCGGGGCCAGGTCAGCTTGTTGCTTGCGACGACGCGCGGCGATGAAGCGGAAGATCACAAACGCAATGACCGCCATGATCAGGATGTCGAAGATCTGCATGCCCTGGAAGCCGTCGCCCATGAACATGGAAGCCAGCAGGCCGCCGGCAGCGATACCGGCCAGAGGGCCAAGCCAGCGTGAAGCACCACCGGCCTTGGCAGCTGCGCCAGCAGCGGCAGGGGCTGCGGCTGGAGAGGCAGGAGCGGCTTGGCGAGTCTGGTGGCTAGGCGCCGAACCAAAACTTTTGCCGCCGCCGAAGCGCTTGGCATTTGCGTCGAGACTCATCGTCAAACCGATGCACAACGCCATGGCGATGCTAAGAAAACGTTTCATAAAGGGAATTCCCATTTGTGGATGACACGCGCGCCATGGTGCACAGGTGAGGTGTGACTGGCTAGCGGTGAAGTGTTTCGGATTTTTGCCTAATTTAGAGTAAGACGTTTCTTTGTATTCTGTAGTTCACGTTGAAAAGACACGATTGTCGACTCAGTGGGACCCACGGTACGGCGTCTCTAGCGCTTGAGCGCCAGCATCACCACGCCCGCCGTGATCAAGCCGATTCCGCCCCATTGTCGCAGGTCGAGTTTTTCGCCCAGCAGCAGTACACCGATGATCGCCACCAGTACCACGCTGAGCTTGTCCACCGGTGCGACGAGTGACGCGGGCCCCAGTTTCAAGGCGCGGAAGTAGCAAAGCCAGGATGCCCCGGTCGCCAGCCCCGACAACGCTAAAAACAGGTAACTGCGTGGGGAGATCGAACTCAGCGGTTGATACTGGCCTGTGGCGTAAAGAATCAGCGCCAGGCTGACCAGCACCACTGCGGTACGCAACAACGTCGCGAAGTCGGAATTGACGTGTTCGATTCCGACCTTGGCAAAGATCGCCGTCAGCGCAGCGAACGTGGCTGACAACAGGGCCCAGAATGTCCAGGAAGAAAAAAAGCCTGAGCCCATGTTGCCTACCTTATCGTCCGATGGCTGTCGGGTTGCTGTCAGACCGCCTCAAGTTTGGCGTAGCCCATCATCAGCCACTTGCTGCCTTCAGAGAAGTTGACCTGCACCCGCGCCTGCGCACCGGCGCCCTCGAAGTTGAGGATCACACCTTCACCGAATACCGCATGCTTGACCATCTGACCCAGTTTGAATTCGGTTTCCGGAATCTCCGAACCCCCAAACAGGGTGCTGGCGCTCTGCTGTTGACCGCCGCCGAAAGGGCGGCTGACGCTGTTGGACAAACGCACTTCCTGAATCAGCCCTTTTGGTACTTCGCGTACGAAGCGTGAAACCTTGTTGTAGGTCTCACTACCGTAAAGACGTCGGGTCTCAGCATAGGTCATCACCAGGTTCTGCATGGCCCGTGTGATGCCCACGTACGCCAGTCGGCGCTCCTCCTCAAGACGGCCGGGCTCTTCAAGGCTCATCTTGTGCGGGAACAGGCCTTCTTCCATGCCCACCAGGAACACGTAGGGGAATTCCAGCCCTTTGGCGCTGTGCAGGGTCATCAACTGGATGCCGTCTTCGTGCTCTTGCGCCTGGGTGTCGCCGGCCTCCAGCGACGCATGGCCGAGGAATGCGGCCAACGGTGTCAGTTCTTCGTCTTCTTCCGTGTTCTCGAAGTTGCGCGCGGCGCTGACCAGTTCCTCAAGGTTTTCTACCCGGGCCTGGCCTTTCTCACCTTTTTCAGCCTGGTGGTAGGCAATCAGCCCGCTTTGCTCGATCACGGTCTGGGTCATCAGATGCAAAGGCATCTCCATGACTTTTGCCGCGAGGCTTTCGATCAATTCGACAAAACCGGCAATGGCACCCGACGCACGGCCGGGCAGCGCTTTATTGGCGATCAGCTGGCGCATGGCTTCCCACATCGACACATCATTGTGACGTGCGTGTTCACGAATCGCTTCGACGGTTTTTTCGCCAATACCGCGAGCCGGGACGTTAATCACCCGCTCCAGTGCAGCATCATTCCCACGGCCTTCAAGCAAACGCAGGTAGGCCATGGCGTTCTTGATCTCGGCGCGTTCGAAGAAGCGCTGGCCGCCATAAATTCGATAAGGAATGCGTTCGCGCAACAACGCCTCTTCCAGTACCCGTGACTGGGCGTTGGAGCGATACAAAATGGCGATGTCGTTGTGCGCCAGCCCGGTTTTCAGCGCGCTTTCGATGGTTTCAACCACGTAGCGGGCTTCATCGTGCTCGTTGAATGCCGCGTACAGATTGATCGCTTCGCCATCGCCGCCGTCGGTCCACAGCTCTTTACCCATGCGCCCGGTGTTATTGGCAATCAGCGCGTTGGCAGCCTTGAGGATGCCCGCCGTGGAGCGATAGTTTTGCTCGAGACGAATGGTTTCGGCGTCGGGGAAGTCTGTGGAGTACTGGTAGATGTTCTCAATTTTGGCGCCGCGCCAGCCGTAGATCGACTGATCGTCATCGCCGACCACCATCAAGCTGTCGCCACCCTTGGCCAGCAAGCGCAACCAGGCGTATTGAACGGCGTTGGTGTCCTGGAACTCGTCCACGAGAATGTGCCGGAAACGCTTTTGATAGTGCGCCAGCAGGCCCGGGTTATCGCGCCACAGATCGAGCGCACGCAACAGCAACTCGGAGAAGTCGATTACACCTGCGCGCTGGCACGCGGCCTCATAGGCCTCATAAATGCTGCGCATGGTGGCCAGGAACAAATCGCCGCTGGCCTGAATATGTTTCGGACGCAGGCCTTCGTCTTTTTGACCGTTGATAAACCACTGCGCCTGACGCACTGGCCAACGCTGTTCGTCCAGCCCCAGTTCCCGAATCACACGCTTGACCAAGCGTTGCTGGTCGTCGCTGTCGAGGATCTGGAAGGTCTGGCTCAGCCCGGCTTCTTGCCAGTGAGCGCGCAGCAGGCGATGCGCCAGCCCGTGGAACGTCCCGACCCACATGCCGGCCGGGTTGATCCCCATGAGCTGTTCGATGCGATGACGCATCTCGGCAGCGGCCTTGTTGGTGAACGTCACCGACAGGACGGAGTGGGGTGAGGCGTTCTCGACCTGGATCAACCAGGCGATACGGTGCACCAGCACACGGGTTTTGCCGGAACCTGCGCCGGCCAGGACCAACTGACGCCCGACACTGGCCGTGACGGCCTGACGTTGGGCATCGTTGAGGGAATTCAATAAGAGAGAGAGATCTTCGCGCATCGGGGCATTCTAGGGTGCTGGCTCAAACCGGGCAAACGCCAATCCTGTTCCCGCGGGCCGCCTGTCGCAGCTTCGACACGCGTCTTTGAAAAGGCAGGGCGCGCATCTGTTAATTGCGTGGCGTTATTTCGTCTTTTTAATGACGTGTCTCAGTTTGGTCGTGAGCATTGCTTGTGTATGCTCGGGCGACTTTTTTGGCTCATCCACGGATAAGAATATTGCCAATGATTCAGGGTCTTAGCGCGTCGGGTGTGTTGATCGGCACCGGGCTCGGTTTTTTTCTGACTGTGCTGGGGGTTGCTGGCTGGCAAGTCAATCAGCGTCGTCGTGGGAAATCTCAATCTTTGCCGACACTGCCAGAGGCGCAGTCCCCGGCTGCGGAGCGTTTACGCGAGGCTGAGCAGCGACGCCTGGCGGCCACCGTCTTTGAAGCGGCCAGCGAGGGCATTGTGATCCTCGACCCGGATTACCGCATGTTGGCGGTGAATCAGGCATTCAGTCGATTCAGCGGTTATGCGGTTGAAGAACTGGTCGGCCGCCGCGTGAGCGAGCTGGCGTGCAGCCGCGATGCGCTGCGCCACTTCCCGGTCATCCAGCCTGTTTTGGAACAGCAGGACCGCTGGCAGGGTGAGCTGGTTGAAACGCGCAAAACCGGCGAGTTGTACCCGCAGTGGCTGCAATTGAAAGTGGTGCGTGATGATGACGGGCGCATCAGTCATATCGTGGCGTTTGTCAGCGACCTGTCGGCGCGGCGCCGCTCCGAAGCCCGTGTTCGCCACCTTACGCACTTCGATGAACTGACCGGGCTGGCCAATCGCCTGTTGTTCAAAGAGCGGCTTGAAGAGGCCAATCAACGGGCTCGCCAAGGCGCGCGTAACCTTGCCCTGCTGTACATCAACCTGGATCGATTCAAGCTGTTGAACGACAGTCTAGGATCAGAACTGGCCGATCAGGTCCTGCACAAAGTCGCCAGACGCCTGACCAGAGCGCTGCCTGAAGCCGACACCATCGCGCGGTTGTCAGGGGATGAGTTCGCTGTGTTGTTCGACTCCTACGCCAGCCTGACCAGTCTGGCGCGGGTCGCGACGCGGCTGCTGGCCAAGCTGGGCCGGCCGCTTATGATTGAGGGCCATGAACTGGTCATCAGCGCGTCCATGGGGATCAGCCTGCTGCCCGATAGTGCGCGAGACATCGCCACGCTGGTCAGTCAGTCGAATCAGGCCATGCTCCAAGCCAAGCACTTGGGCGGCGGCAGTTTTCAATTCTTCAGCCACAGCTTGCAGCACAGCACCCTGGAGCGCTTACAGCTGGAAAACCAATTGCGCAAAGCGATTGCCGAACAGCAACTGACCGTCTTCTATCAACCCAAGTTGTGTCTGGCGACGGGCCGTATGAACGGAGCCGAAGCACTTGTGCGCTGGGATCACCCCCAGTTGGGCAGCGTGCCGCCGGGCGATTTCATCGGCCTGGCCGAAGAGACCGGGCTGATCGGGCCCATCGGTGAGTTTGTGTTGCGCGAGGCGTGTCGGCAGGCCTGCCAATGGCAGCGCGAAGGGCTGGCGCCGATACGGGTGTCGGTCAATTTGTCGGTGCACCAATTACGGCAGGGCAAGCTGGTCAGTCTGGTGCGTCAGGTGCTCGAAGAATCCGGGCTGGCGCCGCAGTATCTGGAGCTTGAATTGACGGAAAGCCAGCTGCTCGACAGCGTTGAGTCCATTATTTCGACCTTTGAGCAGTTGCATCAGTTGGGCGTCAAACTGGCGATTGACGACTTTGGCACCGGGTATTCCTCCCTCAGTTACCTCAAACGGTTTGCCGTGGACTACGTCAAAATCGACCAGACCTTCATTCGTGGCGTGGGGCGCTGCGCTGAAGACGAAGCCATCACCAAGGCAATCATTGCGATGGCTCATAGCCTTGAATTAAAGGTCGTGGCAGAAGGCGTGGAAGAAGACGTGCAACTGGCTTTTCTCAAGGCGCAACAGTGCGACGAAGTGCAGGGGTATTTGATCAGTCGTCCGATTAACGCGGCCGCTTTGGGCGATTTATTGCGCAGCGATGTAGTCTTTTTGTAGTGCTCAAAAGGGCTACATAGAGCGCGGGCGGCCTGAATAGGGGAGAAAGCCGCGGTTTTAGTCGTGGATTGGTTGGGCAGAAAACGAATTCTTGTAGTATAACTACAAGATTGCTACATCCCGGCCATCCAACCCTTTCAGACCGAGTCCTGCCCTTTGAACTTGCTGCAACATATCGCCCAGTCACGCCACTTGTTACGTAAATCGGAACTCAAGGTCGCCGATCACGTGCTGCTTGATCCTGCGGCTGTAATGCACAGTTCCATGGCCGACCTTGCCCACAGCGTGGGTATCAGTGAGCCCACCATCGTGCGCTTTTGCCGGGCGATTGGTTGCTCGGGGTTTCAGGACCTGAAACTCAAGCTCGCGCAAAGCCTTGCGGCGGGCGCCAGCTTTGGCCAGTTCGCCATCCACGAAGACGACTCGGTTGCTGACTACAGCCTGAAAATTTTCGACACCACACTCCACACCCTGATGGACGTGCGCGAAAAACTCGACCCGGTCGCTTTGCAGCGCGCTGTGACAGCAATGTCTCAGGCCCAGCGCGTCGAGTTTTATGGCTTTGGTGCGTCGGGTGCCGTGGCGGCGGATGCCCAGCACAAGTTTTTCCGTTTGTTGCTGACGGCAGCGGCGTACTCCGACCCACACATGCAGGCGATGTCGGCTGTCACGTTGAAGCCCACTGACGTGGCGATTTGCATTTCCCAGTCAGGGCGCTCCAAGGACCTGTTGATTACCGCCAATCTGGTGCGTGAAAGCGGCGCGACATTGATCACCTTGTGCCCGAGCCAAACGCCGCTGGCGGAACTGGCGACCGTCAACCTGGCGATTGATGTGCACGAAGACACCGAAATCTATACGCCGCTGACCTCGCGCATTGCGCACCTGGTGGTGATCGATGTGCTGGCCATGGGCGTGGCCATGGCGCGCGGCCCGAGCCTGGTCAACCACCTGAAAAGCGTCAAACGTAGCTTGCGCAGCCTGCGCCTGTCGCCTAAATCGCTGAAAAACATAGAAGACTAACAACCCCTCGCGCTCTCCCTTCTCAACAGGGAGAGCGGGCGCACCCAGCGCGTTTCACGCATCTGTCATCTCGACTTCCCCAATTCGTCATAAATCTGGTCCATCGTAAAGCTCCCGTACACGCCTTGGGAGACTCGAAATGGCTCAGCCTTACGAAGAACGCAACAGCGCCGTCAAAACCCGCCGCCAACAGGAAGATCAGCGCCGCATGGCCTTCCGACGTGCGATTGAAGACCATACGGACCAGCGCCAATTGCGCCTGGAAACAGCCGACTACCCGGACCTGAGCGCCATCAATTATTGGCAAGCCTCGTCGGCAAGTGGCCGTCGAAGCGCTCAACCAGCGCGCTGATTTGCAGACGCTCGCTGCGGATAAACCCCAGGAATGCATGCGCCACCGGTGACAGGCGCTTGGCTTTGGCCTGCACCACGCACCAACTGCGGTACAGCGGCAACTCCTCGACAGGCAGCTCGCGCAGCAAGCCTGTTGCCAACTCCAGGCTGACGGCGTGGCGCGTTAACAGCGCCACGCCCAGCCCGGCCACGGCGCACTCACGCTGGGCATCGGTCGACGCCACCTCCAGCGTTTGATTGAAGTGCACGCGCTTCTCCTTGAAATACTCCTCACACGCCCTGCGCGTGCCCGACCCTTGCTCGCGCATTAACAGCGTGAAGGGTTCCAGGTCCTGCAAATGCAAGGTGTCGCGCTGGCTCAGCGGGTGGTCGGGCGGGGCGACGGCCACGATCGGGTTATTCAAAAACGGCAAAAATTCTAGCCCCATGTCCAGCGGCACCATCGACATGATCACCAGATCATCGCGGTTGTCCGACAGCCTGCGCACCGCTTGTGCGCGGTTGACGACCGTGAGCTGCAAATTCACTTCCGGGTGCTGGCGCTTGAACGCCGCGAACAGGTGTGGCACGAAATACTTCGCGCTGGATTCCACCGCCAATTTCAGTTGACCTTGCAGCGAACCGAGCATGTCGGACAACTGCATATCAAGGTTTTCCAGGCGGCCAAAAATATCGCGACTGGCGCGCTGAAGCGCTTCAGCGGCTTCGGTCATGTACAGCTTTTTGCCCACATAATCGAACAACGGCTGCCCGATCAGCTCTTCTAACTGACGAATTTGTAGACTTACGGCGGGTTGCGTCAGCGACATTTCTTCTGCCGCACGGCTGTAAGAACGCAGGTCACACACTTCATTGAACACTTGAAGTTGTCGAAAAGTGATACGCATCAATGACTTACGCATTTTTGACGTTTATTCCGAGCGCAGGGGATGGGTTGACTATAAGTCGTTACTTATGCATGACCCAAGAATTATTGATTTTTGTTTATCGATGCGCAGGTCTAGTGTGACGACACAACGGTTCAGACACATTTGGACACGTGCCGACCTGGTCTAGCAGGTCGTTTGTTCCATGGGCTTTAGGAAAATCCAAGTGATAAAAAAGATCCTGATCGCCAACCGCGGAGAAATTGCTGTGCGCATCGTGCGTGCCTGCGCCGAGATGGGCATTCGCTCTGTCGCGGTCTACTCCGAAGCGGATCGGCATGCTTTGCACGTCAAGCGCGCCGATGAAGCGCACAGCATTGGTGAAGACCCGCTGGCCGGCTATCTGAACCCGCGCAAACTGGTGAACCTGGCGGTCGAAACCGGCTGTGACGCCTTGCACCCCGGTTACGGCTTCTTGTCAGAAAACGCTGAATTGGCTGACATCTGCGCAGAGCGCGGCATCAAGTTTATTGGTCCGGCCGCTGAAGTCATTCGCCGCATGGGTGACAAGACCGAAGCCCGCCGCAGCATGATCAAAGCCGGTGTGCCGGTCACGCCAGGCACCGAAGGCAACGTGGCCGATATCCACGAAGCGTTGCTCGAAGGCGAGCGCATTGGCTACCCGGTCATGCTCAAGGCCACCTCGGGCGGTGGCGGTCGCGGCATTCGCCGTTGCAACAGCCGTGAAGAGCTGGAGCAAGCCTTCCCCCGCGTGATCTCCGAAGCCACCAAAGCCTTTGGCTCGGCCGAAGTGTTCCTCGAAAAATGCATCGTCAACCCCAAGCACATCGAAGCGCAGATTCTCGGTGACAGCTTTGGCAACGTGGTGCACCTGTTCGAGCGTGACTGCTCGATTCAGCGCCGTAACCAGAAGCTCATCGAAATCGCCCCAAGCCCCCAGCTGACCCCGGAACAGCGCGCCTACATCGGCGACCTGTCTGTGCGCGCAGCCAAGGCCGTGGGCTATGAGAATGCTGGCACCGTGGAGTTCCTGCTCGCCGAGGGCGAGGTGTACTTCATGGAGATGAACACCCGAGTGCAGGTGGAACACACCATCACCGAAGAAATCACCGGCATCGACATCGTTCGCGAACAAATCCGTATCGCCTCCGGCTTGCCGCTGTCGATCAAGCAAGAAGACATTCAGCACCGCGGCTTTGCCCTGCAATTCCGGATCAACGCCGAAGACCCGAAAAACAACTTCCTGCCCAGCTTCGGCAAGATCACGCGCTACTACGCGCCCGGTGGCCCCGGCGTGCGCACAGATACGGCGATCTACACCGGCTACACCATTCCGCCGTTTTACGACTCCATGTGCCTGAAGCTGGTGGTGTGGGCGCTGACCTGGGAAGAAGCGATGGACCGTGGTTTGCGCGCCCTCGACGACATGCGTCTGCAAGGGGTCAAAACCACCGCCGCGTACTACCAGGAAATCCTGCGTAATCCGGAATTCCGTAGCGGCCAGTTCAACACCAGCTTTGTCGAAAGCCATCCCGAACTGACCAACTACTCGATCAAGCGCAAACCCGAAGAGCTGGCATTGGCCATCGCTGCCGCCATCGCCGCCCACGCAGGCCTGTGAGGAACATAAGAATGTCCAAGAAGATTTTTGTAACTGACACCATCCTGCGTGACGCCCACCAGTCGCTGCTGGCGACCCGCATGCGCACCGAAGACATGCTGCCGATCTGCGACAAGCTCGACAAAGTCGGCTACTGGTCGCTGGAAGTGTGGGGCGGCGCGACGTTTGATGCCTGCGTGCGCTTCCTCAAGGAAGACCCGTGGGAGCGTCTGCGCCAACTGCGCGCGGCACTGCCCAACACCCGCCTGCAAATGTTGCTGCGCGGTCAGAACCTGCTGGGCTATCGCCACTACAGCGACGACGTGGTCAAAGCATTTGTGGCCAAGGCTGCGGTCAACGGCATCGACGTATTCCGCATCTTTGACGCCATGAACGACGTGCGTAACCTGCGGGTCGCCATCGAAGCGGTCAAGGCGGCCGGCAAGCACGCACAGGGCACCATCGCCTACACCACCAGCCCGGTTCACACCACCGAAGCGTTCGTGGCGCAAGCCAAGCAGATGGAAGCCATGGGCTGCGATTCCGTCGCCATCAAAGACATGGCCGGTCTGCTGACACCCTTCGCCACGGGTGATCTGGTCAAGGCACTGAAAGCTGAAATCAGCCTGCCGATTTTTATTCACTCCCACGACACCGCCGGTCTGGCAGCCATGTGCCAGCTCAAAGCAGTGGAAAACGGCGCCGACCACATCGACACCGCGATCTCCAGCTTCGCGTGGGGCACCAGCCATCCTGGCACCGAATCGATGGTTGCAGCCCTCAAAGGCAGCGAATACGACACCGGCCTGGACCTGGCGCTGTTGCAGGAAATTGGTTTGTACTTCTACGCCGTGCGTAAGAAGTATCACCAGTTTGAAAGCGAATTCACCGCAGTTGATACCCGTGTGCAGGTCAACCAAGTGCCGGGCGGCATGATCTCCAACTTGGCCAACCAGCTCAAAGAGCAGGGCGCACTGAACCGCATGAACGAAGTGCTGGCCGAGATCCCGCGGGTGCGCGAAGACCTGGGCTTCCCGCCGCTGGTGACCCCGACTTCGCAAATCGTGGGGACGCAGGCGTTCTTCAACGTACTGGCAGGCGAGCGCTACAAAACCATCACCAACGAAGTGAAACTTTACCTGCAAGGTGGCTACGGCAAGGCGCCGGGCGTGGTGAATGAAAAGCTGCGTCGTCAGGCGATTGGCAACGAAGAGCTGATAGACGTGCGCCCGGCCGATTTGCTCAAGCCGGAAATGGTCAAACTGCGCGGTGAAATTGGCGCGCTGGCCACGTCCGAAGAAGACGTGCTGACCTACGCCATGTTCCCGGACATCGGCCGTAAATTCCTTGAAGAGCGTGCGGCGGGTGCCTTGGTGCCTGAAGCCCTGCTGCCGATCCCGGAAGCGGGCGGCGTCACCAAGGCCGGTGGCGAAGGCGTACCGACTGAGTTCGTGATCGACGTACACGGCGAAAGCTACCGCGTGGACATCACCGGAGTGGGCGTCAAAGCCGAAGGCAAGCGTCACTTTTACCTCTCCATCGACGGCATGCCGGAAGAAGTGGTGTTCGAGCCGCTCAACGAATTCGTCGGCAGCGCGATTGGCAAGCGCAAGCAAGCCAGCGAACCGGGCCACGTCAGCACCACCATGCCGGGCAACATCGTCGATGTGTTGGTCAGCGTCGGTGACACCGTCAAGGCCGGCCAATCGGTACTGATCACCGAAGCCATGAAAATGGAGACCGAAGTACAGGCCGCCATTGCAGGCAAAATCGTCACCATCCACGTAATCAAAGGCGACCGCGTCAACCCGGGCGAAATCCTGATCGAAATCGAAGCCTGATACGCCTTTGATTAAAACGCTTTAAACCTCGGGGGAGCATGTGCTCCCCTTTTTTTACCCAAAATTCACCGGCCTAACCCCAACGTGTAGGAGTTGCCGGAGCAGGCTGTATAAAAACGTTTTTAAGCTAACAGGTATTCAAAACCAGACTGTAAATCGCGCTTCCACGCAAAATCCACATTTGCTGATGTGCCGATAAATGTCAGATTTAACGTAGAAGCACACACTTCGATTTTGGCGACGCGTTTTTACACTTTCTGGAAGGCTGCGGTCTTTTGATTTTTAAAAAGATCGCAACCTTCTGTAACTCCTCCGAGGAGCCCAAAAATCCGGCATTTCGTACGACGCCTCCCTTTCAATCCGTAGAAACTTCCGAGCGAATCAACATCGCTTGCGTCGGCCAAAAACGGGGGCTAGTCTCGGCCCATCGAAGTAAAAAATATGATCGGCTTATCATTCGTATATATACTTAAATATAGATTTCTGCGTTCGAAGTCAGCTGATTTTATGTGAAATAAAATAATTATGGCTGTTACTGTAATTCTCTTGTGTGAGTTTTACGTGTTCTTTTTATTTATCAGTCCATGAGTCGAAAGGAATATTTTTAAATTTATCGCGCAGATGTCTATCCAGAGATGCTAGTACTTGATGGTCTATCTTCATAAAATAAAGAGTGAATTATATGCAGCAAGAAAAAAATATTCTTGTAAATAGAGGAATACCCAGAGCTCTTTCTGTCTCAGGTCACAGTTCAGGGAGGATGTCACTTGGGGGAATACTGTATCCATCATCTGGGTCGGGAGGATTTCATTCTGATTTCGATGATCTTAGTGACTTTGACCGTGGTCGAATTGTGAAAGATCTTAATTTTCATTATCTTCGAGGAAAAATTATTTCAGCGTTAGATAGATTGCAAAATAAGATTGATGCGATGTATACCGAACTTTCTACTGTTACATCGACCCTAGTGGAGAAAGAGCTTGCAGGAGCAGGTTTTAGATCCAGTGAAAGCCGAGAAGCTATTACGCTTAACAATAGTATTATCGAGGGTTTGATAAAAGAGCATAAGAAAAATTTAGAAGCTTTTATTAAAACGGCTAACCTTTATTCAGGTGGCAATCCATTGGCCCTTACAAAGTCAGAGCGAACAACGATTGGTATCAAGGCTATGGGAATGAATCCCCGCCTTTTCGCTGAGCGTTCAAAGGAGCAGCTTGAGAGTTACGGTACTTCGTACATGGCTGCCAAAGATGCCAAAATTCTGACTCAGGTCATTGACCAACTGGTTGCTCGGTCTAAGGCTCTATCACATCAGCTTTATCTAGCCGAAGCCGCTGATGCTTCAGCTTTAGAGGCCGCAAAAGAACAGGTCCGATTAAAACAGTTTCCTAGCGCTCCGCCGGGAGTCTCTTTAGACAACAATATGGAGGAGACTTTGAAGCATGATCTGTTTTACCCCTCCCGTCGCGGTGCGTTATTTTATAGTTGGTTTTATGTTAAGGTTCGAAACGGAGGACCGTGGGATTACAAGAAAGGTCAGCCTCAATATGAAAATTTTGGTAATTTCCATTACGGTGCAGTTGGTGCGGCAGCCGGAATCCCAGAGGCGGTACTTTTGAGAGCTGCCGGCGCCGCACAGATGAGGGCAGGTACTTCAGAGGAAAGTTTTGGTTACTTTTGGGCTGATGCCCCTTATGGGGATGATCCGGTTGACCAGGTGTGGATTAAGGCTGGCATAGATTATGCGAAATCTAAGGGTTATTAATTGGGCAGTTTGGGGGCTTTTGGTTATTTGTTTAGTGCAGGCTATATATATCTTTATACCCTCACCATTCAGACCAAACCCTAGCAAGATCGTATCAGTCACCAAAGTTATCGAAGGGGGGGCAGTTTATGAAGTGCTGTATGACTCTGGGGGGGCCACTGTGGCGGATACTTATAGGTATTTTCTCATGGAGGTTCAGCCCAGTGACGAAGCGGCTCTTGATAAATCAAAAGAGATTGGACCATTCCTTGTTACCAAGAGTGCTAACGCTGTTCGTGAGGTCTTAGGTGATAAGGTAAAATTAAAGACTAATAATACGGTCTATGAGTTTCATAGTAACTCAATATTTAAAATAAATGGAGAAATTCAGATGGTAAGGTTTGAACTTGATTCTACCACTCCTTAAGGATGGACTAAATTATCCTTCAACTTTTGACGCTTTATCTGCTGGAGGTTTATAAATAACAATATGGTCAAGTAATAAAAATTTTCTTTTTCTTAATTCATGATTATTTCTAATAATCTGAGTTATCGTCATGAAGAAAATCGTCCCCGAGGCACCTGCCCTCGACACTGCTGCGAGCACCGACCTGTTATTGGATCGTGCCGCCACGGATCGCGCGTTAAAAATAATTACCTGCTCAACCACTGTGCACCTCAACCCGCGAAAACCGCCACCTATGCCATCTGGCGACAGCGTTAGGGAAAGCTCCGATCAACTTGCCGCAACCGTGCGGCAAGTTGAAAATCCCGCTGAACTTGGCGCTATTGACCGCGAAATATCCTGTACGCGCCGCCTTGGCGAGCGTCCCAGCCATTTCTCCGTGTAACGCGCGTAATTAGCCCATACCCATCAGCTTTTTTCGAGCCATCCACAAATTGGACAAGGCAAATAATGTGGTCAATAGAGTGGTGTTTTTCATCAGTCCGCGAAAGCGCACTTTCACATAACACTACGTAGTGTTTGCGTATGGGCGTTTACAAGGCCGAATGAACGGGCTTAAAAGCAATGGCGAAGAGGACAATAAGCTGGATTCAAATGTGCTCGCGCTCCGTGTGCATTCCAGCGCTGCATCAACAAACCCATCGGCTGCAAATGGGTGTCGTTCGATTACCGCGCCTGTTCTGATCATTTTTTCTACAGCCAAAGCTTGGCATTCTTCCAGCGTCTTGATTTGGCCGCTTTCTGGCTGGTTATCACGTGCCAGCCACTTCCCATTATTTGAACTGACCCTATTTCTGCACTTTAATGCAGAGGATCAATTCAAAGAATGCTTAATCTGCATTAAAATACATATTTTAGCGGGATAAGCGCGCTTAACTGCACTATATTGCAGTTATTGCGGGTTTTACGTGTCTCGATAGGCATTAAATTGCAGGTGAAATCATGTTTCAGCTGACATTACAGCTCTACAGCGATGGCCAGTGGCAGGACGCTATAACGCTGCTTTTTCCTGAGCCAGAGAAAGGGTTCGATGGGCCGTGCCGTTTTGGCTACAAGCAGGATTATTTGCTGCAAAACCTGGATCTCATCGACAGTCCATTTATGAAGTCTGTGAGTGCTCGCGTGCCGCTTGGGTGGGATGCACACAATGTGAAAAAAGCACCTGCGTTTTTGCATGACATTGCGCCTGGCGGTGCGGCGAGAAAAATCCTGATCAAGCAAATAGGTCGAGAAAAGCCTGAAGGCCTGAGTATTGATCTGTTTCTACTCGGGCGCAGCACGCCTGCGCCGATAGGTCATTTACGCGTTAAAGAGTCGTTTGAGCGACTTGATACGCTGGCACCCTTGGGCTTCGCTCGCCAGGACGTGATTGATCGCGACAATCGTTTTCTTGAGTACGCTCACGAACAAGGGGCCGCTATTGGCGGCGCAACCGGGGCGGGTGGCGAAGCACCCAAGCTCTTGATGGCGCAAAGTGCGGAGGGCCTTTTATACCCGGATGCCACGTTGGCAGATGTGGACGTCAAGCAGCACTGGTTTATCAAGTTTGCGCGTAACCGGGCCCTTCGCCTTGACTGCGATATTTTGCGCAGTGAATTTATGTACTACAAAGCCCTGCAAGCGCTGGGTATTGAAACCGTCCCGGCTCAAGGGCTAGCGCTGGAGGAGGGTCGCAAGCCTAGTTTGTGGATGCAGCGCTTTGACCGAAAAGTTACAGCGCAAGGCGTAGAGAGGCTTGCAGTAGAGTCGATGTATTCCTTGGCTCAGGTGACGCAAGCCGGGAGCGATATGACTCATCATCACGTGCTCAAGCTACTGGCGTCGCTCTGGACGCAGGCGGGCCTGCACGATCAGATTCCGGACATGGTGGCAGACTATTTGCGCCGCGATTTGTTGAACAAAATCTTGGGTAACAGTGATAACCACGGGCGTAATACCGCGATCATCCGGGACGTGGATGCGCTGCGTCTGGCTCCCATTTATGATTTGGCGCCGATGGTTATGGATGACGAAGGTATTACGCGTACAACCAAATGGTCCCGGGATGTAGAGCGTGCGGGACAGATCAATTGGCGTGCGGCGTGTGAATCACTGAAGGAGATTATTGATCCTGACAGTGCATTTGAACGCTTGCGCGCCGATGCCGAGTTGTTGCGACCCTTACCCGACGTACTCCGCGCGCAAGGGCTGCCGGACGTGACCATGGATCACCCTCATATTGCGCTTAAGCATCTTGATCAACGTTTGCGGGAGTGGGGGTTGAAATGACTGTTTCGATTGATGCACGCCGCTTGATGATCGAGGCCATTGAAGCGGATTTGGCTCGGGGCGAAATCACCTTGGGCGATGCCGTGAAGCGGCTCAGGGGGGAGGTGACAAAGCTGCAGCAAACGCAATTCGCCCGAATGTGCAAAATTTCGGTGCGAACGTTGATTCAAATCGAGCACAACGAAGGCAATCCCACGCTCAAATCCTTGAACGCCGTCTTCAAGCCCTTTGGGCTGCAAATGGGCGTCGTACGATTACCGCGCCCGTTTTAACCCTTTCTCAACGCAAAAACGCCCGACAGTCCTTGTTGGGCGTTCTGATTATTTTTTATACAGCTAATGCCCTGCAGGCTTCCAGCGTCTTGATTTGGCCGGTTTTTGGCTGGTTATCACGTGCCAGCCATTTTTCGAAGCCTGCCGCGACAGCTGGCCATTCCGTACTAATGATGCTGTACCACGTGGTATCCCTATTTTTGCCTTTGACCACCATATGCTGGCGAAAAACACCTTCAAAGGTGTATCCCAATCGTACTGCTGTACGTTTGGATCGAGCGTTGTCGTTGTTGCATTTCCATTCCAGCCGACGATTGCCCAAGTGGAAGGCTTCTCTGGCCAGCAGGTAAACGGCCTCGGTGCTTTTAGGCGAGCGCTGCATCGGCGCGCCAAATGCCACATGGCCAATTTCGATACGCCCATGTTCCGGCACGATGCACATCAGGCTGAGCAAACCCTGTGCCTGTTCAGCGACGCTGTCGATGACCGCATAAAAATGCGGGTCGCGGCTGGCGGCGTTTTTGGTCAGCCATTGATCAAATGCAGACCGTTCGTTGAAAGGCCCATACGGCAAGTAATCCCACAGCTTGGGATCGCTCGTGGGCCCCTGTAAGGCTAGCCACAAATCGTCGCCATGCCGGGCCGGATCGAGTTTTTCGAGGCGAATGTAAATCCCCTCTAGTGTTCGGTTATCCGGTGTTTTGGCCGGTTGCCAGTGTTGTAGAGATTCGGACATGGCGCGCTCCTTGATTACGACAAGACTTTGCGAAATTGAATGAAGCCTGGACGATCCGCGATGCGTTCGTACAGGCGAATAGCCGTGGCATTGGTTTCCTGCGTCAGCCAATGCACTTTGGCGCAATCCAGGGCGCGGGCCTGGGCGTACACATGCTCGATCAACTGGCGGCCCACCCCGGTGCCGCGTACCTGTGGGCTGACATACAGGTCTTGCAGGTAGCACGAATTACCCACGCTCCAGTTGGAGCGATGAATCACCGTCTGCACCATGCCCACCGCCTCATCACCTTGCCAGGCAAGGGCCAGATGGGTCGGTTCGGACGGGTCCATGAAGCGCTGCCATGTGCTCTCGCTCACGTCGTCGCCCAGCTCGGTGTTGTAAAACGTCAGGTACGCCTGCCAGAGCGGCATCCAGGCATCACGATCGGCGGCGGTAGCGGGTTTGATTTGAAGGGGCTGGGTCATGGGGCTATTCCTTGGCGATTAATTGAGCGAGTGCGTGGTCGTACGGGTTGTCACTGGCCAACAGGCCGTCGCGCACGCCAGCCTGATCGGCAGCGCTGCGGTTTTGGCTGAGTTTGCGCTGACCTGTCAGGCGGCTGATGGGCAGGCTGAAGCCGACGATCGCCTTGAGCAGGTTGTCGATGTACTCGCGGGGCGCGTCACTGACCGCCCACGGCGCGGGTCGATTGGCCTCATGGCGCTCACTTAATTGAGTGACCACCCGCAACAGCCCTGGCGCGTCATCAAAGACGGTGGCGTGGCCGTAAGCATGGACGGCAACGTAGTTCCAGGTCGGAACAGCCTTGGCGTGTTCGGCTTTGCTGGGGTAGAACGCCGGGCTGATATACGCCTGTTCCCCGGCAAAAATGACCATCGCTTCTGCCCCCTCGGCCAGCGCCTGCCACTGCCGATTGGCACGGGCTAAATGCCCGTAGAGTGTGCCGCGGCTGCCTTCGTTCGGGTTCAGCAACAAGGGGATATGACTGGCGATCAGGCCGCACTCGCCCTGGGTCACGAGCACAGGCAGCGGGGTGGCGAGCATCTGGGCCTGCAAGGCTTCAAGGTCGTTTTCAGCAAATGCGCGAGGTACGTACATGGAAGAATTCCTTGGCGAATGCCTGCATCCTAGGCAGGCTATTGGTTCGTTGTAAGAGCCACTCATGGTCAATTTCGTAGGTCCAATGCATGTCGGATTCAGTGCTGCCCATCGCCTTCAACCCTGCGGGTATCCTCCTTGATCCTAAAAAAGGGCTGAGCCGTCAGCTCTATCACGCCCTGCGTGCGCGCGTGCTGGACGGGCGGCTGAGTGGCGGGGCGCGTTTACCGGCTAGCCGCGATCTGGCGGCCGCGCTCGGTATTTCGCGCAACAGCGTGGTACGTGCTTACGATCAGTTGTACGCCGAAGGCTTTATCGAAGGGCGTATCGGGGATGGCACCTACGTGACGCAATTACCTGAAAAAACCTCGCCGCCAAAAAAGTTGTCCACCAACTTGTCCACAGGGTTTTCAACAGGCTTACCCACAGGTTTATCCACAAAAACGCCTGTTTTACCTGTGATTACATCCAGTAAAGTTATCCACAGCAGCGCGCTGCATAAGGTCGCCCGACACTCACTGGACAGCCCGCCAAGTGGTCCGCCGCGTGCTTTTCGGGTGGGTGTTCCGGCCTTCGACTTATTCCCTTTTGATGTATGGAGCAAGCTGCAAGCGGGTTTCTGGCGAAAACCGGATTTGCAGCAGTTGTGTTATGGCGATCCGGCAGGGGATGCGCGATTACGTGGGCTGATTGCCGCCTATTTGCGCACCTCGCGGGGTTTGGCGTGCACGCCTGAACAAATTTTGATCACCTGCGGCGCACAACAGGGAATTAGCCTTTGTGCACAGTTGCTGGTGGAGTTGGGCGAAGGGGTGGCTGTGGAAAACCCCGGCTACCACGCTGCCGCCCAAGCCTTTGCTATTGCGGGGGCGCAAGTGTTGGGCGTACCGGTGGACCAAGAGGGCATGCAATGCGACGCACTGGCAGGTTTGCCCCATTGCCGCCTGGCCTATGTCACGCCGTCCCATCAGTACCCGTCCGGCGTGACCATGAGCCTGGCACGGCGGCTGGCGTTACTCGATTGGGCCGAGCGCACCCAGGGCTGGATCGTCGAGGACGATTACGACGGCGAGTACCGCTACAGTGGCGCGCCCTTGTCGCCACTGGCGGCGCTGGATCGTCAAGGGCGAGTCATTTATGTCGGCACCTTCGGCAAGGTGGCGTTTCCGGCCCTGCGCCTGGGGTATCTGGTGCTGCCCAAGGCCCTGATCGAACCGTTCGCCCAGCGCCGTTCATTGGACATGCGTCACTCTGAGGTCAGCACCCAGGCGGTCATGGCTGAATTCATGGCATCCGGGCATTTTCAACGCCATATCCGGCGCATGCGGCGTGCCGCCTTGAGCCGTCGCAATACGTTGCTGGCGCACTGGCCACAGGGGGTAGAAGGGCTCGGAGAACTGCCGGCCATCGTCGCGGGCCTGCATGTGACCGTTGCGGTCAGCAGCCTTGAACGTGAACAGGCCTTGCTGGCGTTGGCCAGTCAGGTGGACGTAGAAATCAATGGGTTGAGCCGCTACTGGCTGCGTGATTCCACCGAGCCTGTGGATAACCGCGCCGGTCTGGTGCTGGGGTTTGCAGCCGTGCCCGAGCTGGCTATCAAAGCCGCACTCGCGCGCCTCAGCCACGTGTGGCGATAAAACCCGTTGCCGCTGGCGCAGGTGGCGCCAGCGGCAGCAGGTCGACTCAGGTGCCCGACTTGATTTTGGTCCAGGCGCGCGTGCGGGCGCGTTCGGCTTCTCGGGGCAATGGGGTCAGGGTGTACAGCGTTTCCATTGCCGCTTGCGTCGGGTACAGGTTCGGGTTGTTACGGATGCTCGGGGCCACGAGGTCGGTCGCATCTTTGTTCGGGTTGGGATACCCGACAAAATCACTGATCGGTGCAATGACCTGGGGTTGTAGCAAGTAGTTGATGAAGGTGTAGGCGTCTTCTTTATCTTTAGCGCCTTTCGGGATCGCCAGCATGTCGAACCAGATCGGTGCGCCTTCTTTAGGCAAGCGCATGTCCACGGTCACGCCATTGTTGGCTTCCTTCGCCCGGTTGGCCGCTTGCGAGAAACTGCCGGAATACCCCACCGCCACGCAGATGTCGCCATTGGCGATGTCGGCCATGTACTTGGAGGAGTGGAAGTACGTGATGTACGGCCGAATCTTCAGCAGCAGGGCTTCAGCCTTGGCGTAGTCCTTTGGGTTTGTACTGTTGGGATCAAGCCCCAGATGTTGCAGCGCCAGCGGCAAAATTTCAGACGGCGAATCCAGTAACGCCACACCACATTGCTTGAGTTTGCTGATGTTCTCTTCGTTGAAAATCAGATCCCAGCTATTCACAGGCGCCTGTTCACCCAGCGCCGCCTTGACCTTGTCAGGGTTGAACCCGATCAAAATCGTGCCGTACATGTACGGCACGGCGAACTGGTTGCCGGGGTCGTTGGCCTCGATCAGCTTCATCAGCTTGGGATCAAGGTGGTTCCAGTTAGGGAGTTTGCTGCGATCCAGCGGCTGAAACACGCCCGCCTCGATTTGTTTGGCCAGAAACACATTCGACGGCACTACCACGTCATAGCCAGAGTTGCCGGTGAGCAGCTTGGCTTCCAGCGCCTCATTGGTGTCGAAAATGTCGTAGATCAGCTTCACCTTGGTGTCTTTTTTAAAATCCACCAAGGTCTGCGGGGTGATGTAGTCGAACCAGTTGTACACCCGCAACGTACGTTCTTCGGCATGGACGGCGGCGCTGGCCAGCGCCGCGGCACACAGCGCGGGAGTGAATAAACGCGTAAGAGCTTTCATTGTTATTAAATCCTTATTGAGCGCTCAAAAAGCCTTCAAGTACGTTGACGGCATTAACGCCAATCTCTTCTACCGCGTACCCGCCTTCCATCACGAACAGCGTTGGCTTGCCCAAGCGCGCAATGCGTTCGCCCATGCGCAGGTAGTCCGGGCTGTCGAGTTTGAACTGGGAAATCGGGTCGTTTTTGAACGTGTCCACGCCCAGCGAGATCACCAGCACCTCGGCGTCGTAGCGCTCGATTTCAGCACACGCCTTTTCCAGTGCAGCGCTCCAACGATCCCAGGCCGAGCCTGCGGCCAGCGGGTAGTTGAAGTTGAAGCCTTCGCCCGCGCCTTCACCCACTTCGTCTTCGTAGCCCAGAAAGAACGGAAACTCCGCTTCAGGGTGGCCGTGGATCGAGGTGAACAACACGTCGCTGCGTGCGTAGAAAATCGACTGCGTGCCGTTGCCGTGGTGGTAGTCCACGTCAAGGATGGCCACTTTGCTGCGACCCTGATCGAGGAACGCCTGCGCCGCGATGGCGGCGTTGTTGAGGTAGCAATAACCGCCCATCAAATCGCTGGCGGCGTGATGGCCCGGTGGCCGGCACAAGGCGAACGCGCTGTGTGCGCCGCGCTGGATTTCTGCCTGTGCTGTCAGCGCCACTTGCGCCGCGCTGTAGGCCGCTTGCCACGTACCCGCCGTAATGGGGGCGCCGCCGTCGAAGCTGTAATAACCCAATTGCCCATGCAGGCTGGTGGGGATCACGGCGCGCAAAGTGCGGGCAGGCCAGGTGTAGGGCAACAGGTCACCGTCGCGCCCGTGCTCGGTCCAGCGCGCCCAGGCGCCCTGAAAAAAATCCAGATAGGCCGGGGTGTGAATGCGTTCGAGGGGGCCGCGGCCAAAGTCTTGCGGGGCCTGCACCGGGCCCAGTTTGCGGGTTTGCACCCGTTGCAGGATGTGATCGGCACGCGAAGGCATTTCGAAGCAAGGCATCAGTTGCCCGTCCATCAACTCGCAACGGCCGTGATGCAGGTGGTGATCGTCTGAATAGATCGTCAGCATTTTTCTTATTCTCCGCAGGCTTGATCGGTGACCTACAGTTTTGCGGCCCTGAACGTTTCAGAGAACGGCAGGAGCGGCCAAAAGGGGATGGATATGGCCAATATGATTGACCTGAATTCGCCCCTTTTCGGCGCGGGCGTGCGCCATTTGCAGGCATCACCCTCAGCGGGCAGGGCATGGCGGGGTGTTTACGCGCGAAACTGGCTGGGTGAGACGCCGCTCCAGCGCACGAACGCGTGGCGAAAGCTGGCGGTTTCGCTGAAGCCCAGGTGTTCGGCGATCCGGTAGATTGGCCATTCGGTGTCGTTGAGCAGCCGTTTGGCGCGTTCAAAGCGCAGGTCGTCGAGCAGCGTTTGATAGCTGCACCCCATGTCGTGCAGGTGGCGGCGCAACGTGCGCGGCGAGCAGTTCATTTGCTCGGCCAGGCCCTCAAGTCCCGGGGCGGCCTGCAGTTGCGCGGTCAACAGTTGGCGGATGCGATCGAGCCACGACTGGCGGCCCGTGAACTCCAGGTTCTGTTTGCGGCAGCGCTCGGCCATGGCCTGATGGGTCACGGCATCGGCCAGCGGCAAGGGTTCATCGAGCCAGCGCGGGTCGAAGCCGAACGCGTTGTCACAGGCCTGGAAGGCATGCGGGCAGTCAAAGCTGTGGGCGTAATGGGCGTGATAATCCGGGGCGGGGTGAGCGAAGCGTGCCCCGACGAGGGGCAACGAGCGGCCCAGTAAATCCTCACAAATGACCTTGAGCGACGTCAGGCACAGCTCGGCGTTGAACACCGCCAGGTGCGGGCTTTCGCGATAACCCGTTGCGCAGAACCAGACGACGCCGTCTTCCTGGGCCAGGCTCAGTTCAAAAAGTGTTCCCAGCAACGCCGGGTAGCGCAAAGCCAGGCGTAAAGCGTCACCTAAGGTGGCACTGGTGAGTAAGGCGTAACCCAGCATGCCGTAGGACGACACGTGCATGCGCTGACCCAATTCCAACCCGATTTCGCGGCGAAGGGCCACGGCGTTGGCGCAGACGCGCATTTCTTGATTGGTGGTGATGCGCGTGTCGGCGCGGCTCAAGTCGGCGGCACGTATGCCGCTGCCGGCCAGTAGCGCCTCACTCGACCAGCCTTCGGCCTGGAAGGTGCTGAGCACCAACGAAACCGCGTTCAGGGTAGTGAGATGGGAATGCAGCATGCTCGCTTCCAGCGGGGGGATGCTGGAAGGGAGCAAATTATGTGCCGAGTCGCGCAGTGATGACCGGCGTTACACCAGCTCCCCGCACAGATCGAGTTCAATCAGGCGGCGCACGTCGGTCAATGACAGGTCGGCGCCCAGCAACGCCTGGAGCTTGCCGAACACCGCTTCGCGGGTCATGCCGCCCCCCGAGAGCACACCCGCCTCACGCAGGCGGCTACCGGCTTCGTACACGTCCAGCTCCACACCGCCTTCATGGCATTGGGTGATGGCGACAATCACGATGCCGTTTTCCTGCGCTCGTTGCAGGCTGGCAAGGAAAGCCGGGTCGTCACTGGGACCGGTGCCGCTGCCAAAACATTCCAGCACCAGGGCTTCGAGGCCGCTGTTGAGCAGTGCATCGAGCTGCGGCGCGCCAATGCCCGGCACCAGGGGCAGCACACCCACGCTGGCCACGTGCTTGGGCCGGGTATAGAACAACTGGCCGGGGATGTCAGCGGCCGGGGTGCCGCCGCCGTTTCGGGCCAGGGTTACAAACGGGTGGCGCCCGAAACTGCGCACTTTGGCGCAGCGCGTCGGGGCCATCAGTTGGCCGTGGAAGTACAGCTGAACCCCGAACGGTTGACCCTCGGCCAACGCCGACAGCGCACCGCTGACGTTCTCCCAGGCGTCGCTGTCAGGCACGCCCGCAGGCAGCATGGAACCGGTGAACAACACCGACGCCGGCAGGCCGATCAGTTGAAAGCACATTGCCGCCGCACTGTAGGCCAACGTGTCTGTGCCATGCAGGACCAAGACGGCGTCGCAGTCCTCCTGCTCAACCGCTTCGACGATGGCCGCGCTCAGGCGCAACCAGTAGGCGGGCGTCATGTTGGCGCTGTCGATCAGTGGGCTCATCTCGCGAAAGCGCCATTGCGGCACGTGCAGGTCCGGCTGGCTGGCGAGAAAGGCGATCATTCGCGCCTCAAAACCCGAAGCGGGTGCAAGCCCGTTGGCGCTGGCTTGCATGCCGATGGTGCCGCCGGTGTACAGCACCATCACGCGTTTGGCAGGGTAGGAAGTGGCAGCAGTCATGTGGAGTCCCCATAAGCAAAAACGCGGCGGTTCTGTTCAGAACCGCCGCGTCAGTGTCAGCGTTTTGTGTCTTCGACCTTGGCGGCCGGTGTCGGCGGCCAGGCCTTCAAGTCCAGGTCCAGGTCCGGGAATTTACTGGAATCGAACACCGGTGTCTTGATCCCGGCGCGACGTTGGTCGTCGTAATCCTTGAGCACGCGCATGCAGATTTTGAACAGCATGGCCAAGGCAATCAGGTTCACGAACGCCAGCATGGTCATGGTGATGTCAGCGAAGGCGAAGACCGTTTGCAGGTTTTCAATCGAGCCCCAGAAGATCAACACCAGCACCAGTGCGCGGTAACCCATCAGCGCCTTGCGGTTTTCACCAACCAGGAAACGCAGGTTGTTTTCGCCCAGGTAGTAGTTGTAGAGCATCGAGGTGAACACGAACAACGCCAGTGCCACGCTGATAAAAATGCGGCCCCATTCCCCGACCACCGCGGCCAGCGAGTTTTGGGTCAGGGCAATGCCGTCGCCTTCAAAGCCCGGCGTGTAAAAGCCCGACAGCAAAATCAGCAGCGCCGTACAGGTGCAGATGACGAAGGTGTCGAGGAACACGCTGAACGCTTGCACCACGCCTTGTGCGATCGGGTGCTCAACGTCTGCCACGGCGGCCACGTTCGGGGCGCTGCCCAAGCCTGCTTCGTTGGCGAATACGCCACGTTTGACACCCATCACAATCGCGCTGCCGATCAGGCCGCCAAACACCGGGTCCATGCCGAAGGCGCTTTTGACGATGTGGCCGAGCATGGCTGGCACTTGGTCAAACTGCAGCACGATCACGTACAGGGTCACGGCGATGTAGGCGAGGGTTTTGACCGGCACCAGCAGGTCGGCTACCGAGGCGATGCGTTTGATACCGCCGATGAACACCAGGCCCAGCAGCACGGCGATGGCAAACCCGGTGTAGTTGACCTGGAACCCGAACGCGTCTTGCAGCGAGTGCGTCACGGCGTGGGCTTGCAGGCCCATGAAGGCAAAACCGAAGGTGATCAGCAGCAGAACCGCCATCAATTTGCCCATCCACGCTTTGCCCAGCCCGTGCTTCATATAGAAGGAAGGACCGCCGCGCAGTTGGCCTTCGGCATCGCGGCGTTTGTACAGCTGGCCCAGCGAGCATTCGATCAGGCTGCTGGACATGCCGACCAACGCGGTCACCCACATCCAGAACACGGCGCCGGGGCCGCCGAGGGTCACGGCAATGCCGACGCCGGCGATGTTGCCCGCGCCCACGCGGCCCGCCAGGCTCAGCATCAATGCCTGAAACGAGCTCAGTTGACCGGCGCTGCTGCGCAAGCTGTCTTTGAACACCGCAAACATGTGCAGGAAGTAACGAAACTGAACGAAACGCGAGCGGATCGTGAAGTAGCCACCGAGCCCAACCATGAGCACGATTAGCACTTTCCCTGAGAGGAAGTCATTGATGACTTCAAGCATGGATTATTCCTCGCTGTTTTTATCTGATGGCAATACGGCCGGATCGAAATATCGCGTTACACCCGTGTGTGCAGGGCGAAAACGTAGGCGATCAAGGCGATCCTGGCCATGTTGCTGCTTGGTTTACGATGCTGTTTGCGCAGTGCCACTGGCCGCTGTTGCGGGGCCGATGCATGGCAAGAGGGCGGGCACTATACCTAGGCGCAGTGGAAGCGTCTGCATAAGCCATTGATTTTTCATCTGCATACGTCTGAAAAGCGCTGCTTAAATGTAGGAATTAACCGCGATTCAGAGGGTGCGAGCACCGGCCGCAACCTTCGTGTGGAGGGGGTTGAACATCGGATGGACGGGCATTGTTCACCCGGGTGCTGTAGCAGGCCGCATGAGGCCCGCAGAACGCTGCTCAAGGCCACGCCGGCGTGGCTGAAAACCGCTGAAAATCAGGGTTTTCGTACGATGCTTCCCTTTCATTCCGCAGAAACTTCCTTGAAAATCCCGTTCGCTTGCGCCTGCCAATTTCGGGGTCTAGTCTCGGCCCACCGCTGCACACTCAGCGGTCGGGTTTAGTAGCCCGGCGATATGATCAGGCGCAAGGCGCCACCTCCGCGAGGCGCTTTTTTTCGGCCTCACGTTTTATGGTGGCCGTGCGCAGGGCGCCTTCGAGCGCGCCGGTTCTCCTGATCACCGGTCTACTAACCTGCGTACGGCTGCCACCCATCGTTTAGTAGCGACGGGTGTCAGCTCCTTGAATTGATTGGGAGTCATGTCATGAAAAAAATTGTTCCAGATCCCCCTTCGTCCGGCCTGTCGGATGCGGCTGAGTGCCTTGCCCTGTCACTTGACCGTGCGGCCGCCGAGCGCGCGCTCAATTACTACCTTAACGACCATCAGCCTGCTCGCCCCGTGGGCACTGCCACGTATGCCATACCCGACAGTGTCAATTTAGAAGCGGCCCTGGCCCAGGCGTCAGACTTGTTGCGCTGCATGGGAGCAACGGCGAGCGAGGCGGGGAATGGATTGAACGGGTCGCCGCGTGATGTGGTGTTGTCGATTGTGCATTTGGCGGAGCTGGCCAAGGCGTACGTCGACAAATCGCTGGACTGTCTAGTGGCGCACTAAGCCGCACGCGCCTGCTTGGCGACAGGCGCGTCAAACCCCTGTTGGGTGCAACGACAGGCGAGCAAAAAAAAAAGGACCTGCAGATAAATCTGCAAGTCCTCAAAAGGTGAGAGGTGTCTAGTCCCTCGACCTGGTGATCGTGTTACCGCATCAGGCCTTCAGAGGCACCAGACGCGGAGCAATCATGTTTTCCGGGCGCAGGATGTCGTCGAGCATGGCGTCGTCGAGCAAGCCTTCTTCGCGCACCAGTTCCAGCACGCCGCGGCCGCTTTCGAGGGCGATACGGGCGATGCGGGTGGCGTTTTCATAGCCGATGTACGGGTTCAGTGCAGTCACCAGACCGATCGAGTGTTCGACCAGTTCGCGGCAGCGCGCTTCGTTGGCGGTGATGCCGACGATGCAGTGTTCGCGCAGCATGTCCATGGCACGTTGCAGCAGGCGGATCGAGTCGAAGATCTTGAAGGCGATCAAGGGCTCCATCACGTTCAATTGCAGTTGGCCACCTTCGGCGGCGATGGTCAGTGCCAAGTCGTTACCGATGATCTGGAACGCCACTTGGTTAACGGCTTCCGGGATAACCGGGTTGACCTTGCCAGGCATGATCGAGCTGCCGGGCTGGCGCGCTGGCAGGTTGATTTCGTTGATGCCGGTACGTGGGCCGCTGGACAGCAGGCGCAGGTCGTTGCAGATCTTCGACAGTTTGACGGCGGTACGCTTGAGCATGCCGGAGAACAGGACGAATGCGCCCATGTCCGAGGTGGCTTCGATCAAGTCGGCGGCCGGCACCAGCGGGTGGCCGCTGATGGTGGCCAGACGGGTCACAGCCAGGTTCTGGTAGCGCGGGTCGGCGTTAATACCGGTCCCGATGGCAGTACCGCCCAGGTTCACTTCGGTCAGCAGCTCTGGCGCCAGTGTTTTCAGGCGAGCCAAGTCTTCGCCCAAGGTGGTGGCGAATGCGTGGAATTCCTGGCCGAGGGTCATCGGCACGGCGTCTTGCAGCTGGGTACGGCCCATTTTCAGGACGTGGTTGAACTCAACCCCTTTGGCCGCGAACGCTTGAATCAGGCTGTCGAGGCTGGCCAGCAGCGCATCGTGACCCAACAACAGGCCCAGACGGATGGCCGTCGGGTAGGCGTCGTTGGTGGACTGCGCCATGTTCACGTCGTTGTTAGGGTGCAGGTATTGGTATTCGCCTTTCTGGTGGCCCATGGCCTCCAGTGCGATGTTGGCGATGACTTCGTTGGCATTCATGTTGGTTGAAGTGCCAGCGCCGCCTTGAATCATGTCCACCACGAACTCTTCGTGGAAGTCGCCGCGCACCAGACGGGCGCAGGCTTCACTGATGGCCGCGTGCTTTGGCGCGCTCAGGTGGCCCAGTTCGCGGTTAGCATCTGCCGCGGCTTGCTTGACCATGGCCAGGGCCACAACCAACTTTGGGTAATGCGAAATCGGAACGCCGGAGAGACGGAAGTTATTCACCGCTCGCAGGGTCTGGATGCCGTAATACGCTTGAGCGGGTACTTCGAGTACGCCAAGCAGGTCTTTTTCAGTGCGGAAAGATGCAGCGGAGGACATGATAGAAATCATCTCGATAAGGACCCGGTATAGGCCGGAACGCTGCGAATCCTAGGCTTGCGGGGTATTTTGGGCCAATGCCTTTAAACACTATCCTATGCAGAAACGGCATAATGCCGACGTGACGCGACGGGCGCGTCGAACGTGTGACCCAATTTGGTGCGCCTCTGGGAGGCTCGATGAATCTCGAAAGTAAATGGCTGGAGGACTTCAGTGCCCTGGCCGCCACGCGCAGTTTTTCTCAAGCGGCTGAGCGTCGTTTTGTGACGCAACCGGCCTTCAGTCGACGTATTCGCAGCCTCGAAGCGGCCTTGGGGCTGACGTTGGTGAATCGTTCCCGCACCCCGGTGGAGTTGACCGCGGCCGGTCAGTTGTTTTTGGTCACGGCGCGCACAGTGGTCGAGCAGCTTGGGGAGGTGTTGCGTCACCTGCATCACCTCGAAGGCGGGCAGGGCGAGGTCATGCAAGTGGCTGCCGCTCACTCGTTGGCGCTGGGTTTTTTCCCGCGCTGGATCGCCCAATTGCGTAACGAAGGGCTGAACATTGCGACACGTCTTGTTGCGACTAACGTCGGAGACGCGGTGCACGCATTACGTGAGGGCGGTTGCGATTTGATGCTGGCGTTTTACGACCCGGACGCGGCGTTGCAGATGGACCCGGAGATTTTCCCGTCGCTGCATTTAGGCAATACCGAGATGTTGCCGGTGTGCGCCGCCGATGCGGACGGCAAGCCGCTGTTCGACCTGGAAGGCGATGCAAGCGTGCCCTTGCTGGCCTACAGCGCGGGGGCTTTTTTAGGCCGTTCGGTCAATTTGTTGCTGCGCCAGCGCAGCCTGCGCTTTACCACTATTTATGAAACCGCCATGGCGGACAGCCTCAAAAGCATGGCGCTGGAAGGGTTGGGCATTGCGTGGGTGCCGCATTTGAGTGTGCGCGCCGAGCTGGCACGCGGCGAACTGGTGGTGTGTGGCGGCCCGCAGTGGCACGTGCCGCTGGAGATTCGTTTGTACCGCTGCGCGTTGGTACGCAAGGCCAACGTGCGGTTGTTGTGGCGCAAACTCGAAGGTGGCGCCGCGCCTTCGGCGACGTGAAGGGCAAGGCCTCTGGATCCGGCTTTGCCCGTTTCATTCATCGCTTGAGTGAGCAGTTGAATCAGCCACTTGGCGTAAAGCGCTTAAGGGGCATCCTTTAAGTAGTTATGAATGTTGTAGCGGTTCTCTGCACTGTAGCCAAAGAGTGCGCACGTCCATTCCGGGCGCTGGGTGGCCATGAATGTGGCGCAGTGATAGGGGTCATTGAATTGGGTGTCTCTGTACAGCGCGGCATCCTCATGGGTGGCCCCCAAGCAGTGGCCCACTTCATGGGCGACCACCACACGGCCGAAGGTGGTGGCGCATGCGATATTGGCCTCGGGTAGCGCGATGCCTTCAACCTGTAGGGATTTAACGAGGTAGCCATCGATCAACAGCAGGTCAATGTCTGTCAGCTTTGCGGGTCTCGGCGAGTTGGCCTTGCAGGCCGCGAACGCTGTTTGAAGATCAGCGCTTATCGCTTCTTCAAAGGCGCATAAATCTGAGTAGCAGTCTGAATAATGGGCATAGCTAAAGTCTGTTATGCCCGGCACATTACGATGGAACGTAACGGTGACCTCACGCCCTGTTATTTCAGATAACTCCGGCGTAAATACACTAAAAAATAAATATTCAAGTTGTTTGTCGTTCGTTTCTTGAACGGTGTCGTGAACATACGTATGGATGTTAATCGGCAGCATTTTAAAGTCCTGAGACAGGCTAATAAGTTCCGCAAGCTGGCTGAGCAACTTGCACGTACCGCACGCTTTCGTGAGGGTGTAGTGCCCGCTTATGGCGTGATGGAAAACAGCACGGGTCTTTTTTAAGGGACGTCTTTCAGGTAATTAACAATGTGCTCACGGTTTTTCGGGGTATAGCGATAGCAATTGGCACGGTTTTTACTCACCTCGGGAAACACATAGGTTTCACACGGCAAACCCCACGCGTTCCAGCCGATTTCGGCATCTTCATGGGTCGCTGTGAAACTGTGCCCAACTTCATGGGCAATCACTTGATAGCTGCTGACACTGGCAATCAGCGCGGGTTGTCGCGGGAGGGCCGCACCTAATACCTGGTCATTAATTTTGCCCTGGGTGACCAAAATGTAACGGTCGGTGCGGGTCCAGCCCAAGTTGTGGGTGTTTCTATAGTCGGCGGCCACCGCCATCCAGCGGTCAGCGACTGCTTGGGCATTTTGAGAAGCGTATTTGAAGTTCGTGACGCCCGGGATGTTTCTGAGCATGTTGAATTCGAACGAACGTCCTGTAATGGCGGAGATTTCTTCAGTGAACTTTTTGAAATATTGAAGGCCGAGGACACGGTCGCTCAGGGTGACATCGTCGTGAACAAAAATATGAAACGTGATGGGCTTCATCGATAAATCCTTTTATGTATGAAGAGCGCCTCGCCGGGTGTGCAGGACGCGGTGTCATGTCAGTTTTTCAAGGTGACTTCATCAGTTAAGGCGCAGGGGGTGGTTTTAACGACGCGCGGTGTCTGTGAGTCGACCTGTTTATTTCGCCTGTAGCTGTAGGCTTTTTCGATTGTTTGCCGGCGTGGTGGCGGGATCGCGGGCATGCCTGTGGCCTGACCCAAGGGTCAGTAAAACCGGGTGTTTGCCGGATTTAAACGGCTGCGGACAGATGGTCGTCAAAGGTGCTGTTAACGCACTTCTTTGGGGTATACTGCGCGGCCTTCGGCTGGCTTGACCGGCCTTAATTCCTATAACAAGCCACGTCGGATCCCCCACGTGGCTTGTTGTTTTTTGACGCGCCTGCGGGCGCCCAAGAGAAGAGGCGCGACGATGAGTGCACTGGTAGGCGTGATCATGGGCTCCAAGTCCGATTGGTCCACCCTCAGCCACACCGCCGATATGCTGGAAAAACTCGGCATCCCTTATGAAGTGAAAGTGGTCTCTGCCCACCGAACGCCGGATTTGCTGTTCCAGTATGCCGAAGAGGCCGAAGGCCGCGGAATCGAGGTCATCATTGCCGGTGCCGGTGGCGCAGCCCACTTGCCAGGCATGTGTGCGGCTAAAACCCATTTGCCTGTACTCGGCGTACCGGTCCAGTCGTCGATGCTGTCGGGTGTCGACTCGCTGCTGTCGATCGTGCAAATGCCCGCGGGCATTCCGGTGGCGACGCTGGCCATCGGCAAGGCCGGGGCGATCAACGCCGCGTTGTTGTCCGCCAGCATCCTGGGCGCCAAACACCCGCAATTCCATACCGTTTTGAAAGCATTCCGTGCTGAACAGACTGACAGCGTGCTGGACAATCCAGACCCGCGCCTGGCCTGAGGTTTCTGACGATGAAAATCGGTGTAATCGGTGGCGGCCAGTTGGGTCGCATGCTGGCTCTGGCGGGCACTCCGCTGGGCATGAACTTCGCCTTCCTTGACCCGGCGCCCGACGCCTGTGCGGCGCCTTTGGGCGAGCATATCCGTGCGGATTACGGGGATCAGGATCACCTGCGCCAGTTGGCGGACGAAGTCGATCTGGTGACCTTTGAGTTCGAAAGCGTGCCAGCCGAAACCGTGGCGTTCCTGTCGCAATTCGTACCGGTGTACCCGAGTGCCGATGCGCTGCGCATTGCCCGTGATCGCTGGTTCGAAAAAAGCCTGTTCAAGGACTTGGGTATTCCTACCCCGGCCTTTGCCGACATTCAGTCCCAGGCGGATCTGGATGCAGCGGTGGCCAGCATTGGCCTGCCAGCCGTGCTCAAAACCCGCACCCTGGGTTACGACGGCAAGGGCCAGAAAGTGCTGCGCACCCCAGCCGATGTGGTGGGGACGTTTGCCGAGCTGGGCAGCGTCGCGTGCCTGCTGGAAGGATTCGTGCCGTTCACGGGTGAAGTGTCGCTGATCGCCGTGCGCGGTCGTGATGGCGAAACCCGGTTCTACCCGTTGGTGCACAACACCCACGACAGCGGCATTCTCAAGCTGTCGGTTGCCAGCACCGATCACCCGCTGCAAGCACTGGCTGAAGACTACTCCAGCCGGGTGCTTAAGCAGCTGGATTACGTGGGCGTGATGGCGTTCGAGTTCTTTGAAGTCGACGGTGGCCTCAAGGCCAACGAAATCGCGCCCCGCGTTCACAATTCGGGCCACTGGACCACCGAAGGCGCCGAGTGCAGCCAGTTTGAAAACCACCTGCGTGCCATTGCCGGGCTGCCATTGGGCTCGACCGCCAAAGTGGGCGAGAGCGCCATGCTCAACTTTATTGGCACGGTGCCACCGGTTGAGAGGGTGATCGCGATTGCCGACTGCCATTTGCATCACTATGGCAAGGCGTTCAAGGCGGGCCGCAAAGTGGGTCACGCCAACCTGCGTTGCGCCGACATGGCGACCCTGCAAGCGCAGATCCTGCGGGTCGAAGCACTGATCGACGAAGCCTGAGCGGTACATCGGCGGGAACCATTCGGTTGCCGCCGCCCTCTGATGGCGTGATGCCAAAGTGCTGACTAGGCTTTGGTTTAACGCCATTTAAAGAGAGGAAGCGTCCATGGGCATTATCGGAACCATTTTTATCGGCTTGATCGTTGGCCTGCTGGCCCGTTTCCTGAAGCCGGGCGATGACAGCATGGGCTGGATCATGACCATCCTGCTGGGTATCGGCGGTTCGTTGGCAGCCACCTATGGCGGCCAAGCGCTGGGTATCTACAAGGCGGGCGAAGGTGCCGGCTTTATTGGTGCCGTGGTCGGTGCCGTGATTCTGCTGGTCATTTACGGCCTGGTCTCAAAAAAGAGCTGATCGGACGTGGGTGCTCTCTGCGCCCGGCGCAGAGAGCGCTAGAATGCGCGGCGTCTTACGTCTTTCTTAATTGAGTCCGCCATGCGCCGTCTTGTAATGACCTTTCTTTTGCTGGGCGCAAGCCTGGTACACGCGGCAGACCTGCCGGAAACCGACTGGCTCGACCTGATGCCCAAGTCGGATCAAATGGCCCTCGAACAGATGCCTGAAATCGACCACGACTCGCCTGAAGCTCAGGGGACGTTTACCGATAAGGGTGGCCTGAAACAAAGTAAAGGCCTGCCGGCCGTGATGTATTCCACCAAGACAGTGGCCAGCATGAACGGCAAGCACATCCGTCTGGGCGGCTATCCAGTGCCGCTGGAAAGCGACGCGAAAGGGCGCAGCACGCTGTTTTTCCTTGTGCCTTATCCGGGTGCCTGTATCCACGTTCCGCCGCCGCCTCCCAATCAACTGGTGCTGGTACGTTATCCAAAAGGCTTGAAGCTGGATGACATTTACACGCCGCTGTGGGTCACGGGGACGTTGAAGGTTGAAAAGGTCAGCAATGATCTGGCCGATGCGGCGTATGCGCTGGACGCCGGGCAGGTGCGGGTGGTGAAGGAAGAGGATCTGTAAGGCTGTTGCCAGTCGCTGACGGGCCGCGCATTGATCGCGGCTGCCCGTCAGCGATTGCAGAGGTTAAAGCACGTTTGCGCTGATACTGACGCCCAGCGTGTGGCTGGCGTCCGGTTCCAGTGTGATCACGTCGTCCATCACATTGGCCGTTTCGATGCACAGCATGCGCTGCCAGCCGTCGGCGGCCATGTCGTTGAAACGCGCGGTCTTGTCGATCCACGGGTTCCAGATCACGGCGCTGCGTGAACCCTCGCTCTTGAGGGTGATGCGACGTTCCCATTCAGGGTCAACGATGCTCAGTGTGTCAGGGGTGTCGAGGTAGATGCGGTCGGTTTCGCCGCTAAAGGTCAAATCCCCTGACTGCTTGACGCGTTTCCAGTCATCCAGGGTTTCGATGTAGGTCAGCCCCTCCACGCCTTCGACATGCACCTGGCGCACATCGCTGACCGCAAAATAGCTGTGCAGCGCTTGGCTGATGCTCACGGCGGTGTCGCTGCGGTTATGGCTGACGAGGTTCAGGTGCAGTTGAGTGTCGAGGCGGATGTGCAGGGTCAGGGTCACGTCGTGCGGCCAGCCTGGCAGGCCGCCCTCAACCTGAGGCAAACGCAGCGCTATATGCAGCGCCTCGCCGGCGTCATCGTAATCGTGCAATTCCCACTCTCGCGTGCGCACCAGACCATGGGCCGTGGCGGGTTCTGTGTTGACGCGCATGGCTTGCACGCTGGGCGGGTTGAGGGCCAGGTTGCCAAACCAGGGCCAGCAAATCGGTACGCCGGTGCGAATGCCTTTGCCGTGGGTGTACTGGGCTTTTTCGTTCAGCCAGATCACCGGCTTGTCCTTGCCGACCTGATAACTGAGCACCTGTGCGCCCTGTTTGGCGATCAGCAGTTGCGCTTGCCCGTGGATAAAGTGCCAGCAGTCCAGCTCGCCCAATTTCAGTGAAGTGCTCGGGAGTGACGGGTGGCAGTGCATGACAGGCTCTCTATGACAGGACAAGGGCAGCAGTAGACAGGCAAAACACCGTCAGGTTTAACGGCGTGGCGGCACTGAGCGCGTGCGGCCGCTGCCATCGATGGCGACGAACACAAATACCGCTTCGGTCACTTTGCGCCATTCGCTGGAGAGCGGGTCGTCGCTCCACACTTCGACCATCATCTGAATCGAACTGCGGCCGATTTCCAGGGCCTGGGTGTAGAAGGACAATTGCGCGCCGACGGCGACCGGGACCAGAAACGCCATGCGGTCGATGGCGACGGTGGCGACACGTCCGCCCGCCACTTTGCTGGCCATGGCCGTGCCGGCGAGGTCCATCTGGGACACCAGCCAACCGCCGAAAATATCGCCAAAACCATTGGTTTCGCGGGGCAGGGCAGTAATTTGCAAGGCCAGGTCGCCTTGCGGGATTGGATCTTCTTGTTCGAGCTCTAGCATGCCGAAGGGCCTCTGACCCGTGATTCATCATGTGTATTGCGGGTGAAAAAGCGTCTTTAGAAAAACGATTCAGCCCGAACATACTGCGTTCGTCACGTTCTTCCCAAGCCGCACCAAGGGGAAACATCGTCGATGTATCGGCTGAAGGGACGCATTAGGGCGTTTCGTACAGCCACTCACCATCCGTAGGTCGTTGCTTACGGTCCGCGAGTATATCGGTCGGCAACGCCGTCGACGACCGTCTGATTCTGCTTTTTAAAAGGCCGACACGTCTACCTCTGTGCTTTTGCAGACAATTTGTTATCGTTCGGGACCGCCCGGCCGATGCCGGCGGTGTTGCTGCTTTTGCCTAGCCTAATAAGAGATGCCCAAATCCGATGATCACCGAGCCTTCCAGTGCTGCGCCTCCCTCGCGTCCCCTGACCCGTAATGACTACAAAACCTTGTCGCTGTCCGCCTTGGGCGGTGCGCTGGAGTTTTACGATTTCATTATTTTTGTGTTCTTTGCCACGGTGGTCGGCAAGCTGTTTTTCCCGGCCGACATGCCCGAGTGGCTACGGTTGATGCAGACCTTCGGTATTTTCGCGGCCGGTTATCTGGCGCGGCCGTTGGGTGGCATTGTCATGGCGCACTTTGGCGACCTGCTGGGGCGCAAGAAGATGTTCACCTTGAGCATTTTCATGATGGCTGTGCCGACACTGATCATGGGGTTGTTGCCCACCTATGCGCAGATTGGCATGTGGGCGCCGATCCTGTTGCTGTTGATGCGAGTGATTCAGGGCGCAGCCATTGGGGGTGAAGTGCCGGGGGCCTGGGTCTTTGTGGCCGAGCACGTGCCGCCACGGCATGTGGGCTATGCCTGCGGCACGCTGACCTGCGGCCTGACGGCGGGTATTTTGCTGGGCTCGCTGGTGGCCACGGCTATCAACACGATTTACACCCCGGTGGAGGTGTCGGACTACGCGTGGCGTATTCCCTTCCTGCTGGGCGGTGTGTTTGGTTTGTTTTCGGTCTACCTGCGTCGCTGGTTGCACGAAACCCCTGTGTTTGCCGAGTTGCAACTGCGCAAGGCATTGGCAGAAGAAGTGCCGCTCAAAACCGTACTGCGCGATCACCGTGGCGCCATCGCCGTGTCGATGCTGCTGACGTGGTTGCTGTCGGCCGGGATCATCGTGGTGATCTTGATGACCCCGACCGTGCTGCAAACCATTTATGGCTTCTCGGCCACGGTTTCGCTGAAAGCCAATAGCCTGGCGATTGTCTTTTTGAGCCTGGGGTGTATTGCGTCGGGTGCGCTGGCGGATCGGTTTGGGGCGGGCAAGGTGTTTGTCTTCGGGTGTGCTGCGCTGTTGATCACCTCGTGGACCTTCTACCACAGCCTGTTGCAACACCCGGATTGGCTGTTTCCGTTGTACGCGTTGAGTGGTTTGTTCGTAGGAACCATTGGCGCTGTGCCGTATGTCATGGTCAAGGCGTTCCCGCCAGTTGTGCGTTTCAGCGGTTTGTCGTTTTCCTACAACTTGGCCTATGCCATTTTCGGCGGTCTGACCCCGATGGCCGTGACCTTATTGCTCAAAGAAAGCCCGATGGGCCCGGCGTATTACGTTGCAATCATTTGTACGATGGGGTTGTTGGTGGGTGCTTATCTTTGGAAGAAAGGGCGCTGACCCGCAGGCTATAGCGTTTGCGCATCACAACACTTCTCTTTAAAAGGCCAGCCATTCATTGCGAATGCTGGCCTTTCATCTAATTGTCACAATCGGTTCATAGAGTAGTCACATGGCCTGCAGATACTGGCCCCCGATTCATCTAACCCCGTTTGCTAGGAGTAAGGCATGAGACTGAAGCGTGTGATGGCGGCCCTGACTTTTGTCGCCGCAGGCGTTGCAACTGCGAATGCGGTTGCCGCGGGTGTTGATCCGGCAATCCAGCCGTACGTTAAGACCACCGGTGTGTCGGGTAACCTCTCCAGCGTTGGTTCCGATACCCTGGCGAACCTGATGACCTTGTGGGCTGAGGCTTACAAAAAAGAATACCCGAACGTCAATATCCAGATTCAGGCTGCCGGTTCTTCGACCGCGCCACCGGCGATCACTGAAGGCACCGCTAACCTGGGCCCGATGAGCCGCAAGATGAAAGACAACGAACTGGCGGCCTTCGAGCAGAAGTACGGCTACAAGCCGACCGCTATCCCGGTGGCTGTCGATGCCCTGGCGGTGTTCGTGCACAAAGACAACCCGATCAAGCACATGACCATGGAGCAAGTTGACGCTGTCTTCTCCTCCACGCGTCTGTGTGGCGGCAAATCGGACATCAAAACCTGGGGTGACCTGGGGGTGACCGGCGATCTGGCCAACAAGCCGGTGCAACTGTTTGGTCGTAACTCGGTGTCCGGCACCTACGGTTACTTCAAGGAAGAAGCCCTGTGCAAAGGTGACTTCAAGCCAAACGTGAACGAACAGCCGGGCTCGGCTTCGGTGGTGCAGTCGATCAGCAGCTCGCTCAACGGCATCGGTTATTCGGGCATCGGTTACAAAACCGCCAGCGTGAAAACCGTACCGCTAGCCAAAAAAGGCAGCACGGAGTTCGTTGAAGACACCGAAGAAAACGCCTTGAACGGCAAATACCCGTTGTCGCGTTTCCTCTACGTGTACGTGAACAAAGCACCGAACAAGCCACTGAACCCGCTGGAAGCCGAGTTCATCAAGCTGGTGCTGTCCAAGCAAGGTCAAGAAGTCGTGGTCAAGGATGGCTACATCCCGCTGCCAGCCAAAGTCGCTGCCAAAGCCTTGGCTGACCTGGGTTTGAAAGAAGGCGCATAACCCTGTAGCGGCTGGCGCAGGCTGCGAGCACGACGCTCAGTCTGCGCCAGTGACCACAGGTTGTGAGCCCGGTAACTACTCAATTTTCCATTCCGCTGCCAGCACCACTGGGCAGCGGCTTTTTTGCGTCACTGCTTTGTCATCTTTTTGTCATACAGGACCGCTAGGGTGTGCGCATGAATGATCTGGCCAATTCCCCAATGACTACGACATCCGCTCCCAAGCGCATTGATTTCAATACGCCTGAACTGCAACGCAAGCGCCGCATGCGTGCGCTCAAAGATCACCTGACCCGCTGGTATGTGTTTATCGGCGGTCTTGCCGTGCTCGGCGCGATCACACTGATTTTCTTCTTCCTCGGTTATGTGGTGCTGCCGCTGTTCCAGGGCGCCGACCTGAATGCCAAGCAGGCGATTACGCCTGTGTGGATGCAGGACGCAGGCAAGCCGTTGATGCTGTCGGTCGAAGAGCAAAATCAGGTCGGTATGCGCGTGTCCGATCAGGGCATGGTGCTGTTCTTCAATGCCAAGAGCGGCGAAGAACTCTCCCGCGTGAACCTGCCGCTGCCCGCCGACACCCATGTGACGTCGCTGGGCGAGGATCAGCCGGGTAACCCGGTGGTGGTCCTGGGCTTGTCCAACGGCCAGGCGCTGGTGTTTCGCCACACGTATAAAGTCAGCTACCCGGATGGCAAAAAGACCATCAGCCCGGCCATCGAATACCCGTACGGCGAGGCGCCTGTCGCGCTTGACCCTCAAGGGCGTGCGCTGGATCACGTGAACCTCAGCGTGAACGATTCGACGCTGGTGCTGGCGGGCTCGACCGGCGCGCAATTGCACGTGCTGTCGTTGGCCAGTGAAGAAAACATGATGACGGGTGAGGTCACGAACTCCGAGACCCGCATCGAGCTGCCGCAGATGACCGAGAAGGTCAAAGCGCTGTACATCGACCCGCGTCAGCAATGGCTGTATGTCATCAATGGCCGCGCTCAGGCCGACGTGTTCAGCCTGCGCGACAGAAGCTTGAATGGCCGTTACAAACTGGCCGAAGACGCCACCACTGAAATCACTGCCAGTACGCAGTTGGTGGGTGGCATTTCGCTGATCCTGGGTGACTCCACCGGCAGCCTGAGCCAGTGGTTCATGGCCCGCGACCCCGATGGCGAACAGCGCTTCAAGCACATCCGCAGCTTCAAGATGGGCGACTCGCCGATTGTTGAAATCACCGCCGAACAACGCCGCAAGGGTTTCCTGGCGCTGGACGCTGCCGGTGACATCGGTGTGTTCCACAGCACCGCGCATCGCACCCTGCTGGTCGAGAAGGTCGCTGAAGGCCCGGGCATTATGGCGCTGTCGCCTCGCGCCAACCGCGTCATCGTGGAAGAGGGCGGCAAGCTGCTGCCCTTGACCTTGAAGAACCCGCACCCGGAAGTGTCCTGGAGCGCGCTGTGGAGCAAGGTCTGGTACGAGAACTACGACGAACCGAAATACGTCTGGCAGTCGACCGCGGCCAACACCGACTTCGAACCGAAGATGAGCCTTGCACCGCTGACCTTCGGTACGTTGAAAGCGGCGTTCTATGCGATGTTACTGGCTGCACCGCTGGCGGTGGCCGCCGCGATCTACACCGCGTACTTCATGGCCCCGAGCCTGCGCCGCAAGGTCAAGCCGGTGATCGAACTGATGGAAGCGATGCCGACCGTGATTCTGGGCTTCTTCGCCGGTCTGTTTTTGGCGCCGTATGTCGAGGGGCATCTGCCGGGGATTTTCAGCCTGTTAATGCTGCTGCCGATCGGGATTTTGCTGGCGGGCTTCACCTGGAGCCGTCTGCCGGACTCGATCCGCCTGCGCGTACCGGATGGCTGGGAAAGCCTGATTCTGATCCCGGTGATTCTGTTCATTGGCTGGTTGTCGCTGTACATGAGCCCGTTCATGGAAGCCTGGTTCTTCGGCGGTGACATGCGCTTGTGGATCTCCCACGACCTGGGCATCACCTATGACCAGCGCAACGCTCTGGTGGTCGGCCTGGCGATGGGTTTTGCCGTGATCCCGAACATTTACTCGATTGCTGAAGATGCCGTGTTCAGCGTGCCGCGCGGCCTGACGCTGGGGTCGCTGGCGCTGGGTGCCACGCCGTGGCAAACCATGACCCGCGTGGTGATCCTGACCGCCAGCCCGGGGATTTTCTCGGCCCTGATGATCGGCATGGGCCGTGCGGTGGGCGAGACCATGATCGTACTGATGGCCACGGGCAACACGCCGGTCATGGAAATGAACCTGTTCGAAGGCTTGCGTACCTTGGCGGCGAACGTGGCGGTGGAGATGCCGGAGTCCGAAGTGGGCGGCAGTCACTACCGTGTGCTGTTCCTCTCGGCGCTGGTGCTGCTGTTGTTCACCTTCATCATGAACACTCTCGCTGAGCTGATCCGTCAGCGTCTGCGCAAGAAATATTCGTCGCTTTAAGGAAGGTAGAAGTCTGTGAAACAGAATTCCCTCAAAGGTTGGTTCAAGAGCGGCGCCCCGGGCGTCTGGATCAGCGGTGGCGCAGTGTCGCTCGCGGTCATCATGACCATTGGTTTGCTGGCCGTGATTGCGGTGCGCGGGTTGGGCCACTTTTGGCCGGCCGATTTGGTGCTGGCGCAGTACAACGTGCCGGGCTCTGCCCATCACGTGGTGCTGGGCGAAGTGGTGCAAAAGGAAGAAGTGCCCCGCGAGCGCCTGAAAAGCGCCGGTTTGCCGGTGCCGGAGCAAGGCCCGGAGTTCATGACCCGCGAGCTGATCAAGGTCGGCAACCGTGACCTGAACGGCAACGACTTTTCCTGGGTGGTGGGCGAGTGGCTGACCGACCTGAAGACCCCGCCCGAGTTACTGGCCATCGAGCGCCGTGAGTGGGGCAACTTCTACGGCTACCTGGTCAATGTGAAAGAAAACGGCAAGGTGATTGCCGAAGGTGAAGCGGCGTGGCCTGAGCTGCAAGCGCGAGTCAAGCGCGTCAACGATCTGGCCAAGCAACTCAGCCAGTTGGAAAAGAAAGACATTGGCGCCATCAACTATGGCTTGGAGCGGATCCGCCTGCAGGGTCGCAAGCTGGAGCTGGAAGGCAAACTGACACCGCAAGCCCAGGCGGACATGGAAGCCGAACGTGCCGAGCTGAATGCGCGCTACAAAGCGATTGAAGACCGCTTGGGTGATCTGCATGCCCAGTTCAATCGCGACAGCCTGACGGCCCGCGATGCCAACGGCAAAGAACTCGAAATCAACATCGGCAAAGTGGTCAAGGCCTACCAGCCGAACGCCATGAACAGCTGGCAGAAGCTGGCGATGTACTTCAGTAACATTTGGGAATTCCTGAGCGAAGATCCGCGTGAAGCCAACACAGAAGGCGGGATCTTCCCGGCGATTTTCGGCACCGTGATGATGACCCTGATCATGGCCGTGATCGTCACGCCGTTCGGTGTGCTGGCGGCGGTGTACCTGCGTGAATACGCCAAGCAGAACACCCTGACCCGGGTGATCCGTATTGCTGTGAATAACCTGGCCGGTGTGCCGGCGATTGTGTACGGCGTGTTTGGTCTGGGCTTCTTTGTGTACGTGCTGGGCGGCTCGGTTGACCGTCTGTTCTTTGCCGAGGCACTGCCCGCGCCGACGTTTGGTACGCCGGGCCTGATGTGGGCCTCGCTGACGCTGGCGCTGCTGGCGGTTCCTGTGGTGATCGTGGCCACGGAAGAAGGCCTGGCGCGGATTCCGCGTACGGTGCGCGAAGGCTCGCTGGCGCTGGGTGCGACCAAGTCTGAGACCTTGTGGAAGATCGTATTGCCCATGGCCAGCCCGGCGATGATGACCGGCATGATCCTCGCCGTGGCGCGGGCAGCGGGCGAAGTGGCACCGTTGATGCTGGTGGGTGTGGTCAAGCTGGCACCTTCGCTGCCGCTGGACGGCAACTACCCGTACCTGCACCTGGACCAGAAGATCATGCACCTGGGCTTCCATATTTATGACGTGGGCTTCCAGAGCCCGAACGTTGAAGCTGCGCGGCCGCTGGTATACGCCACGGCGCTGCTGCTGGTGCTGGTGATCGCGACCCTGAACCTGTCGGCGGTGTGGATTCGAAACCACCTGCGCGAGAAGTACAAGGCGCTGGAAAGCTGATAACGAACACTGACGGCAGGAGCGGCCCATGGGCCCTCCCGCCCACGAGAAGCCCGGTTGTAGACAACCGGAACGAATTTTTAGCGTATGGAGCAACCCATGCAGCATGAATCCACGTCCCACGGCATCAACATGTCCGCCTTGGGTCGCACCAAACAAAGCTTGAACCTGGCCAATGAAGAAGTTGCCATTGAAGTCCCGGGGCTGAATCTTTATTACGGCGAAAAGCAGGCGCTGTTCGACGTGAGCCTGAACATTCCGAAACAACGCGTGACGGCGTTCATCGGGCCGTCGGGTTGCGGCAAGTCCACCCTGCTGCGTACGTTCAACCGCATGAACGATTTGGTAGACGGCTGCCGCGTTGAAGGTGAAATCAACCTCTACGGTCATAACATCTACCGCAAGGGCGAAGACGTTGCCGAGCTGCGTCGCCGCGTGGGCATGGTGTTCCAGAAGCCTAACCCGTTCCCCAAGACCATCTACGAAAACGTGGTTTACGGCCTGCGCATTCAGGGCATCAACAAAAAACGCATCCTCGACGAAGCCGTGGAGTGGGCCCTCAAAGGCGCGGCGTTGTGGGATGAGGTTAAAGACCGTTTGCACGACTCGGCACTCGGCTTGTCCGGTGGTCAGCAGCAGCGTCTGGTGATTGCCCGTACCATCGCGGTCGAACCTGAAGTGTTGCTGCTCGATGAGCCGTGCTCGGCACTTGACCCGATCTCGACGCTGAAGGTTGAGGAGCTGATTTACGAGCTCAAGTCCAAGTTCACCATCGTGATCGTGACCCACAACATGCAGCAGGCGGCGCGGGTGTCGGATTACACCGCCTTCATGTACATGGGCAAGATGGTTGAATACGGCGACACCGACACGCTGTTCACCAACCCGGCCAAAAAGCAGACCGAAGACTACATCACCGGGCGCTACGGCTAGTTGGCGCGGCCTCTGCCGCTTGGCGTAATGACACATTTGGCTGGCCGCCTGGCGCGTGCCGCTCACAGTTTTTGCGGAGCAGAACCATGATTTCAAAGGATGGCCTCACCCATCACATTTCCGCGCAATTCAACGCGGAACTCGAAGAAGTGCGCAGCCACTTGCTGGCCATGGGCGGACTGGTTGAGAAGCAGGTCAACGACGCGGTCACCGCGTTGATTGAGGCTGACTCCGGGTTGGCGCAGCAAGTGCGCGAGATCGACGAACAGATCAATCAGATGGAGCGCAACATCGACGAAGAATGCCTGCGCATTCTGGCCCGTCGCCAACCTGCGGCGTCTGATTTGCGGCTGATTATCAGCATTTCCAAGTCGGTGATCGACCTGGAGCGCATCGGTGACGAGGCGACCAAAATTGCTCGCCGGGCGATCCAGCTCTGTGAAGAGGGCGAAGCGCCACGCGGTTACGTCGAAGTGCGCCACATCGGCGATCAGGTGCGCAACATGGTGCGCGATGCGCTGGACGCGTTCGCCCGCTTCGACGCTGACCTGGCGCTGTCTGTGGCGCAGTACGACAAAATCATCGACCGCGAATACAAAACGGCGCTGCGCGAGTTGGCCACCTACATGATGGAAGATCCGCGTTCAATTTCGCGGGTGCTGAGCATCATTTGGGTACTGCGCTCACTGGAGCGCATTGGCGATCACGCCCGCAATATTTCGGAACTGGTGATCTACCTGGTGCGCGGAACGGATGTGCGCCACATGGGCCTTAAGCGCATGCGCGAAGAAGTTGAAGGCACCGGTGCCGATAACGCTAATGTTCCGCAGGTGCCTGACGATAAATAAGACTGCCCGAGATTAAAAACGCCCGGCTTTGGCCGGGCGTTTTGCGTTTCGGCGTTCACATTCAGGCGCTCTGCGAACGTAAAGTCATTCGGGGTGCCCCAAGATTTGGCACATGGCCATCATTCGGCGCATGCTAGTCAAGATTTCAGAGGAGCAGTCGATGAGCAAGGTCAGTGTGTTGGTGGTGGATGACGCGTCGTTTATTCGCGATTTGGTCAAGAAGTGCCTGCGTAACTACTTCCCGGGCATCAAGATCGAAGACGCGGTTAACGGTCGCAAAGCCCAGGCCATACTGGCCCGCGAAACCTTCGATTTGGTGCTGTGTGACTGGGAAATGCCTGAAATGTGCGGCCTTGAGCTGCTGACCTGGTGCCGCGAGCAAGATCACCTGAGAACCCTGCCGTTCATCATGGTCACCAGCCGTGGCGACAAAGAGAACGTGGTGCAGGCGATTCAGGCCGGTGTGTCGGGGTACGTCAGCAAGCCGTTCACTAACGAACAGTTGCTGACCAAGGTCAAACACGCCCTGAACAAGGCCGGCAAACTTGAAACCCTCCTGGCCAGTGCGCCAACGCGGATGAACTCGGCATTCGGTAATGATTCGCTCAGCGCGTTGACCGGCGGCAAGGCTCAAGTGGTAGCGCCAACGCCTGCCGCGCCTGCGCGCGTTGCCCTCCCGGTGGCGGCCGCCAAACCTGCGGCAAAAGCCCATGCGCCGGCTGGTCGGGGCCAAGGGCAACTGCGTCTGTCCAGCGGCACCCAGGCGTGTGTCATCAAGGCCTTGAGCCTCAAGGAAGCGCTGCTGGTGGTGCGCCGTGGCGACGTGCTGCCGCAGGTGCTGGAAAGTGCCGTGCTTGACCTTGAGCAGGGCGAGAGCGCCGAGGTGGCCCGCCTTAACGGTTATTTGCACGCTATCGTGGCGTACGAGCCCAAGCCCGACAGCGACTGGCTGCAACTGACCTTTCGCTTTGTGGATCAGGATGCCGCGAAAATGGGCTACCTCTCGCGCCTGATTGCCCATGGCACCGCCCAGAAACACTTTGTGCCGGGTGCATAACACCCCAACACAGGCTTATGGCAATTGCAGGCCGCCGGAAGCCTTGTGAATCGCCCGCAAATGCTCGCCGATCTGTTTGACGTTGGCTTCGGTCGCGGCAATCTCGGCGGCGCGGGCGGGTTCCAGCAAGCTGCGCACTTCCTTGTCCAGGTCCCCGGTCAGGCGCAGTAATTGCTGCTGGCGCTGACTGCTTTCGGATTCGAGCATTTCCCATTCTTTGGCTTGCGGCAGGCCATAGCCGCTGCTGCCCAGCAATTCAGCCGGGCGACTGAGAAAGCCGCTGCTGGCGAGAATTTCTTGCAATGTCTTGTTGGCCTTGTCCATGCCGGCCCCCTCGATCCCGCGCACTTTCAAGTACTTCTGTTTGACCTCGTCCTGGGCCAGCAGCAATTGGCGGCGAAAGGCGGCCTGTTCAAGCAGCAACAACGCTGCGCTGGCGCGCAGGTCGGCCTGTTCGATCCAGGGGCGCCGTGCATCCGGGCTGAGGGCGAGCCAGTCTTCGACGCTGGCCTGCTGGATCGGCAGGCGGGTCTTGAGTACATCGAACATCGCCTGATAGCGATCACGGTATGAGTCAAAGCGATAGCCCAGCCTCAGCGCTTCTTTTTTGTCGTCCAGCACACGGGTGTCGGCCAACCCGCGTGCCTTGAGCACTTCCAGCAGGCCATTGGGCATGATGCTGTCCAGGCCTTTGAGCTGCGTGTTGTCACTGCCGCTGCGCAGTAATTTCAGGGTTTCGACCGCGCAGTTATTGGAGATGAAGTAATAGTTGCCGTCATAACTCCAGTGCATTTCTGCCGCGTGCTCGACCACTTCTTCGATTTCCGGACGGCTCAGGGTGAGGGGCACGGAGGCCAGGCTGCGCAGTTCGGTTTTGGTGTATTCATCGATCACTTGAGCCAGCGGCAAGACGAAAAGCCGCGAGGGGTAAGCGCCGGTCAGCCCGTCCCAGCTTGATAGCTGTACGTCGTTGACGAATGCCCGGTAAGACAACACCAAGTGTTCTTGCAGGTCGAGTCGGCAATCGGGCCCGCGCGGACGTCCGGGCGCGCAAATCACCAAACGCAACATGCTGTGCCCCCAGCGGCTCGCCCATTCCTGATTGGCCTCGGCAAGCAGGTAATCGACGGCGTACACACGCTCGGGGTCGACGGTGCCGAGGGGCTGTTTGGCGAAATCGTTACCGGCGTTCAGAAAGGCAAAGCCTGTGGGGCATTCATCCCGGGCAGCCGGGGCCCAGCCGAAGTGATCCCGGTAGTAGCGATACAGGGCCGGGCGCCGACAAGCGTAAGCCGGGTCGAGGAGGAAGTACTCCATGTTGACCGCGACAAACTCTCTGGGGTTGGTGACTTCGTACAGATCGGGGCTGCGCACGATCTGGTGGTTGTCTTGTTCGCGTTCACCGCGTCGACCGACATATTGTTGCCAGCCGGCGAGGTCGAGCAGGCGCGGGTCATCGCTGAGGGTGAAACGGCGTTCGGTCTGGCCCCGGCATTCGTCCGGCAGGCCAATCAGCCCGGCGCTGTTGTGCTGACGTGTACAGCGCTGGATGAGGGCGCGTTGGGCGTGCGGCCACACACGGGCGCGGTCATAAATGTGGGTCAGTTCGTGCAGGACGGTGGCGAGCATTTCCCGGCGCACGGTGCCGTGGGGGCGGTTGGTTTGCTCGGTCGCGGCCGAGCCGTCGGTCAAGCTCGCCAGCAATTTGCGGTTGAGGTCCAGCTCGGAGATCAGCGACGCTTGCCCGTAGGCATTGCTCGGCATGTCATCGGTCCAGCCCACCAGGATCTGGCGGTCCAGTTGCTCGATAAAGCGCGGTGGCAGCTTGCGCATGGCCTCGTCCAGCAGCGCCTGACTGGCCTGCTGTTCAGGTGGGCTCAAGCCTTCGGTCTTGAGTTGCAGATGCAACGCGGCCTGGGCGTTGCTGCCGATCAGCAGCAGGCCGCAGGCGGCAAGCCAACGCGCGAGCGGCCTCACAGTGCGAGGATGGCTTCGGCAAGTTCCTGATCGCTGGCGCTGCGGGCTTCTGGCACACGCTCACGCAAGGTATTGAAGGCGGATTCCAACTGAACGCCGCGAATGTCGCCTTGGCTGGCGACGAAAGTGGCGGCGTCATCGTGGGCTTCACGCACCACTTTAGAGTCACGGATCGACGTGGTGGTGTCGGAAGTGAAATCAATGGCGCGTCCGAATGCACGAACAATGATGTTACTGGTCTGCACCAGGGTTTGTGCCTGAGCCACATCTGCCAGCAACAGCAGGCCAAGGGTGGCGACAATCAACGGGTTACGCATGAATATTCTCCAGAAAACGCGGGTGCTTATTGGACGAGAATTGCCTGTGCCAGTTCAAGGTCGCTGGCAGTCAATTTTGGCTGGTCGTGGCGCAGGTAGCGCAAGGCCGATTCCAGCTGTGAGCCTCGTAGTTGGCCGTCACTGGCGATAAATGCGGCAGCGTCATCCTGAGCGGCACGAATCAGTTTGTTTTCGAACGGTGTTGAGGTCACTTTGCTGGTGACGTAGCCAGAGAGCACGGTGGTTTGTGTGCTCGTGTCGAAGGCGGCAGCAGTTTGAGTCCAGCTAAAGGCAAGTAGAGCAATTGAGAGAAAGCGCATGGGTCTCGACGTTAATTGAGCGAGGGCCAAGGCTAGCGTAATGGGCGGGGCAGGGCAAAGCGGATGTGCCCGCTGTCCGGGGGCGAGGCTGTGCTCGAATGACCTCGCACATAGCCTCGCACTGCCCGGCAGCGATGACACGGCAAATCAGAGGGTGAGGATCGCCTGGGCCAGTTGTGCATCGGACGCTTGCAGTTGTGGCGCCTGCTGACGAATGAAGTCCAGCGCGCTTTCGAGCTTGACGCCACGGATGCTGCCTTCGCTGGCGACAAAACTGGCGGCGTCGTCACGGGCGGCGCGCACGATTTTGTTGTCGCGGATGGAGTTCGTGGCGTCGGACGTCAGGTCGGTCGTGGCCTTGAGCGTGCCTACGATGGCATCGGTGGTCGCGATGAAGCTGGAAGCATGGGCGCTGGCCGCAACAGTCAGCAGCGCCGCCGCGCTAAGTAGGCGAAGAGTGGACATGGTGATACTCCTTGGCATGAGCTTATAAGTTAGACGTTTATAAGCCGAATAGTAGGCCCGGCGTCGCGTACGGCAAAGAACGTTTTGCGGTGACACGCCGTTTTGAGGCGTTGAGCCAAGGAATGCGTCAACTGTACCTGTATGTTTTAAACATTTTTAAAACTGTACCTGTGACGGTCTGCGAATACAAAATGCTCTTCCAGAACGACAAAACCCGTCAGCGGTTTCCCGCGACGGGTTCTGTTTTACAAATTCTGGGTGCTGGCGGTAAATCGTGAATCAAGGCCAGCGAGCGCTTGTTAGCGCCAGAACGGCTTGCTCAGCTCTTCGTAGCGCTGTGCTTCGCTAATCCCGGCATCAGCCAGAAGACGCGAGTCCAGGCGAGCCAGTTGATGGCGGCTGGAAATACGGCGCTGCCACAACATGAGGTTGGCAAGTACGCGCAAAGGCATCGAAGCCTGGTTGTTAACAGTGTTGCTTTCAGTGAACAAATCGGAACTGAGGGTACGTTCCATGATGGCATCCTTCCGCTTGTGGCGGCATTGGCTAGTGGTTTAACTGGTGCCCATGATCCTCTTGTGCGTCCAGACTCTCTAGATACAGTTCATCTGTATTGTGCAGAGCCAGTTAACTGTTTATGGGGGCTGTACGGGCGCAAATGACTACAACTGTACCGGTAGGCACTAAGTTGGTGCATTTTTAGCCATTTATGTGTGAAAAGGCGGCTGTAAGGGTAGGAAATGACCAGTACAGCAGTACAGTTTTTGAAATTGCAGCGATAAAAAAGCCGCCGAGAAAACAGTGTTTTCATCGGCGGCTGTCTAGCTCGCGTGTTACGGGAGCATTTTGCCGGTTTCTTCCAGGTTGATATGCCAGCTCAACGCTTCGCGCAGAATGTGCGGGGTGTGGCCACCGATTGCACAGGCTTTGCTGAAGTAGTCATTGAGGGCTTCACGGAAGTCCGGGTGCACACAGTTGTCGATGATCACTCGGGCGCGCTCGCGTGGCGCCAGACCGCGCAGGTCGGCCAGACCCTGTTCGGTTACCAGGATGTCCACATCGTGTTCGGTGTGGTCAACGTGGCTGACCATTGGCACCACACTGGAGATCGCACCGGCCTTGGCAATGGACTTGGTGACAAAGATCGCCAGGTGAGCGTTACGGGCGAAGTCGCCCGAACCGCCGATGCCGTTCATCATGCGAGTGCCGCAGACGTGGGTGGAGTTCACGTTGCCGTAGATGTCGAATTCCAGGGCGGTGTTGATGCCGATGATGCCCAGACGACGCACGACTTCAGGGTGGTTGGAGATTTCTTGCGGGCGCAGGACCAGCTTGTCCTTGTAACGCTCCAGGTTGCCGAACACGTCCGAGTTGCGACGTTCCGACAAGGTGATCGAACTGCCCGATGCGAAGCTCATCTTGCCGGCGTCGATCAGGTCAAAGGTCGAATCCTGCAGTACTTCGGAGTACATGGTCAGGTCTTCGAACGGTGAGTCGATCAGGCCGCACATCACGGCGTTGGCGATGTTGCCGATACCGGCCTGCAGCGGACCCAGCTTGTTGGTCATACGCCCGGCTGCCACTTCTTGTTTGAAGAAGTTGATCAGGTGGAACGCAATGCCGTCGGTTTCGCTGTCCGGTACCGAAACGGTGGACGGCGAATCAGGCTTGTTGGTGATGACGATCGCAACGATTTTTTCCGGCGGAATCGGAATTGCAGTGCTGCCGATGCGGTCGTCGACTTTTACCAGCGGGATAGGCGTGCGCGTTGGGCGGTAGGTCGGGATGTAGATGTCGTGCAGGCCTTCCAGGTTCGGGTTGTGCGCCAGGTTGATCTCAACGATCACCTGTTTGGCGAAAATCGCGAAGCTGGCCGAGTTGCCGACGGAGGTGGTCGGCACGATATGGCCTTGCTCGGTAATCGCGACGGCCTCAATCACAGCGATGTCCGGCAGCTTGAGCTGCTGGTTACGCAGTTGCTCTACGGTTTCAGACAAGTGCTGATCGATGAACATGACTTCGCCGGCGTTGATCGCCTTGCGCAGTGTGCTGTCTACCTGGAACGGCATGCGACGCGCCAGCACGCCGGCTTCGGTCAATTGCTTGTCCAGGTCGTTGCCCAGGCTGGCGCCTGTCATCAGGGTGATTTTCAGCGGCGCCAGTTTGGCGCGTTCGGCCAGCGCGTGCGGAACGGCCTTGGCTTCGCCGGCACGGGTAAAACCGCTCATGCCAACGGTCATGCCGTCTTGGATAAGGGCGGCGGCTTCTTCGGCGCTCATGACCTTATCGTGTAGGGAATTTAGGCGAATACGTTCACGGTACATGGATTGTTATCTCGGGCAACGGAAGCAAGATGCGCAGTCTATTCATTTTCAAAGGCTGGCGTCCCGCTACCATGGTCGAATGCCTGACGGCGATTTAGACCCTTTGGTCGGGATCTTTGCAGAAATAAAAAACCCCGGTCAATTCAGCGCCGGGGTTCTCGGTGTGGCAGTGGCGGGGGATGTTACTCGACCGCCTTGACCATATCTTCAATAACTTTCTTGGCGTCACCGAAGACCATCATGGTTTTGTCCAGATAAAACAGTTCGTTATCCAGTCCGGCGTAGCCACTGGCCATCGAGCGTTTGTTGACGATGACGGTCTTGGCTTTATAAGCCTCAAGAATCGGCATGCCCGCAATCGGCGATTTCGGATCGTTTTTCGCGGCCGGGTTGACCACGTCGTTGGCACCCAACACCAGCACGACATCAGCCTGTCCGAATTCGGAGTTGATGTCTTCCATCTCGAACACTTGGTCGTAAGGCACTTCTGCCTCGGCAAGCAGGACGTTCATGTGGCCGGGCATACGACCTGCCACCGGGTGGATCGCGTATTTCACCGTGACGCCGCGGTGGGTCAGCTTTTCGGTGAGTTCTTTCAGGGCGTGCTGAGCACGTGCAACCGCCAGGCCATATCCCGGCACGATGATGACCGTGTCGGCGTTGGTCAGCAGGAAGGTGGCATCGTCAGCCGAGCCTGATTTGACCGGACGGGCTTCTTGCGTACCCGCCGGGCCGCCCGCATCCGTTGCACCGCCAAAGCCGCCCAGGATCACGTTAAAGAACGAACGGTTCATCGCCTTGCACATAATGTAAGACAGGATCGCGCCCGACGAGCCCACCAGCGAACCGGCAATGATCAGCATCGAATTGTTCAGCGAGAAGCCGATCCCGGCTGCCGCCCAGCCCGAATAGCTGTTGAGCATCGATACCACAACCGGCATGTCTGCCCCGCCAATCGGGATGATGATGAGGACGCCCAGCACGAACGCCAGTGCCAGCATGAGTGCGAAGGCGTTGAGGTTGCCGGTCAGCATGAAGGTGATGCCCAGCCCGAGGGTAGCCAGTCCGAGCACCAGATTCAGCGTGTGCTGACCACTGAATTGCACGGGAGCGCCCTGGAACAGGCGAAATTTGTATTTGCCTGACAGTTTGCCGAAGGCGATCACAGAGCCGGAGAACGTGATGGCACCAATCGCAGCGCCCAGGAATAGTTCCAGGCGGTTGCCCGCAGGAATGGCATCGCCCAGTTGCTTGACGATGCCCAGCGATTGCGGCTCGACCACGGCGGCGATGGCGATAAATACCGCCGCTAGACCGATCATGCTGTGCATGAAGGCGACCAGCTCTGGCATTTTGGTCATTTCAACGCGCTTGGCCATGATCGACCCCGCCGTGCCGCCGACCAGTAGGCCCACGATCACATAGCCGATACCGGTTGTAGCTATTTCAGCGCCTAGCTTGAAGACCAGTCCTACGGTTGTGATGACTGCCAGCGCCATGCCGAGCATGCCGAAGAAGTTGCCACGACGTGAGGTTGTGGGGTGCGACAGGCCTTTGAGGGCCTGGATGAAACATATTGACGCGATCAGATACAGAACGGTGACCAGGTTCATGCTCATGGCTTGCGCACCTCTTCTTTGGCTTTAGGTGCTTTCTTCTTGAACATTTCCAGCATGCGCCGGGTGACCAAAAATCCACCAAATACGTTAACGGCGGCCAAGGCCACCGCCAGGGTGCCCATGGTTTTGCCCAGTGGGGTGACCGTCAGTGCAGCGGCCAGCATCGCACCTACGATCACAATGGCCGAAATGGCATTGGTGACCGCCATCAGTGGTGTGTGCAGGGCAGGTGTGACGTTCCAGACCACGTGATAGCCCACATAGATAGCCAGCACAAAGATGATCAGGTTGTAGACGCCGGGGGAGATCAGCTCTTCCATTGTTTTTATCCTCAGCCGTTTTTGCGCACGACTTGACCGTCGCGGCACATCAGGCACGCGGCGACGATGTCGTCTTCTAGGTTGATCTGGAACTGTCCTTCAGGGGTGAAGACCAGTTTGAGGAAGTCCAGCAGGTTGCGGGCGTACAGTGCGGAGGCATCTGCGGCAACCATGGCGGCCAGATTGGTATGGCCCACGATGGTGATGCCGTGCTCGACCACCACTTGGTCCGCGACGGTCAGCGGGCAGTTGCCCCCTTGGGCAGCGGCGAGGTCGATAACGACGGAGCCCGGTTTCATCTGTGCCACGGTTTCAGCGCTGAGCAGCACTGGCGCCTTGCGGCCTGGAATGAGCGCGGTAGTAATGACGATGTCGGCCTGCTTGGCACGTTCGTGAACGGCCAGTGCCTGACGCTGCATCCAGCTTGCAGGCATAGGACGCGCATAGCCGCCAACCCCTACGGCGCATTCGCGTTCTTCGTCGGTTTCGTAAGGCACGTCGACAAATTTGGCACCCAGCGACTCGATCTGCTCTTTTACGGCAGGGCGCACATCAGACGCTTCGATCACGGCCCCCAGGCGTTTGGCGGTTGCAATGGCCTGAAGGCCTGCAACGCCTGCGCCGAGGATCAGCACGCGGGCAGCTTTCACAGTGCCCGCGGCGGTCATCAGCATCGGCATGAAGCGCGGGTAATGGTGAGCGGCCAGCAGCACGGCTTTATAGCCGGCAATGTTGGCCTGGGACGACAGCACATCAAGACTTTGCGCCCGAGAAGTGCGTGGTGCGGCTTCCAGTGAGAACGCCGTAATGCCATGGCTGGCCAGTTTGGCAATGGTTTCATCGCTGAACGGATTGAGCATGCCAATCAGCACTGCGCCGCGATTTATCAGGGCCAGTTCGCTGTCGTTGGGAGCAACCACTTTCAGGATCAGCTCGGCACCCAGCGCGTCGCCGGCACTGCCAATGGTTGCGCCGGCGGTTTCATAAGCGCTGTCGATGACGCTGGCGTTAATGCCTGCGCCGCTTTGAACAGTCACTTTATGGCCTTGGCCGATCAGCTTCTTGATGGTTTCCGGGGTTGCAGCAACCCGCGTTTCACCCTGATGGGTTTCGAGAGGAACACCAATGTGCACGTCATATCTCCTGCGTGATCTTTTATAAGAAATCCAGCGCACTTCGGATGGCGCGGCTGGGGCGGCCGATCAGCACGATCCCACCGGAATCAGGGTGGGGCGCCGCATAATGCAGGCGATTATTTGGCCCTTCAAGAACTTATGAAGGGTGACGGAATAATTACTACAAGTCATGCCGTGACCGAATGTCGCAAGGTTCCTTTGGAGACCAGTAACGGCGTGGCTTTCAGGGATTAAAGGATGTTTTAGAGTTTTTTTCACATTTCTTTTAGTTATCTGGCCATAACTTTCAGAAATACCCTGTAAGCCACGTGGTTACTGGCTTACAGGTTTGTCCAGATAGACATAAGTTTAGGCTGCTTAAAAGCGACATTTACATATATATGTAGGGTGTTTTTATTAGTCACTACATAACTCGTCTGGACGATGTAATGCGCTAATCAAGGCTGTATTGCTGGGCTTTCTGGATGAGCCAGTCGCGAAACGCCTGAAGCGAGGCGGACTCGATTTTGCGTTCGGGAATCATCAAGTGATAAGCCTTGGTGCTCGCGAGCGTTGCAGTGTTAGCGATTACCAGTCGTTGCTCGGCCAATTCGCGTTGAATCAAGAAGGGTGGGATCAGTGCGATGCCCATGTCGTGCATAGCGGCCTGGGCCAGCATCGAGAACAGTTCGTAGCGCGGCCCGGTCATGTCGCGGGGGACGTTCAGGCCTTGTGCGTTAAACCACTGTCGCCACGCATAGGGGCGCGTGGTTTGTTGCAGTAATGGAAGTTCTGCGAGTGCGTCTGGCGTGAGGGTTTTCTCGGCTGGCAGCAGACGGGGGCTGCATACGGGAACGGGATTTTCACCCATCAAGCGATAGGACGAAGTGCCTGACCAGTCGGCATCGCCGAAATAGATGGCGGCGTCAAAGTCGGTGTCAGCAAACAGAAAGGGGCGCGTGCGGTTGGTGAGGTTGACCGTGACGTCGGGGTGTTGCTGCTGGAAGTCTTTGAGTCGCGGTAGCAGCCATTGCGTACCGAAGGTGGGGACGACGGCCAGTTCAATCACGTTGGCGCCTTGCTGGCCCATGATCGAGAGGGTGTCACGCTCGACGGCATCCAGTTGGGTTGCGACACGTCGGCTGTAGGAAAGCCCTGCTTCCGTCAGCTTCACACCGCGCTTTGAGCGTCTGAAAAGTTCGATGCCAAGGAATTCTTCGAGGCTGGCTATTTGTCGGCAGATCGCCCCTTGGGTCAGAGAAAGCTCCTGCGCGGCTTTGGTGAAGCTTTCGTGCCGAGCTGCCGCCTCAAAACTGATAAGTGCGGCCGTGCTGGGAATCTTGCGGCGCATGTACGGCTTCCTCACTAAAGGTCGTCAGATATGGCGTTTTTGATCTTCACGGAGTGAGAAATTATCACAAGAGAGTGCCGAATCCTCGTTTGTCCTTCTATATAGGTGCGGCCTACGATCGGCCCACGACATTTGATCTATATCTCGAGGGTTCACTCATGGCGGGTAAGGCAAGCTTCAACTGGATCGATCCACTGTTGCTGGATCAGCAGCTCACTGAAGAAGAGCGCATGGTGCGCGACAGTGCTGAGCAGTTTGCGCAGGGCAAGTTGGCGCCTCGAGTGCTTGAAGCTTTCCGTCATGAGAAGACTGATCCGGCCATTTTTCGTGAAATGGGCGAGACCGGTTTGCTGGGAGCGATGATCCCCGAGCAATACGGCGGCAGCGGCCTCAATTATGTGAGCTATGGCTTGATTGCGCGGGAAGTGGAGCGTGTGGACTCTGGCTACCGTTCAATGATGAGTGTGCAGTCGTCGCTGGTGATGGTGCCTATCAATGAGTTCGGGACTGAAGCCCAAAAGCAGAAATACCTGCCCAAGCTGGCTTCGGGTGAATGGATTGGCTGTTTTGGTCTGACTGAGCCAAATCACGGTTCTGATCCTGGTGCGATGATTACGCGTGCACGCAAAGTCGAAGGCGGCTACAGCTTGACGGGCGCCAAAATGTGGATCACCAACAGCCCGATTGCTGATGTATTTGTGGTGTGGGCTAAAGATGATGCCGGGGATATCCGTGGCTTTGTGCTGGAAAAGGGTTGGAAGGGTCTGAGTGCGCCTGCAATTCACGGCAAGGTAGGTTTGCGCGCATCGATCACTGGCGAAATCGTTATGGATAACGTGTTTGTACCTGAAGAGAACATTTTTCCGGATGTGCGTGGTCTGAAGGGGCCTTTCACCTGTTTGAACTCGGCCCGGTACGGTATTTCGTGGGGGGCGCTGGGGGCTGCCGAGTTTTGTTGGCATACCGCACGCCAGTACACCCTCGATCGTCAGCAGTTTGGCCGGCCACTGGCTGCCACGCAGTTGATTCAGAAAAAGCTGGCGGATATGCAGACTGAGATTACGTTGGCGCTGCAGGGTTGCCTGCGTCTGGGGAGAATGAAGGACGAGGGCACGGCGGCGGTGGAGATCACGTCCATCATGAAGCGTAATTCGTGCGGCAAGTCGCTCGACATCGCTCGCATGGCGCGTGACATGCTGGGGGGGAACGGCATTTCTGATGAGTTTGGTGTGGCGCGCCACCTGGTCAACCTTGAAGTGGTGAATACCTATGAAGGCACCCATGACGTGCACGCCCTGATTCTGGGTCGGGCGCAGACAGGTCTTCAGGCGTTCTATTAATAGAGGGGGGGGGCGGCTCATGGGGGCTTTATCGCATTTGCGGGTGCTGGATTTGTCGCGGGTACTGGCAGGTCCTTGGGCGGGCCAGATTCTGGCCGACCTTGGGGCTGAGGTCATCAAGGTCGAGCGTCCGGGCAATGGAGATGACACGCGCGCCTGGGGGCCGCCCTTCCTTAAAGATGCCTATGGAGAGAGTACTGGCGAGGCGGCGTACTACCTGTCTGCCAATCGCAATAAACAGTCTGTGACGATCGATTTCACCAAGCCAGAAGGTCAGCGACTGGTGCGCGAGCTGGCGGCGAAGTCCGACATTTTGATCGAGAACTTTAAGGTGGGTGGGTTGCAGGCTTATGGTCTGGACTATGCGTCGCTAAAAGACGTTAACCCTGATTTGATCTACTGCTCGATTACAGGGTTCGGTCAAACGGGGCCGTATGCCAAGCGTGCCGGTTATGACTTCATGATTCAGGGCTTGGGCGGCCTGATGAGTCTGACCGGGCGGCCTGAGGGGGAAGAGGGTGCGGGGCCGGTGAAGGTAGGGGTGGCGCTGACCGATATACTGACCGGGTTGTATTCGACGGTTGCGATTCTGGCTGCGCTGGCTCATCGCCAACATGATGGGGGTGGGCAGCACATTGATATGGCGTTGCTCGATGTCCAGGTTGCCTGCTTGGCGAATCAGGCCATGAACTATCTCACTACAGGTATTTCACCTAAGCGCTTAGGCAATGCCCATCCGAATATCGTGCCGTATCAGGATTTTCCTACGGCAGATGGTGACTTCATTCTTACCGTCGGGAATGACAGCCAGTTCAGGAAGTTTGCGCAGGTGGCGGGTTGCAGTGAGTGGGCTGACGATCCCAGGTTCTCGACTAATACCGCGCGGGTGGCGAATCGGTCGGTGCTCGTGCCTTTGATTCGTCAGACGACTGTGTTCAGGACGACGGCGCAATGGGTGTCTGAGTTGGAAGCGGTCGGCGTACCTTGCGGGCCTATCAACGATTTGGCGCAGGTATTTGAGGATTCTCAGGTGCAGGCGCGTAACTTGGCGATAGCGTTGCCTCACCCGTTGGCGGGGCTTGTGCCGCAGGTGGCGAGCCCGATCAGGCTGTCGGCCACCCCGGTTGAATACCGTAATGCGCCGCCATTGCTGGGCGAGCATACGCAGGAGGTCTTGCAGCGTGTCTTGGGGGTGACTGCGGGGGCGCTGGAAGGGCTGCGCACGTCGGGCGTTGTTTAGGCCTTTGCAGAGGGGCGCTAGTGCCTCTCTATATAGTTAGGTTTTAAGTTTTTTTCGGGTAATTGATAGAGTCGCTCAATTAGGGCTTGACTCAGGATTTCAACGGCCTATAATTCGCCCCACTTCCGGCGCAGTCGAAACTGAAAACTCCTTGAGTTTCAATGAGTTAGACGGTTTTGACGATGCCAGCTTCAAATCATCGAAGCAGGAAATGAGGTGTTGACAGCAGCGTGTAACGCTGTAGAATTCGCCTCCCGCTGACGAGAGATCGAAAGCGCAAGTGGTTGATGTTGCAGAGGAAACTTTGAAAGCATCTTAAAATAACCGCTTGACAGCAACAGAGGCTGCTGTAGAATGCGCGCCTCGGTTGAGCGAAAGCTTAACCAACCGCTCTTTAACAACTGAATCAAGCAATTCGTGTGGGTGCTTGTGGAGTCA